>CANDVA010000049.1 GCA_947389015.1 uncultured Clostridia bacterium | reverse complement strand
TACGTTAGCGTTCAGTCTGTTGTACGCGTTGATCGCGTTCATGTTGTGTTGTACTACCATTCCCATAGTAAAAATCCTCCTTGAATTTGGTTGCCCCGTAATACGGAATCATTCCGAGGGGCTGTTTTAATGGTTTTCCTTATTTGTGCACTTTAAGGAATTTCAGCTTTTCAGCTGTCACAAATATTATATCGGCTCGATTTTCCAAAACTTTAGCTTTTTTTGAAAATTTTTTGTGAAATTTTTTCGGCAACAGAAAAAACCGCCCTAGCTGCAACACGGGCGGTTTTTCGGCGCCATCTTGTAATAGCTACCTTAACCTGTTATGACTATATTATAGCATAACGATCTTGATTTGTCAATAGATTTTGAAAGCTGTTTTTGAAAATATTGACAATTCCCGTCGAATATGGTATAATAAGCCTGCCGGTCTCCCGGACTTTCAGGAAGGGAGGTGTCGTTTTGGAGTTACTTAACCTGTTAATCTCTGTTGAAGCGGGTCTGCTTGTTGAGCTTATCCGCGAATGGCTGAACAGAAACGACCGGTAACAGCCCTGTAAGTCCTCTCCGGTCTGCAACCCGGGGAGGCAACGTTTATATTATATGCCTTTTTCGGCAAATGTCAATATAATTTCCGAAAACGCTTGACAAATCGGGTGCGGCGTGGTATAATGAAAGTGCCAAAAATGTAGAGACATTCAAACTGTTTGCACAAAATCAAGTGCCCCAAGCGAATTCGCGGTTCGCAAGGGGCACTCTTTTTGGGCTCGTTACCGATTACCGTTTACTGTCGAACCACTTACTAATGTAATCGGAGATCACATTCGCCATGACAGTAACCAAAAATGTAATAAAACAATTCACTTGCTTACACCCCCTTTCACGTTTGTGTCTGGGGTAACCGGCAGTTTCGTTATAGCATATTTGTTGGAAATTGTCAATAAAAACCCCGAGACGAGCTCGGGGCAATTTTATTTTATCCTCATACAACGCATAGCGTTGATTATCGCGATCACCGAAACTCCAACGTCCGCGAAAACCGCCGCCCACATATTTCCTATATTAAATAATGTAAGCACCAACACCGCAAGCTTAACGGCAAGCGCAAATACAATATTCTCCATGACGATACGGCGGGTTTTGCGCGCGATACGCACGGCGAGCGGAAGATTTTGTATATTGTCGTTCATCAGCACGATGTCCGCCGCCTCGATAGCCGCATCCGAGCCGAGACCGCCCATTGCAATACCAACGTCCGCGCGGGCAAGCGACGGCGCGTCGTTCATTCCGTCGCCTATATACGCGAGCGTGGAATTCGGGAGCTTGCCGCGGTACAGCTCCTCGACCGCCTTTACCTTGCCGTCCGGCAGAAGCTGCGACTGCACCTCGTCAACGCCGACCGCCTTTGCTACGGCGTTCGCAGTGATCTCACGGTCGCCCGTAAGCATTACGGTGCGTTCCGCTCCGAGACGTTTCAGCTCGGAGAGCGCCTCTTTGCTGTTCTCCTTGATTTCGTCCGAGACCGTTATATAACCGCGGTATTTTCCGTCAACAGCGCAGTGGACTATCGTTCCCGCGCTTTTTTGTTCTGTGATCTCCGCGCCGATCTTCTCCATTAAACGCGCGTTTCCAACGACGATCTCCCTGCCGCCGATCACCGCTTTTACGCCGAAGCCCGCGATCTCCTCCGCGTTTTCCGCCTTGGGGATATCGCCGAGAGCCTCCGCCGCTTTAACGATAGACACGGCTATCGGATGGTTGGATATCTGCTCCGCAGCCGCGCAGTATTCCAGAAGCTCGCGCTCGGAAATGCCAAGCGGTCTCTTCTCCGATACCGCGAAGCTGCCCTTGGTAAGCGTTCCCGTCTTATCGAAAACGAACGTCTGCGCTTTTGCCAGAGCCTCGAGATAATTCGCGCCCTTTATCATTATTCCGTAACGTGAAGCGCCGCCGATCCCGCCGAAATACGACAGCGGAACGGAAATGACCAGCGCGCACGGACAGCTCACCACAAGGAACGTCAGCGCCTTGTATATCCAGCCGCCCCAATCACCCGTAAACAGCGGCGGAATTACCGCCAACAACAGCGCCGCGATAACTACGATAGGCGTGTACACCCTTGCGAAGCGCGTAATAAAGTTCTCGGTTTTCGCCTTGTTGTCGGAGGAGTTCTCGACAAGCTCCAGTATCTTCGCGACCGTGGAGTCGGAATACGGCTTTGTGACGCGTATTTTCAGCAAGCCGTTTATGTTCACGCTGCCGCTTATCACCTCGTCGCCGACCGTGACCTCACGCAGTGCGCTCTCGCCCGTAAGCGCGGCGGTGTTCAGCCCCGACGAGCCGAAAATGATCTCGCCGTCAAGCGGAACGCGCTCCCCGGGCTTGATGACAACGGTCTCGCCGACTTGTACCTCGTCGGGCTCGACCTCGGTCACTTCTCCGCCGCGCTCAACGTTCGCAAACTCGGGGTTGATGTCCATCATATCCGAGATGTTCTTCCGTGACTTCCCGACGGCGACCGACTGGAACAGCTCGCCCACCTGATAGAAGATCATTACTGCAACGCCCTCGGAATACTCTCCGATGATCATTGCGCCGACGGAGGCTATCGCCATAAGGAAATTCTCGTCGAAAACCTGTCCCCTCGCTATATTGCGGCAGGCTTTCCAGAGAATATCCCAACCCGCCGTAAAGTACGCGCAGAGGAATACCACGAGCCGCACGAACCACAGCGCCGAAAACGTTTCTTCGCTCTCGGGAATAAACAGCCCCGCCGCGAAAATGGCCGCCGCGGCGATTATGCGGACAAGCATTTTCTTTTGCTTTCTGCTCATAAAGTCACCTCGGTTACTTCAACACGATCTCGCAGTCGGGCTCGACCTTTTTGCAGACCTTGACCGCCTCTTTAACAATATCGTCAAATCTTTCGTCGTCCGCCTCGATAGTCATTTTCTGGGTCATAAAGCTGACCGTCGCGTCCTTTACGCCGTCTATCTTCCTGATCGCCGTTTCCATTTTTGCCGCGCAGTTCGCGCAGTCCAGATCGATAAGCTTAAATGTCTTTTTCATAGTATTACCCCTTTACTCTTTAATAATAACCGCGTAACAACACGGAATAGTGCCCTTTATTAACTTGCTCCTGACCTCTCCGGCGTTACAGCCTTTCAGCATTTCAACGTATTCCCTCGGCGAGTATTCGGTGCTCGGACTGAAACCGAGCCGCTTGTACGCCTTTAACAGCGTTTCCGAGATCGCCGACTTGTCTCTTGTCATAAACGTCGGCAGCAGTATCTTTCCGCCGTTTTTGGCGACCCTGCAAAGCTCGCGCACCGCGTTCTCGGGATTGTTAAGCAAATGCAGAACGTTTCCCGCAATGACGATATCGAACTCGCCGTCCGCGTAATCGAGATGAAAGATATTCGCGCGCTCGAATTCGATATTGACGAACCGCCGCTTTTTTGCCTTTTTTCTTGCGATGTTGAGCATTTCGCCCGAATAGTCGGTACAGACCACGCGTTTCGCTCGTCTCGCGGCGGCAAGCGACAGCTCGCCCGTGCCCGCCGCGCAGTCGAGGACCTCCGAGCCGTGCGGTACGAGCCGCGCCGTGGTCTCGGTCATTTCGCGGTAAACGCCGCCGTTCAGCGCCTCCGCGACGTCGTAAAATCTCGCAAAAGTACTCCAGAAATCCATAATTTACTCCTCGTTTATATGCTCGAAGCCCTGTTCGAGAATGGTGTTGACGTGTCCGTCCGCAAGCGAATAAAACACTGTTTTGCCCTCGCGCCTGAACCTCACAAGCTCGGCGTTCTTGAGAATTTTCAGTTGGTGCGAAACCGCGCTGCTCGTCATTCCGACCGCCGTCGAAATATCGCACACGCACAGTTCCCCGCCCGAAAGCGCGCTCAATATTTTAATTCGCGTACTGTCGCCGAACACCTTGAACAGCTCCGCAACGTCGATCAGCGTGTCGTCGTCGGGCATATTCTTACATATCTTTTCGATAGCGTCGGGGTGGGCGTGCATAAATTCACAGTGCGGGATATCGTTTATCATAAAAGCTCCTTTTCGGTCGTTCAAGTTATCAATTGAACAGTTGTTCAATTGATTGATTATATTATACACCCTCCGTCAAATTTTGTCAAGGTTTTTTTGAAAATTTTTTATAGTTATATATGCTAACTTTTGTCTACCTGTTATCTTCCCATATAAATAATTGAAAATGATACAGTTTGCAATACTAATTTTTGTGTTATTTTCAGAGATGACACAAGTACAACACAACATGAACGCGATCAACGCGTACA
>CANDVA010000048.1 GCA_947389015.1 uncultured Clostridia bacterium | reverse complement strand
GGTATTTCGTATGTTATCACTCTTTACCCTCTCCCCTGCTGTTTTTTGTTCATTTTATCAGCTCACGCGGTGAACATTAAGAAGCGCGCAGGGCGCCCCGCCGCACTCACGTGCGGCACCCCGCGCGCTACTTGATAGTTTTCGCCCAGCGCAGAATTGTCTGATACAAATAGTAGATACCTATTGCGGAGAGCCAGCCCGCTGCGATCGCAAGCATTGCGCCGATCGGAACGAAGTAGTTGACATAGCCGAGTATCTGACGAACTTCGGAGGGTATCTGAACATTGGCGAAAGGGCTGTCGGGGAGAAGAACGAGAACAGCGGAAAGGATATCGTCAATAATATCGGTCAAGCCGTTCCAGAGACCTTTTAAAAATTCTAACATGAAACCACCTCGCTTAATGCTGTATCATCTTCGGGGTTATGTGAAGAAGCAGGATAATAAACCCGACGATAAAACAAGTGTAGCAGACAGGCTGAACCAGAGGTATTACAGAAAGGTCTATAACGATCTCCTCGTCGATCTCGAACATAGGCTCGCCGGGGTTCAGATACTCGCCTACCGTCTGATTGCCTTGCCAAGCGTCGAGATTTTCGGGGTTTGTGGAAATGGGAATGCGGAAAACGGGCGCGACGGGATCGGAGCAGAGAAGTCCGAGAAAGCGAATGAAGTCAAAGGGAATGCAGAACGGAAATTTACTCGCGATAACAGACGGTACCTCGATATCCGTTTTTAATTTTTCCTTATACTCGGAAAGTGGGAGATCGGAAACGCCCGGAACGTCGCCGACGATTATCTGATTATCCAGAGGTCTGGAGAGGTCGGGATTTACGGGAAAGCTGAGAGAGGGATTATATTCTGTCGGAAGAACGCCGGAGAGATCGTCAAGAGCCTCTGCGCCTTTAATAGCGGCGTAGCCCGTTAGGGATTTAAGAAATCCGCCATAATCCCCGGATGTGGATACCAATCCGAACTTACAGCCGGAAAGGTCAACCTCGGAAACAGGCGTATATTTAAGAACGCCGTTTGAAAACACAAAGCAGTTTGAAGTGCTGTGAGTTTGAATATTACCTACCCTTTGATGTTGTATGGAGGCTGATGAAAGAGATTCAAACGTAAAACAATTGACGGGATTTTCATAAAGAGTGCGAACACCGCCACCGGCGACGAAGCCGCCGACACTTGACTTGGCAAAATTTGCATTTAAATAATCACAGGAAAACGCAAAATCTCCCTTTGGGACGTTATATCTCAAAGTAATATAATAATCCGAAAAAATCATCTGATCGTCGTTGTAATAACAGGCGGCATAGGATTCGCCGGGATATTCCTCCACATAATAGGAGGCTATGGGCAAAGCGCCGATCGGATATTCATAGGGCATTCCCTCAAAGTCTATGAAAAACGAGGAATACGTGCTCTCGAAGTTGACACCGGGCTTTGGCGCGATAGACCACAGCTCGCTGTATATCGCCTTGAACTGGTCGTAGGTGAGTTTGGCTCTTCCGTCTACGATCTCAAGCTCGCCTTTGTCAAACAGGTCTTGAATGGAAGAAGCTATACTTGCAACGCCCGTTTGCCATAGTCCGTCCTCATGATAAATTACTTCGCCCGTAAAAGGATTTATAACGTCGTCGCCGTAGAATGTAAGCTTCATACCCTCGCCGACACCGCCGAGAATTGAGCCGATAGCGTTTGCGGTATTGTCGTAGCTGCCGTTCATCACGCCGAGGAGTTCAAACGCGAGAATGCCTATTGAAGCGAGCGCGACTATTGTACCGCTGACAGCAGCCGAAGCTCGGCGGTTTCCGAGACCGAACGAGAAACAGAAAACCGACACCGAAAGGAGAATTGCAATAATGCGCTTTTTCATACGGCTTCACCGTCCTTTGCGTTTAGTTTTTTATTGTATTCGGCAGCCATTGCCGAGAAGTCGTCGCTCTGATCGGCGGCGGGCTTTTCGAACCGCTTGAATGTGTCGTAGATCGCGCAGACCTTTTTGCGCAGGTTGAAGAACTCGCTCCCGACTTTCTCCTGTATCGGGTACCAGTACTGAACCGCGACGAACATCTTATGAAAGATCACTATCATAAGCAAGCCTTTAGCGCCAAAGTTTGTAAGCTTGCGGTGCTTATACTCGGTTTCTACCAGCGATCTGATCTGTCGGTCGAGCATTCGGTCGTGCTGGGTGATAAGAATGATGTCATAGAAATAATGGCGGTGCTTGCTGAAGAACGATATCCACTTCATGCGGTTGCGGTTCAAGCCCTCGCGGCTGTTGAACGGTATCTGTGCTTCGTCTATGATGATAATGCCCTGATGTTCGCCGTGCCCGGGTTGGAAGTGTTCCTCGGCGTAACGCATGAAGTAATCGGGGGTCATATCCAGAGTATCGACCATAACGTAATCGCCCTTGTGCTTCTTTTCGTTACGGTTGATCTCGAAGTTCGCGATCACGGGGATATTTCGGCGAAGCGCGCGGTCTATGACCTCGGCGGCATGGTAGCTCTTGCCGCTCCCGGGAGTGCCCGTGTATAAGTAGATCATTTTTCTTCACCGTCCTTATGGTGCTTGATAAAATATGCGATACAGCGGCAGATAAACTGACTGCGGCTGTAATTCAGATTTATGCATAAAAGATCAATGGAACTTAAAAGCCACGGATCTATTGTTATGTTAATGCGTTCTTTAGTCATTTCCTCAACTCCTTAATTACACACTATTGAACACACTTTAAAGGTAGAAGTTAAGCGGCTCATATCTCTATGAACCGCTTAAAAGGGGATTAGCCGGCAACGTTGCCGAAAATCTTCTTAGCAAGCTTTACAAGCTTGATTATGCCGAAGATAACAAGACCGCTGCCGAGAATACCGAGGATAACGGGAATAACGGTGGATACAATGCCGCTGAACTGAGCGGTAAGCTGATCGCCCGCTTCTTTCATAATAGAATTAGTATCCGCGGACGAAGTTGCGTCAGCAGCAGAAGCGGCAACGGTCATTGCGCCAACGCTTACAGCGGCGATCGCAGAAGCAAACATTGCTTTTGCCTTATTAAAAATCTTTTTAAGCATGGATTTCACCTCCTTATTAGTCGTTATGCTTAAATATGACACTGAAACAGAGGGTATAAATCAGACCGAAAAGCCAGACTATTCCGGAAAGTCCGAACCCGTAGACAATGCCAAGAAAGCCCAATTGAAGAAGCTCCATTCCGCACCTCACTTTCGCAGGTGACGGAAGATACACGCTCCGGCGATAATTCCGAGCATGATAATGATGACAATAAGCACGGTGCGGAGATCGTCGTATACCGAGTAAATGTCGTCAAGCACTATGCGGATATCTCCAAGAGCCGTGTTGATGTCGTCGAGCTTTGATTCGATAACGGCGGGATCGCCGTTGATGATGTCGGGAGCGCTCATATCTCGTGGATCCCGACGACCTTGCCCTTGATGTTCGTCTCAAGCTCAACGTCGTGCTGAATCAATGGAGCAAGAGCTTCAATAGTAAAGCCGAGGTTCTTGAACGCTTCTGAACTGATGAACTTTGTATCGACAGCTTTGCCCATGACGTGCTCATCAGGGAAAACGATGTGCAGATTATAGCCGTCAATATGTTCGTCTTTTTTGTTTACGAAGTCAAGCCGTTGGATACCCGATAAAAATACCTTTGCCATTTTTACACCTACTTTCTGCCCTGTTTCTGGGCGTTGTAATATTTATGTGAAGCGCGTTAGCGCTGGAGTTCGGTGCAGGAATCGAACCTGCGTTTATCCAATCCGAACATGTATGCGGTTCGTTTTTCGTCCGAACCGCAAACGGACACTTTGAAAGGAGTGATATCATCAGTATGTATCGAGCTTTTTCAAAACGTCTCTTAAAGCTCTCATCTTCTTGTTAGCTTCAAGGTGTTCTTCAACCGCTTTATTGAATGCTTGCTGAAAAACTTCGTATCTGTCAAGCTCATCACGGAGAGACGTTCTCAATGCGGCGATCTCTTCCGAGGTAAAGCTGAAAGCTGCAGTGCGGTTTCTTTTCATTCTTCTTCACCGCCTTTATGTTTTCTGGAGTTCTCGAATAAGCCCTTAGGCTGATTCTTATAATATCTCGAAAGCTTTTGCTCTTTCTCGTCTGCGTATTCGGCAATAAGTTTAAGCTGATTATCGTTTAATTCTTTGTCTGTCATGGATTCCTTGATATAACGAATAAGCTCGGAAGAACCTTTACAGCAAAGGAATGTATACAAACTCTTCCCCGCTTGCCCGAAAATGTAATTTTCAAGCTTAGACATATTGTAGTCAACGTCCTTTTTCGCAAAAACGGATATCTTCAAAGCAGACTGCAAAAAATCTTCCCACCATAAGGGAGAACGCCAGCGGCGGCGGTTACTGTCAAAGGGACTGCGCAGTACAAAGCGCAAGTTATTATTTATAAGACCGTAGAACTTCTCGCCGATCTTATGTTCATCAAGAAGAAACGGTAAGCACGACTCTTGACGAAGCTGTATCTCGAATCTTGTCCAATGATATCCGAGATCGCCGCGCTCGAGGGATTTGTCGTATATTCGGAATCGGGTGTTTGATTGGGCGGAGCCGAAATAAACGGAATATGCAAGGGGATATCGTTCATCGGTATCCGAATGCTTGCTTGACCACTCAGCGGATTTAGACCGAAAACGCGAAA
>CANDVA010000047.1 GCA_947389015.1 uncultured Clostridia bacterium | reverse complement strand
GTTTCTTTTGACAAAACAGCCGAATTTGTCGAAAAGATGGGTGACAGGCTTGTTGAGATCGGTAGGTCACAAAAGAAAACAAATAAAACGATGTCCAATAAATTTAACGAGAGCCGTCAGCAAAGCATAACGGATTAAGCCTATAAAGAAAATATTTATTAAGAGCGTAAATCAGACGAATTGTCTTATGCTCTTTTTATTTGCGGAACTACATATAATCGTTGGTGGCGCTTTACAATATTTTGAATTTCGTTGATCATAATCAGATTTCGCATATAAGATAAAAAGAGCGGTGCCACATTGATTAGCGACACCGCCTTTTGCAGGAGAATGTACTTATGAAGCCGTTCGTTTTATTTGGTATTTTCGACAATGGATTGTACGCCCGCGACACAAGCAAGAAAATACGCGCTGTCCAACGGGCGAAAGGCGAGCGTGGGGAACGCGTCAGTACCGCAATTCCATACGGATATATGAAAGACCCTGCCAAGGCATTCATAGAAGCGGAAATAGAAAAATCCGCATAAAAGCACCAATCCCGCAAGGTTATTCCTTGCGGGTGGTACATAATTCTTAATTCTTCGTTAGCGATACCACGCTAATGGTTAAGCGGTTCTTCTATGGCACGCCAGGAGGGATTCGAACCCCCGACCCTCTGGTTCGTAGCTACAGATAAATCTTTTAATAGCATTTCATATCGTTCAATATTTTGCTGTACGAGTGGGTTTACAGGCATTGTTCATTCAATGTCATTTCGTGACATTTCGTGCGCTATCGTATCTTTGGCGCACAAATGGCGCACAAAATCTCGACTGTGATTTCAACTGTTGGGAATACGGCGCACGCCCTCCGCAGGAGCGCAAAGATTTTTGATACGAAGTGAGGAACGAGTGAAGTGTTAAAAGTAACTTTGCGTTAGTGCCAACAAAACAAGCCGCTCTCCGCATAGCCGTCAAATCAGCGCGAGAAATGCACCTAGAACACGTATTTTGCTCTCGGACGTGAAATTACACTCCAACACCAAGAAACGCCGTACAGGCGAAAATAGAACGTGTAGCAAGCCATAGAAAGAGCCGTATTCTTTCTCAAAATCGCCGAAAATACGGAAAAGCCGCTCTCCAGATCGGGGAGCGGCTTGCTTTGTACTATGGAAAAGCGGCTGACCAAAGCCAGCCGCCAAAATACCAGAAACTCGGTAGGGTGACTACTCCTACATCTCCTACACCTTGCGGTGGGTGGCGGCTGCCTGTTCCGCCCTCTAAGCTCCTGTATTATTTTATCCACTATTATTATACAATATTCCTTTTGATTTGTCAATAGGATTTTCAAATCTTTTTTAACGTTCCTTTTGCAATAAAGGATTGTACTCTGTTACTGTTAAGAATGTAAAGTGAGCGCGCATAAAAATTACCACCGCTAGAAACCCTCACGGCAACCTTAACAAAATCGCCGTCTACCTTGTACTCCTTGACGTACTCTATTGAGTTGTCTTTCTGATTAACTCTGACATAGTCAGGCGAACTAAGAATATCTGAAATGTTCGCACCGTATTTTGCATAGTCCGCAGGGTGACTGTTTTGCATATGCGCAATATTTGACGTTCCTATGAATATCGGCGTGCCAACAGGTATATTCAGCCCTAATACGTTAATTACTTGGCTGCTTATCATTCCTACTTGTTTCACTATAACCCACCTTTGCGACTTAGAGGTCTATATCCTCGCCTGTGTCCTTGCTGTATCGCTCTCTGACAGCGTTTTTAATATACCCGTTGATACTTTCGCCTTTATTATTCGCCGCTTCTTGTAGGGCTTGCTTAGTGCCTTTTTTGACGGTTAGATTTATACGGTCATAGGCTTTAGAAATAAACTCATTTTGCTTTTGTGTTTTAACCGATTTATCCTTATACCCCATTTTTATCACCTCAGCTTTGTTTTATGGTTCGGTGGAGTGAATTATCAACTTCTCTACTCTCCCCCTTATAGTATACCACAAATCAGCATATTGCGCAACGTGCATATTGCACAATTATTTATACAAAACGTTGTGCAACGTGCCTATTGACGAACGTTGCGCAATGTGCTATAATATAATTACAGAAAGGGAAAGGAAAATCCCAAACACCAGAAAGGGAAACACAATGAGTATGAACGAACTTACCAAAAAGGTACGCGAGCTGAAAGAGCTTAAGGCAATGGCGGACGAACTCGCCGCAGAGATCACGGCGATTGAGGACAGCCTTAAGGCTGAAATGACGGCTCAAGGCGTTGAGGAAATGACGGTTGACGTTTTCAAGCTCCGCTACAAAACCGTAATTTCCAGCCGCTTTGACAGCAAGGCATTCAAGGCGACGCACGAGGAACTCTACAAGCAGTACAGCAAGCCCACAGAGTGCCGCCGTTTCACGGTAGCATGAAGAAAAGCCCTTGCAACAGCGAATTGCAAAGGCTCTCACGGTGGAAATGTGGTACATATCCTCCTAGCAAGGATATTGTACCACAAACCGCCGAATTTGTCAAGACAGAAAGGAAAAATTATGGACAATTCAATACTTAACGCGCTTTTTTTCACGTATCTCGATGGCGTGTTTGATTTTAAACCGCTTTTCGATGGCGACCTTAAAGAGCAGAAAAAGCAGCTTAACGAATTTACCGCCGCAAAGAGTATGAATTATGACGACAAAACAAATCTGGAAAAAATTGTAGGCGACTTTGAATGCGTTGCCGAAAAGAAAGGGTTTAATTCGGAATGGCGCTTGCTAAAGAGCTGGGGGATGCGAATTTCAAGTGAAAACGGAAACAATCAAAGAAAAGATTGAAACAGCGGCTCTAATTGCAGACGCAATTAGCGAAATATCGTTTTGTATAAGATCGTCTGGGGCAGACCTCGAATACCACAGCAGAAAAAGCAGCGTGTTTTTCGGTATCGAGCAGCTTAGCAATCTGATTAGTCGAGAGCTTGATGAACTTTACGAACTCGCCGACAAAAATCAGTAAGCACTCGACAGTCAGAATAAATAAGCCGCTCGATTTGCAAGGTCGAGCGGCTTATCTTTGTGTATGCCCCTATTTCTAGCGCAAATGCCCCTAAAATCAATTTTGCGCGGTCGAGCGGTAAACTTGCCGCCAAACGGAACAAGCCCCTTAAACGCGAAATTTGAGCGCCTAGCGACGTTTGGGCTTTTCAAGCTCCAAGTACCGCAGAATATCCCGCCGCGCCTCGTCAGCTCCATAGCACACCGCGACCGCATAGCCGCTCAATTTGAGCCGCTCCAGCCAGCCGCGCTGATAATCGGACAGCTTACCGCGCGGCGCTTTCAGCTCGATAAACAAGCCGTGACAGCCGCTGCGAGGAACGGGGAGAAACAGATCGGGAACTCCCGCCTTGACCCCCATTCGCTTAAATCGAGCGGCTTCACGTGCGTTTCGCTTGCCGCCGTTGGGAATGTGGAACATAAGAGACAATTCGGGGAACTTTCCCGATTGAGTCTCCGCCCATTCCATAAGACCAATTTGCTCGTTATCCTTGATATGGTTCACCAAATCCCCCCAAGATTAAGAGCCGCGTTCTCTCCAGTGACGCAGCTTTCCCGTCCGCAGAGCTTTCAGCGCCTTAAAGAGCGTTATCCTCGCCGAAATGCCCTTGTGAAGCTCGTCTATCTGCTTGTATGTAAGCCCTTTGAAATAATATTCCACGATAACGCACCGCTGATCGGGCGGCAGAGCGTCAACAGCTTCATAAAGTGCGGCGTATTCGCTAAGTCGCTCGATATCCTCGAAAGCGGTCTCCGCGCGTTCATCAGGGACGATATCCCCGACAAGCAGCGGCTCGCCGTTCTCATTCACCGAAAGCGGCTGCTCAAGGCTTTGAGTTTCCGAGCGGCTTAAAGCGTCCGCGCCGCTCGTAAGACCGCGTATAACGTTCTTTAAGGCATAGTCCAAGTAAGATGTAAATTTATACTCCCTGTCACTTTTATATTGCTTGACGGCGAAAATAAGCGCGTTGTAGCTCTCCTGCCGCAGATCGTCGAGAGAATATCCGTGCCGCTCCAGTGTTTCCGAATAAAACCGCCAATATCCCGCGCACTTCTTGAAGATCAGCAACCGCACATTTTCCCACAGGCTCGGCAGCAGCTTAATATCACCGCCTTGAATAAGCTCCGCCAGCCGCTCGTTAGTCACTTGACAAGCCCCCTCGAATGGTGTATAATTCTATCAAGGGTTTATTTTGCTTCGGGGGCTGCGCTTTCGGAGCGCTTTTTTCTGTTGGACTTTTCTGCACTTTTAAGCCCCCTTTTTTATGGTGGCAATAAGTGGCAGTTTTGCCCTTTTTTATGTTTGCATTTTCTTGCAAAATCCGCAATTTCCAAATTGGGGAGCGGCTTCTTTTTTATGCTCGGAATTTCTCGGATTTCCTCAAAATCAGCCGCTCAATTTTTGGAAAACGTTTTGATGTCATCCGCGCCCGTCCTTGTCGTTTCCAAGCGCGTTTTGCATATCAAATTTTCCCACAAGACCTGACAAAAAATCTCGGGTTGATTTCGACAAAGATAAAACTTCGCGCTCGCTTTTTGCTCTCGCTCGGTAAGAGCGCTGAAAATTCGATGCTATCACCGTTTGCAACTCGTTTATATCACTTTGCGCCCACTCGCGCAGCACGGACGGAGAGCCAACGATCCTCTGAATTACTGTCGGCAGTTTACGGTACTCATTTTCGGCATTGTAAAGACTGTTGCGCAAAGCTGCGCTAACCAGCGCCCACGCTTCAAGTTCAGTCATCTCTTTTGGAGTTGTAAGGTCGTGCACCATAGTCTTGATTTGTCCTATCAAAGGCGGAAAACCCTTTTCATCGTTCACAATAAACGCCTTAGCCGCCGCCGCGACCACAAGCGGATTGATGTTGTATAATAAAACTTGACACAATCCATGTAATAGAATTATAATGAAA
>CANDVA010000046.1 GCA_947389015.1 uncultured Clostridia bacterium | reverse complement strand
AATGATGTTTTTTTCAAGAAACCTAGTGACGTAATATACGTTAATAATATAGGAGCTGATTATCATAGTCCGGACAGCCTGTGGAATCAAGTGGCTGTTTGGCAGCAATAACAATTTATTGATAGAAACGGCACATTTTGATAATTTCAAATCCGAGGCAGAGCGCCTCGGATATTTTTTTGCCCAAAATCGGACAGCGCTTCGGTGCAGGTCGCCCCCGGATTCAGATTTGTTATCTAAAACAAAAATCTGAATTCAGGAGGGGCTAGAAATGTCCAACAAAAAGTATACTATGAAGAACGGCAAGACCGTTGAGGTTTCTGAGGAAATCTATAAGTATCTGGTCAAATCCGACCGCCGCATACGGTACGTCGAGGAAGATCTGAAGCGCAACACTTACATTATTGATTCTGTAAACGAAAAGGTAACGGTTATTCCCAAGCGCGAACAGTCGCTTGACAGGCTGACAGAGCTTGGAAAAGACTTCTCGGACAGCGACTCGGATTTCCAAGACGGCACAATCCTTAAAATAATGCTTGATGAAGCGCTTGCAAAGCTGAGTGACGAGGAACGACACCTCATCACTCAGCTTTTTTATTTTTCGCGCTCTGAGAAAGATATGGCGGCGGAACTAAATGTTACGCGCCGTACAATATATAACAGAAAGCGCGGAATATTGCGTAAGCTTCGCAGACTTATTGAAGAATAATTTTATTTTCCCCTTGCCGAAAGCAGGGGGATTTCTTTGTTAACATAGTATTGTGACTTTATACAAAAAGGTTTGGCAAATTTATTGCGCAAATTGTGCAGGTTTAATGAAAAGAACTAAATTTTAAAACTTTTTTTAAAAAAGCTTTCCCAAAACCACTCTCTCAACGGCAGATATTATAGAGGGGCAAATTCTCCCTCAAGTTCATTGACAATTGAATAGCAGTATTTCAGATACTTTCCCTTGCGCAGCCGAGAGTGGTTGAAAGCGAAAGGCTCGACACGATGTCGAGGGGGTCACGCCCAAAGCGGCGCACGATGCGCCGCATACCAAGCGTGACCTCAGCACCGCGCCAAGACGTGTGCGGCGGCATTTATCGGAATTCGGACGAAAACCTGCGGCAGTTAGCCGAATGAGTTTATCTCAATATAAGTTCGCGGAGAATTTCCGAATACGCCGCTAAAGGCACACCGAGCGAGAAACGGCAGCTCCCGAAACTTGCGCGGCAGCAAGTGCGCGATGACCTGTGCGAGGGGATAATGATACTTCCGTCCGGCCATAAGTTAGAAGCAGTGGGGGCGGCGGCATGAGAACCATGCCGAGGTGAGAGTCCTATGACATAGTGCCAACTATGGTCTGAAATATTCCCATTGTCGGGGCGCGGGGCAAATACGATAGTTTTTACAGGCAAACAAGCGAAGAAATTCGCTGTTAAAATATAAGGGAAAGGCTCTGTAATCAATACGGAGCCTTGACCGTTTGCACACTGAAAAGTGTGCAAATTTGAGTTTCGACAATAATCGAAATTGAAATTTGCACATTTAATATAAGATTATGGAGGAAAAAATTATGGATAACGAAGCGATCATTCGATACAAATTCTATTTGTGCCGGAATTTTCTGGACAAGCTGCTGAGCGAAAATCTCATTACGGATGTTCAGCGGAAGAAGATCGAAAACGCGGTCATAAAGCGGCTCGCGGAGGTTTGAACTCTTGTCCCCTTTTGTCGATTATGATACAAATAGCCAAAGATATTTCGGTGAGTTTGGTGATAGATAAACTCAAAATTTTTCGGTATACTGTGCTGTGAAAAGAGCTGATGATATGGCTGAAATTACAGTAATACCCGCAAAGGAGCGTACTGCGGAAATAGTCAGAACCGCCGCATACGCGCGAGTGTCGAGCGACAGCCAAGACCAATTAAACTCGTTCGCGGCACAGATTCGCTACTACACCGAGCTGCTCCAAAACAGCTCGGATACGGTATTCGTGGATATGTACGCGGATCAAGGTATAACAGGAACGTCGGCAACAAAGCGCCCCGAGTTCCAACGTCTGATGAGTGATTGCCGAAAGGGAAAAATCGACAGAGTACTCACCAAATCCATATCGAGATTCGGACGGAACACGCCGGAATGTCTTGAAGCGGTTCGCGAACTCAAGGCACTCGGAATATCCGTGTATTTCGAAAAAGAAGATATCGACACCGCCGAGGTAAGCACGGAAATGATGCTGGCGATATACAGCCAATTCGCACAGGAAGAATCCATGTCGATCTCGCGAAACTGCAGAACGGGCGTACATAAGCGAATGATGGACGGTACTTATAAAACCGCGTCCACTCCGTTCGGATACGATTATATTGACGGCGAATTACAGATCAACCCCGAAAAGGCGGAAATCGTCAAGCAGATTTTCACATGGTATGTCAGCGGGATAGGAATGAATGAGATAGCCACAAGGCTGAATAAGCTCAATGTTCGTGAGGAAGTTTGGCGGCGCGGTACAATTCATTGCATACTTACAAACGAAAAGTACATTGGCGACACTCTTCTGCAAAAGACTTTCACGACGGACACTCTGCCCTATAAAGGCGTAATAAATCGCAGAGAAAAGGAGCAGTACTATGTCAGCGGAACGCATGAGCCGATCATAAAAAAAGAAATGTTCGATTATGTTCAAAAAGTGCTTGACAAAAGGTATAAGTCGAGAGGAACGGTGGTTGAACACTCGTCATTCCACTCAAAGATCATATGTGGTAATTGCGGAAGTACGTTCAGACGAAAGGGCAGAAAGACTTGTGTTTACTGGGTATGCCGAAAGCACGACGAATCCGCCGATAACTGCAAAACTCGTCAGATAAGGGAAACGGAATTTCAATCGGCGTTCGTAAGATTATGGAACAAACTCCAAACGCATTACAAAGCGATATTAACGCCAATGTTAAGACAGCTTGAAACGCTCTCGGAAAGAGAAAAGTCGGGCAATATGCAGCTTGCAAATCTGCGCAAAGAAATTGCGGAGATCAAGCAGCAGATTCATATGATGACTGTGCTGAACTCGCAAGGCACACTTGACGGCGCGTACTTTAAGGAACGTACTCAAGAGCTTGACCGCAAACTACTCACAGCGCAAAAACAGCTTCGCGCCAACCTTAATGATGAGGAATCCGAACAGCTTGACGAGCTGCGGAGGCTGATCGGGATATTCGAGAGAGCCGAGCTTATAGCCGAGTTTAACGATATAAAATTTGGACAGATCGTAAATAAAATCACGGTTATTTCTGAAACGAAAATCAGGTTTGACTTGATTGGCGGGATAGGCTTTACGAAACGAATTGCGAGGTGAGAAATGCTTAAAAATCGAAATATACCGTTCGGATATTGCATGGTCAACGGAAAATACGCGCTGAACGCTCCCGAAGCGAAAACGGTGCGGAAAATATTCGCTGATTATATTGGCGGAAAATCGCTGAAAATCATTGCCGCAGAGATGACAGTGCCTTATAATACCGGCAAAGCGGTATGGAATAAAAATATAGTCTGTCGGGTTATTGAAAACAAAAAATATATCGGCGAAAACGGCTTTCCAAAAATAATATCTGACGAGGATTTTAAACGCGCCGCTGAAATAAAAGCAGAACGGAACACATACCGCAAACCCTCTCCGCAAGACGAGCCGAGGCAAACCAAAATTACAATAGCGGTCTACGAGCCTACTGTGGAAATTCAACAAATGACCAATGAAATAAATCGGTTACTTGATTCCGAAAACACAGATAAAAATGCGGTTGAGAAACTTATAATAGAGTTAGCTCAACTGAAATATTCGACGATAAAGGAAGTGATAGCATGACGGAAACATTAACACAAAGCGGTATGAAAATCATAATGATCCCCGCGAAGTCGCGCGATGAAATTCAGCGAACGATGCGCCTAAAAGGCAGCGTACTGCCGCGTCAGTACCGATCAAGAGGAGTAGGAAAGCAGTTACGAAGCACAAATAAGCTACTACACCGACAAGATCGGAAAGAACACCAAATGGCAAATGGCAGGCATTTTCGCGGACGAGGGCATTACCGGAACCCAAGCTCAAAAGCGCCCGGAATTCCAAAAAATGATTAGGCTTTGCCGCCAAAGGAAAATCGACCATACTCTAACGAGATCGCTTTCGCGGTTCGCAAGGAACACGGTCGACAGCCTAAAGTACATACGCGAGCTAAAGGCGCTCGGCATCGCTATAGTCTCCGAAAAGGAAAATCTCAATACCCTTGAAACCGACACTGAGATGATGTTGACAATAATGTCGTGCTTCGCGCAAGCGGAGTCAGAGTCCATCAGCAAAAATGTATCATGGGGCATACGGCAGAGCTTCAAAAATGGCAATGTGCCGATGCAATACGCTCGGCTGCTCGGTTACCGAAAAGGCGATGATGATAAGCCCGAAATAATTCCCGAGGAAGCAGAAGTAGTTAAGGAGATTTACCGATTTTACCTTGACGGAATGAGTTTGAATATGATCGCCGACAGGCTGAACGCGAAAGGTCTGACAACAAAGGGCGGTAATTCGCCGTATCGCAAAGAGGTAGTTCAGCGGATACTTACTAACGAAAAATATACAGGTGATGCGCTTCTGCAAAAGACATATGTGACCGACTGCATTACAAAGAAAACTCGCAAAAACAACGGCGAGCTGCCGATGTACCTTGTGAAGAATCACCACGAGCCGATAATTTCTCACGAGGATTTCAACAAGGTGCAGGAAGAAATGGCGCGGCGCTCGGCAAAGCGCGTGATCGCGGACAAGCTCACCAAAGGCGAACAAGGCAAGTACAGCGCCAAATACGCGCTTTCGGAACTGCTGATATGCGGAGAATGCGGAGCGCATTACCGTCGAGTGACTTGGACTGCCAAAGGGTTCAAAGAGATAAAGTGGCGGTGCATAAGCAGAATCCAATACGGAAAGAAAAAATATCACAACTCGCCTATCGCGGACGAACAGGCACTCCACAGAGCAATCGTGAGCGCGGTTAACGAATTCTGCGCGGTCAAGGACGATGTGGCAAAAGCGCTTCGGGAAAGCATAACTGAAGTACTTGATCCGAATCTGAATGGAAGCGTACAAGCGGCGCAGCAGCGGATCGACGAACTGGCGCACAACATAGATG
>CANDVA010000045.1 GCA_947389015.1 uncultured Clostridia bacterium | reverse complement strand
GCAAGCCTTTTTGAAAAAAGGCTTGGCGAAAAACTTTTATTCCGCGCTTCGCGCGAAGGGAGCTCGGACTTACTGCGTTAAATTCTGATTTACCTTGACAAAACACCGCCTTTGTTGTATCATATAATTAACAACACCGACGGGAGGCGAGACAATGCCTATTACAATAGCGATCTGCGACGACAGCGAGGAGCATTCCGCGGAATTGCGCCGTCTTCTCGGGGAATGGGCGGCGGACAAACCGTTCGCGCTTATTATCGACGAATACGCGAGCGCCGAAAATTTTCTCTTTCAATATCCCGACAAGCCTTGCAGCCTGCTGTTACTCGATATCGAGATGAAAAAACTAAACGGTATGGAGCTTGCGCGCAGGCTTCGAGCCGACGGCGATATGCTCCCTATCGTATTCGTCACGGGCTACGCCGAATATATGAACGACGGCTACGAGGTCGAGGCTCTGCATTATCTGTTAAAGCCCGTCGACAGGGATAAGCTGTTCGCGGTGCTGGACAGATACGTTCAAAAGCACTCGTACGAAAAGGAGTTAATGCTAGAATGCGACGGCAGAACGCTTCATGTCTCCCCCGATACGATAACGTACTGCGAGGCTATGGGCAAGAAAACCGTTGTCCGTCTCTCCGACGGCAGGACGCTCGGCTGCACGGCGGGAATAAGCGCCCTCGCGGAGTTGCTCCCCGACTGCTTTGCCGCCTGTCACCGCTCGTATATCGTCAATCTGCGGTTTATCCGCAGTATCGGCAAGGCGGAGCTTACGCTTGACGGAGGCGGGATCATTCCGATATCGCGGCGGCTTTACAAGGATATCAACGAGAGATTTATCGCGTACTACACGAGGTGAGCGTATGAAAATATTTGTAATTATCGGTTTTATTGCCGTTCTTTGCGCCGCGGGTGTTATCGGAGCGTTCGCCCTGCGCCGCGCTTTATACAATATGGTGGACAAGCGTATCGAGCGTTTTCAGAGCGAGCTTATCGAGAAGCAGGTGCGTGAAATTCAGAATATGTATCGGCAAATACGCGGCTGGCGTCACGATTACCGAAATCATATCCAGAATATGAAAATATGGCTCGGCAAGGGCGAGCTTGACAAGATATCGGGATATCTCGACCAGCTCGCGGACGATCTCGACAATGTGGACACTGTCATCAAGACGGGCAACGTAATGGCTGACGCGATACTCAACAGCAAGCTGAACACCGCCGCTAAGCTGAACATTCATCTCAACGTCAAGGCGAATGTTCCCGAGGGCTTGCCGATGAGCGACGTTGAGCTGTGCTCCGTTCTGGGGAATATGCTCAATAACGCTGTCGAGGCGTGCGCGGCGCTCCCCGAGGAGGAACGGTTCATGCGCGTGTATATCGGCAGGCTTAAGGGGCAGATGTATCTTTCGGTGCAGAATTCCGCGGGCAAGGTTCGCAAGGAGAAGGGTGCGTATCTTTCGACGAAGGAAAGCGTCTCGGACGAGCCGCTGCACGGCTACGGGCTGTTCCGCATTGACCGCGTGGTGAAGAAGTACGGCGGCTACGTCAATCGTCAGAACGAGGACGGAGTGTTCGCGACCGAGCTGATGATACCCGTACAAACCGCGTGACTTTTACAATTCGTTCCGTATTTTGACCGTTCGTTCCGAAATCAACACGGGCGGTCTTTTTTGTGCTAATATATATTCGGGAGGTACGGAGCGGCGTACTTCTCCGATAAGCGGCGCCGAGGATCCGTCCGCGCTTTTGATGCACCCGCGGACGGATTCGCGGCGGTTTATCGAATACTTTCGGGGAGTGAGTTATATGAAGCGCGTCAAGGTCGCGAAATATACCAAGGAAATGAAAGCCGAAGCGGGGCGGAAATACCGCGAGGAGCAGTCGAAGCTCAAATATTCGGTACCGCAGAATCTGCTGTTTATCGTGCGCGAGGGGTGGAGATACTCGCCGGGGCTGGTGATTGATATGCTGCTGAAGGTCGTTTTCGTCACCGCGAATAATCTCTGCACGACGTACACCGACAAGTACGTCGTGGAGTTTGCGCTCGGTACGGCGGACAGGGTTGTGCTCGGCGTTATATGCGCGGCGCTTATTGCCGGCAGCGCGCTCGCCGGTCTGATCGTCAACTGCACGGATATGCACATCACGTCCAACGGGCGGTTCAGGTTCAGCGCTGGCTTTTTCGGGCGGCTTATGCGCAAGAAGATGAGCGTCTCCTACGAGGACACGGAGAACCCCAAGAACAGCGATATGATGCAGAAAGCGACCTCGTCCGTGAGCAGTCTCGCCGAGGCGGGGCTGGGCACTATGAAGGACAGCGCGGTCGCGGCTATCGGAGTCTTCGCTTACGGCGGCATATTGTCGATGCTCGACCCGTGGCTGATACTCATTATCGGTCTGCCCGCCGTCGCGGGGTATTACATCAACAAGCACAAGATGAACTGGGTGTGGAATATGGTCGACAACTGGCAGACCTACGACCGTCAGCTCAACTATATAACGCATATCGGCACGGACTATAAATTCAGCTGCGCCAAGGATATCCGCATTTTCGGTATGCAGAAGTGGCTTGACAGCGTGTTCGGGCGCGTTTTTGCCAAGCGCCTGGACTGGTACGAGCAGCAGGACGCGTGGGAATACCGCCACAATATACTTGCGCAGGTCGTCGCCGAGGCGGGAAGCACCGCCGCGAAGATATACATCGTTTATCTGGTGATGAGCGGTCATATCGGCGCGGGCGATTTCGTGCTGTACTTCAATTCGATCTTTATGCTTACGTCGGCGGTGCGCGAGTGGTGCGACAAATTCAGCGCGTACCTCTGGCTGTCAAATCTTTCCAACTACAACCGCGCCTGCTTTGAGATGCCCGAGGTGAAAACGGACGGCAAGCCCGCTCCCGAGGGGGAGTGCGAGATCGAGTTCAGAAACGTTTCCTACGCCTATCCCGGCGCGGAGGAGCCGACGATAAAAAACGTCTCATTTAAGCTGCATAAGGGCGAAAAGCTGGCAGTCGTCGGACTTAACGGCGCGGGCAAGACGACGCTCATCAAGCTGATGTGCGGACTGTACGAGCCGACCGAGGGCGAGATACTGCTTAACGGCTCGCCCGTCGGGGATTACGACCGCCGCGAATATTACCGCGTTTTCGGCACGGTATTTCAGGATATCGACGTGCTGCCCGTCACCGTCGCGGAGAACATTTCGGGCAGAAAAACGGACGAAACGGATATGCCGAGAGTGTACGAATGTATGAAGAAGTCGGGCATATACGATAAGGTGATGGAGCTGCCGAAAAAGGAGCATACGCGGCTCGTCAAGACGGTGTACGACGACGCGACGGACTTTTCGGGCGGTCAAATGCAGAAGCTCGCGCTGGCGAAAGCGCTGTACAAGGACGCTCCCGTGCTGCTGCTCGACGAGCCGACGGCGGCGCTCGACCCGATAGCCGAGCAGGAGATGTATCTCAGTTACGCGCAGTTCTCGAAAGGAAAAGCGAGCGTTTTCATCTCGCACAGGCTCGCGTCGACGCGGTTCTGCGACAGGATAATCTTGATAGCGGACGGCGGCATTGCCGAGGAGGGCTCTCACGCGGAGCTGATGAGGCTCGGCGGCAAATACGCGGAGCTGTTTGAAATGCAGAGCAGCTACTACAAGGACGATAAGGAGGGCGGCTATGAAGAATAATAAACGCGGAAAAACGCTCCGAGTGATCAGACGCTGCATAGAGCTTACCGAGGAGCACGACAAGGGTTATCTCGCGCGGCGCGTCTCAATAAGCGCGATATCGGCGGTGAGGAACGTTGTGCATATCTGGGTGACGGCGCGGCTTATCGATATGGTGATATCCGCCGAGCCTTGGAGGAATATCATCGTCTTTATACTTATTACCGCGGCTGTAAATCTGGCGCTTTGCTTTGCCGAAACGACCGTAAACAAGCGAAAGCACTGTCACGATTTCACATTAGAGCAGAAGCGCAGCCGTTCGGTGTGGGAAAAGGTGCTGAATATGGATTACGTCCATATCGAAAAGCCTGATACCTATGTTGAACGAAGCCGCATGTATCAAGCCTACGGTCGGATGGGAAGGACGTTCTACGGGCTGACGCAGTGCGCGACGGGCGCCGCTAACGCGGTAACGGGTATAGTAATGCTGATACCGCTCATACTTCGGGACGCTCCGGAGGCGGAGGGCTTTATGGGATTTGTCGGGTCACCGTGGGGCTTGGCGGCGCTTATCGCCGTTGCCGCAGCCGTTCAGACTGGCGCGGGTTTGTTTGAGAGCAAGGTGGGATATAAGTACATCGGCGAGACAAACAACGACCGCGAGCTAATACAGGCGGAGCGCACCGCCTCGCATTATATAGACAACGTTCTCGGAAATTACCGTTACGGAAAGGATATCCGTATCTACGGCGAGCGGGAGCTTATCATGAGCGAATATGAAACGAACAACGAGACAGCCTGCCGAAAATGGGGAAAAGCGCTGCCGAAGCTGTGGAGAGTGAATTGCGTGCTGTCGCCGGTGTGGGTGCTCCAGAATATCACGATATACGGCTTCGCGGCGCTGCGGGCGATCTCGGGAGCGTTGTCCGTCGGCGAGATAATCGGCTTTGCAATGTACCTCACCAATACGGCAAGGGGTCTGGATCAGATATCAAGCGGCATTTCCGATATACAGATTGACGCAGATTTCATTGACGACGCGCTGAAATTCCTCGATATCCCCGACGAGAAGTACAAGGGCACTATCCCGACCGAAAAGCGCGACGACAACGAATACGAGTTCGAGTTCAAAAACGTTTGGTTCAAGTACCCGAATTCTGAGCAGTACGCTCTGCGAGGCGTTAATTTGAAGTGGCGTATCGGCGAGAAAATGGCGCTGGTAGGGAAGAACGGCTGTGGCAAGTCGACGCTTGTAAAGCTGCTCTGCCGTCTCTACGACCCGACCGAGGGCGAGATAACGCTGAACGGCATCGACATAAGAAAGTACAAGTACGAGGATTATATGGCGCTGTTTTCGGTCGTGTTTCAGGATTCGGGACTGTTTTCGTTCAGCATTGCGGAGAACGTCGCGGCAAGCGGCGAATACGATCCCGACGAGGTTCGCGGGTGCGTTGAACGCGCGGGTCTCGGCGAGCGGCTGGAGCATATGGAGAACGGTATAGAGACCTGCTTGTACAAGAATTTCGACGAGCACGGCGTGGAAATTTCGGGCGGCGAGGCGCAAAAGCTCTGTCTCGCGCGTGCTATCTACAAGGGTGCGCCGTTTATCGTCCTTGACGAGCCGACGGCGGCGCTCGATCCGATATCCGAGCACGATATCTACACGAAATTCAACGGTATAGTCGGCACGAAAACCGCCGTTTATATTTCGCACCGCTTGTCGTCTTGCCGCTTCTGCGACGAGATAACGGTAATGGAGAACGGCACGATAGCCGAGCGCGGCTCGCACGACGAGCTTGTTGCCCGCGGCGGCGTTTACGGAAAGCTATGGGCAGCGCAAGCGGAGTATTACAAGGACACGGCGGGGAAGCTGTATATGTAAAATAAAAGAGGCGAAGTTGCTCGCCTCTTTTTGTTTTAAAAGTCGTCGGAACGCACGGTAAATGTAGTTGTTTCGTCGATAACGTCCGGATCGCCGAGATGCATATAAAAAGTCATATTTTCATAGGACGGGTGAGTAAATGTTGATGTTGTATAATAAAACTTGACACAATCCATGTAATAGAATTATAATGAAAA
>CANDVA010000044.1 GCA_947389015.1 uncultured Clostridia bacterium | reverse complement strand
TCATTATAATTCTATTACATGGATTGTGTCAAGTTTTATTATACAACATCAAAATAAGTGAAAAACAACAAGCCGAACCAATGATAGCCGACGCGCGTAAGCTGAAATTTACAAACGTTTGTCTGCAATACAACGATGAGAGCGGTTTTCACTTGACCGCCGATACGGATAAGGTAAAAGGCGCGATAATAACCGTTTTCGGACAGAACGAAAAAGCGGTGCGTAATTATCTCACGGAAAACGCGGAGCAAGCGGAGGTGTCGCACACGCGGCATATTGCTGCGGTAGACGGTACGGGTTATTTCGTTATGGATAAGCCGCTTTCACATAATACCATTTCCGAAATAAGGGAAAAATGCGACAAGTACGTTATTGCCGCTCCCGCACTCAGTATTTCCGAAGAAACTCTCGCGGAGTATAACATTACATTCCTTAAAATCGGTCGGGATATTTCGGAGAGCTATTTTGAAAAGAGCGCTGACGATATTGTTACCGCTATGAATTTGGCTGAAAAGGCTGTCCTCAAAGGCGAGGGCGATCTGCATTTCGGATTGCTCGGAAACGGCGTTACCGTTTATGACGTATCCAAATGGGATAACGCGGCTAATGATTACCCGACTGTCGCGCATATTTCCAACGAGGGGGCTGTAAAGTATTACGTTGAAAAAAATACTCTCAGCGACGAGGACGTTTTCCGCATTGAAAATCACGCGGCTGGTCTTAAACGGGATTTCACGCAGTATTGGGAAAAGCTGCCTGTGGATACGCGGTATTCAAGAATATGGGATAAAGCAAACGCTTTATCAAAGCCGCAATGGGATATTTTCTTTGCGGATAAGACCGCGCTGAATATGGATGAAATCGTCAAAAAATACGAACACGCTTTAATTTACGGTGATGAGGAATTTCCCGAAGCGGCGAGAACCGTTACGGCGTACAAAGTGGGCAATTTTTACGAAGTGTTCAACGAGGACGCGCAGACCGCCGCCGATTTTCTGAACCTCGTACAAACAAAGCGGCGCGGCGTTCCTATGGCGGGTTTTCCCGCGCACGTTTACGAGGATTACAGACGTAAATTCGCTATGAACGGTTACTATCTGAAAATCGGTGACGAGAGGGAAATTGAGAAGATTTTCTCCGAGGTCAATGCCGAAACAGCGACTAAAAAGCCGCTTGACGAATTAACGGTCGGCGATCTGGTGCGCGGCGACGGAAAACTTTGGAGAATTACCAACATAGACGGTGATTTTTCAATTTCGTTTGAGAATACCGATAAGTCGGATAATATGTCGGTTCAATCCATTTGGGGGCGTTGGAAAGAGCAGTTTTTTAATATCGGCTATGAATATGTTTCCCCCGCGGAGCTTTCGTTAGACGAGCTGCGCGAAATAGAGCAGTCTGCGTCAACGAAAAAGAGCGCTCCCAAAACCTCAAAGACCGCTGAGAAGTCTACCGAGGAATACGGCGGCGAACAGCTTAATCTTTTCGGTGAGGTTGAGCGTGAAACTGATACCGCCGAAAAAACGATTATAAACGGCATTGATGTTGAACAGGCTCTCAATGACGATATTATTTCACACGGAACTATGTTTCGCGACGGGAAATTCCGTATCGAGGAATATTACCGCGTCCATAAGGACGATACTAAAGGCTTTGCTGAATTTATTGCAAAGGAATACGGCACGGGTGGACATACGGTAGGCGGCTTTGACAGTAAACTCCGCGCCGTGAACTATGACAGCAAAAGTCTGGAGATAGTAATTAGGCTTGAAAACGGCGAGAAAACAAAGGTCAATTGGAGTTGGAAGAAAATCGCCGACCGAATAGCAACGCTTATCGACAAGCAAGAATATATCACACAAGAGGATATTGACGAACGTATCAAGAACGCCCGATATGAGTACAATCGCTATGAGAAAGGCTCGGAGGAACACGAACGAGCGGCGAAAATTCTTGACGGGTACGGTATGCTGCCGAATGCCACACCTGACAGGACTGCCGCCGACAATGCCGAGGAACTTGAAAAGGGCGATAATATACGACTTGACGGCGAGGAATGGACGGTACGCTCCGTGGGAGATAGCTTTATATCCTTGACAAACGCCGAGGGCAAGGAGCAGAACTTCTATAACGCCCCCAACAGCAAGTGGTACGATACGCTCAATTCCCGCGGCTTTGAATTTATTTCCTCTCCCGACGAGCCGCTTATCGAGAACGAGAAAAACACTGATGATTTTTCTTCAACCTTGATGAGCGACGAAAGCGAAATACCCGAAACGGCAAAGCAAACCGCCGAGGACAACTTCCCCGTTACATTGTGGATAACGGCAAAATCCGAGGAAAGCCGAAACATAATTGCCGATATGGCATTTAGAACGGGGGCAACGGTTGAAAAAAGCAATATTGAAATTCACCACGGGAAATACCAAATTCGCGTTGAAACTTGGGAGAGCCGCGCGGACGAAATAGAGAAATTCGCTCTGGAGCAAGACGCTGAGCATATTTCCGAACACGGCGTTTATCAGGTGGTGAAAAATCTCGGTATTTACGGCGGTCTTGATACAGGGTATGATTACCGCTCCCTTGACGCGGCTATACAAAACGCGAGTGACCAAATAAAAGACGGCGCGGTCGGAGCGGCGGTATTGAATACCGAAACAAAGGAAATCAAATTTACCGTTGGTAAGTTTGACATTGAACGTTCTTTTTCCGAGGACGTTCTCAAAGCAAACGGCTACTCTATTGAGGATAAACAGAACGAACTTGAACGCGCAAAGGAACTTATCAACGATTTCTGCGACAGAGAATACGGCGAGGTCGGTGATTTCTCCGACTTAACGCGCGTTCCGATTGCGTACACGACCGATGAGGAAACCGATCTGCCGATAAACGTCTATGCCGATCTGGTACACAATCGTATCATATCGCAATTTAACAATGTAACCGTAAGGGTTGACGAATACAAATCCCTTACGGAAATGAACGATATAGCTTTGTCGGAACTGAACTTTGACGAGCTTATACTCGATACCATTTCATACAAAACGCCCACCATAACTTGTGAATGGAGCGAAAGCAGCGTTTTCGAGGAAGGCAAGACATATTCCGTTGCCGAGTTTGACGCGATTATGAAAAAAGCCGATGATAAGCGCGTCGCGGGAAAAAAAGCCGCGATAAAATATTATGGTTCGGAAAATGCTTGGAGGGAGGCTGAGGGACGCAAGGTATCTAAAACAGATAAATTCGGTGATTATTTCGGTTATGATAAGACTTCGTTCACGGTTAATATGCCCGACGGCAGTAGCTTTACCGAGCGGCAGGATATTGGTGACGGTTACGGCGGCGTTATCGATTTTTTACGGCGTATTGAAAAATACAAGGATATTGTGCCGTTGTTGGAAAAAACAAGATATGAGAATAACGCGTACAGTGTTGCCAAACTAAGCGATAATTACGATTGGACGGCGTTTACGGAAAAGAATTACGAGGAAATAACCTCCGCGGTCAAGACACACAATTATGAAAACCGCCACGATGTTTTTTCAATAAAGGGAAATACAAGTGAAACGGTTGCTTTTCCTTTGGAGATAGGTATTGCGTACAGCGCCGACCAGTGGGCGTTAAGCTATGATTTGTTTGACAACGAGGTCGGCGATATAATTCAAGTCGGGCATTTTGACGAGGATAACATCCCCGATTACGTTACATTCGTTGAAACGGTGGATAAGGCGGTCAAGGCAAAGCTGACTGAAACACTCGATAAGAGCGCTGCCCAAACCGAACAGGCGCACTCCGAGGATATCGAAAAGCCCGTTGAAATAAAGAATCTGACGCAACTGAAACGCGTATTGACCGTTGGAACGGAATTTGAGATAAAGTCACACTTGCGCCCGGAAGTAATAAATCAAATTCGGCAGGTGAAATATGCGGATACCACGGGAATATACAGTATTCGTCCTGACGCGCCCGACGATAATATTACCTTGGCAAACGGAGGACGCGGTTCTTATCTTGATTGGGGCAAAGCCTCTGATTGGGAATTTAAAAACGGTGCTTGCACGTTATATAATAGCGGCTTTGAGCATACCCCCGAAAATCTGATAATATCCTTTGTTGTTAAGCCAAGGGTAATTGAAAAACATCAGACTGAAATTCCCGTAGAAGAAAAGCCTATGCAAAGAGAAGTTAAGGCAACGGATTTCGCGCGGTCAATGGGAATAAACGTTGTTGATATGAGCAACGAGCCTATTCTCGAAACAAACAAAGACTTGACCGCGGCAACTGACAACACTATTGTAGAAAAGCTCTCTAAAGTTTTCCCGCGCGAGATGTCGGCTAAGATTTATAACGCGTTTGAAAACGCCAAAATGCCCAATTGGAATGGCAACACCGCTAAAATCAACCGTATAAAAAAGGCGATATATGATATTATCGGCAATGAGGAAAAAACGGAACAGGCTTACGGAATTATCACGGCAACGCTCTTTAACGCGAAAAATTTCACGATAACGGACGAACATTTGGGCGAGGGCGGCGCAAAGGCTAAATTTGCCGCGAACATCACGGCGATACGAACGTTAAAGCAAATTGAAAATGAAAACAGGTTTGCAACGCCCGACGAACAGGAAACGCTCTCAAAATACGTCGGCTGGGGCGGCTTGCCGCAAGCGTTTGACCCCGCAAATCCCCAGTGGACAAAAGAATACAACGAGCTGCGCGGCTTGCTTACAGATGATGAATACCGCGCTGCCGCCGCGTCTACCCTTAACGCTCATTACACCACCCCTACGGTTATTAACGCGATCTACAAGGGCTTGAAAAACCTCGGCTTTAAGAGCGGAAATATCCTTGAACCCGCTATGGGCGTTGGCAACTTTTTCGGAGTTATGCCCGAAAATATGAGGGAAAACAGCAATCTGTACGGCGTGGAGCTTGACAGCGTTTCGGGGCGCATAGCAAAACAGCTCTATCCGACAGCGAATATTCAAGTCAAGGGCTTTGAAAAAACGGATTTTACGGACAACTTCTTTGGCGCGGTTGTCGGAAACGTTCCGTTCGGGAGCGTGGGCGTGTCGGATAAGCGGTATAACCGTGAAAATTTCCATATTCACGATTACTTCATAGCGAAGTCGCTTGATAAGGTCGCGCCGGGAGGAATTGTCGCGGTAGTTACCACAAAAGGAACGCTTGACAAAGAAAAGCCCGATGTGCGTGAATATTTAGCAAAACGCGCGGATTTGGTGGGCGCTGTCAGACTTCCGAATAACGCGTTTAAGGCGAACGCAGGTACGGAAGTGACAACGGATATTCTCTTTCTGCAAAAGCGTGAGGAGTTAGCGGTCGAACTGCCCGATTGGTGCTACATCGGCAAAAACAGCGACGGAGTACCCGTAAATCAATACTTCCTCGACCACCCCGAAATGGTACTCGGCACTATGAAACAGGGACTTGACGTCTCAATGTACGGCAACGAGAATGAGACGGCTTGCGTTCCCTTTGAGGGCGCTGTTCTTTCGGAACAGCTTGAAAGAGCGGTCGCGAATTTGAAAATAAATAACGCGCTGCGCATACACACCGAACAGCGCGAAAGAGCCGCGGGCGTTATACCCGCCAGAGATAACGTGCGGAATTTTACCTTTGCTGAGGTCGATGGGAAAATGTATTACCGTGAAAACGGTTTTATGACCGAAGTCGCGGACAAAGACAATAAGCCGCTTACGGGGAAAAGACTGGAGCGTTTAAAGGCTCTGAACGGATTGCGGCAGACGTTCCGCGCCGCATTGACGGCACAGGAGAACGACTGCTCCGACGAGCAGCTGCAAGCGCACCAAAAAATATTAAACGAGCAGTACGACGGCTTTGTAAAGAAATTCGGATATATCAACGACAGCGTGAATTATCAGACGTTCGGAAAAGACGATGATTACAACTCGCTGTGCGCTCTTGAGGTCATTGACGAGGAGACAAAGGCGGTCACAAAGTCGGACTTCTTCAGCAAGCGCACGGTAAAGCACATTACGGAAATAACGCACGTCGAAACGGCGCAGGAGGCTATGCACGTTTCGATTGATACGCTCGGCAAGCTCGATTTTGAATATATGGGCGGGTTATGCGGCAAAGAGCCGCAAGAGGTAATAGACGCGCTCAAAGCGGATAATCTGATATACCTAAATCCCTATAAGGCAAAATCCGAGAACGATCTGGAGGGTTGGGATGATTTTGTCAATATCACTTGACACAATTTACGCAAAGAATTTTAGCAAGTT
>CANDVA010000043.1 GCA_947389015.1 uncultured Clostridia bacterium | reverse complement strand
ATATTAGCAGGCGGATTTGGATCACGAATAAGTGAAGAAAGCCATCTGCGGCCTAAGCCGATGATTGAGATAGGCGAAATGCCTATTTTATGGCATATAATGAAGATATATTCGCATTACGGGTTCAATGATTTCGTTATTTTGGCTGGCTATAAGCAGCATGTAATCAAGGAATGGTTTGCAAATTATTTTCTGCACACGTCGGACATTACATTCGATTTCTCCAATGACAAGCAGGAAATGATTGTTCACCAAAAGCACGCAGAGCCATGGAAAGTCACTGTGGTTGATACAGGCTTAAACACCATGACGGGAGGTCGTGTTAAACGCGCTCGTGAATACGTTGGCGATGAAGCGTTTATGCTTACATACGGCGACGCTGTGGGTAATATCAACATTCCGGAGCTTTTTGAGTTTCACAAAAGGCAAGGTAAGATTGGCACGCTTTCGGTGTACAATTTCGGTCAAGACAAAGGCGTTCTTGAGGTGGACAAGCACGGAAAGGTCGAGGCGTTCCGCGAGAAATCCGACCTCGACGGCGATCTGATAAATATCGGATTTATGGTTTTCGAGCCGCAGATTTTCGATTATATTTCGGACGACATGACCGTTCTCGAAAGAGAACCGCTGAACGAATTGGTCGAGCTCGGCGAGCTGAACGCATACCTGCACAAGGGTTTCTGGCAGTGCATGGATACGATACGCGAAAAGGAAAAGCTCGAAAAGCTCTGGGCAAGCGAAAACTGCCCGTGGAAGGAGTGGACATAATGCTCGAATTCTGGAAAGGAAAGCGTGTTTTCGTTACGGGGCACACGGGCTTTAAAGGCGCGTGGCTGTGCGAAATTCTTGCGAATTCGGGAGCGGTCGTTACGGGTTATTCTCTTGAACCTCCGACAGATCCGTCGCTGTTCGAGATCGCGAAGATCGGCGAGAAAATAAATTCAATTATCGGTGATATACGCGATCATAATTCGCTGAAAAAGGCGTTTGATAACGCTCAGCCGGAAGTGGTTTTGCATTTGGCGGCGCAGCCTATCGTCCGCGAGAGCTACAAAAATCCCGCGTATACATACGAGACCAACGTTATGGGAACGGTGAATATTCTTGAATGCGTGCGCAATTCCGATCGTGTAAGATCATTTCTGAACGTCACTACCGACAAGGTTTATCTGAACCGCGAATGGAGTTGGGGTTACCGTGAAAACGAGGAGCTGGACGGCTTCGATCCTTATTCAAATTCAAAATCGTGTTCGGAATTGGTAACGCACAGCTACAAGAACAGCTTTTTCGCGGACGGCAAGGTCGCGATATCGACGGCTCGGGCGGGAAACGTTATCGGCGGCGGAGATTTCGCGGCTGACAGAATTATTCCCGACTGCGTTCGCGCAATGCGGAACAATTCGGAAATAATCGTGAGAAATCCGTATTCTACAAGACCGTATCAGCATGTTCTCGAGCCGCTTTTCGCGTATCTGATGATCGCCGAAAAGCAGTATGACAACGCGGAATTGTCAGGTTGGTACAACGTCGGCCCGGACGAGTGCGACTGCGTTACTACGGGTGAATTGGTCGATCTTTTCTGCAAGTTCTGGGACGGCGCGAAATGGAAAAACATTGCCGAGGAAAACGCTCCGCATGAGGCGAATTTTTTGAAGCTGGACTGCTCGAAAATCAAGTCGGCGTTCGGTTGGAGACCGCGGTGGCATATAGCGGAGGCGGTCGAAAAAACCGTTGAATGGAGCAAGGCTTATTTGCGGAACGGCGACGTTTCGGCGGTTATGGATAAACAAACGGAGGAGTATCTGAACGTATGAAAAAGGCTTTGGTTACGGGCGCTAACGGGTTTGTAGGGAGCGCTCTGGTTCGCGAGTTATTGGCGAACGGGATTGAAGTTATCGGTGTAGATATAGCCGACAATGATTTGTGTTCCATGACCGGTCTGAAATATGTTAAGCTTGATTTGGCTGATTCGGATAAGCTGCCGGAAGTAATTGTTGACCGTGATATTGACGTATTCTATCATTTGGCTTGGGCAGGTGTCTCGGGAAAACTGCGTTCAAGTATACAGGCACAATTAAATAACGTAAAGTACACGATCGACTGTGTAAATGCATCCAAAAACATCGGTGCAAAAAGATTTGTTGGTGTCGGTTCGATAATGGAAAATGAGGCGCTTGCGGTAACAAACGATCAAGGATATATACCGGGAGCAGTCTATATAAATGGGAGTGGTATTTACGGCAGCTGCAAATATGCTGCACACGCGCTTTCAGTAACAGCAGCAGCCGATATAGGCGCGGATCTCGTCTGGGCGAAGATAACCAATACGTACGGCGCGGGTGAACGTTCAAAAAGATTTATCAATACAACGCTCAAAAAAATATTGAACGGAGAGTCGTTGAAATTTACATCCGGAGAGCAAAATTATGATTTCGTTTATGTTGATGACGCGGCAAGAGCGTTGCGGTTGATAGGCGAAAATGGTAAAATGTTTTGCAATTATTTGATTGGCGGTGGAGATCCGAAGCCATTGAAAAAATATATTCTTGAAATCAAAGAAGTTTTAGCACCGGACAGAAAATTTGAATTCGGTAAAATCCCGTTTACCGGAGCAAATTTACCTCTTGAAGAATATGATGTATCATTAACGGAAAAGGATGTCGGATTTAAAGCTGAAATAAATTTTTCAGAGGGAATCAAAAGAACCATGGATTGGCTAAGATCTGAACAGATATAGGAGGCAAATAATGTTTGAAAATAAAACCGAAGCACAGGCGAAACGGGAAATTCTCGATCTGGTCGCGGAATACTGCGATAAATTCCACAACCAAAAAAAGTACGCTGAGGGCGATAGAATTCCGTATGCGTCGCGGGTTTACGACCATGACGAAATGGTGAATCTCGTTGACAGCGCGCTGGAATTCTGGCTTACGGCGGGAAGATTTACCGATGAGTTTGAGCACAAGTTTTCGGAGTATTTGAACGTGAAATACTGTGCTCTGGTGAATTCGGGGTCAAGTGCGAATCTGACCGCGTTTATGACGCTCACATCGCCGCTGCTCGGCGATCATGCGGTTAAGCGCGGCGATGAGGTTATTACTGTTGCGGCGGGGTTCCCCACTACGGTAACGCCCGTTATTCAGTTTGGCGCAATTCCCGTGTTTGTTGACGTTACAATTCCGCAATACAATATTGACGTGTCAAAATTGGAGGGGGCATACTCGCCGAAAACAAAAGCGGTTATGATCGCGCATACGCTTGGAAATCCGTTTGATCTCAACGCAGTAAAAGCGTTCTGCGACAAGCATAATCTTTGGCTCGTCGAGGATAACTGTGACGCGTTAGGTTCCACATATGTAATAAACGGCGAAAAGAAATTTACGGGAACTATCGGCGATATAGGCACATCGAGCTTTTATCCGCCGCACCATATGACAATGGGCGAGGGCGGCGCGGTATATACCGATAACCCGCTACTCGCAAAGATTATTAAATCAATGCGTGATTGGGGACGCGACTGCGTTTGCAAATCCGGCTGCGACAATATGTGCGGACACCGCTTCGATAAGCAATACGGCGAGTTGCCGCTCGGTTACGATCACAAATACGTATATTCACATTTCGGATATAATCTAAAGGCTACGGATATGCAGGCTGCGGTAGGCTGCGCGCAGATCGAGAAATTCCCGACATTCGTCGAGCGGAGAAAAGCGAATTTCAAGCGGCTGAGAGCAGCGCTTGAGCCCGTCTCGGATAAGCTTATCTTGCCCGTACCGTGCGAAAATTCCGATCCGAGTTGGTTCGGTTTTCTGATAACTTGCAGGGACGGCGCAGACCGCAACGAAATTGTGAAATACGTCGAAAGCAAAGGCGTTCAGACGCGTATGCTGTTTGCGGGAAATCTTACCAAGCACCCGTGCTTTGACGAAATGCGGAAAATGGGAGAGGGTTTCCGCATTGTCGGTGCGCTCGAAAATACCGACAGGATAATGCGCGATACGTTCTGGGTCGGCGTTTATCCAGGCATGACCGACGATATGATCGATTATATGGCAAAAACGATTGTCGAGGCAGTAAAATGAGGAAAATTATTTTAGGCGCGGGTATCGCCGGTCTGGGCGCGTATTATGCGGACAATAGCTCGGAGCTTTTTGAAGCGTCCGACAGAGCTGGCGGTATATGCCGAGGTTTTTGGATAGGCGATTTCTATTTTGATCAAGCAGTGCATTTTTCATTTGCCAAGGATAAAACCGTGCGTGAATTATTTGATAAGATTGAACAATTTTACCATCATCCTTTTCCGTACAGCTGGTACAATGAAACATGGCTGCGTCATCCCGCGCAAAATAATCTTTTCACATTCCCGATAAAGTTTAAGATTGACGCAATAAAGGGATTTATCGGGCGCACGGGACGCGAAAATGCCGACAATTTTAAGGACTGGCTGATTGGAGGGTATGGAGAATTTCTGTACGAAAACGTTTTTAAATTGTACAACGAGAAATACTGGCAAACCAATCTTGCCGATATGGGCGTTGAGTGGATTGGAAATCGACTTTATCTTCCCGAAATAGACGAACTTTTGTACGGCGCATTCACCGACGAGACACCTAACGTTTATTATGCTTCCGAAATGCGGTATCCAAAGAAAGGCGGATATTATTCATTTTTTGCGAATATCGCTGAGCGTGCCGAGCGCACGGGAAACCTGCATTTAAACAAGCGTGCGGTCAAAATAAACGCCGAGAATAAAGTCGTGTCGTTTGCCGACGGAAGCTTTGAGAAATACGATGAATTGTACGCTTCCGTTCCGTTGCCGGAAATTATTGAAATGCTTGACAACGTTCCCGATAAAATCCGCGAAATGACCGAACATCTGGAGCATACGGGCGTTGCGCTTGTTTCAATAGGTCTTGACCGCGCGGATTTTGAGAAGTTTTGGTTCTACATTTACGACAAAGATATTATGGCGGCGCGAGCGTATATGCCGTCCGTAAAGTCTCCGAACAATGTACCGAATGGTTGCAGCTCGATACAGTTCGAGATATATTTCAATTCCAAAGCGCAAGTTCCCCACAAGCAGACAGCAATAGATAATTGTGTTTATGCTTTGGAAAAAATGGGTATAGCTAAAAAGGAAAATGTCTTGTTTGCAGATTTTAGGATAATGCCTTACGGAAACGTGACAATGCTTAACTCCACCGAGAACGAGGCGGAGTATATCCGCGACTGGATAACCAGTAGCGGAATTATGCCTATCGGGCGTTTCGGAGAATGGAAATATTTCTGGAGTGATCAAGCCTTTTTGTCCGGATATAATAGCTGTAAGTGATGTATAATGAAAGGAACAATTATGTCTGATATACAATTTTCCGAGCTGTTGAATGAGTGGCTTTTATCGCAAAAAGGCATTGTGAAGGACGGCACCTATTACTCGTATAAATCCCGCATAACCTCGATGATAGAGTCAATTCTCGGCGAGAAAAACATAACGGAAATGACCACCGAGGATATTCTCAAATTTAACAATGAATTGCAGAAAAACGGTTTGTCAGTAAAAACGGTAAAGCTGTACGCTACGGTCATCAGGAGTGCGATTTTGTACGGCGCAGAGCATTACGGGATAACGGATATAATGCCGAATTCGCTTGTTTTGCCCAAGCAAAAAGCGGTGGAGCGACATTCGTTAACGCCTGAGGAACAGCACAAATTTATAGACTACGCTTTATCACATAACGTTCGCGTGAATTTATGTATGCTGCTGGTTCTGATGACGGGAATTAAAGTCGGCGAGCTGTGTGGATTGCAGTGGATGGATGTGGATTTCCGTCACAACAGCATACATATCCGACAGATAATTTATCGCACATCGAGACCGAAAAGCGAGAACAAAATCACGCCCGCTCTGGTAATGCAGGAGTGCGAGGAAGCGCGGGAAATTCCCGTGCCGAGCGTTTTAATGGACGAACTGAAAAAGCTTTACAACCGCAACAGCGAGAACTACGTTTTCAGCGGAAAAGACACGCCATACGAGCCGCGTATCGCGCTCACTCACGCAAAAAAATTCTGCGAAAGATGCGGAATTCGCAGCGTCAGCTTTAACGAATTACGTGACAATTTTGTGCAGAACTGCATTGACAACGGCTGCGATATTAGGATGACTGCCCAAATTCTGGGAACAACGAGCCTAAATAAGCTGTATAATGATTTCGATTGGGGCGAGGTTTCTTTTGACAAAACAGCCGAATTTGTCGAAAAGATGGGTGACAGGCTTGTTG
>CANDVA010000042.1 GCA_947389015.1 uncultured Clostridia bacterium | reverse complement strand
CTTGCTAAAATTCTTTGCGTAAATTGTGTCAAGTGATATTGACAAAATCATATTGTGTATAAACTCTATATACAATATAGCACAATATTACCCGTTTGTCAAGAGGATTTTGAAAAATATTTGGGCAACACCGCATAATTATTGTCGTTTGATTGCGCAGTCAGATTTTCCGTCAGATTGTGCAAATTGAGCGCCGCAAGGCTGACGCCTTGCAAGCGAAATTTGTGCAAGATGACGGGAAATATGCAAGCAAGCGAATGACAAAGGCGTAAGCCGGTAATTGTGCGGTGTTGCCTTTATTTCCCCGTAAGATTATGATAGCCGCAGATCTCCGCGACCGTATCTTCGGCGGTTTTGCCGTGACAGTCGACGGTAATATCCGCATATTCCTCATACAGCCCCATACGCCGCGTGAACACGTCCTCGACAGTATCCTCGGGACGTTTGGCGATACCGCGCGTTTTAATGTTTTTCAGCCGCGCGGTAAGCTCCTCGGTAGGTATCGACAGATAATAAACGACCCCATGCCTTTTCAAGTGCAGCATAGCCTCGCGGCTGTACACGGCGCTGCCGCCCGTAGCGATAACAGCGTTGCTCTCCGCGGCAACCGAACATATAGCGCGCTCCTCCGCGATACAAAAGGCGTCCAGTCCGTCCTTGTCGATAATATCCTGCAGCAGTCTGCCCGTGTCCTGCTGGATTATCAGATCGGTATCGATAAACGAGAACCCCAGCGTCTTTGCCAACAGCACCCCGATAGTGGATTTCCCGACCGCGGGCATTCCGATAAGTACGATATTCTTCATTAAAACTTCACCTTGTCCAAGCTCATGGTAGCGACAGCGTTCAGGCTCTCGTCTCCGATATTCCCCGCGAGGAACTCATAATACCCCTGACAGCCTATCATAGCCGCGTTGTCGCCGCACAGTGGGAGCGGCGGCACATACAGTGCCATTCCGTTCTTTTCCGCGGCTGCCGAAAGCATTTCGCGCAGTCCGCTGTTAGCGGCGACGCCGCCCGCGAGCGCGATCTTTTTATATCCGAATTCCAGCGCCGCGGCGATAAACTTGTCCGTCAATATCTCGCTCACGGTGTTCTGAAAGCAAGCCGCGAGACTGTTTACGTCTATCTCCTCGCCCTTTTGGTCGGCGTTGTGAATGAGGTTGATAACGGCGGTTTTCAAGCCCGAAAAGCTGAAGTCGTAAGGGTTCTGCGTTTTCGGCTTGGGGAGCTTATACTTGGACGGGTCTCCGAGCTTAGACGCCTTATCTATAAACACGCCGCCCGGGTACGGAAATCCCATAGCCCGCGCCGCCTTGTCGAATGCCTCTCCCGCCGCGTCGTCGACCGTTCTTCCGACCGTCTCAAACTCGGTATAGCTGTTCACGCGGACTATATGCGAATGTCCGCCGCTCGCCACAAGGCACATATACGGCGGCTCAAGCTCCTTGTGCGCAAGGTAATTCGCAGCGATATGACCGCGTATATGATGAACGGGAATAAGCGGCTTGCCGAGCGAAAACGCCAGCCCTTTCGCGAAATTCACGCCCACCAGCAGCGCGCCGATAAGCCCGGGCGCGAACGTCACCGCGATAGCGTCAACGTCCTTTGCGGTCATGCCCGCCTTTTCGAGCGCCTCGTTTACCACGCCGACAATGCTCTCACAGTGCCGCCGCGAAGCTATCTCGGGAACTACTCCCCCGTACATCCTGTGCTCCTCTATCTGCGTCGCGACGACGGAGGAAACGATCTCCCGCCCGTCGCGAATGACCGCGGCGGCAGTCTCGTCGCAGGAGCTTTCTATACTTAATATCTGCAAAATAATTATCTCCCGTTTAAATATTTGTTACTTCACATCGGGCTTTCTCGACGTGATAAACTCAATAGCCCGCTCGATAGAATTGCGCACGTGCTCCATTTCCTCGCTGTGGAGATTTCGCGCGTTGCGGTAATCAAAGCTGTCGCAGAACTGCTGAACGTCTCTGTTCAGCGACTTGATATAATTCTCGACAAGCGCGTCGGTCGCCTCGATAAACGCCTTGTGTTCGCTCTTCGGGAGCATTGTCGGAACGTTCGACATCAGCAGATTGTAGTGCGGAATGCATATATATTCCTGCTGCGAGTACAGCTTCCTGAACTTCGGCTCGTCCTTGAACATCTTGAACACCGTCTCCAGCATATGCTGAACGCCCCAGTCCACCTTGCTGCACACAAAGCAGGTCTCCTCGATCTCGCTCGCCTTTTTAGCCTTAGCGCCCTTTGTGAAGAATATCCCTTTGCGCTCAAAGATCTCCCCGCGCAAGGTCGCGAGGTACGTATTCAGCATAAGCCCCAACGAAAGGCGGTTGTTCTGTTTTAACAGACTGTTGAAGTGATCGTGGCAGAATCCGAGCTTGTTTGTCTCCTCGCGGACGTCGGGCTCCATCATAGCCGCGCCCATAATATATTCGCAGATGTGATCCTCCACGGTGTTTCGCATAGCGCAGATAGGACAGCCGCAACGCGGTTCAAACACTTCGTTTATCGGGATAGTAAGTATGCTCTCTCTCATTTCGGTTTTCCTTTCGGTAACAATTTTTCCGAGAACGACTCGGTTAAGGCAGCACCGTACAAAGCACGAAGTTCGGTCTTTGCGCGGTGCTGTCTTAAGATTTTGTGTTGCTTTGCTGAAAAAATTTTCAAAACACTTGAAATCTTATTTATATTGTATTATAATTAAAGTAAATAATCAAGGGGTTTTTGAAAAAAATGAGTATAAAAGTCAATAATTCCAACTTTAATTTAAAACAGACCTTTCTTTGCGGGCAGTGTTTTCGCTGGAAAGAAACGGAAAACGGCGTGTTTTCGGGTATTGCTATGGGCAAGCGTTTGACCTTATCGGAGCAGGACGGCGAAATCGTTATCGATGGCATAACCAAATCCGAACTTCCCGAATGGAGCGTATACTTTGACCTCGACACGGATTACTCCGAGTACATACGTCGCTTCTCCGCCGACAAAACGCTGAAAGCTGCCTGCGAGGTCTCGTCGGGAATACGCATTCTTCGGCAGGAGCCGTTTGAAACGCTGATAAGCTTTATTATCTCCCAGAATAACAATATCCCCCGTATTTCGGGAATAATCGGCAGACTCTGCGAGAGCTTCGGCGAGGACATGGGCGGCGGCGACTTCGCGTTCCCGACGGCGGAAAAGCTTCGCGGTATCGAGCCCGAGGACTTAGCGCCGTTAAGGGCGGGTTTCCGTGCGAAGTACATAGCCGACGCGGTGAACCGTGTAAACTCGGGCGAGATAAATTTTGACGAGATAAACGAACTGCCGTTGGACAGCGCCCGCGAAACGCTCAAGAGGATAGTCGGCGTAGGCGATAAGGTCGCGGACTGCGTTCTGCTGTTTGCGTTCCACAAGCTTGACGCGTTCCCGAAGGACGTGTGGGTCAAGCGCCTTATGGCGGAATTCTACCCCGACGGACTTCCCGAATGTACCAAGGGCGCGGAGGGTGTAGCCCAGCAGTATTTGTTCGACTACGTAAGAAACAACGACGGATTAAAGGTGTAAGGAGGAGCGGATGAATATCGTATCTATGGGCATTTCCGATACGCGGGTTTTGGATCTTTTCTCCGAGCACGACGACTATATGATAAATTTTCTCGGCGATGACAAGGACTGCTATACCCGATACAGCGCCGCCGAAAATATAGAAAAGGTATGGGTCGCGTATGAGGAGAATATGCCGATGGGTTGTGTCGCTTACCGTACCAAAGCCGACGATACGGGCGAGGTCAAGCGGCTGTTTATCCGCGGCGGTCACCGCGGAAAGGGAATATCCAAAGCCCTGCTCGCCGAGGTAAAAAGCTACGCGAAATCCAAGGGCTGTACCAAGCTCTTTCTTGACACACGTATCACTCTCGAGCCCGCCGTTTCACTATATCGTAGCTTCGGCTTTGAGATAATCTTCCAACAGGGGCTTTACATACAAATGGAAATGAATATATAAGACGTTTTCGTCTTTTTAGATCAACAGCTATCGAAAGGAAATAAATTATGTTTTGTACTAATTGCGGCAAGGAAATAATCGATACGGCGAAATTCTGCAACTTCTGCGGAACGCCCGTAAAAAATATGGCGGCAAGCGTTCCCGTGACGCCGATAAACCCCGTGCAGCCCACTGAACCCGTTCAGCCCGTTCCGCAGCCTGAGCAGACCGCTTTTGACTACACCGAAAGCACGGACGTTCCCGTGACCGACAACGTTACCGAAATGCCCGAAACGGAGGTACCTGCCGCCGAAATCGCTCCCGAATACGAAAGCACGGAAGAGATCTCCGAGCCTGCCGCCGAAAGCGTTATACCCACACCCAACACTATCCCGACCTACGGCGCGAGCACACCGGTATATCCCGTGCCGTCCGCAAACACCGTCCCCGTAACGCAGGAGATAAAAGCGGAGACCGCGCCCGAAACCAAACCCGAGCGCAAATACACGCTCGGTCATATTATGATGTGCCTTGCGGCGGTGGCGGTCATGGCTATCGTTGCGGGCGTGTTTGCGGGACTCTATTTCTCCGTTGTTTAGCACAAAACGGGCGCGCCCCTTTAAGTCATTTATACAGTTTTCATAAAATGAATTGACATTTCCTCGCGGATATTGTATAATAAAAGAATGGGTGACAGTATTATTTTTAAGATAATACACACTAATTCTAGCAAAGAGGAAATAAAAATGGTTTGCGTTAATTGCGGAAAAAAACTGATAAGGGGATACGCGTTTTGTCTCAAATGCGGCTCGCCCGTGCCTCCCGAGGTGCTTGAGGAGGGCGGAATGCCGGGAAGAACGGACAACGAAGGCAGACCCCCCAAGCCCGAGACGGAGAGCGCTCCGAAAGCGGAGAGCGAACCCGAAAAGCCCGTCTCCGAGGTGCGGTCGTCAATGCCGGGAGTAGAACCTCTCGACGGCGGAAACAGCGCCGAATCGCTTGTATTCTGTCCGAATTGCGGAATGCATATGCAGGGCAACTCCTATCAGTGCAATAAATGCGGAATGTATCTCGGCGACAAACCGAAAAATATACCGCTGTCGGCGGGCGGAGTGCCGCTTATGAATCCCAATGAAATGGCTGTCGGCGGAGGCGGTATCGGCGGCTTCGGCACGGAGCTTGACGGCGTATCCGAAAGCGAGATCGAGCAGATCAGCAGCTTTATGAGCGGGAGCGGCGTTATCCCGATATTTGCCGCGGAGGACAACAGCGATCCCGATCTGTTCGGGAACGGCATCTCCGCAAACGATTTCGCGGCGTTGTCGGAGCAGCTCGCGAATTTCAGCGCCGCAAACGAAATGCCCTCCATAGACGCGGTGGAGCACGATCCGAAAAAGTCCGCGTCCAAGAGCAGCGACCGCCAAGTGGATAACTTTTCCATGAGCGACGACGGCGCAGACGCGGTAACGATCACCGAAAACACCGTCCCCGTTATCGGCAGCTATTCAATGGACGAAGACCCGAGCGAGAATATAAATCTCGACCCGTATAAATTCTTGAACAACTCAATGGACGACGCTCCCGCGGAAATACCGTCGGCAGAGCCGCCCAAGTCCGCCGAACCCGAGTTTGAACCTCTGTTCTCGAAGTCTCCCGCGCCGCCCGTGTCTGTTAAACCCGAACCCGAGCCAGCGCCGAAGCCCGAATCGGAGCGCGTAGAATTCGAACCGATCTTCGCAAGCTCCGCGCCCGCTCCGAAAGCGGAAGAAAATCCCGCGGAACAGCCCTCCGAACCGCCAAAGCCCGTCGAGCCGCCCGCGCCCACGGAAGTCGAGGATACCCCCGTCATCACGGAGACCGCGCCCGTTATAAGCGAGCTTGCCCCTCCGCCCACCGAACCCGTACAAGAGCCGCCGCACGGAAATATGTTCAGATGTCAGTTCTGCGGACAGTCAATGTACGATACGGACAAGTTCTGCCCGAACTGCGGAGCGTCCTATAAAAACGGCGTTGCCGCACCGCGTGGCAAATCGAAAGCGCCGTTGATAATCATCATAGTCATAGTAGCAATAGTGCTTGTGGCAGTCGGCTTTTTTGTGGTGAATTCGCTTAACGGCGGCGAAAATATGCTGTTGTCGGTTTTCGGAGCTATCGAAAATTCAACCTTAACGGGATAATCAAAGCCCCTCTCGCACGGAGGGGCTTTTTATTGACAATTTCCGACAAATATGGTATAATGAAACTGCCGGCTTACACCGAGCCTTTAACGAGGGGAGACCACGCGCGGCTTTTTGTGTGTTTCGCGCAGCGAAACCGAATTGCCGTTAGGGCAATTCGAGCAAAAAACGCAGAAAACTTCGTGCGTAAGCACGAAGTTTAGTGTAAATGGCTTGACGGCGGCGACAACCGGTAAGCGAAGCCTGTTCCCGTGCGCGCGTGCGTACATAAAAAAGTCCCCCGGGTGTGATTGGAGCTCATCCCGGGGGCATTTTTTGAAACCATGGATCTAAATTTGCTTCATTTATTTCCATATATATTATACCACACTGATTTTGATTTGTCAAGTGTTTCCGAAAAAACACCCCCGCTTTCACGGGGGTGAACTTTATTAAGTTTTTGAGAGCAAATC
>CANDVA010000041.1 GCA_947389015.1 uncultured Clostridia bacterium | reverse complement strand
TTCATTATAATTCTATTACATGGATTGTGTCAAGTTTTATTATACAACATCATTGCGTTCAGCAACATCAATTAAAGCTTTAACAGTTGCTTTGATAACTACTAATAAATCCTCATCGCAATTGTATAGCATACGGATTATGTCTTCTATCTCGGAACCCTTCAAATCTTTTTCAGGATAGAAGATCAAATCCGGTTCAATTGACAATTCTCTGATGATTTTGAACAGAACGTCGTAGCTCGGTTTTTGTCCTTTGTTTTCAATTCGGCATAAATATCGGACTGAAATGTCAAGACGTTCGGCAAGTTCCTCAATTGTCAGTTTTTCGGTCTGTCGTTTGGTTTTAACGACCGAACCCAATGTGTCTTGTGTAGTTGGCACTCATAGATCACCCCCTAATACAATTATACATTTTTATATCAGAATTTAAACGGCATAATAGTTCTATATTATATTGGCATTATAGTTCTATATGAGAACGACCCCCAAAAAACGAGATTAAACAAGGTTTGATTTTGTATGTTTAAAACCTCTGAGCCGTTTTTGGATCGGAGGTTTCTTTGTGTTTTTTTATAAGCCAATTATGTTAAAAAAATCCTTTGCTGTATATCGGATTTTCAAACCTCATTCATTGAACTTACAGTTCCGATAATTATTGAAATAATAGGCTTGGCATTTGAGCTGCGATTTACATCGTTGCTCAAATGCTTTTTTTATTTCAAGAAGTACGATTTAGTACGCTGCCGTTCTCCTCCTGTTTCTCTATTCCGCAAATAACGAAAACAGGAGGAAGTTACAATGATTATTAAATACAAATTTCAAGACGGCTTTATCAGCGAGATTGAGGTCGATGACGAACTTGGCGGTGAAATATCCGAGATGAATGCTCACGACAGGAAAATCGATCGCAGGGAAACTCGCCGTCATACATATCTGTCGGATATGCACTCGGACAATCTTGATATTTCCGATGACTTCGATATTCTTGATGCAATTATTGAGGCAGATGAACGACAAAGACTGCACAAGCGGCTTATGGCGGCTATTGCAACGCTCGAACCACAGCAAAGAGATTTGATTATCCGAGTTTATTGGCGTGGTGAAAAGCGCAAGGATATCGCGAAAATTTACGGGATTTCGGAGCGCTCTGTCGGTCGACACTTACAAAAAGTCTTGTGCATTTTGCACAATCTTTTGAAATAATGCGCCCTTTTTGCCTTTTTCGTGGCTTTTATATAGAGGGGCAAATTTCTCCCTTTAAGTTCTTTGACAATTGAATAGCAAAGCAAACACAAAAGCCTTGAGCCGCGCTGTTTCTGACAGAAAAGCGCAAAGACGTTTCTGCCGCCTATTATCGAGGTTATTCATTATCCGTGGTCACACATTATTTTTTTCGCGAGAATAACAATAACCGAGATTTTACGAGCGGTCAGCCGAAGATCGGTAACGCAGCCGACCAGTAGTAAAGAAACTGAGCGATTTGCGGCTAGAGGTATAATGATACTTACCGTGAGGTCTGACCATAGGAATGGCAGAGGTGAAAGCCCTATGTGCGGGCGAGTAATCCTTTGGATTACCCTGCGTGACTACCCGCTGTTTGCTTTGAGTTGCAGCTTAAAATAAAAATGTCGGGCTGCACTTCCGTTGATCTCGTCCGTTGGACGATAAAGATAAGCGATGTAGCCCGACTTTTTATATATTTGCTTATTCGAGGGTACTTCTTTATACAACACGTTGCCATATGTGGCACTATTCCCAGAATATGGAAGTGCATTGGCATAAGCAAATATATACTATAAAAATTATTGAGGGAGGTCGATTTTATGCGTGAATTTGATTTATCCGCGTCCGAGGAAATGGTGGATATACGCGGCGTTTCTGTAAACCGCGAGCTGCCGAAAGAAGAACGTATCGCGGATTTTGTGAGCCAGATAAAAAACCCTTATCTTTTCAAGTGCGGCAAATACACCGTTAAGGCAATTTTTTCCGAGAACGGTCAAACGTTGGAAGAATGTATCAAGGGATTGATAAAGTAAATTTAAAAACAGCTTGACATTCGCACGGAGATGTGATATAATGACAATGGAAAAAGAATTGAATATCAGCATAACCACACTCCTTTGATTGCGGGCGTTTTTTGTATCCGTATGAAAGGAGTGTTTTTATTATGCAAATTTTCAAGGCTGTTAAGTACATCAGATTATCCTACACCGACGATAAGACAGTTGAGAGCAACAGCGTTTCCAACCAAAGAAAGCTGATTGATGACTTTATCGCGCAGCATCCCGAAATCGAAGCGGTAGAGGAAAAAATTGACGACGGTTACAGCGGAGTGCTTTTTGACCGTCCCGCGTTTATGGAGATGATGGAGCTTATCAAGAACGGCGCGGTTAATTGCGTTATCGTCAAGGATTTGTCGCGGCTCGGACGTGAATACATAGAAACGGGGCGTTATCTTCGGAGAGTGTTTCCGACTTACGGCGTAAGGTTTATCGCCATTAACGATAATCTGGATACCTTGACCGAAAAAGCCGACGAAATAACCGTTTCCGTCAAGAACATAATGAACGAGGCATACAGCCGCGATATTTCAGTGAAAACCCGTACCGCTCTCGATATAAAACGTCGGGGCGGAGATTTTGTCGGAGCGTTTACGGTATACGGTTATCTCAAAACGGGAGAGAGCCACAAAAGCCTTATTGTTGATACGTTCGCGGCGAACGTGGTGCGCGATATTTTCAGAAAACGCCTTGACGGGTTCAGCGCGTATCACATTGCCGAGGAACTCAACAAAGCAGGTATTCTTTCGCCGCTTGCCTACAAGCGTTCAAACGGACTTCCCTACGCGAAAAACGGCTACGCCGACAAAGAGGGCTGCAAGTGGTCTGCTACAACGGTGATACGCATTTTAAGCGACGAGATATACACGGGAACAATGGTGCAGGGCAAACAGACTACGCCGCATTTCAAGCTGAAAGAGCTTGAAACAAAGCCGTCCTCTGAGTGGGTCCGCGTTGAGGGAACACACGAGCCGATCATTGATAAATCGGATTTCGATTTGGTTCAGCGACTAAAGCGCCTTGATACCCGTACCGCACCGCAATCAGATAGAGTATATCTTTTTTCGGGAGTGCTGATCTGCGGCTGCTGCGGCGGCAGAATGACGCGCAAAACCAACCGTTATAAGGATAAGGAGTATTTTTATTATTTCTGTCCCGCTGGCAAAAAAGGCGGTTGTAAATCCACGTCGATGATAAAGGAAAGCGACTTGACGGAATGTGTTCAGGAAAGCCTGAAAGCGCATATCAACAGCGTGACCTCGCTTAATTCCATAATAAACGGCGTGAGCCGAGAGCGCGTAAATCAAGCGCTTGTAAACGAGTATGCGGGCTACATAAAATCCAACGAGGAACAACTTGCGAAGGTAGAGAACTTCAAGCGGAATTTGTACGAAAATCTTGTAAACGGTACTCTTTCAAAAGAGGAATTTCTGCAATACAAGCAAGAGTACTCCACGAAAGCCGAGGATATAAAAAACGCCATTGAGAGTTGGAACTGCAAGCTGACGGAGGCGCTTGAAAACCACGGAGAGAGAAATCGTTGGATAAATCATTTTCTGCAATTCTCCGAAATGGAGGATATAGACAGGGGTATGGTGGCGCGGCTGATACAAAGCATTGTTATAAACGCCGACAAAAGCCTTGAAATTCGTTTTAATTATCAAGACGAATATCAAAGGGCAGCGGAATTTATTAAGCAAATGACCGACGAAAGGAGGGCGGGATAATGGCTCGTAAAAGCAGAAAAAATCTCTCGGCAGAGCAAACCGTCCGCGCGGTGGCGTTAAATACCGCGCTCTACATCAGACTTTCGGTCGAGGACGGAAAAGGGCGCGGTAATTCGATAGAAAATCAGCAGCTTATCTTAAACGATTATGTGTTGGACAAGCCCGAATTTCGCATATGCGATACTTATATAGACAACGGTCTGACGGGGACGAACTTTGACCGTCCCGCTTTTAAGAGAATGTTGTCCGATATCGAAAACGGTAAGATAAACTGCGTTATCGTCAAGGATTTATCGCGGCTCGGACGAAATTCCATTGATACGGGTTATTATATCGAACAGTATTTCGCTCAGCATAAGACCCGTTTTATTGCCTTAAATGATATGTTCGATACCGCCGATGAGAGCAATTCCCGAAACGGGATAATACTTCCGTTAAAGAATATGGTCAACGAGGCATACGCGCTTGATATAGGAAAGAAAATCAAAACACAGGCACATCAAGCAATGCTCGACGGAGATTATATCGGTGCGAGAGCGCCGTTCGGATATAAAAAATCCCCCGACGATTGTCACAAGCTGATAATCGACGAGGGCGCGGCTCCAACGGTACGTCGGATATTCGAGTGGTTTGCCGAGGGCGACGGACTGAATACTATCACGGTGCGGCTGAATGAAATGGGCGTTGAAACGTCCAGCGTCTACAAAAGCAAGACGAGCGAACGCGACAAGAATTATACGCTCAATCGGAATTGGACGACCTTTACCGTTTCTCATATATTGGATAATCCCGTTTATACGGGGGATATGGTTCAAGGGAAAAGCACGACCGTTGAGCATAAACAGCAGCGCGTTCTTTCTCCCGATGATTTTATTGTGGTGCGTAACACTCACGAGCCTATCATAAGCCGTGAGTTATTTGACAGGGTACAAGAAATCCGCGCCGTCATTCTTGCGGAGTGCAGAAGCAAGCCCGTTGACCACTACACCGAGAACATCTTCAAGGGAAAGGTTTTTTGTTTGCATTGCGGGAAGCCTTTACACCGTCAAAGGGCAAAGCGGAAAACAATGCCCGATGTTTATCGTTTGCATTGTTTATCTCCGCATAGAATATCCAAAGCAGCTTGTATCGGAGTGAACATTAATGAGCGAGTTGTAAGGGATTTCGTTTCGGCAGCGGTAAAGAAAAGGTTCTCCGAATTTGACGTTTCTTTTTCAGAAATGTTCATATCGGATAACTCTGACGCGGCAATGAAAAAAGAAAAGTCTTTAAAATGCCGTGAGCTGGAACGCGTACAAGGTCTTATCAAAGGACTTTATGAAAGTCTTGTCGGCGGCATAATCTCAAACGAGGATTACGAGGAATTCAAAGCGGGCTACACAATGCAAGCCGAGGAATTGAAAAGCGAGATTGAATGTCTAGACGGTGAGATAAACGATCTTGAATGGAAACATAAACAGCGGCTTGATATAAAGAACGTCGCGGACAGCTTTAATGCCGACGGACAGCTTACCGCCGATCTGATAAACCGTTTGATAGAGCGTATTGAAATAAGTCACGAACGCGAAATAACAGTATGTTTTCGCTCGGACGGAAAGGAGAGCCGAATATGACGAACGGTATCATAGCGCTTTACATAAGGCTCTCGCTTGAGGACGAAAAGTACGACAGTCTGAGCATTGAAAATCAGCAAAATCTTCTCCGCGAGAAAGCGGCGTCGCTCCCCGAATACGCAAGTTCCGAGGTCAAGGAGTTTATCGACAATGGTCATACGGGAACAAATTTTGAGCGCCCCGCTGTTCAACAGCTTTTGGAAATGGTAAGAGCCAGAAAGGTTCACACCATAATCGTAAAGGATTTATCGCGTTTCGGAAGAAACTCTATTGAAACGGGATATTTCATAGAGAAAGTTTTTCCGTTGTATCACGTTCGGTTTATTTCCGTGAGCGATAATTTTGATACCGCCGAGCATAAGGGCGATACGGGCGGGATCGACATAGCGTTCAAATATCTGATAAACGAGTGTTACAGCCGCGATATGTCGATAAAGAGCAAGACCGCAAAACTCGCGCGAATGAAACGCGGAGAATACCAAAGCAAGATTTGTCCGTATGGCTATCAAAAGGGCGAGGACGGACGAATGATCCCAGATGAGGAAACCGCGGAGAACGTTATCAAGATATTTGAGTGGGCGGCGGACGGCGTTTCCGCGGGGGAAATAGTCCGTAAGCTGTACAAACTTAGCATATCTACTCCCGCTGAATACAAGGCAAGCAAGGGTAAGAATTATCACGATATTTCCCGCACTAACGGTGTTTGGTCATCATCTACGGTTTTGAAGATATTAGCTGACGAGCGATATAAGGGAACATATATCATAGGCAAAAACGAAGTGGTGGAGATAGGAAGTAGGCGCTGTCGCGAAAAGGATAGAAGCGAGTGGATAATTATTCCCGACCACCATACGCCGATAATCAGCAAGGAATTGTTTGAACGCGCGAAAAGCCGTATTCGCAAATTCAAGCTGCCCAACAGGCAAAAGCGCGATTTCCCTCTGCGTGGGAAAGTGTTCTGCGGCTGCTGCGATCACGCTCTGAATTTGTGCAACGGCAGACATTATAAGTGTCGACGCTCAGACAGGTTATCTGATATGCCTTGCAGCAATTTGTCAATTCCAAAAGATGAGCTGGAGCGCGTCGTGTTCGATACGATAAACGCACAAGCAAAATGTACTTTCGGCATTGGCGGATTTCAAGTAGGTGATAATTTGCTTTCGGGTCGGCAAGATGAACACGACAAGAGATGATTTTGTCAATATCACTTGACACAATTTACGCAAAGAATTTTAGCAAGTTT
>CANDVA010000040.1 GCA_947389015.1 uncultured Clostridia bacterium | reverse complement strand
AAACTTGCTAAAATTCTTTGCGTAAATTGTGTCAAGTGATATTGACAAAATCACTCGATGATTGGGATAATATTTAATTTTTACAAGGAGGACTTTTCAATGAGAATTTTGAATTTTATCAAGGACAAGGCTATCAAGGCAAAGGCGGCGCTCGTTGGATTTTTTCGGAATACGGGAAAGAATATCCGCGAGGATTTCACGCCGGCAAAGGCACTTACAGATGCGCAGAGAGACGCGCGAAGAATTAGAGCGGTGCGCAGAATTACTACGGGAATTACTTTGGCGTCAATGATGATGTCGTTGATGGGCATTACCGCGTTTGCCGAGGGTACGGGCGGCGGTGAGGGTGTTGAAACCTTTAACACGGTCGTTGAGTTTATCGTGGATTGGGTAGCGCGTATCGGCTTGGTTGTCGGCTTTATCGGCGCGGTTCAGTTTGCGCTCGGCTTTAAGGACGATTCCGCGGACGGTAAAACCCGTGGTCTGATGTGCCTTGCTTCGGGCTTCATCGTTTTTGCTGTAGCAAAGGCTTACGATATGTTCACCGTATAAACTCCGAAAAAACTCGCAAAGGAGTGGTGAATAATGATTGATTGGTCAACCGTTGAACAGTGGGTTCGGGATTGGCTCGATGTAATTAACTACACGTTTGACAACGCGATAGCGGTGCTTGCCGTATCGCCGTTCAACAGCAGCATACGGATAATCGACACGGCTATGACAGCGGTCGAGGGAGTGGCTCTGGTAATGGTTTCTATGTTCTTTGCAATTCAGCTTTGCAACGATGCTATGTTGCTGAAATTGCAGAGTTACGAGCAGATTTTCAAGCTGTTTTTCAAATTCATTTTGGCAAAAGTTATCGTGCAGAACGCGAAGGGTATAATGGGAATTTTGTTCAACGGATTTAATTCCATAGCCGCAAGTCTGGGCGACGCGAATTATGGATTCCTTTCGCGGTTTGGCGTGGACGCTATAATTCAGCAGCCTGCCGACGGTGGATTTTTGAATTTGAATTATTTGCTGAAATATCTTGAAACAATGCCGACGTTTCTTATTCTTTTGGGAGCCTGCTGGGTAATAAATCTTATCCTTATCGGTCGCTTGTTTGAGATTATCGTTTATACGGTAATTTCCCCTATTCCGCTTGCGACATTCGCTGCAGAGGGCTGGCACGACAGCGCGAAGGCGTTCGTAAAAAGCTATGCGGCGGTTTGCTTGCAAGGACTTGTCGTGATCGTGATGTTTTATGCTTTCTCGCAAGTAACAGATTTGCTCGGCGGCTCGGATACGGTGGGAATTACGATAACGGCATTGGCGCTTGCGCTCGGCGTTTCCAAAAGCGGACAATGGGCGCGGCAAGCGGTGGGGGCTTAGCGTATGAAAAAATTCAAAATTACAATGGAGTATTTGTACGCTTGGCTCTTGATTGGCGCGGGAATTGGCTCTATCATTTACATAATTTATAAAATTTTGGAATGGACAAGCTGAACCGCTTTACATATACGAATAATCCTGCGGCGGATCGCCGCCGTAGGGCGTGAATGGAGGTTATACCGATGGGTCTTTATATTTTTATTGTTTTAATTTTAGTGTTCGGTCTGGTGGGGAGCGCGTACAGCGCTTACAAGATTTCGTCAGATACAGAACACACGGAATCCGAGGATTGGGGGAATGGATATGATTGAAATCCGTATCCCGAAAGAGATCAAGAATTACCGCGAAAAACTCTTTTTCGGGCTTACATTGCGGCAGTGCATCTGTGCGGGAGCGGCGCTGCTTATCTGCGTTCCGCTGTATATTTTCGGCAACAAGATTTTGCTGCAGGAGGCGGTTTCGTGGGCGGTTATTCTGATCGCCGCGCCGCTGATGTTCGCGGGATTTTTCCGCTACAACGATATGCAGTTTGAGCAGTTCGCGGTGGAGTTTTTCTTCCACTATTTCACGCCGCAGAAACGCGTTTATTCATACGAGCCTATTTTTATGGAGTTTCGGAATGCGTATTTGGCGGAAGAATTAGCGGCGGAGATTGCTGAAAAGCACGGTAATTCCGCGGTGAAGAAATTTTTGAGAAAGGCGGGTTTGAAAAATGGCAAATGTTAATATTAGCGAGAACGCTATATTGGAAAATTCAACAACGGAGGTACATAATGATGAGCAAGCGCAGACGGAAGTTTCAGCAGCAGAGCAGTCCGAATATTCGGCAGTATCGGAGGTTCCCGAAGAATATGAAGCCTCTGGAGTCGAAGCAGCAGTTTCGGAAGTTTCAGAGGAAACAGGGATAAGCGGTACAACAGAGTCGGTGATTTCAGATATTTCCGGCGTTCCCGTTGAGCCGAGTTCAACTAAGAATATTCAGGCATTTCTTCTTTTGGCGGGAGTGTTCGGCGCGGTTATCGCGGCTATGGTCTTAAAGCGCAAATTCCAAAAGGATAAACGCAAAAAGACCGTGGATAAATCGCAGCTTACCGCGAAAGAGCGCGATGAGATACGCCTTGCCGAAAAGAAGCACAAAAAGGAAAAGAAAAAGGTCGTTAAGAAAAAGCGCTCCGTGCCGCGCACTACGCAGAAAACTCTCCCCTACAAGTGCGTGTGCGACAATTTTCTGATGAAGGTCGATGATAACAAGTACAGCAAAACTTACGTTTTTGAGGACGTGAATTATTCCATTGCAAAGCAGGAGGAACAGGAAAGTATTTTCCTCGGTTATTGCTCCGTTTTGAACAGCTTTGACACGAGCGCGGACATTCAGATAACTGTTCACAATAATCGCGTCAATAAGGACGAGTTCAACAGAATGGTTCTGCTGCGTTACAAGGGAAACGACTACGATCACTATATCGACGTTTACAATGAAATGCTCAAGGACAAAATGGAAAAAGGGCAGAACGGAATTATCCGCAGCAAGTATCTGACGGTAACGCTGCAAGCACCCGATCTTGAAACGGCTCGCGGTAAATTCGTTTCTATTGATTTGGAATTGACGAACGCTTTTAAGAAAATAGGCTCGGTAATTACTCCGCTTACCTCGAATGATCGAGTGAACTTGCTCAAAGATATTTTCAAGAGCGTTGACGATAAAATTCCCGAATTGTCCGAAAAGGATTTCAAGCGGCAGGCTGAAAGAGCGTACTGCTGTCCCGATTATTTCGAGTTCAAAAAAGATTACTTTATGTGGAATAACAAGTATGCGCGGACTATGTTCATCAAAGATATGCCGTCCTCTTTAAAAGACGATATGCTCACCGAGATCGCGAATACCAACCTCGATGTGATGATTACCGTGAACATTGCTCCCGTTGACCCGTACAAGGCGCTGAAAATCGTTAATCATCAGCTTACCTCTATGAGGGCCAATAAACTCCAAGCCGAGAAAAAGGCTCTCCGTTCGGGTTATACGACCGATGTTATTAACGAGGATTTGAAGCACAGCCTTGTCGAAGCGGAGGAATTGCTCGACGATCTGCGGTCAAAAAATCAGAAGATGTTTTTGAATAATATCATCATTATGGTGACTGCTGACGATATTGACGAGCTTGACAACAGTACCGAAGCAATTGAAGCGGTTATCCGCAAGCAATTATGTTCTGTTTCTACGTTGAAATTCCAACAGGAAAAAGGTTTACAGTCGGTGCTGCCGTTGGGAAATTGTACCTTAAAAATTCGACGTACCTTGACTACGGAAAGCACGGCGGTATTTCTCCCGTTCGCGGCGAAAGAAATTTCTCAAAAGAACGGAATGTATTACGGTTTGAACGCGCTTTCCAACAATATGATTATTTTCAATCGTCTTATGCTGAAAAATCCGAATGGTTTTATTTTGGGAAGCCCCGGATCGGGCAAAAGTTTTTCGGCGAAAAGAGAAATGCTCAATGTTTTTCTTGCCACCGATGATGATATTATTATCATTGATCCGGAGCGCGAGTACACGGAGCTTGTCGCAGCGCTGAACGGCGAAACGATAAACGTTTCTCCCGCAAGCACGAATTATATTAACCCTTTGGATATGTCGCAGGACTATTCCGATGAGCAGTCGCCGCTTGTTATGAAGTCCGATTTTATATTATCATTCTGTGAATGTTTGGTCGGAAAACAGGGTTTGACCGCAAAGGAAAAGGCTATAATTGACCGCTGTCTGACGAATATTTACGCGGAATATTTGCAGAATTTTGACCGTGAAAAAATTCCTACGCTTATGGACTTTTACGAGAATATTAAGGCGCAGCCCGAAGATGAAGCGCAGGGTTTGGCTTTATCATTAGAGCTTTATATCAAGGGAAATTTGAACGTGTTCGCGCATAAGACGAACGTCAATACTAGCAATCGCGTGGTTTCCTACGATATAAAAGACCTCGGCAAGCAGTTAAAAACGATCGGTATGCTGATCGTGCTTGACTATGTTTGGAACAGGATTACCGTAAACCGTGCTAGAGGTAAGAGAACATGGATTTATCTTGATGAGATTTATCTGCTCTTTGCAAACGAGCAGTCGGCAAACTTTTTGTACGAGCTTTATAAGAGAGCACGTAAGTGGGGTGGTGTTCCTACGGGTATTACGCAAAATGTTGAGGATTTGTTAAAGTCCGAAACGGCGCGTTCTATGCTCTCCAACACAGACTTTGTGATGATGTTAAATCAGGCGACGAGCGATAGGATACAGCTTGCGCGGCTGCTGAATATTTCGGACAATCTTCTCACGCACGTTACGAGTTCCGAAAGCGGAAGCGGACTTATTTGCTGCGGCGGTTATATAATCCCGTTTGTGGATAAGTTCCCGCATAATGAGTTGTACGATCTGATGACCACAAAGCTGGAGGAAGTCACGGACGATAGCGGAGGTGTCGATGAAAATTCAGACGAAAGTCGAACGTAACGAATGTCCCAACAATGTTGAGCGCGCGGATTTTTCCTCAAAGGTCGATGAGCGAGGAGTGAGCAATATAAGCGGCTTGAAAACCGTTGAACGCTCACAAAGAGTGAAAACGACTGCGCCACCTAATAATGGCGGCAGAGGAAACAAGCGTAAGCGCAAAAAGAAACAGGCAAAACGGGCAGCCGCCGAAAAAGAAGCGACGAGGATTGAAAGCGAGAATGCAAAATCTGACAAGCCCGAAAGCGCATTACAGACCGCCGTTGATACAAATGTGAATACCGCCGCTGACAACACAAGCAGCTCGGCGGCAAGCGGAACAGGGAGTGTGAAACTGCCGCCGCGGCGTGGGAATATCCGAGAGGACAAACAGAAACCCAAACGCGAAAAATATAATTCCGCGAAATTGGACAGCGACGGATCGGCGGCTATTGAAATGGTGCAAGCGGTTCAAGTGGCGGGAAATGCGGCGGTACAAGTCGGAGGAATATTGCGTACTGCCGTTAAGGGCGGTGCGAACGGATTAGGCGGTATCAAAACCTTTGTGCGGCGCGGAGTGAATGTCGGCTCAATAAAAGATGTCGGGCGGATAGCAACGGCGGTAAACACTACCGTTGCAAATGCCGCCAAAGACACTGGACAGCAAATGCTTCGTACCAAAATTGATAAATCCACAATTACCGATACGGGAACGGAAACAATCAAGCAGGGTTTGACGGAATTGCGTTACGCGGACAATGTGAGAAAGGCGGCTGTTAATACTGCTCGCGGTGTTTCAAAACTCAAATTCACACCTACAAAAAGCAAGCATGTCAACCATAGGTTAATTCGTAAAAATTCCAAGAAAGCCGCTAAAAAGGCTGCCGCGAATATGCGGAAGATAATATTTTCCAAAGCGGGGTTGATAGTCCTTTGTGTGGCGGCGTTGGTGCTTATTTTAATTTTGCTGATAAATGGCATTGTTACGCTATTATGTTCTGTTGTTAGCAGCTTATTTTCGTGGCTTGCGCCGTCGTCGGACAGCACGGAGAGTTCTCAAACCGAAACAGATGTGCTGAACGATTATCGAACGGCAGTCGTTGAATACATTGACGATAAGCAAGATGAGGTGGATAGCATTATTGATGGGTTTGTTTGTGACCGAAGAACTTATTATCCGTACTCCGAAATTTCCGAATTAAATCAGTTTGGTAATTCGGAAATTGAAATTGAGAACTATAATGAAATTCTTGCCATACTCGCGGTCAAGAAATACCGTGAAATGGACGGCGACATCTCGAATATGGAGTTGAACTTCACAGCCGAGGAAATTGCCGAAACTGTTGAACGGTTCTACAATTTTGAATATTCTTACAGCTACGGTCAATGCAGCGGCTGGGAGTGTCAAAGGAGCGTTCGCGAGGTCATTCATAACAAGGGTAAGGATAACGAATGGACAGAAACGGTAACTACCTATTATTGCGGCAGAAATCATCAATGGCTCTACGGAGAAGTCACGAATAAGCCGCTTGACGAGGTTCTGGACTCGTATAATTTTACCGATGAGGAAAAGGATTTGTACACGATGTATCTCGGTCAAATAAACGTGATGACGGGAGGTTAAGATGTTTGACTATTTTAAAAAGCACAAACGAATAACCGGTGACAACGATTCGGAGCAGCATGGAAAGCCTAAAAACGATAAGGTTTTTATCGTGATTCTGATAGTGTTTGCCGTTGTCCTTGTGATTGGTTTTATTACGGGAAACGGCGGCGCTGTGGATAGTTCTGATGTTGTATAATAAAACTTGACACAATCCATGTAATAGAATTATAATGAA
>CANDVA010000039.1 GCA_947389015.1 uncultured Clostridia bacterium | reverse complement strand
TCATTATAATTCTATTACATGGATTGTGTCAAGTTTTATTATACAACATCATTTCTTGTTTCATACAATGATTGTCCAGAAATACGGGCGCTTTACGAGGGGTACGAAATGTATTCGTATGAACGCTTAAACAATATCCGCCAGCGGTTTGACGGCGGCAGTATGTTCGGAGAATTGCTCATCGCGAATTACGACTTGAACGAAAGGCTGAATAACAATCAGCAGATTTCACTTTACGATTTGGAGGAACACAATGGTGACATTTAACAGCAGAATTACGAAGAACGGAAACATTAAGATGTCGGCGCAGCTCCGCGAAATTCTCGCGCTCGTGCCGAACGACAGGGTTACGGTAACGCTTGACTGCGACGCTCCCGACGAACTGAAGATTCCGAGAGAATTTCTTGACGAGGCAGGGATTTCCGAGGACGCGGTTCTCGAGGTTTATGTCGAGGACGGAAGTATTGTTGTGCGGGAGGCTTATGATGACTGATAACAAAATTATTCTTTTCAAGCACGAAGAATTCGGCGAGATACGCACGCTGAATATTGACGGAGAGCCGTGGTTTGTGGGCAAGGATGTGGCATTAACATTAGGATATACAAATCCAACAAAAGCGCTCAATGACCATGTTGATAAAGAAGATATGAGTTTTAACGAAACGTTAAAACTCAGCAGACAGTCGGGAGCTTGGCTTATTAACGAAAGCGGACTGTACAGCCTTATTCTTTCGAGCAAGCTGCCCAGTGCGAAAAAATTCAAGCATTGGGTCACAGCGGACGTCCTTCCCTCGCTGAGAAAGCACGGCGCATACATTACCGCGGAAACCCTGCACAAGACGATGAGCGATCCGCGCGAGCTGGCAAAGCTCCTCACAACGCTTGCGGACGAGCAGGATAAGCGCCGCAAGCTCGAAGAAGAAAACGCTTTCCTTTCGGTAAAGGCGAATTATTATGACCGTATTCTGAACAGTAAAAACGCAGTTCCCGTGACGCAGATTGCAAAGGATTACGGCATGACTGCCATTGCGTTCAACAGAATGCTTCACGATTACGGTATCCAATATTCGATTCGCGGATCGTGGGTTTTGTACGCGGAATACGCGAACCTCGGCTATACGCAGAGCAAGACCTACGCGATTGACGAGGATAAGGCGGTTATGCATACTTGCTGGACTCAGGCGGGACGAATTTTCTTGTACAATTTTCTTGCCGAGCGCGGGATTATGCCGACGTGTGAACGGGAGGACTATGATGATACCACTGTATAAATATTCGGCTGAAACGGCGAGGCATGACGGTGAGCTTGACGTTTGGCGTGAAAGCAAAAAAGAGAACATTCGCTGTCGGGATTTCCTTGATAAGCAAATCAGTGAGAAGTTTGACGGTATGTCTCTGCCCGATGAGTGCGTCGAAAGTACGGTCAAAGAATTCGGCTACGACCGCACGATGTGGATAATCGCGAACACCATTCAGGAGCGCAAGGACGACGGCAGATTTCACAACAGAAATACCGAGTGGGCGAAGCGTTTTAATATTCCCGACGCCGACAGAAAATACGAGTTCGCGTTGAGATCGCATAGCTGTATTGTGGACGGCGCGGCGGACGATATCCGTAAAATGTATGCAAAATTAAATCTGTTTTCGGGAGAGCATACCGTCCGGACTGATGAGCCGCAGGATTACACGAATAAGCTGTTAATTCTTCGCGACACTTCTCTGAAAGAAGAATACAGAACGCCGGAAAATCAGTTGTTTTTCGCGACTGGCGGATTCGGCTGCTCCCCTACCGCAAGCGGTCGCAAGGTGTTCGGACATTTTCTGTCGGACGGCGAGCGCGGAGAATTTTGCCGTCAAGACTTCATCGGCGAAATTGCTGATGAGTTTGTTCCCGATTGGGCGAGGGAGAAACTCGCGGCAATGTCCGAGGATAACGAGCAATCGCAGGATCATTCGCCCGAAATGAAAATGTAGCCGGTTGCCCTTTGTTGCGGCGCATTCTGCGCCGCTTTGGGGCAACCGCAGCAACGTCCATGTTGCCGCGGAGAAATTCGCGGTTTTTGCATAAATAATATATTTTTTCAGGAGGTACTTTTTTATGAGAAACTTTTTCAAGAGAGCAAAGGCAAAGATTGTTGGTGCGGTAACTTTTATTAAGACGGCGGTATGCCGCAAAATTCAGAAAACCCGTGCGGCGGCATACAGACTTGCAATCCGCAGCAGCACCATGCTCGCGGCAACGCGCGGCGAAAACTTCGTCGACAGCGGTATCAAGATTCTGATTGCGGTCGTTATCGGCGCGCTGCTGCTCGGCGGTCTGTACGCGCTGTTCGGCGATACCATTATGCCGACCGTGACGCAGAAAGTAACCGAGATGTTCAACTTCAAGGGCTGATGGAAAAGCTCGGAATGTGGCTTCTGATGCTGATCGCGGTCGTGTTTCTGGCGCGACCGCAAGGCACTGAAGCAGCAAATAATTCGGAAATAATTGCAAGCGCGGAATGCGCTGATGAGGAATCAGATGACGGGTCAATCATTTTAACGGTCGTTATAATCGTGATTATTATCGGCGCTGTCGCAAACGCTTGCGAACAGCAGGAGGTAACCTATGAAAATTGACGTAAGAATCAACAGTCTGCAGCTCGGCGAGGGCAATATCAAGGCAAACGCCGCGATAAGGCTCGATGAAAGCATCGAAATCAGAAATGTCAGAGTGATGAACGGCAAAAACGGTCTGTTCGCCTCGATGCCCTCGTATAAGGACGCAGACGGCGACTTTCGCGAGATCTGCTCTCCCTGCAAGGAATTGAGAGCGGAGATCAATGCGGCTGTGGTCGACGCGTACAATCTCGCAATCGGGCAGATGCAGGGACAGACCGCGGCGCAGGGACAGTACGGCGGAAATTTTAATCAGTCGGAGCAGTCATATGAGGCGGCTCCGACGATGTCAATGTAAATTCAAAAATTATTTTATGGAGGATTTTTTTATGAGAAACTTTTTCAAGAGCATCAATAATACCGCAAGGGCGGCAAAGGCAAAGTTCAATGCTGTTAAGTCGGCGGTATGCCGCAAGATCAGAAGCGCACGCGCGGCGGCATACAGACTTGCGGTTCGCAGCAATACCATGCTCGCGGCAAATCGCGGCGAAAACTTCGTTGACAGCGGTATCAAGATTCTGATCGCGGTCGTTATCGGCGCGCTTCTGCTCGGCGGTCTTTACGCGCTGTTCGGAGATACCATCATGCCTACCGTGACGCAGAAGGTCAAGGATATGTTCAATTTCAAGGGCTGATGATCGGCTCTGTTATGCGGTTTGCCGCGATTCCCATTTTGCTTGGAATAGGCTCATACATGGACATAAAAACTCGTGAGATTCCGAATTGGATAAGCGTTATTGTCGCAATGACGGCGGTAATAAACTTCCGTTTGGAAAATTTATGGGGGTTGATCGTCGCCGTTATATTCTTCTCCGTAGCTCTCACTACAGGGAAAATCGGCGGCGGGGACGTTAAGCTAATTGCGGCATTAAGCATCGTCTGCGGACTTTGGGGCAGCTTCGCGCTGCTCCTTTTCGCGCAGATTTCCATGCTTATTTATTACGCGGGAAGTTGTATTTCCTGCAAAATCAACGGTGGAACGGCAAGTAAATCCTTGCCGTTTGTGCCGTTTATAACCTTTGGATATGTATTGGCAGCAATTCTTTTTTGAAAGGAAAATGACGATGAAGTTTTTGAAAAACAGAACGGTTCTGGGCGTTATCTGTATAGCGCTGGCGCTAATTATTTGCTTTGCGATCACACCGCTTTTTAACGCCTCGAAAAGCAGCACCATGAAGATCGTGCGCGTGAAAAGCGACTTAAAGATCGGGCAGGAAATCACCTCAAAAGACATCGAGATTGTCGAAGTAGGCGCGTATAATATGCCGTCCGAGGTGGTGCAGAAGTCCGAGTACGCTGTCGGAAAATACGCAGCTTCGGAAATGATTAAAGGCGAGTATGTTCTCGCGGCGAAAATAAGCGATTTCCCCGCTTCGGAGAATGCTTATTTATACGGTCTTACGGGCGAAAAACGTGCTATTTCCATAACGATCCCGTCCTTTGCGGGAGGTCTTTCGGGCAAGCTCATTTCGGGAGATATCGTGTCTGTGATCGCGATCGATTATAAGGAAAAGGGCGAAACCGTTGTTCCCGACGAATTGCAGTATGTCGAGGTAATTGCCGTGACCGACAAGAAAGGCAACGACGATGAAACTGTGACCGTAAAACCCGACGGCGAGGAAGAAACGGAATTGCCCGAAACCGTGACATTGCTCGTCACTCCCTCACAGGCGAATATCTTGGCAGAGCTTGAAGCCGAGGGCGAAATCCATGTCGCGCTCGTGTACCGCGGAACGGCTGAAAACGCGCAGAAGTTTATTTCGGCGCAGGAGAAATTTTTGGAGGAGCTTGCAGCGGAAAAAGATAATGAAAAAGAAAATATCAACAAGCCCGAAGTGCCGCAGAAGCCTACGACACAGGTGTCCTCGGAGAGCGAGATTGCCGAGGATAACACCTCCGAGGATCATTCCGGCGAGAACAATTCCGAGATCGATAAAGTGATTATTGATCCCGAAAATAATGCCGAAAATACGTCGGAAAATAATTCGGATAATTCCGAGAGCAATTCCGAAACGGAGGTGAATTCAAATGGCGAATCTGTTTAAATCGCTTATCTCGCGCAGCGATGACGATGAAGAACTGGACCTTGAATTCGACATCAATTCTCCCGAAAGCGATTGCTTCGAGCTGCCGCCCGATCGGCGGGATAATCAGGTGCTGGCGGTCTGGGGCTCGCCCTCTTCGGGTAAAACAATTATGAGCGTTAAGCTCGCACGGTATATTGCAAGCCAAAAGAAAAACGTTATTTTGGTGCTCGCGGATATGTCCGCACCGCCTCTGCCCTACGTTTGCCCGCCGTCCGATCTCGAAGCGGAAACCTCGCTCGGCAATATACTCGGCGCGGCTCATGTCGATGGAAATCTTATCAGGCAGAACGCGATCCTTCACAAGAAAAACGAATATCTCACCATGCTTGCTATGCTCAAGGGCGAGAACGCGTTCTCGTATGCTCCGTATACCGAAACACAGGCGCGGGAGCTGATCGACGAGCTGCGGAAAATGTGCGAATATATTATCATCGACTGCACCAGCAGCATTACCAACGATGCGCTTTCGGCGGTGGCGCTTATAGAGTCCGACGCGGTTTTGAGATTGGTTTCGTGTGATCTGAAATCCATATCGTATTTGAATTCGCAGCTCCCGCTTTTGTTGGATAATAAATTTAACGCGAATAAGCAGTATAAGGCGGCGAGCAACGTTTCGTCCTTTCAGGCGGATGACGAGATCGAGCAGATCGTGGGCGGCGTCAGCTTTAAAATTCCGCATTCCGACGAGGTTTACAAGCAGTTTCTCGCAGGAAATCTGTTCGGCGGTCTGACCGAAAAAGACAGCAAGGATTTTCGGAAAGCCGTGTCAAAAATCGCCAATGAGGTATTCGAAATATGAAGATTTTATATTTAAGCTTTTTTGCCGTATCGCAGAAAATCGGAAAGCGCATGATGGCGGCGGAGGCACTCCGCGAGGTGTTCGAGTTATGAATTTGACAACGCAAAACAGTACGCAAAACCTGTTCTTTAAATCGGATAAGAAGCGCGAATTTACCGACGTTCTGAACGAGGTGCAGTCGTATATTTCGAGCAAATATTCCATGCTGGTGATTGACGGGATCAATAATGTCAACTCGGGCGACGACAATATCAAGCAGCAGGTCAAGAGATATATCGGAAAGTATCTGCTCGATTACCGCATATCCGTCGAGGGACTTTCCCAAACGGAATTAGTCGACAAGCTGTATACGGAAATGGCGGAGTTTTCGTTTCTGACAAAATATATCTTCGGAACGGGGATCGAGGAAATCAATATTAACTCTTGGGACGATATCGAGGTGCAGTATTCTAACGGCACGAACGTAAAAATCGACGAGCATTTTGAGTCGCCCGAACACGCTATAAATGTTGTCCGCCGTATGCTGCACGTTTCGGGAATGGTACTGGATAACACCTCGCCCGCTATTCTCGGACATCTCTCGAAAAATATCCGTATCGCGGTTCTAAAAACCCCGCTTGTGGATGAGGATGTAGGGGTTGCGGCTTCAATCAGAATTGTAAACGCTCAGAAGCTGAAAAAGGAAGATTTCCTCAAGTCGGGAACGGCGACGGATGAAATGATGGAGCTGCTATCCGCGCTTGTCCGCTACGGCGTTTCTATGACCGTTGCGGGCGCGACTTCTTCGGGAAAAACCACATTGACGGGTTGGCTGCTTACCACGATTCCCTACGATAAGCGAATCCTTACCATTGAAAACGGCTCTCGTGAGTTGGACTTGGTGGTGCGCGACGAAAAGAATAAAATTCTGAACAAGGTCGTTCACACCATAACCCGCGAGAGCGAGGACGACCGCAAATCCATTTCGCAGGACGATCTGTTGGATATGGCTTTGCGTTTCCACCCCGATTATATCGTCGTCGGGGAAATGCGCTCGTCCGAAGCGGACTCGGCTCAGGAAGCGGCGCGAACGGGTCATACAGTAATTACCACAATTCACTCGAACTCGTGCGAGTCCACTTGGCGCAGAATGGTGACGCTCTGTAAAAGAAAATATCCGAACGTCGACGATACGGTAATTCTGAATTTGGTTACCGAGGCGTTTCCCATAGTCGTATACGCAAAGCAGCTTGAAAATAAGCAGCGGCGCATTATGGAAATAATGGAGTGCGAGATCTGTCCGGACGGAACGAGGAAATATCACTCGCTCTATCAATATAAGATCACCGAAAACCGCATGGAGGACGGAAAATTTATTGTCAAGGGAACGCATGAAAAGGTCGAGGATATTTCCGAATCGCTCCAAAGGCGGCTGCTTGAAAACGGTATGCCGAAAGCGGAGCTTGACGCGCTGATGAAAGGGGGCAAAACCACATGAATGCTATATTAACGGTTGCCTTTATCGGCATGGTTGTGGGATTTTTTCTGCTGTTCGGAATATCTCCGATGGAGTTTACCGAGGGGATTTTTACACGAATCCTCGCCAAGCCGAACAGCATTAAATCGCAGATCAACGAGGCGACGAAAAGAAAAAAGCCGAATATTTTCAGACGCGAAATATCCGAAGCGCAGGAAATATTACGGCTCACCAACCGCACCAATATGTTCGGAATTTTATGCGCTTGCTCGTTGGGATTATCGGCGATAGGTATCTGTATCGCGGTTGCGATCGGAAACGCTTTTCTCGCTCCCGTTATGGCGGTAGGGCTGATGTTCGTGCCGTTCTGGTACGTCAAGACAACCGCTACAAATTATAAGAAAGCAATATCCTCGGAGCTTGAAACCGCGCTTTCCATAATTACGACGGCGTATTTGCGTAATGAAGATATTATAACATCGGTTGAGGAAAACGTGCATTATCTCAACGCGCCCGTTAAGGCGGTTTTCAAGAACTTTATAAGCCGCATAAAATTATCCAATCCGGATATTACGGCGGCAATCCTCGACATGAAAACCAAAATCGACAACGAGGTATTTCACGAATGGTGCGACAGCTTGATCCTCTGCCAGAGCGACCGCAGCTTGAAGTCGACGCTCACGCCGATTGTAAATAAATTATCGGATATGCGTGTTGTCAACGCAGATTTGGAGTACATGATAACGGGACCGCGCAAGGAATTTATTTCTATGGCTTTTCTCGTGATCGGAAATATTCCGCTGTTATATATGCTCAATAAAGCATGGTTTAATTCGCTTATGAATACCGTTGTCGGGCAGATCGTGCTGGCAATTTCGGCAGTCGGGATTTTTATTTCAACGGCGATCGTCATTAAGCTGACCAAGCCGATTGAGTATAAGCGATAAGGGGGTATCTGAATGGAATTTTTGCTTATTTTATTCGGAATTTCACTCGCTGTCGGGCTGTTTATGCTGTTCGCCAACGCGCTGAAAATCCCCTATCTCAAGACCTCGAAAGCGGTAATGAACACGGGGCGCGAGGATAAGAAATTATCCAAAAATATAGAGGCTATTCTGCTTGGAATCGCGGCGAAGCTCGGAAAAATTATTCCGATGGATAAATATAAAAAGTCGCGCTTGGAAAGCACTTTGAAGTCCGCAGGAATCAAAATGACGCCCGAAACCTTTACCGCGCTTGCGTTTCTCAAAGCCTTTTGTATCGCGCTTTTGGCTGTTCCGTGCGCGTTCTTTATGCCGCTGCTTATTCCCTTTTTTATTATCTTCGCGGTAGCAATATATTTTCGCGAGAACGGCAAAGCGGACGAGAAAATGCGTGAAAAGCGTGACGCGATAGAGCAGGAGCTTCCACGTTTTGTAGCGACCGTGGAGCAGGAACTGAAAACAAGCCGCGATGTTCTCTCAATTATGGAAAATTTCAAGAAACACGCAGGAGTACATTTCGCTTACGAACTGGACGTGACTTGCGCGGATATGCGCAGTTCCAGTTATGAAGCGGCTTTGACAAGATTTGAGGCGCGTATCGGTTCGGCGCAGTTGTCCGATGTTGTGCGCGGACTTGTTTCCGTAATTCGCGGCGACGATTCCGCGGTATATTTCAAAATGTTGGCGCACGATTTCAAACTGATAGAGCTCCAAAGGCTCAAGGCGAAAGCAGCTAAGATACCGCCGAAAATCCGTATTTTCAGCTTCGGAATGCTGATGTTATTCCTTTTAACATATTTGGTGGTTATGGGAATGCAGCTTCTCGACTCGCTGAGTTCGATGGCATAACGGAGGTGCGGATGAAAAAATTATTGAAAAGCAAGCGCGGCGAGGGTTACTTCGACATCGTGATTGTTGTGCTTGTGGTGGTCATGGTGATTGCACTTATAATGGCGATCGCGCCCGTTGTTTCTGCGAAAATTCAGCTTGACAATTATGCCGACGAGCTTGTTCGCGAGGCTGAAATATCCGGTCGGATCGGCTCGGAAACCACGGCGAGGGCGCAGGTGCTCACGGAACGCACGGGAATCGCGCCCAAGATCGAATGGTCTCGAACGGGTAAAGTGCAGTTAAATCAGGAATTCACGGTCACTTGCACTTATAAGATGGATATAGGCTTCGGCGAGTTCGGGAGCTTTCCCGTAACGCTTACGGCAAAGGCTTCCGGCAAAAGCGAGGTGTATCACAAGTGAAAAAAATATTACGGTTACTTCGCTCGAAAAAAGCCTATACCGCTGTTGTCTGCTAAGCAAAATACAAAAAATTGCCACGCAAAACACAAAAAATAAGCCGCCGAAAAAGAGGAGATCGGCGGCTGTTTTGTTAAACAGACGGTGATATAAAGCCAAATATCAAAATTAAATGCAGCAGGTGTTGAAAAAAGCGGCGACAAAATCCGCGCAATGTTGAAAAACATTTTCATTTTTGTGAATATTGCGCAATTTCAGCCGTTTGGAATGAACTGCAAAATATGCGTTATAACGTCGACCGTCCAGCCGTTTCCGAGGCACTTATAACGCTGAGCGTTTGAAACGCAGTCGGTATATCCGTCGGGAAGCGTCTGGAGACGTTCGCATTCCACGGGAGAGAGCTTACGAATTATGTAGTCGCCGTCGGGCAAATCTATTTTATATAGACCCGTTCCCGAGCCCTGACCGCCCTGTCCCGTCGACAGCGCCACGGATTTCCCGTGAACGGAGTAAACGCGGTGAGCCTGCCCCGAGCTGCCTATATCGCCTATGCGCACGGGCTCGGCGACCATTGTACGCTGGTGACGCTCAAGCGTGTTCTTCAGCGTGGCGCCCGCGTAGTTCGCGGTCAGACAATAAGATTTCCCCGTCCAAGCGACGGCGTTGTCGATTATATCGGCGAGCATTATGCCCTTATCCGCGGGCTGCGTGACGTTCGGGATATTTGTCAAATAGCATCTCTTCCGCGTCTGCGCGGACACTAACGCCGAGTTTATCATTATCGGCTGAACGCCGAGCTCGCGGCTGGCCGCGTCCTTTATCTGTTGATGTATCGAGTAATTGTTCACGTACAGAAACCACCTAGCGCCGCTTTCCCGCAGCGCCCGGACGTATTCCATAAACAGCCGCCAGCCTTCGCCGACGACCTCGGTCTCACATCCTCTTTTGGCTATCGACCAGTACGTACACGGCGAGCCGCCGATCAGCAGATCGTACCCTTTGAATCGCTTGAAACCGCCGTCGAAAACGTTTCCGAAATGCCGTATTTCCGGATAATTTTTACGGCTTACCATAATGGCGTATTTATCGATCTCAAACGCGGAATAATCCTCAACCGCAATGCCCGCGCGTTCCAAAGCGGCACGACCGCAGGAGATACCGTCAAAAAGGCTGAGCACCCTCATTGATCATCACCGCTTTTGAATTCTAAAACGTCGTTCAAACCGCATTTTAAAGCCTCTAAAATACGGTTCAAAAAATCAATTTTAATAAAATCCGCGTTGTTATTGCAGATGTTTGAAATGGTGGACGGGCGTATTCCGTGCGCTTTACGAGCTCGGACTGCGTCATGCCGCGCCGCTCAAGCAGCGGGCGCAATTTGATGTTTATCATAAAACCTCCGATTTATTTTGTTTATGTGGTACATAACAAAATCCGTTAATTACGTCATAAAAAAAATAAATCGAAATCAATAATTTGTAATTATCAATTCTTTAAAACGCCCGCCCGAGATATTGTTCTGCCGCTCCACAGCGTCGATTTTAAAGCCGTTGTAAAGCTCCCGGATAAATTCGTCGTCGTTATAGGACAGCAGAAATTTGCCCTTGATATTTTTCAGCGTATCGCGCAGTCTGATGTGATCCGCCTCGGTGAATTGAACGTCGTAATATTTCTCCGTCGAATGATACGGCGGATCGCAGCAAAACAGCGCTTTCGGACGGTCGTAAACCTTGATCAGATTTTCAAAGTCCTTGTGCTCGATCACCACCGACGAGGACATAAGCCGCCGCTGAACGTCGATAAGATACTCGGTCGCGTTGGATAAATTTTTGGTATTACAGCCGTATGTTCTGCCGTCCGCGCCGAAGGATAATTTCATGCGCAGAAAATACCGGGCGGCGCGCCGGATATCCGTCAGCCCCCGCGTATCGAGCTGCGCGGAAACGTCCTCGAAAAATTCCCGCGCGTTGCACCATCCGTTGATTTCGCGCCGAAGCTCGCCCGCGTGGTATTTGATGCAGCGCATAAGGTTGACGAGCTCGCCGTCGGCGTCGTTGTAAACCTCAAGCTTCGCGTGCTTATCCTTGTAAAACAGCACCCAGCCCGCGCCGCCGAACACCTCAACGTAGCGGTCGAACGTTCCGTTCTCCGGAAAACGCTCGCAGATCGTTTTTCTCAGCAGCTTTTTGCCGCCCATTCTTGTTATCGGACTATTCAAAAGATCACTCCTTATAAAATATCGGCGGGGCATTGCGCCCCGCCATTATTAAATTATTTCATCAGCTTATAGACTTTCGCCTGTACCTCGGTGTAATCATATCCCGCGGCGGTGAGACGCTGTTTGCGCACGTCGCCGTTGCCCCAGTCGCCGCGGATAACCTCGCGTGCAATCTCGTCAACGGATTTCTTGGTGACGGGCTGGACGTCGGCGACATTGACCCAGCCGTAGACGGTCGAGCCGCTGCCGTCGTTCACGAGGTGGATCGGGTGCGCCATACCATCGGCGACACGCGTTATCTTTGCCTTGCCAGGCTTGCAAGCCGTTCCGCGCGTTCCCGTAGAGCTCGTGTAATGGGTCGAGCCCGTAAAATTCACAATATCTCCGACCTTGATCGAACTCGCTGTCGGGGTTGACGGCTTAGCGGAGCTCGCGTATTTCAACGTGCCGAGACCAAGCTCCTTCACGGGATCGAGGAGATCTCCCGAATAGTAGATATTCGGCTTCTTGTCCCAGTTGTCGAGCAACGAAAAGTGCAGGTGCGGACCCGTGGACATTCCCGTGCTGCCGACCTTTCCGATAAGCTGACCGCGTTTGACTGCTTGTCCAACCTTAACGAGCGCAGGCGATACCATATGTGCGTACAACGTCGCTCTGCCGTCCGCGTGTTTCAGTACCACACGGTTGCCGTAGCCGTCGTTATGAGCGGTCGTATCAGTGTTCACGACCGTGCCGTCCGCGGCGGCGTATATCGGAGTATTCGCGGCGCAGGCAATATCTACGCCGTTGTGCCAGCCGCTGTTCCAACAGTCGCCTTTTTCACGGAAAACCGCCG
>CANDVA010000038.1 GCA_947389015.1 uncultured Clostridia bacterium | reverse complement strand
GCCACACGCGCTCCTCGTTCGTTTACCAACTTTGACCGAAACGTTGAGAAGCCGTTCATCTGTGTGGTCGCCTTGCTAATATAAATTCTGATTTAACATTATTACAATAAAACTCCAATACCCTCTTGAAAAAAAATCAAAAATGTGGTATTATAGTAAGTGAAATATATTGAAAATCGGTGATGTAGTTGAAATATTCTTTGAACGCAGGAGAATGGAACAGCGTTTTTGCCGTTCCGTCAAGCGTTGTCGATAAATTTTTAAAACTCGCGAGCGGCAATTCACTTAAGCTCCTACTGTTCCTGTTGCGTCACGGCGGCGAAGAATTCTCCGAGGAACGCCTCAGCGCGGAGCTCGGCTTCAAAGAACGCGGCGAACTCGAGGACGCTGCACTGTTCTGGATACAGCGCGGTATCATCCGCTTTGACAACGGCTCGGACAGCGGTCTGACCTCTGCTGCCGACGACCACGAGACGGCAGCAGTCAGCGAAACGCCCGCGGACAAGCCCAAGACACGTCCCGTCGTCAAGCCCGTATCCGTGTCGTCGGGCGAGGTCGCGAACAGGATCGCCTCCGATAAGGAGATCGAAATGCTTTTCGCGGAGGCTGAACGCCTGTACGCTCACCCACTGCGGCAGCGCGAAAATCAGCTCGTCATCTCACTTGTCGACCATTACGGACTTCCCGTCGGCGTAGCGCTTATGCTCCTCAACTACTGCTTCGGGGTCGGTAAAAACTCGCCGGGTTACATACAGACGGTTGCCGCGGACTGGTCGGAGGAGGAGATAAACACTATCGAGCTTGCCAACGCGCGTATTCTCTCGCTTGAAAAGCAGAACGGCGTTGAGGATCGTCTGCGCAAGGCGATGGAGATGACGACAAAGCTGTCCGTAAAAATGCGGCGCTATATAAAGACATGGACAGACTGGGGCTTCGGAGAGGAAATGATAATGCTCGCCTACGAAAAGACTATCGACCAGATCAAGGAATGGAAGCCCGAGTACGCCAACAAGATACTTGAAAGCTGGAAAAGCGAGGGTATAGACACCCCCGCCGCCGTTGAACAGGCAACGCAGCAAAGAAAGCAGACCGTCAAAGCGGGGACAAGCTCAAAATCCTCGTTTAATATGAGCAACGAAATGAACAAGATAATAAATCGTTATAAAAGCGATAACTGAGGTGAATAATGGCTTTAGACAAAAGATATTTTGAGATCGCGCAAAAACGGCTGTCCAACCGCCGAATGGCGAATAAGCAGATTGAGGACAACCGTCGAATGGAAATACACCAAAGAATACCGAAATACTGCGAGATGGAATGTCAGCTCGCCGATACCATGACTAAGATAGTCGCGACCGTCGCCTCGAAAGCTCCCGATTCGGATGAACAGGTAAAGGCGGCTATAAGGAGCAATCTTGCTCTCCAGCGCGAAATGGAGCGTCTGCTGAATGAAAACGGTTATCCCGGGGATTACCTCGCGCCGGTCTTCACCTGCGAGAAATGCAAAGATACGGGAACGTATAACGGCGAGTGGTGCGACTGTTTCAACAAGATACTGAACACCGTCGCGGCGGAGGATCTGAACTCGCACTCCCCCCTCAGGCTCAGCTCGTTCGAGAGCTTTAAGCTCGGCTTGTACCACGACAAACAGATCGATCCCGATCTTGGTGCAACTCCGTATGATGTAATGAAAGTCAATCTCGGCGAATGCAGGAAGTTCGCCGACAGCTTCAACGGCAAGGGTTACGGGCTGTTTATGATGGGCAATACGGGTCTCGGCAAAACGCATCTTTCGCTTGCCGTTGCCAATAACGTTATCCAAAAGGGCTATTGCGTGATATACGGCTCGGTTCCCGAATTGCTCAGACGGCTCGACAAGGAACAGTTCAAGAACGCAGACGGCGATACTATGGCTCTCGTAACAGACTGCGACCTGCTTATTCTTGACGACCTCGGTGCCGAGAACAACACCGACCGCTATACTTCACTGCTCTATGAGATGATAAACGCAAGGCAGAGCCGTTCCATGCCTATGATAATCAATACTAATCTGGATATGAACGGCATTAAGGTACGCTACCAAGACAGACTCTGGTCGCGGCTGTTCAGTATGAAAGTACTCCTCTTCTGCGGTGAAGATAACCGCTTGAAAACCAATTACAATTGATAATGTATATATTTAGGAGGAATTATTATGGCAAAGCTTAAAATCGGCATACTTACAAGCGGCGGCGACTGCCCCGGACTTAACGCGACTATCCGCGGCGTCGCAAAGGCTACCTACGAGACCTTCGGCGAGGACAAGGTGGAAATCGTCGGCATTCACGACGGCTATCACGGGCTTATCCACGGCGATTATAAGGAGATGTCGCCCTCCGACTTCTCGGGTATTCTGACAACGGGCGGCACTATCCTCGGCACAAAGCGCACACCTTACAAGATGATGCAGATAATTGAGGACGACAACGTCGACAAGGTCAAGGAAATGAAGCAGACCTACAAAAATCTCGGGCTTGACTGCCTGTTCACGCTCGGCGGAAACGGCACTCACAAGACCGCGAATATGCTCTCCGAGGAGGGGCTGAACGTTATCGGCTTGCCCAAGACGATCGACAACGATATCTACGGCACGGACGTTACCTTTGGCTTCCACACTGCCGTTGACATCGGCACGGAGGTCATTGACCGCATTCACACCACCGCTAACTCCCACAGCCGCATAATGGTCATCGAGATCATGGGCAACAAGGCTGGCTGGCTCACACTGTACAGCGGTCTCGCGGGCGGCGCGGACATCATCCTTATCCCCGAGATACCGTTCGATATCGACAAGGTGACCAAGGCTTGCCAGAGACGCGCGGACGCGGGCAAGGCGTTTTCTATCCTCGCGGTAGCTGAGGGCGTGTTCGACGTCGAGGAGGCGAAGCTCAAGAAAAAAGAGCGTGCAAAAGCCCGAGCAGAACGAGGAGAAGTCACCGCTACAACGCGTATCGCAAAGACTATCGAAGCTAAGACAGGTCTTGAGACAAGAACGGTCGTTCCGGGGCATTTTCTCCGCGGTGGTTCTCCCTCGGCATATGACAGGGTTCTTGCGACGCAGTTCGGCGCTCACGCGGCGCGTCTGCTCAAGCAGGAGAAATTCGGCTATACGGTAGCAATGGTCGACGGAAAAATTACCGAAAATCCCCTCGGCGACGTGGCAATGAAAACAAAATTTGTCCCCGAGGACGACAAAATGGTAAAAACCGCCAAGGATATAGGAATATCCTTCGGCGACTGAGCATATAATATCACTGCGGCGGCTCGCCTCTTGCCTGCCGCCGCAATGATTTTGATATTATTTAAAAAAAAATTTCAAAAACCCCTTGACAAACATTCCCAGATGTGATATAATATTTTTTGTTGAGCGGTGACAGCCGCTGAACATACATCGCGGGATGGAGCAGCTCGGTAGCTCGTCGGGCTCATAACCCGAAGGTCGTAGGTTCAAATCCTGCTCCCGCAACCATAATTTATTGACAAAAGAGATTTATGCCCGCAAACGGTTGTACAAAGCCATTTGCGGGCATAAATCTTGTTAAAAACAGGATTCAATGTTCTCGAATATTTTTGGAACGAAACAGGACTTGTACCCCCACAAAATTTTTTGGTTGAATTTGTTTATTTTGACGAAAACACCTGTGAGTGATTTCTCAACTTTAAGGAGTTAAAGTATGTTCACATAAATCATTGACAAAAAGGATAAAAGATGATAAAATAAAAAAATGAAGTTAAGAAAAGTAAGCTTCGCAAAAGATGTTTGCAAAAGAAATAGGAGTAAAAAATGATTTTTTTTGATATTGATAATACTTTAATTGATTACAATGCTTCTGAAAAAAAAGCCATAATGGAATTGTTTAAGACGAAATATGATATTTCATTAAATGATGAACAGGTACAATATTGGCATACTCTGTCAAAGAAATATTTTGACAGATACTTACACGGCGAACTTAAATTTGACGAACAAGGGAAAAAACGTTTTTCTGAGATGACGGGTTTTTGCGGCAGGAATATTGAAGAACGAGAGTGTAAGATGTTATTTGGTGATTATCAAATTTTGCTCAAAAAGAGTTGGGAACTGTTCGGTGACGTTAATGACGCAATTAAATTACTGAAGGATTTCAGACTTGGAATAATAAGTAACGGAAACTCCAAGCAGCAAAAAACGAAATTATTATGTACGAATATAGATCACAATTTTGAAATACAGCTATTTTCAGAGGATATCGGAAAGGCAAAACCATGCGAGGATATTTTTTGGGAAGCTATAAGAAAATCAGGGGAAAAGAAAAATGATATTATTTATGTGGGCGATAATGTTATTACAGATATAGTACCGTGTGAAAAAATAGGAATAAAAGGTGTACTTATTGATAGAAAAGGTGAAATTGATTCTTGCCACACTACAATAAACAATTTATGTGAACTGGAAAGACTGGTTAAAAAGCGGAATGGCAGCATAATATAGAAAGGTATGATAATATGCGAATTCTGATCGTCGACGGCAGCAACCTTTTGTTTCAGATGTTTTTCGGAATGCCGGCGCGTATCGTTAATGACGACGGCAGAGCAATTCACGGCACACTCGGATTTACGGGCGCGCTGCTGAAAATTATTCGTATGACCAAACCAACGCATATTGCTGTACTGTTCGACGGCGAGCATGAAAACGCGCGTTCCGAACTGCTCCCAGAGTACAAGGCTAACAGACCCGATTACAGTATGACCACGGAGGATAAAACACCTTTCTCTCAGTTTCCCGATATTTGCGCAGCACTGGACTTTCTCGGGATAAAGTATACGGAGACAATTGACTGTGAAACGGACGATATCATCGCAGCGTATGCGCTCACATACGGGCAGGCTGACGAAATCGTTATTTCGTCCTTTGACAGCGACTTTTTCCAACTGATAACCGAAAACGTTTCGGTTCTGAGATACCGTGGCGAAAAAACCGTTGTCTGTACTCCCAAATACATACGCGACAAATTCGGAATTGCTCCCGCGCAGTATGCCGATCTCAAATCGCTTACGGGTGACGCCGCCGATAACATCAAGGGAGCACACAAGATCGGTGCGAAAACCGCAGCCGCACTGCTGAACGAATTCGGGACACTTGACAACATTCTCACCAACGCCGAACGCATAACAAAGCCGTCCGTCAAGTCATCCGTTATTAACAGCGCGGAACGGATTAAAATAAATTATAGCATAATCAAGCTCGATAATTCGGCGGCTCTGCCGTTTAAAATTGACGAGCTTGAATACTCATACAGCGGTATCTCCACAAACGAGGTTTTGCGCGGTATCGGATTAAAATAAACTCCCCGCAACAGCAGGTTGCTTGCTTTTTCCGCCGCATTCGTGTATAATAAGGACAGAGCGGATAAGCTCGGAATACATTGCCGACAAGCGGCGGACTGGAGATTTATATGGAAACCAAAGATGTGATACTCGATATCAGGAAGAAAAACAATCTATCTCAGGACGATATGGCACAGCAGCTTTTTGTTACCCGTCAAGCTGTTTCGCGCTGGGAGACGGGCGAAACCGTGCCAAACACGGAATCGCTCAAGCTTATCTCAAAGACCTACAACGTTTCGGTCAATACCCTGCTCGGCTCTCCGAGGCAGCTTATCTGTCAATGCTGCGGAATGCCTTTGGACGACAGCACCACAAGCCGCGAGCCCGACGGCGAATTCAACGAGGAATACTGCAAATGGTGCTATACCGACGGTAAGTTCGTTTACAGCTCTCTCGAACAGCTTTTAGATTTTCTGGCGCCGCATATGTCGCAAATGCACGGCTGCCCCGAACAGCAGATACGGGAAATGCTTGAAAAGCAGCTCCCCTGTCTAAATATGTGGAAGAACGATTAAACTCTTGACACAAGAGCTTTATTTATGATATAATGTTAATATAAGCGTTGGTTTTAACGTGGAGGCAACATTTATGAAAAAGCTTAATAAAGCTGTAAAGGCTGCAATCATATCCGTTTCGGCGGCAGCCGCGCCGTTTATCGCATACGGAGCGTTCAGAGCGGGGCAAAACCTAAAGGTGCGCGCGTATTTCAAGGAGCTTTACCCCGACGCCGAGGTCACGGATATCAAGGAGATAGAACACACGGGATTTATGTTTGGCAGCAAGGACTATACAAAAAGGATAACGCTTTACGACAAGGAGCACAACTTTTATTTCGACCAGACGTTTTATTACGAAGGCTTAAAAGCATTGCCGCTCGACGACGCCAATGCCTTTTGGCGCGAATGCTGTCTGAAAACCGCCATAGCCTGTGAGAATATCGTAAACGCGATCCCCGAGTGCTACGACGGTGAATATTTCACGCGGTACAGCGTAGGCAGCGGAACGTTCACGAACGGAATGTTTATTTTTATAAAGCAGCCGTCATCAGAGGAATTTGAAAAGCTTATCGAAAGAATAAGCGCCGTATCCGTTGAAAACTACACGCCGACAGAATATCCCAAAGCCTATGACGGCTACATCGAAAGTGATATAATCATTCTTCCGCCCGATCTTTACAACAAAATGCAGAACGTTGATTTTTCACAGGTTTACGAGCCTAAGAACACATCTATTTGGGTAAAGGGAGATTACGAAGAATATATCGGCAGAATGTTCAAAAATTCTATCTCCGCCAATGTTTTCCCTATGTATACAAAGGACAATAACACACCGTTAGGTGAATTTTACAATGGTCACATTGACGAGGACAGCGTCCTTTGCGCGGAGATCGATCCGCTAAATTATTATAATCGTTTTTGCTATTTTGATTTGATATAGAACTAGGGTCTCTGTTCAAGATTTATATTGCTGGCTGAAACTCCGGCAATTCCACGAAAGCAAGTTGTCAGGAAACCTGTGCTATAATTAGAAAAGATAAATCGGGATTTTGGGAGGGCGTTATGTTTAATGAAATATGTATATATGAAGCAAAATTAACTAAGCTTGATGAAATTGAAGAACTTATGAAAGAAGTAGCTGAATTTTATTTGAAGCAAGATGGCGTTATTGATGTACATTACATAAAACGAACTCACAGGCAAAAAGATTTTAATGCGGTTAAAGAAGGAGAGTTACCTATCCGTCTTACAAGAAATGCAGGCAAGGTAACATATGTTTTATATTGGGTACTGGAAAACGAAGAAGCTCATGCAAGAGTATCTAAACTTGGTTTGGAGAAATTTTATAAACGCTGGAATCGATGCTTAACCGCAATGCCTAAAATAATTCTTGGCGAAAATGTCATCTAACTTGCAGCTTCCGGTTTGTCGGGCGGTCACAATTCAAGGGTGGCTATCTGCTTTCGGTGTTTTGACCAATGTTTTTGAAAATAGCTGTTAACAACACAAGTCTTGAACAGGTACGAACTATGAAACCACTTGACAAATCCGCTTTAATGTGCTATACTAATATAGTGAATGATGATTCCCTGCCGTTTGCGGGGAAATTAACATAAAATAAATTATTCGGAGGTTTTTATGAAATACGGAGAAATCGATTTTGATACCTATTTTAAGAATTATCCCGACAAGAACGGATATTTTGGCAAATACGGCGGCGCGTATATCCCCGACGAGCTGAAAAACGCAATGGACGAGATCACCGAGGCGTACTTCACTATCTGCAAGTCAAGCAAGTTCATCAACGAGCTGCGCAGGATACGCAAGGAATTCCAGGGTCGCCCCACGCCCATCTCCTATCTGGAGAGACTTTCGGGCAAGCTCGGTCATGTTCAGCTCTACGTTAAGCGTGAGGACTTGAACCACACGGGTGCTCACAAGCTCAATCACTGCATGGGCGAGGCTCTGCTGGCTAAATATATGGGCAAGAAGAAGGTCATCGCCGAGACCGGCGCTGGTCAGCACGGCGTCGCGCTCGCGACCGCGGCGGCATATTTTGGTCTCGAATGTGATATCTATATGGGCGCTGTCGACATCAAGAAGCAGGCACCAAATGTAGCGAGAATGAAGATACTTGGTGCAAACGTAGTCGAGGTCACGGACGGTCTGGCTACGCTGAAGGAAGCTGTTGATGCGGCTTTCGCGGCGTACAGCAGAGATTACAAGGACTGCATTTACTGCATAGGCTCGGTAGTAGGACCGCATCCGTTCCCGATGATGGTTCGCGACTTCCAAAGCGTTGTCGGCATTGAGGCGCGCGAGCAGTTTCTTGATATGACGGGCGAGCTTCCAGACGCTATAGTAGCCTGCGTTGGCGGCGGTTCGAATGCTATGGGCTTTTTCTCGGGATTTCTGAACGATCCCGTCGACATTTACGGCGTTGAACCGCTTGGCAGAGGCTCCGCACTCGGCGACCACGCGGCAAGCCTTACCTATGGTTCTGAGGGCATTATGCACGGCTTCAACAGTATTATGCTCAAGGACGAGAACGGCGATCCCGCGCCCGTTTACTCCGTAGCGAGCGGGCTTGACTACCCGTCCTCGGGTCCCGAGCACGCATTCCTGCACGATATCGAGCGCGTAAAGTACGACGTTGTCAACGACGACGACACTATCGACGCGTTCTTCACACTGTCGCGGCTTGAAGGAATTATCCCCGCTATCGAAAGCTCCCATGCCGTTGCCTACGCAATGAAGCTGGCCGAGAAGATGGGCAGAGGCTCGATACTCATCAACCTATCCGGACGCGGCGACAAGGATATGGACTATGTTATCGAGAAATACGGTATCAGATAATAACAAAAACCTCGGTTCAGCACCGAGGTTTTTTATTACCTTTTCTTTTTGCCGCGAATGACCGCCGTCGCTGCTGCTGCAGCCCCGACCGCCGCCACGCCGCCTATCGCAAACGGCAGCGCGTTATTACCGCCGCTTTCCACGCTCTCGGACGATATCTCCGAAGCGCCATCCAACGAGATATCCGATATCTCGGACACCCGCGGAGCGCTCACGACGAACTCGGTCACGGAAAGCGCGGGGAGCGTATATGTGAAGCGGTTCTCCGTTATCTCCCCTGCCCCGCCGAGTTTTCGCACAAGCGGACTGTCGCCGTACAGCGAGTATACCTCCGCGCTCTCATAGGCTTTATCCGAGGAAAGCGTTATGCTGACAGGCGTGTCGTCGTGTATCGAACGGTTTGTGACGATGATTTTGACAGTATTTTCGTCCTCGCCGTCAATTGAGGAATACACCGAGATATCGCCGCCGCTGTGCTCGCTTTTGACAAGCGTATCGCCGAAGCCGTTCCCCGCGCCGTCGCAGTTCGTGAACATATTGATAGCGCCCAACTGAAACGCATTATTGTCGAACGACCATATAGTCGCGAAATACACGCCGTATTCCGCGAAAATGCCGAGCACATCCGCCTCGCACACGCCGCCCGAGATATGGTCGCCTCCGCCGAAATCATACTCGGTAAACGCTATCTTCGTATCGGGATAATACTCGTCAACCGACTGTTGAATATTTGGCAGCAGCGGAAAAAATTCCGCGCCCGTGTCGGTTATCCAACTGTTCTCTCGGTAGTCGGGATCGTACAGCGAACGCACGCTGTCCAGCCGCGCTTTGATACAGTCGTCGTTGTCGTAATGACCGCACATACGCTCTCCGCAAGCGCCCTTTGCCTCGGTATAATAATGCAAATCGAGAACGTCCAGCAAACGTTTACCGTTCTCGGTCTCCGACTTGCGCATTTCATCAAGATAATAGTCGATAAACCAGCGGTAGCCGTTTTCACGTTTCAGCTCCGCCCAATCGGGAGCGCCGCCCAGACTGTCATAAGCCGAATACCCGAACAGCGCGGGACCGAAGACCTCCGCTCCGCCGTCCATATCCTTGACGACGCTCGCAAGATCGACACTCTTTTCCATAAGCTCCGCGCAGGACAGCGGCTCGCTCTGAACGAGACTGTGAGTGTGCCGCCAAAGCGCGGGCTCGTTATCGAGAGCGTATGCCTTGATACCCGTTTCGGTGTCCGATTTTCCGAAGTTAGTTATGAGATAATTCAACAGCTCGTCCATATAGACTTCGTTGTCGGTGAGATCGGGATCTGCGGAAAAATCTCCGTCCTTGCGGTTGACCACCTTGAACCAATAATCCGACGGCGCGGCACTCTCCTCGGGAACGCTGCCGCTCTTATCGGACGAGACGTACCCGAGCATTTGCAGCGTAATAAGCGTATACGGCACATTCCCCTTTCGGGCGTCATACGCTGCGTTGAATATCGCGCCCGCGGGAACGTCCCTGAACTCTTCCGCAACGTTCTGAACAAGGTACATATCCGAGCTGTTATGCCAGTCCGAACCCGCGTTGGACAAATTGTTTTCCCAATTATACGCGGACAGTCTGTTGCCGCCGAGACGGAACGACTTTGCCGAAACCGCGCTCATATCTACGCCGCTGTTCACTCCATAGATATACGGCGATACAGCCTTGTGTCCCTCTGAGGGCGTTACGGTTATCTCAACGATATTGCTCTCCGCATACGCGCTTGTGCTCATAACTACCCCCAAGATAATGGTAAAAGCCGCCGCTTTACCCAAAAACCTCATATTATGACCTCTTTTTACCGTCGCTCTTGTTGGGGTCTTTCATAGTGAGCGAGATACGCCCGCGCTTTACGTCAACGTCGAGTACCCATACCTTGACAACGTCGCCGACCTTGACGACCTCCAACGGGTGTTTGATGTATCTGTTGCAAATCTGCGAGATATGCACCAATCCGTCTTCGTGAACGCCGATATCAACAAACGCTCCGAAGTCGATAACGTTACGGATAGTTCCCATTAGCTCCATACCGGGCTTTAAGTCCTTTATCTCCATTACGTCGCCGCTGCGCATAAGAGGCGGCGGAAGCTCGTCGCGCGGGTCGCGTCCGGGCTTTTCAAGCTCCTTGACGATATCGGAGAGCGTGGGCATTCCCGCGCCCGTTTCTTCGGCGATCTTCTTCAATCCCACCGTCTTGACCTTTTCGCGTACCTTTTCGGCTTTGCCGAGTTCCTCGGAGGTTATGCCGCACTTTTCGAGCAGGGTCTTTGCGGTGTCGTAGGACTCAGGGTGAATTCCCGTATTGTCAAGCGGATTTTTACCGCCCGGAACTCTCAGAAATCCCGCGCACTGCTCGTAAGCCTTAGCGCCGAGCTTTTTTACTTTGAGAAGCTGTTTTCTGTCGGTGAACGCACCGTTTTCCTCACGGTACGCTACTATATTCTTAGCGACCGCAGCGTTTATTCCCGAAATGTAGGAAAGCAGCGAATACGACGCGGTATTAAGGTCGACACCGACGGAGTTTACGCAGTCCTCAACAACGCCCTTGAGTGCCTCGTCCATACGCGCCTTTGGCATATCGTGCTGATACTGCCCAACGCCGATAGCCTTGGGGTCTATCTTGACAAGCTCCGCAAGGGGATCTTGCAGCCTGCGCGCGATAGATACCGCCGAACGCAGTGAAACGTCATAGTCGGGGAACTCCTCCGCGGCAAGCTTTGACGCCGAATATACCGACGCGCCCGCCTCGGATACCACCATATACGACACTTTTTCGGGGATCGTTTTCAGCAGCTCGGCGGTAAACTGCTCCGTTTCGCGCGAAGCTGTGCCGTTGCCGATAGCGATAGTGGAAACGTGGTGCTTTTCTATCATTCCCTTGATAACGCGCTTAGCTGTTTCAAGCTCGCCCTTGGAACGCGTGATCTGAATAATTACGGTGTCGAGCACCTTGCCCGTATTGTCCACGACCGCGCATTTGCAGCCGTGAGCGTATCCGGGGTCAAGTCCGAGCGTTACCGTATCCTTGACGGGCGGAGCCATAATAAGCTGACGGAGATTGGACGCAAACACCTTGATTGCGCCCTCCTGCGCTCCCGACGACAGTTCGGCGCGGACTTCCCTCTCAATAGACGGGGAGATAAGACGCTTGTAGCTGTCCTCGCAAGCCGCGCGGACGTACTCCGCGCACTTGCTGTTGTTCTTGACGTACTCGTAGGTACACATTCCCTCGCCGACGCCCTCGGGGACTTCTATCGCGACCTTGAGCTGTTCCTCCTTCTCGCCCCTGTCAAGCGCGAGAATGCGGTGCCCCGCTATCTTGCTGACTGGCTCGGAGTACTCGAAGTAGTTCTTATAGACCTCGTTAGCGTCCTCGGCGGCTGCCTTTGAGCTTATCGCGCCCTCCTTGAAAAACGCCTCCCTCAAATGCTTTCGAAGCTCGGCATTATCGGAAACGTCTTCGGCGATTATGTCCATTGCGCCCTGCAAAGCGTCCTCGGCGGTCGCTACGCCCTTTTCCTCACTGATGTAATCCGCTGCCTCGGCAACGGGGTCGGTCTTTTTATCCTGCACCAAAAGCAGCGCCGCGAGCGGTTCAAGCCCCTTTTCACGCGCGACTGACGCGCGGGTCTTGCGCTTGGGCTTAAACGGACGGTATATATCCTCGACCTCAACGAGAGTCACTGCGTCCTCGATAGCCTTTGCGATTTCGTCCGTCATTTTCTCCTGCTCGGTTATCGATGAAATTATCTCCTCCTTGCGCTTTTCAAGACTGCGCAGATATGTAAGTCTGTCGAACAGCTCGCGCAGTACGGTATCGTCAAGCGAGCCTGTCTGCTCCTTTCTGTAACGCGCTATGAACGGGATAGTCTTGTCATCGTCGATAAGCGCTATCGTGTTGTCGACCTGCTCACGGCGAAGCTTGAATTCGTCTGCCAATATTTGGTTAATGTCCATTTTTACACCTCATGTATTTTAGCGGTTTGACCGTATTGTTTTAATTATAGCATATTTTTCCGAAAAATTCAAGTCGTGTACTTGTCTTTTTTGGGGAAATGTGGTATAATAAAATATATATTTTTTACGAGTGATACAGTAAATCAGAATTTAGCGCAGTAACACTATGACCCAAAAATCGGGATTCCAAAGGGACTGGTCCCTTTGGCGGGATGCAAGGGCAGAGCCCTTGCCGGGTTCGGGCGGAGCCCGAAATGCCGCGTAGCGGCAAAAATAAAGAGCGCTAAAAGGGCTTGGGGAAAAACAAGAGTTTTTCCCCAAATCGGTGATTTTGCCAACAGGCAAAATCGCCGATAAATCACTTTTTTCTGCTG
>CANDVA010000037.1 GCA_947389015.1 uncultured Clostridia bacterium | reverse complement strand
TCGCCATATCAAAAATAAAACAACAGCAACGCCTTGCTAACATAAATTCTGATTTACCGTACAATTACACTTTCTAATTATAGCTACATCAAAGAACGAAGTATGATAGATTTGTGAAAGTTTTTGCGTGCGCTTGATTTTTTACCACAAATGTGCTATAATTTACTATAAGGGAAAATAATTTTATATTATTGTCAAATACCCTGCCGCGAAGTACCAAGGTTATTTCAAGGTTTTTTGGCACGACAGGAGGAATTTTTATGAAAAATATCGTTAAAGAATACGCGGAAAAGAAACAGGAGCTCTGCGCAAAAAACGACACGATCTCCGACGAGCTGTACGGCAAGTACGGCGTAAACAGAGGTTTGCGCGACATAAACGGTAAGGGTGTGCTTACGGGGCTCACCAACATTTCCAAGATGGTCTCGTTCAAGCAGGTAGACGGCGTGGAGACTCCGTGCGACGGCGAGCTTTGGTACAGAGGCTACAACGTTAAGGATCTCGTGAGTATGTGCGGCGAGAACGGCTACGGCTTCGAGCGAACCGCATATCTGCTGATTTTCGGCGAAATGCCCACCGAAGAGGAGAACGAGGAGTTCCGCAGGATACTCGGTGAGTGCCGCTGTCTGCCTACCAACTTCACCCGCGACGTTATTATGAAAGCACCGAGCAAGGATATTATGAACTCGATGACGAGAAGTATACTCACGCTCGCGTCCTATGACAACACCGCGCTTTCTGGCTCTATCGCCGACAGTCTGTATCAGTGCATAATGCTTATCGCGCGTTTTCCAATGCTCGCTGCTTACGCTTATCATGCGTATAATCACTACGAGAACGACGAAAGTATGTACATACACCGTCCCGATCCCGAGCTTTCAACGGCGGAAAACCTGTTGATGATGCTTCGTCCCGACAAGAGCTATACGCCGCTTGAGGCTAAAGTCTTAGACGTCGCGCTGCTGCTTCATATGGAGCACGGCGGCGGAAATAATTCCACGTTTACCACCCGTGTCGTAACGTCCTCGGGCTCGGATACATATTCGACTATCGCGGCGGCTATGTCGTCGCTGAAGGGACCCAAGCACGGCGGCGCGAATATCAAGGTCATGGAGATGATGGATAATATTCGCGAAAATGTGAAAGATCTAAAGGATTATTACGAGGTAAGCGATTATCTCGGGAAGATACTGGCGGGCGAGGCGTTCGACCATAAGGGGCTTATCTACGGTATGGGTCACGCGGTGTATTCGCTGTCCGATCCGCGCGAGCGCATTTTCAGAGGTTATGTCGAAAAGCTTGCAGTCGCAAAGCATCGCGAGGACGATCTGCTGTTGTACAAGTACATAGAGGAGGCTGCTCCCAAGCTTATCGCGCAGAAGCGCAAGATAATGAAGGGCGTAAGTCCGAACGTCGACTTTTACAGCGGATTTGTGTATGATATGCTCGGAATACCGAACGAGCTGTTCACGGCTATTTTCGCGATCGCGAGAATAGTTGGCTGGAGCGCTCACCGTATTGAGGAGCTTTCCACTGCCGGTAAGATAATCCGTCCCGCGTATATGAGCGTAATGCAGAAGCGCGAAAACTGAGATTAAAAGGCCGTTGTCTCCCGACAGCGGCTTTCTGTGTTCTTGTGCATATTTTGTTGTGAATTTTCGCTGATATTTTGTTAATTTTTCACAAACTACTTGCAAATAAAACGATTTTGTTATATAATATATTGTGTAGGAGTATATCCGCTTAAAAAATTTTGAAAGGAATGTTCTCAGATGCTTAACGAGAGGATAACCATAACCGTTTGCGGAAAAAATTACAGACTTGTTACCGACAATTCGGGCTTGCTTATCGAAGCGGCCAAGGACGTCGAACGGCGTATAGAGGAGTATTGTCAGAACGGCTCGGACTGGGGCAAGGAGGATGCTGCGGTGTTCACCGCGCTCGACTGCACCAACGAGATCGCCGAGCTGAAAGCAAAGTGCGCGTCGCTCGCCGCGGAGGTCAACAGGCTTAAAATAGGCGAGGAGGCGGCGAAGTCTGCTCAAGCCGAGAATAGATCGCTCAAGGACGAAAATCTGTCGCTCAAAAAGGCTAAGGACGATCTGGACAAGCTGTCCAAGCGGTTCTCGGAGCTGGAGGGGAAAAACGAGCAGTTAGCCGAAACTCTCAAGGAGGCGAACGCCAAAGCCGCGGAGTGCGCCGCTCTGAAAAAGGAGCTCGAGGACGCTGAGAAAAACGCGGACAGTCTCGTGAAAAAGAACGATCAGCTTTCCGTCTCCGTTAAGGATAATTCCGCAAAGCTCGAAGAGAACAAGAAAAAGCTCGCCGAAAAGGACAAGCGTATCGCCGAGCTTGAAAAGGAGCAGTCTAAGGCGGTAAACATCGGCGAGGAAAACAAGCGTCTCTCCGAGAAGTTAGCCAAGGCGGAGAACTTCGAGGAGGCTTACCGACGCGAGCAGAAGCGCGCCGAGGACGCCGAAAAGGAGCGCAATACATTAAAAGCGGTAAACGAGCATCTCAACAAGAATATTTCCGAATACAAAACGCAGCTCGAACAGCTTTCCGAAAAGGCGAAGTCGCAGACGAGCGAGAATGAGAGGAAACTGAGGGCGGAGCTTGAAAAGGTCAACGTCGAAATGGAAAAGCTCGCCAAGGATTACGACGATCTTACCTCTGCATACGACGAGCTTGACGATGCGGGCGAGGAGCTTGAAAAGCGCCTTGCCGAGTATGAGGAACTTAAGGTCAGGTTCTCGCAGATGGAGAGCGAGAATGCCGCATTAAAGCAAGCCGAGGGCGGAAGCGAGGACTTGCGCCGTCAGCTTGAGGAAATGAAGGCGCAGCTCGACGAGCTGAATCAGAAGAACGCCGAGCTTGCAAAGGATAACAAGGCGCTCAAGAAAACCAATTCCTCGCTTGACAAGCAGTTAAAGGAAATGCTCGAGGACGGGCAGCTTACGTTATGAAGGAGATATTAGCCCCGTGCGGGGGTTACGAGAGCCTTAAGGCGGCGCTCAACACGGGCGCGAACGCGGTTTATGTCGGAATGAAGAGCTTTTCGGCGAGAAAAAACGCCGAGAATTTCTCCGACGAGGAGCTGAAAACGGCGGCCGGTGAGTGTCACAAGCGCGGCGTAAGTCTGTATGTCACGCTCAACACTTTGGTGTATGACAGCGAGCTTGAGGAATTCGCGCAGTGTATACGGACGGCGGCGGAATGTAACGTCGACGGGCTGATATTGCAGGACTTGGGAGCGGCAGCGCTTGCCAAGGAGATATGCCCCGAGCTGCCGCGCCACGCGTCAACGCAGATGACCTTGAACAGCATAAGCGGCGTAAAGGCGGCAGAAAAATTGGGGTATACTCGCGTGGTACTGGGCAGGGAGCTTTCTAAGGACGAGATAGACGAGATAGCGGATAATACCCGACTGCAGCTTGAAGTGTTCGTTCACGGTGCGCTTTGCGTGAGCGTGAGCGGTCAATGCTATATGAGCAGTCTCTTCGGCGGCAGAAGCGGCAACAGAGGATTGTGCGCTCAGCCGTGCCGTCTGGATTTTTCGGTCGACGGCAGACATAATATAATGTCGCTCAAGGACGTCTCTATCGTGGGGCGTCTGCCCGAGCTGCCGCGTATCGCGTCGTTCAAGATAGAGGGCAGAATGAAGCGTCCCGAATACGTCGCGTGTGCGGTGGACGCTTGCCGCAAGTCGCTTGACGGTGAGACATACGACTCGGAGCGTCTCGCGGATATTTTCTCGCGCGGAGGGCTTACCGAAAGCTACTTCGACGGTACTATGAGCAATATGCAGGGCATACGCGGCAGAGACGACGTGGAGAATTCCGCAAGCGCGCTGAAAGGTATCAAGGAACTGTACAAATCCGAATATCCGCGCTATGAGTTGAATATAAAGGTTAAGATAAAGCGCGGAGAGCCTATTTCAGCAAGCGGCACTTACAGCGGCAGAAACCATACTGGAGGTATATTGTACATCTATGAGGAGATGTTCCCCGAGGAGGCTAAGGGTGCTCCGCTCACCGCCGAGGCGGTCTGCGAGCGCATGAGCAAGCTGGGCGGCACACCGTTCTACGCGGGTGAGATAACCGCGGAGATCGACGACGGACTGTACGTCTCGGCGGCGGTGCTGAACGAGCTGCGACGTATGCTTTGCTCTGCGAAAAGTTTCGGAGATATTCCTCATGATTATAAGCTGTCGCGGCGCGATATCCATGCAATGCTCCCGATAAAGGCGGATCCGAGGAACGGAGATATTCGTTACCGCGCCGAGGTACATACCGCAAGTCAACTGCGGCAGGCGCTGGAGCTCGATTTCGACCTTATTTACGCGCCTATGGGCTTGCTTGATGAAAATACCCCCGACAAACGGAGAATTGCCGTGATACCGCCGCTTATTCTCTCCGACTGCGAGGAGGAGACCGCGGCGCGGCTTATCGAGCTGCGCGATATGGGGTTCAACAAGGGCTTGGCGCACACGCTCGGTCATGCGGAGCTGCTGAAAAAATGCGAATTCAACATACTCGGCGGCTATCGTATGAACATACTGAACTCGCTTTCGGCGAGGGTCTGCTCGGACTACGGATTCTGGGACATTACGCTGTCGTTCGAGGGGACGGCGGCGGTGCTCGCGGAGATAAACTCGCCGCGTCCAGTCGGTATAGTCGCTTACGGCAGACTGCCGCTTATGCTCGTAAGGCGCTGTCCGATAACGGACGGCAAGCCGTGCAAACGGAAAACTCCGTTCGGAGCGGGGGAGGGCTGTAACCGCCGTATCAAGGACAGACAGGGGAACGATATACCGGTGCTGTGCGGAGGAAACTGTGTGGAGCTTTTAAATCCCGATACGCTGATCCTCAGCGACAAGCAGAGTATTTTGAAGCAATTCGATTTCGCCTTGCTGAAATTCACGGTCGAGGACGATATCAAGCCGATATACGACATGTACAGGAATAACGGAAAGCCCGAGGGCAGACTGACGCGCGGACTGTATTTCAGGGGCGCGGAATAATAATGGGAGGCATTTATGAGCGCTAATACCGATCTATTCAATGCGAAGGCGGAGCTGTTGTTTGAAAAGCTGAACGGCGCGGACTATGAGGAATTCGCGGGGCTGTGCGGACGGTATGCCGCGTTTATCTCCGTGAGCGATATCCGCGAACAGGCTTACGTGTTCAGAGGCTCGGGAGTTACCGTTCTCGAGGCTTGGGATAACGCGAGAGCCGCCGCGGAGGAGTTTATCTCTTCCGAGGATTTCTGCCCTATGTGGGTCAAGGCGGACATTACCGTCAAGGGCGAACGCGCGCCGCTTTCCGACGTTATAAAGAGGATATCCAAGGGTTATCGTTTCTTTTTCCGCCGCGGCATAGCGTTCGGAGACGGTCTCGATACCGCGTTTATTGAAGCGGAGCTTAACGCCTTTTCGCTGATCTCATACAAGAAAAAGAAGATCGAGCTTACCGTGCTGAACAAGTACCTTGCCAACTGCGAGCTAAAAACGCTTACACAGCTTCCCGAGAACGTTATTTTATTTGACTGCGAAAGCGCGTTCTGCGACGAAAAAAGCGAGGTGTACAAGCTGTATTCCGAGGGAAACGACTGCGGACGGCGTATCTTAAAGCGCTTTGATAAGGATATGGCAATGAGGGTCATCTCTACTTCCGCGGAGTATCTGTCCATGCAGATAGGTCTTGACGGGAAGTTCGACTACGGCGTTTATCCCGCGCTCGGGAAACAGATAGCGGGATACAATATGCTCCGCCACGCTACCTCGATATGGAGTTTGCTGTGCGCGTACCGTCTCACGGGCGACAGGTTTCTGTTGTGTCAGGCGGAGAGCGCTATCGGCTATATGATCAACAATACCGTTTACAAGTACCCGCACAGGGACGGAAAGGAAAACGTCGTTTATCTCGTTGACAAAACGCGGGACGAGGTCAAGATCGGCGGCAACGCCGTAGCGGTCATTGTCCTCACCGAGTATATGAGCATAACCGGCACGGACAAGTACAAGCAGCTTGCAATAGAGCTCGGCAACGGTATTCTGGAGCTGTTCGACGAGCGCGACGGTAGCTTTTTCCACGTGCTGAAATATCCGTCGCTCGCGCCGCGCGACAAGTTCAGGACGGTCTACTACGACGGCGAGACGGTCTTCGCGCTGTGCAGACTGTTCGGGCTTACCACTCAGCGCCGCTTTATCGAGACCGCGGCTGCGGCGGCTGACCGCTTTATCGCGAAGGATTACACGCAATACGTTGACCACTGGGTCGCGTATTCCATGAATGAGCTTACCAAGTACCTCCCCAAAGAAAAGTACCTTAAATTCGCATTGAAGAACGTGCAGAACAATCTGGAGAAGATATACAAGCAGCCTACTACCTATCACACCTATCTTGAGCTGTTGTGCGTAGCGTTCGAGACGTACTCGCGCATAGAGGAGCGCGGTCTGCAATGCGGTTACGCGGAAAAGGTCGACGGAAAAGAGTTGGTGAAAACGATATTTCACCGAGCCGACTATATGCTTAACGGCTACGGCTACCCCGAGTACGTTATGTACTTTTCCAAGCCGTCCGAAATGCTTGGCTCGTTCTTTATCCGGCACGACGATTACAGAACGCGTATCGACGACGTTCAGCATTTTTGCAGCGCTTACTATTCGCTTTACCGAAATTATGAAAAGCTCAGCGCTTTGCGTGAGGATATATCGGAATAAACGCCGAAAGGAGATAGTTTTTTATGCCTAATATTCTAAGCGCGCCCGAAAATTTCAGAGTGACACCAAAGGATGGCTCTGTGCTTTCGGAGTGGGACGCTGTTGATGGAGCGGTCGGTTACAGATTGTTCTACTATACCGCGGACGAGCCGAAAAAGTGCATAAAAACACGTTACGCGCAGGAGCCGAAAAAGACGATCTTGGGCTTTAAAAACGGCAAAGAGTATCTGGTGCAGGTTTGCGCCGTTAGATATAACGGAAACGCCGAGGAAAAGGGCGCTATGACGGAGAAGCTGCCGTTCGTACCGTTCAGTGACAGGCTCAAGGCGCAGTCCGTGCTGTGCCTGAAAAAGGGAGAAAAGGCTCAGCTGGTATGCGAGCGCAGGGGAGAAACGCCGCGCGTAAGCTATCAGTCGGAGAATAACGATATCGTTTCCGTGAATTCCTCGGGGCAGGTGACGGCAAACGCTGCGGGAACGGCGTATATCAAGATAACCGCCGCGGACGGGCAGACGTTCCGCACAAAAGTCGCGGTGGAGCGTTCGCTCGGGTTTTCGGATACCAAGGCGGTGCTTATGCTGGCGGGCGACATCATGTGCGCGGTCGGTCATCAGAAAGCCGCCGAAAAGCTGTCCTACGACTTCAACGGAACGTTCGGCGCGGTGAGGGATATACTTTTAAGCGCCGATTACAGCGTCGGCGTACTGGAGACCTCCTGTTATGACGGAGCGCCTTATGAGCACGAGCAGCTGCGTCTCGCGCACGGCTCTCCGAACTGCAACTCGCCTTCGACGTTCATTTCGGCTATTGCGAACGCGGGCTTTGACGGTCTCGTCACCGCGAACAATCACAACTGCGATACAGGAAAAGAGGGCTTGGAGGCGACCGTCGCAGAGATAAAAAGAAACGGTATGACGAACCTCGGCGCGCTCGGAGACAATCCCGTGATAGTCGACGTAAAGGGCATAAGAGTGGGCATCATTGCCTGCTGTATGGTGTCGAACGGGCTGGAGAGCGATATGTCCGAGGACGAGCTTTCATTTCTGAACATCATAGGAAAATATGACCGCGATTATTTTGTTGAGCTTGCCAACAGGGCGGCGGGAATGGGCGCGGAATATATCATAGCGTATCAGCACTGGGGCGGAATGAACGCTCTCAAGCTGAGAAAGGCACAGCTTGACGAGGCGAGATTTATGGCGGAATCGGGCGCGGATCTGATAGTCGGCTCTCATCCGCACGTCGTTCAGCAGTTTCGTTATATTAAAACCGATAACGGGAGGGTCGTGCCGTGCGCGTATTCGCTCGGCAATTTTGTGACCTCCATGTCGGAGCTTCGGGAAAACCGCGACAGCGCACTGCTCCGCGTTGAGCTTACGCGCGTCGGCGGCAAGGTAAAAGCGAGCCTGTCGTATATCCCGTGCTACTGCGAGGACAGCGAGGGCGGGGTGTCGGTCGTTACGGCGTTCCCGCCGCACAGCGATGATTGTCTGAACTCGTATTACCGCACCAAGGCGGCGCTCGGCAAGTCGATAAATCACTTTGAGTACAGACCGATTGTGGCGCTTATGGGCTCGGCTGTGCTTGACGATATCTTCAAGGCGGGCAGGGGATTCCGCACCGACAAGACTCCGTTGTATCTGTCGCAGCTTGCGCTCGGCTCGGACGGCGGATTTACGCCGCCCGAGGACGGCGACGAAAGGCTGGCTCTCGAGATAAGCAAGGACATTTCTGGATATATTGAAAAGACCGCCCCCGACTTTGTTGCCGTTGACTTCTACACCGCGGCGGCGGTTTCGATACACAGACTCGGAGACGCGCTTGCCGACAATCCGCGCTACTTTACGAATATCAGACGTTTCAGGAACTCGGACTTCTTCGCGGAGCACAAGGACGAGCTTGTCCGCGTTCGCCCGCCGTTCGGCGAGAGTATCTGGAAACCTCTTGTAAAGCGCTTTGCCGAAAAGCTGATGAAGGCTGTGCCGCACGACAGAATAATGCTGTTCCGCTTCAATATCAACGGTAAAAAGGCAAAGGACACGGAGCTCAGGATATCCGCGCCTCCTGAGCGTCAGAATAATTTGATACGCGCCATGGAGGATTATTTTATAAGTATCGTCAATCCGTGCGTTATCGACCTTTCCGATAAATACCTTACGCTGACGACCAAGGACGTAACATTTGAAAACGATTACTATATCGACGCTTTCGGGGCGGCAAAGGAGATAGCCTCGAAAAAGGGCAGGAGCTATATCAGCGAGCCTGATACGCAGATATGGTTCGGGCGCGTGATGAAATATTACGACAATATGACCGCGAGGGCGTATCAGAGCTGGTTTCTCGATATGACCAGTGCCGCGGATATCATAATTGCGCAGACCTCCAAGGAGTTCGCCGCGAGAAACAGCGAACGTCTTATCAGGCTGAAAAGGTCCGGAAAGACGGAATTGACCTCGCTCAAGGACTTCTTCACGGGCGATTCGGGCGCGGAGGAGGTAATACGCGCCGCGGAGATAATCAACGCGCTCGACAAAGGGAATATCGATAAGCCCTATGACTTCTTCGCTCCAGCGTTCAACGGGCATTATAATATTTTAAAGAAAATGGTGAGACTACTGTCGACAGAAATAGGCGCGGCGGTAAACCAAAGCAGTGCCGAGATAGTGTTTTTGCTGCGCGGAAAGGCTCAGCTCAAGCGCTACATCTCCACGCTGAACGATATGACTATCGACATCTGGGGTAGCTGTGTCTCGCGCGAGTCGATAAACCGCTGTAAGGACGCGTTCGTAGGAAAGTATATCTTCAAGCAGGCGCAGATACTCGCGTATGAGGAGCCGATAGATATCGAGTTCCCCGAGGGCGCGGAGGCGTTTTGCGGCAACCTATGGCGCAAGAGAACGATGCAGGACGCGTTCGGCAGAAACGGCTTTGACGTACTGGAAGAGTCCGATTCGCGCTGGATAATGGTCGACTTTTACGACCTCATCTGCACTATGGCAGAGTATAATGGCGGGCTGTTCGAGACCGACGACTTCATCTGCCGTACGGACTTCTACAAGGGTATCAAGAACGAGTGCTCGGACTGTTATCTGTTCAACAAGCGGGATATGAAGTACTGCTTTGAAAATATAACGCGGTTCGCCAACGACATCTCCGAGATGTACGGCGAAAACATCATTCTGATAAAGACCGAGCCCAAGAGCAGGTATATCACCACCGACTATCATTTCGACGACCTTAAGGACGACGGAATGATAGAGATCAAGAAAAAGTTCATTTCGCTGTGCGAGGAGCGTTTCGCCGGAGTGACCGGCTGTTATGTCATCGACATTTCCAAGCATTTCTACTCCTCGGACAGATTTCCGCTCGGAGGAGCGCATATAGTTCATTATGAAGATGAGTTCTACCGTCAGACTGCCGAGTATATCTCGGAGATACTGAAGGGCACGGACAAAAAGATATTCAGTACCGTTGACGACACCTATCTGCTGCTGAGAACGCTTAAACTCAACCGCGATAAGGAGTAGCCGACGCTTTTCCGGAAAGGATAATCGAATATGTATTTCAAACGATCCGGAAAAGCTCCGGATAAATTGAAGCTGCTTGCCGTGCTGCTGCCGCTGTTGATAACGCTAGGCGGCTGTCAGCCGCAGGTGAGCAGCAGTGGAGAACCGCCGTCCTCGGTGACGACCGAGACTTCTCCGCCCGATATTTCCGATATCTCGGAGATATCGGAAAGTTCGCAAATATCGCATACCTCATCGGGTACAACGGACAATACTCATGTTCCCGATATCTCCGAGCCGCCGGTCACTTCGGATAATTCGAGCGATACCGACAGCTCCGAAAGTGTGAACAGTGAGGAAAGCAGCACGTCGGCGGACACTTCCGAGGTGTCGGAGACTTCCGAGACCTCGGAGGAGAGCAGTTCGTCAAGCGAGCCCTTGAGTACGTCAAGCTCCTCGGAGCCGCCCGTATCAAGCTCGTCCTCGTCGAGCGTTGTCGAACCCGACCCGCCTCCCGTTATAATTCCCGACGTTGTTACTCCGACGTCTCCGGGAACTCAGACGGCAATGGGTCAGTCGGGCGCGGTCGATTATTCAAACGCTGCGCAGGGGTACGTTTCCGCACGATATACGGGGAGCAGCGCAAAGGTCAAGCTCCGTATCTCCGCTAACGGCGGCGAGTATAATCACGACGTCGACCCTAACGGCGCAACGGAATATTATCCGCTCTCGTTTGGCAGCGGCTCGTATACGGTGACGCTGTTCGAGCAGATACCGAGTACGGGAAGATACGCGCAGGTGGCGCAGGCGCTCTTCGACGTATCGCTGAACAGCGAGCTGTCGCCGTTCCTCTGCCCGAACAGGTACGTTAATTACGGTCAGAGTTCGGACGCGGTGTACAGAGCCGCGGAGCTGTGCGCGGGCAAAACCTCTGCGATAGACAAGATAGCCGCGGTATTCACGTGGGTCGCCGACAATATCTCCTACGACTACGATCTCGCGGCGACGGTCACGACGGGCTATGTGCCGTATCCCGACAGCACGCTTTCAAGGCGGACGGGCATATGCTTTGACTACGCCTCGCTTATGGCGGCAATGCTGCGATCGCAATCAATACCGACAAGGCTCGTTATCGGCAACGCTTCGCCCGATATCTACCACGCGTGGAACGAGGTGTACACCGAGGAAACGGGCTGGATAACCCCCGAGCTTATGCTGAAAAACGCGGGTTACAATATCGTGGACGCGACGTTCTATTCCAGCTCGCCTAACAAGGCGCAAATAGCGGAGTACATCTCAAACGGCGCGAACTATGCCGTGAGGTACTATTATTAAAAGAAGAGAAAGTGAAGATGCTTATGATACATAAACTGAACCCCGACGAGACCTCGTATTTCTGCGAGCAGCTCGCGCTTATGCTCAATGCGGGTATGCAGCTCAGCGACGGGTTGGATATACTCTGCGAGGACTTAGACGACAAAAGGATAAGGGCAGTCTGCGATTCGCTGCTGGACGATCTGAACAACAATGAGACCTTGGCGCAGGCTATGAAAAGCAGCGGTGTGTTCCCCGATTACGCCGTGAAAATGGTGAAGATAGGCGAAATGACGGGTCGGCTCGAGAGCGTTCTGGTCGGGCTTGCCGAATACTACGAGGACCGCGCGGAGCTCAACCGCACGGTGCGCTCGGCGGTGCTCCACCCGCTTATGCTGCTCGTTATGATGACTGCGGTTATCGTGGTGCTGATAGTGGTAGTAATCCCGATGTTCGGCGAGATATTCTCGCAGTTCGACAGTGCGGTCTCGGAGACCGTGAAGAATACGGTCGACCTTGCCTATGGGGTGGGTACGGCGCTGCTTATCGTGCTGCTCGCGATCATCGTGATATCGGTCGCGGTGGCGCTGCTGTCGAGAATTCCATCGGTAAAAAGCGCGTTGGCGAATTTTGTCGCTGTATTTCCGCCGACAAGGAGAATGTCGCGGAAGTTTGCGCTGGCGAAGATATCCGACGCTATCAGCATGATGGTGACCTCGGGTATCGCTCCCGACGAGGCTCTGGAAAATGCGGCAATGCTTATCGACGATAAAACGCTGTCGCAAAAGCTCCTCGGCTGCCGCGAAAAGGTACTGGCGGGCGAGTATTTCGCGGACGTTATCTCGGCGGCGGGCATTTTCCCCGCGATGCACGCGCGTTCGCTCAAGATAGCGTATAATTCGGGCTCGTTCGACAAAGCGTGGAAAAAGCTCGCGGAGCGCTGCGGCGACGCTGCAATGGACGCGGCGACGGGAATTGTGGCGTTTATCGAGCCCGCGATAGTTATCGTGCTGACTACGGTCATAGGCGCTATACTTATGACGGTAATGATACCGCTTATGAACATTATGTCCGTGCTCGGTTGACGGAGGGCAGATTATGAAACGACCATATATTCGCAGAGCGTTGACGTACCTTATCCCGATACTGCTGTTTTCCGCTATGCTGGCGTGGTTTCTCATAGCCGTGAACGGCGCGGACAGCTCGACTAAGCAGCGCGAGCTCGCGGCGGTTAAGACAACTATCGAAAACGGTGTCACCATGTGCTACGCTATTGAGGGCGCGTATCCCGAGAGCGTGGACTACCTAGCCGAAAACTACGGGCTGATATACGACATGGATAAGTACATAGTTTATTACGACCGCTTTGCGGACAATATCCGTCCGACTGTCAGCGTTCTGGAAAGGCGGGCGGCGGAATGAAAAAATATCAGAACAAAACGCTAAGCGACACGGTGAGCACGGTTGGCAGCATGCTGCTGTTTTTGATGTTTGCTGCGTGTCTGCTGATGATAATAGCCGTCGCGGCGGGAACGTACAGTCGCATAAGCTCGAACTTCGACAAGACCTTCGGGTCGTCCGCGTCGCTGCGGTATATTTCCAACAAGCTCAAAGGCTGCGGCAGCGCGGAGATAGTCGGGCAGGGGAGCGGTATCGTACTGCGCTCGGACGGCATATTCGACGTTATCTACTTCGGCGACGACGGGTTGTACGAAAAGACGGTCACGTCCGAGACGGATATCGGGCTTTCGGGCGGCGACAGGATATTCGAGCTGAAAGGAATGACGGTCTCCGACTTGGGAGAACTATACAAAATAACCGTCACATATGACGGCGGCGAAAATTCGACATTGATACGGAAAGGGTGAGCGCACTGAAAGCATTTGGCGGCGGCAAAAGACGTCCGATAAATCTGTTTTTTGCCGAGATAATAATCGCGCTGCTGTTTTTCAGCATTTCGGGAGCGGTCATCATAAAGGTGTTCGCCACGGCGGATATGAAGTCGCAGCAGAGCGCGCGTCTTGAGAGAGTGATAATTCTCGCGCAGTCTATAGCGGAGGCGTATTCCGATAGCGGAAATTTCAGCAGGGCGGCGGAGCTCGCTTTCGGCGGCGGTCTTGTTGTCGGTGAGCCCGCGGCAGACGGCGGCGAGGTCACGCTGTCCATTGAAAACGGCAGTATGTATCTGACGGCGCGTGAGAGCCGTGAATTTACGGGCGCGGGCGAAATTTCAAGCCTCACCTTGACATTTACCGCGAACGGTGAGGAGATATACTCTCTCGACTGCTCGGCGTATATCAGAAACGGGGGTGAGCCCGATGAATAAAAAGGACAGGCTGAACACCTCGGGGCTTGGCGTCGGCTACGTTTCGGTAATGATAATCTTCGCGGTCATTTGCCTGACGATTTTCGCGGTGTTCAGCTTCAGCGCGGCGAGCTCAAGCGACGGCTTCAACAAGCGCAGCGGCGACTATCTCAAGCAATACTACGCCGCCGACAGCGCCGCAAAGTCAAAGCTTGCACAGCTTGACGGGATCGCGAAGATCGTCATGGAGACGGGATTTTTCGAGGACGAGTTTGAGGATGCCGTTTCCGAACAGCTCGCGGGCGTTGCGCTCAACCGTATCGCGGACGGCTTTTCGGCGGTCTGGACGGAAAAGATAAACGACAGGCAGGAGCTTTTCGTGACGGTGAACTTTACGAGCGGCGGAGATTGTGAAATAATACGTTGGCAGACAGGAGCGGTATCCGAGGACAGCTCGGAAAGTCATCTCGGAGTATGGGACGGCAGCTTTTAGGAGGAAAATAATGGAATTACAGGAAATTCTGAAAACGGCGGTGGACAACTCCGCTTCGGATATTTTCATAATCTCGGGCGCGGCGGTGAGCTATAAGGCTAAGGGAAAAGTGTTCAGGATCGACGACACGCCAATGACGCCCGCGGAGACGAGGCGATTGGTGAACGACATTTACAAGATGGCGGATTTCAATTTTGCCGAGGACGAAATGCCTGACAAGGAAATGGACTTTTCCGTTTCGGTAAAGGGAATGGGACGTTTCCGCGCGAATATTTACAAGCAGCGCGGCTCGTTCGCGGCGGTGCTCCGATACGTGCCGTTCGTGCTGCCCGACGCGGAGACGCTGGGAATTCCCGAGGCGGTCATGAAGCTGTCAAAGGGGAAGAGCGGGATCGTGCTCGTTACAGGTCCCGCGGGAATAGGCAAATCTACCACGCTTTCATGCATTATCGACAAGATCAACAACGAGCGCTCGGGGCATATAATTACAATAGAGGATCCCATAGAGTTTCTCCATAAGCACGGAAAGTGCATTATCAGTCAGCGCGAGATCAATATCGACACCGAGAGCTACATTGACGCGCTCCGCGCCGCGCTGCGGCAGTCGCCCGACGTTATCCTGCTTGGAGAGATGCGCGACTACGAGACGATAAGCATCGCGATGACCGCGGCGGAGACGGGGCAGCTCGTGCTGTCAACGCTCCACACGCTCGGCGCGGCGAACACTATCGACCGCATTATCGACGTTTTCCCGATAAATCAGCAGCACCAGATACGCATACAGCTTTCAATGGTTCTGAGCGCGGTGGTATCGCAGCAGCTCCTCCCAACGGTGGACGGGCGGCTCGTTCCCGCGTTCGAGATAATGACGATGAACAGCGCGATACGCACGCTTATACGTGACGAAAAGACTCATCAGATCGACACTATTCTACAGTCCGCTCCCGGAATGCAGACCATGGACAACTGCATATTGAAGATGTTCAAGGAGGGGACGATCACTGCGGAAACGGCGGTTAATTTTGCGTATAATCCCGAAATAATGCAAAAGCGTATCGGTTGAAAACGGTTGAAAATTTTCTGCGTTTTCTACAAAATTTTATCAAATTTTTTTACGAAATGCTTGACATTCAATAAAAGGTATGTTATAATATAGGGTAGAATATGGGGTAGTGTATCTATATCTCTGCGTTGATGCATATCCCAACTCGATATACGGGGGTGACTATTATGGCAGAGAATGACGGAAGAAAGAAAAGAAAGCCGAATAAGGGCAAGGCTGCCTTTATGTTTGCTTTCGCAGTCACCGTTTTGAGCTCTCGTGCCGCGTCGCTTGCGGCTTCGGCTACGACTGTTCCCAATGATGATCTTGACAATCAGACAACCGATAGCACACAAAAGGATATCGGTACAAATCCGGCATACCAAAAAGTAGGTTCGAACGTTTTCGTCGCGACAGACCGCGCGCACGCCGCGCATGACTTCGCCAAGGAGCTGCATGACGTCCGCGATTACGCCGTTTACGGCAAAACGCTCAATACTTTCCATGTGGAGGGTAACGTAGCTACCGATAGGATCAATGTTCTCGACGTGTTTAACAGCAATGTTGCGCAGAAAGGGACAAACGGCAACGGAGTTTATACCTGCTATCTGGGCAACGTTCCCGATACCACTACTATCAAACTTGATATCTACGGCGATACCGAATATGAGTTGGTTCTCGGCTTCGATTTTACTCCCGATACCTACGACAACGGGCACGGTCTGTGCTTTAAGGTCGGCGGCGTCGAGTACAGGATCGAGTGCGGCGGCAAGACCGATAAGGTAAAGCTTCGCAAAGCTACCGAGGCTGATACATATTCCAATATCACCAATGTTCTCGATAACATTGCCTCAAAGGGACAGGAGCTTATCAACGATAAGAACTTCTCCAAGGACGAGGAAGGTTCAGCGCTCAGCGACGCTGTGCTTGCTATTTCCTGCGGTGACGTAAAGCCCGGTCAGACTATGGTCGTAAACATTAACGCTGACGACCTGACCGCCGATACCGAAAATCTTAACAGCCTGCTCGCGAATAATAACGGTGTGAAAGTTATCATTAACGTTGTTACGGACGAGAATACCAAGTCTGTTGATTTCGGCAATGTTACGCACGAGGATTGGCTGCGTTCCGGCGCGAACGTTACTTTTAACTTCGGCACCTATACCGGCGATATCACTACTAATATGAACGCGGGCAATTTTATTGCTCCGTATGCTAATTTTACCAATGGCGGCGTACTCAGCGGCTCTGTTGTTGCCAATACGGTAACTATGGGTTCTGAGATACATCAGATCACCAATGCCGACAGCGACTCCGACGATGTTGAGGAGAAGGATGAGGACGGCGAGAAGGACGTTGAGGAAAATCCCGAGACGCCCGATAACGGCGACGAAACCGAGGGTGATACCGATACCGACAGCGATGCCGACGAAGGCGATTCGGATACGGATACCGATACGGATACCGACAGTGATGCCGATGACGATGATGACATTGGCGGAGCTGGCAGAGAACCCGGTGGTAACGATGATCCCGATCCTACGATTGACCCCGATGATCATGAGCCCGATGAACCCGGTATAGAGGACGATACCGATTCCGACACCGGTGACGACGGTGACACTGATAGCGATGACGATAAGGGCTCCGTGATACCGCCCGTTATAGATGGCGATGGTGATGATACCGAGGGTGACACGGATACCGACAGTGATTCCGATGAAGGAGATGCGGACACGGATACCGACACCGATACCGATAGTGACTCGGACAGCGACAGCGACTCCGATAGTGACTCGGGCAGCGACAGCGATTCCGATAGTGATTCGGACAGCGACAGCGACTCGGACAGCGATAGCGACTCCGATAGTGATTCGGACAGCGATAGCGATTCCGATAGTGATTCTGATAGCGACAGCGACTCCGACAGTGACTCGGATAGCGACAGCGATTCCGATAGTGATTCTGATAGCGACAGCGACTCCGACAGTGACTCGGATAGCGACAGCGATTCCGATAGTGATTCTGATAGCGACAGCGACTCCGACAGTGA
>CANDVA010000036.1 GCA_947389015.1 uncultured Clostridia bacterium | reverse complement strand
ACTTGCTAAAATTCTTTGCGTAAATTGTGTCAAGTGATATTGACAAAATCACAACGATGAAAAGCGGCAGTTTGTAATTTCAGTTCTTGAACATCAGAAAATACCATTCGTTGAGGAAGAACATGCGCTCTATGTTCAAGAGTGTTACAGCGCGTCCGTCCAAAAAGTCGTCGCGGGATACAGACCAAACGGCAATATGACGATACGCGATAAATTGAAATTCACGCTTGACAGAATTGTTTATACGGCGGTTAGCTTTGATAATATGCTTGAATTATTGGAACAGATGGGTTATGCGGTTAAGCGGCAGAAATATACAGCGATAAAGCCGCCGTATTCGCAAAGATTTATGCGTCTAAAATCGTTAGGCGCGGACTATTCGGAATTTGAATTGAAACAGCGTATCGAGCGCAGAAACGAAATTCCGAGCGAGTTTGAGCAAGCTGAAAGCCGCGCGAATACAATACAGAAGCCTTTCTATAATTCAATCATCACTATCACCACTCTTGTGAGAAGATTTGAGATCACACCTACAAAGTGGAGCGAGCAGCAGCCGTATGATTTTATGAACGACCGCCAAATTTGGAAATTGGTATGCTGCTTGAACGTGCTGTCTGAGTTGAACATTAACTCCCGCGAACAGCTTTACAAAGCCGCCGAAAAGCTGCAAGAGCGCATTGATAATTGTAATGGTGATGAGCGTGATGATTTACAAATTCAGCACGCGCGTATTTCAAGCGTTATCCGAACATACGAGGAAATTGTGGAGGGCAATTATATAGACAACCTTATCCGCGCCGAAAAAGAACATAAAGAAGCTGTTAAACGCGCGGAGGAACGCAAGGCTGAACAGAACAACACGCAAACCGTCAACCGCAAGCCGAAGAAATTCGGCAGACACTAAGGGAAGGGGGATTTCAAATGAAAGCCTTTAAGCCGAAAATTATTGTAATACCGCATTTCAGCGGAACATCGAAACAGACGGAGATATTCAAGAGGATTTTTACGGCACAGGCTGAAAAGAAAATGAAGGACAATGAACACAAGAAAACAAAGCAAGATACAGCGTAAAAATTCTTAAAAACTACTTGAAATTCGCGGACAAAAGTTGTATAATGATGATAGTCGAATACATAGGTTGTCCGCGATTAAGGAGGTTATTATGGGACAACCAACAACTTATAATACGGCGCTGTATCTGCGGCTCTCGCGAGATGACGGCACGGACTGCGAAAGCTCGTCCATTCAGACGCAAAAGGAAATGCTCACGCGCTATGCCCGTGATAACGGCTTTGTGCCGTACCAAATTTATTGTGACGACGGGTGGAGCGGCACAAACTCAAACCGCCCCGATTTTCAGCGTATGCTCTCGGATATCGAGAACGGAAAAATCAACTGCGTTATCACCAAAGATTTATCGCGGCTCGGAAGAAATTATCTCGAAACAGGCAGCTTTACGGAAATTTATTTTCCCGAACATAATTGCCGCTACATAGCCGTGACGGACGGTGTGGACACGTCGAAAGGCTCCACAATGGACATCACGCCTTTCAAGAACTTGCTGAACGATATGTACGCACAGGATATAAGTAAGAAAATCAAGTCCTCGGTGCTGACAAGGCAAAAACAGGGCAAATTTACGGGCGGCAAAGCGCCATACGGCTACCAAAAAGACCCAACCGATAAAAGTCACCTCGTCATTGACGAGCATTATGCGCCGACCGTTCGCCGCATTTACGATATGGCGGAAAACGGATTTGGAATTGAACAGATCGCCAAAAGATTATCCGCCGAGAAAATACTCCGTCCGGGCGCGGTCGCCGCCGAAACTCACGCGAATTTTGAAAAGTACGCGAACGACGGAAAGGAGTTTGAATGGTCGACCGCTATGGTGCGGAATATTCTCCGAAACGCGACATACAAAGGCGCGGTCGTCGGGCAGAAAAAACCAACGATCTCCCTCAAATGCAAAAAACGCAAGGGAGTTGCGACAGCGGAAACATTTATTGTTGAGGGTATGCACGAGCCGATAATTGCTCCCGAACGCTGGGAGTTAATTCAGCGAATGATAACGAGCCGCAAGAAATGTGACAAGGGCGATAACCTCAAATATGACAACATCTTCAGCGGCTTGGTAAAATGCGCGGACTGCGGCTATGCGCTTATTCCGTACCGTTCGGGGAGAACGCAAAAGTCCGACGCGCGAGAGAATTATGATTATTATTGTCGTATTCACCGCGAGGACGCAAAGAACTGCAGCAAGCACCGCATAGCCGCGATCGACCTTTACAATGCCGTTTTAGCGGATATACGGCGACTTGCGGAACAGGCTGTTAAAAACGATGAGAAGATGATTTCATCAATCGCGGCAAGGCTCGGCAAAGCCGAAAAGGACAATGTTCGTCAAGCGGAGCGCGAAATAAAAAAGGCTCGAAAAAGACTTGCGGAACTCGATGAAATGTTTGTAAAAACCTACGAGGAACACACAAAGGGCGAAATTTCCGACCGCAATTATAACACGCTCGTTGCCGCTTACGAAAAGGAACAGAGCGCACTTGAAACAGCTGTCGGCGAGTATGAAACAACGATAAGCGCGAACCGTGAAAACAGCGAGAACGCCGTGAATTTCGTGGAGCTGATAAAGCGTTATGCAGATATTGACGAACTCACGCAAGCGCTTTTGAACACCTTGATCGAGCGAATTGAGGTACACGAGCCGGAGGAAATAGACGGCGAATATGTTCAGAAGCTCGATGTTTATTACAAATTCGTCGGGATTGTTGACTAACGGCAAATGGCTTTACAATGGGATTTTAGTGACATTGCGTTGAGTTCGTTCAGCACCTGCTGTCCTCCAAGCAAAGATACAGTGCCGTGCCTTGAGTGGTCGAAGCGTTTAGCACCGGTTCTCCTTTTGCTACGCTTAGGCAAATGTCCAGTGCTAACCACAACTTTCCGATTTTCGGTGCTCCCGCCAGAATGAACAGCCCTTGCGTGATGAGGTTGTCCACCACAAATTCAATCGGCTTCAACGGTTCGATCATGAGTTCCTCGCAGTTGATCGTGTTTAATTTTGTCAATAATATTTCTCCTTTGCTACAATAAAATTACGGAGACCATGCGGTAGCCAATCGCAATGTATCCGAGCTTGTTGTTTAGGCTACAATAAGAGGGTAATAGGTCTGACGATTCTCCTTTTGGACTTTTGCGTCCGTCACTGAAACAGTCAGCCATCCTCTTGTTGCAGCGTTCGATTAGAGCAGGTAGTTCCGCTCGTTTCCGAGTGCGTCCGTGTACCTCAGCAAATAGAATAGGCAATAAGCAAACGATGGTCACCGATTACAAATCCATTCTCAAAGGAGTTTTTTATGAACGCTATCGGAATTGATGTTTCAAAAGGCAAAAGCACAGTTGCGGTTATCCGCCCCTTTGGCGAAGTTGTAAAGAAGCCTTTTGATGTTGCGCACACTTCAAAGGATTTGAATGATCTGGCTGATTTCATTCTATCTCTCGAAGGTGAATCCCGTGTTGTATTGGAGCATACCGGCAAGTATTCTGTGCCGATTGCGGAATGTCTTTGCAATGCCGGGATTTTTGTGAGCGTGGTCAATGCAAAGTTAATTTACAATTACAGCAGCGATACAATCCGCCGTGATAAAACAGACAAGGTCGACTCATTGAAAATAGCGTCCTATTGTCTTGACAAATGGGTCAAGCTATCACCGTACACGCCGGAAGACGAGTTTCGCAAGATCCTTAAAATTTACAACCGTCAGCTTAGCGAATACACCAAAATCAAAACTATGCTGAAAAACAACCTTATCTCGCTTCTCGACCAAGCCTTTCCCGGTGCAAACGAGCTGTTTTCAAGCCCTGCAAGACAATCTGACGGTCACGAAAAGTGGATCGATTTTGTCGCAGATTTTTGGCATTGCGAGTGCGTTGCTTCACTTTCCGAAAAGACTTTCACAGATAAATATAAAAAATGGTGCTGCAAAAAAGGTTATCACTTTTCCGTTCAGAAAGCTGAAGATATTTATGCTGCATCCGCAGGTCATTTCAGCACTTTGCCGAAAAACGATTATACCAAATCGCTCATTATCAGCACGGTTTCTCAGCTCAACAAGCTTTGTGAAACGGTTTCGGTTATCAAGACCGAGATGGAAAAGCTTGCATCTGAGCTGCCTGAGTATGAAACGGTTATCGCTATGCACGGTGTTGGTAAAACCCTTGCGCCTCAGCTGATTGCCGAAATCGGTGATATTCGCAGCTTTCCGAAACGCTCATCACTTGCACGTTTTGCAGGGATCGAACCGCCTGAAAATCAGTCCGGAAGCTACAATCAACATTCACGGCGCATTTCCAAACAAGGCTCGCCCCACCTAAGAAGAGCGTTGTTTCAAGTGATGTGCTGTGTCTTGCAATTAAAACACACTGATGAACCTACTTTTCGGTTCCTTGACCGCAAACATGACGAGGGTAAGCCATACAAGGTCTATATGATCGCCGGAGCGAATAAATTTCTTCGCATTTACTACGCTCGAGTCAAAGAGTGCATTGAAATATCGGGGGCAAAATGATTAACCGTTCTCCAAACCGGTAATACTAATGTTGTCTGCAAGCAGGATAGGGCTACGCAGGAGTGCGACCCGAGCGGCTTGGCAGATGCGCAGCACCGATTTGAAAGAACTGCCGCCCGCATTTGCTGATACGGCTTAAAGCCAACTTATATCAGCTTGGGAGCAGTTTTTTCTTTGCCCAAAATCGATATGCGCCTCAATGCGATAAACTCTGACGCGAAGCGTCGCTTTTGCGATTTTGTTCCGTGTCTGTTTTATTGTGCCTGTTTTTCATCCTCGTTTCCTCCATATTTTTCCTGCTTATTTTTTCATTATAGGTATTGACTTTTATTAGCAGGTTTCGGTTTCAAATGATGATATTCATCTTAACATATCCGCTCCCAAAAAGTAAATATGGAATGGATTTCCGCAAAAAACACAAAAATCCATTCCATACAAAATTTCATATTGATTTTTCTTTTCGATAATGTTAAAATGTAGATGGGGAGGCGAATAGAATGACCGATAAAAACGGGATATACTTATCTGTTGACGGCGATGACGCGGTTCGGGTTATCGTTGGGAACGGCACGAAAATCCAAACCGATAGGATCAAGGTTTCGGACGAGTTGATCGGCGAATTGGAATATGATATGTCGAATTATGAAATCGTGCTTGAACATATAATTGAAGAAACAGAACCGCTTGACGATATTGGAGCGTATTCGGAGGAGCAGTTTACCGCTGTGTCCGATACGGCTCTTGAACTGGCTGACGGAGTGAGGGAGAATGATTTGACAACAGGAGTTTTGCTGCGGGCGACGATACACAAACTGCTTGATTTTGAGGACGACGGTACGGCAATGTGTCTGATGACGATGATGAACGCCATAGTCGAAGCATTGCGTGAACCGCTTGATACACGATATATTCTGTACAAGTACCTGAAATCCCGAAGTGAGTTTGATACGCACGAGGAGTGGCTTCGGACAAATATACTGCCCGAGGGTTACTTCTTCCGCAGAGATTATCCCTGTGAAATTATAAACTACGATTTGTTTACCAATGAGCCGAAGCTGTCGCAGGTTTTCTTCTTCGACAATTATACCGATTACTTTGTGTTCCTTTTCCTGAAGTTTGCCGAACAGCAAAGGCGCGTGTTGGAGTGTCCGTGCTGCGGCAAGCTGTTTGTTCCGAAATCCAATCGTGCCGAGATTTACTGCGACAGAGTCCTCGTTGACGGTAAGACTTGTAAGCAGATCGCGCCGAAGCTGGCGCGGAAACTCAAACAGCGAAACGATCCTCTTTTTGAGGAGTATGAGAAAGCAAAAAACAGAAACTATAAACGGGTGGAGCGTTATGAAAATGCCAATGGAAACAGCAGTGTTATGCGGCTGACGTTCAACGAGTATAAGGCTTGGCTTGATAAGGCGAATGAAATAAAGCGCTTGTATCTGCAAGGGTTAGTTACGGCAAAAGAATTGAGGAATATTATTGAAGAACTTAATTAAATGCCATTTCACTTTACCGTAATATATGACGATGTATTGCAAGCCATAAAAAATAAACGAATAATTAAAGCGCGGCAATGCCAGAGTATTGCCGCGCTTTTTATACGCACTCCCGAAGCTTATTCAAAAAACGTTCCGTGACCTTTGAATGAACCTGATATTTTTTCCACACGATGCTCATACCCGCCTCCATTCTCGGAGATAAGGGACGAAAACAAAGCTCGCTGTCTCCCGACACATTGATTATTTTATCAAAGCATATCGCATAACCCACTCCTTCGTCCACCATTACCGAGCCGTTGAACAACAGATTATAGGTCGCTACAATATTCAGATTTTCCTGACCGCATGGAAAAAATTTTCGAAAGTCGGCGTTCTGAAACGCCTGACGCGAGATGATAAGCGGCTTGTCCATAAGGTCTGCTGCGGTTATCTCCTTTTTTTCGGCGAGCGGGGAATCACGGCGCATCATCACACCCCAAGCGTCCTTATACGGCAGTTGAATATGCTCATATTTTAAGGTATCAACATCACCGAATATTATCCCGAAATCAATAAGACCTCTGTCAAGTTCTTCAATAACAGTCGCTTTGTCGCCGCTTACTATATGGAGATGAATAAGCGGATAGTCCTTTTGAAGATTTTGCGCGGCTCTTGCCAAAAATCGCACTCCGTCCGTCTCGCCTGTGCCGACCGTAATATCTCCCGCTATAAGTTCGTCGGATTGGGATATCTCGTCCTCAGCTTTTTTCACAAGCTCCATTATTTCTTCGGCACGTTTGCGCAGGATCATTCCTTCTTCGGTGAGGGTAACACGTCTGCTGCCGCGTATAAAAAGCTGCTTGCCAAGTTCTTCTTCAAGTTCCTTTAGCTGGCGTGAAAGCGTAGGCTGCGAAAGATACAGCGACTCTGCAGCGCCCGAAATGCTTTGTTCGCGCGTTACTGCAAGAAAATACTGCAATACTCTCAATTCCATATCCATATCATCCTATTTTCAATTATGCCATAAGCCAAGGGATTATGGCATAATTGTCCATTATTGCGCGGAATGAGCGAAGCGAGTGTATGCGCATGGACATAAACGTATAATAAACACAAGCGTTTATTATACCATAAGCCCGAAGGGGTTATGGTATAATTGTCCATTAACGCATGGAGCAAATCGAAGATTTGCGTATATGCGTGGACATCAAGGTATAATAAACGCCTTGCGTTTATTATACCACAACAAACTATAGCTGTCAAGCATATTTTAGTATTTGATATAAGCATTTGCTATTTTTTAGAGCGTTTGCTATAATAAAAATATAAACCAACTGCAACGGGGAGGCAGAAAATGAAAAAACATATGATTATTTTGATAATGCTTATATTTCTGACAACGGGCTGTACGGACACTTCATTATCAAGTGAACAAAGTACGCCGTCACAAGAAAGTACGGTCGGCGAAAATCCGAGTGAAGGTACGGACATAAAATCAAACGAAGCAATTCCTCCGCTTACGCTTACGACGGAAATAATGCAGCTCGAAAGCGGTCTATCCGCCGTGAAATACGAGGGCGATTACGGCTTTGAGGAATTTCTCGCGAACGGCGGCGCTTCCTCGGACGAGGACGTGGTCAAGTATTTATCGGGCGTTCTGTCGGACGCGAACAATTTTTCATTCGGAAATATACCGTTCGGGTGCAGTACTATCTCGGTCGGAAACGAGAACGGAGGTTATCTGTTTGGGCGTAATTTCGACTGGAACAAATGTAACGTGCTGATAGTTCATTCCATACCGAAAAACGGCTATTCCTCGATATCTACGGTCAACACCGATTTCATAAATATGAGCGGAATGAAACTGAGCGCACTCCCCGCTAACGCTCAAGCAATTATTGCAATGTATGCGCCGCTGGACGGTATGAACGAAAAGGGACTGGCGGTTTCGGTGAATATGATACAGGATTCCGCGACGATCTCTCAAAATACAGACAAGCCGGATATCACCACCACGACGGCAATACGACTTTTGCTGAACAAGGCCGCGAATGTTGATGAAGCTCTCGGGTTGCTTGAACAATACGACATGCACGCTTCGATGGGTTTTATGACTCACCTCGCCATCGCCGATAACGACGGAAACAGCATAGTTGTCGAGTATATCAATAACGAAATGCAGGTAATTGAAACGCCTGTAGTCACCAATTTTTACCTTGCCGAGGGTGAAAAGCACGGTATCGGCACGGCGCAGTCGCACGAGCGTTACGATATACTTATGAACGCGCTTAACGAAAAAAGCACAATGGATATGAACGGTGTCCGCGACGCATTGAGCAGCGTCAGCAAGGGAAATTTCAGCGAGTTCGAGTCCACCGAATGGAGCATAGTATTCAATCAGAGCAGCGGTGAGGTTCGCTATTATCACCGTGAAAATTATGATAAGGGATATATGTTTTCGGTAAAGTGAGGTGTCTATGAATTATTTAAAGGTACTATTAGATTTATATGCCGCAAAAAGCAATGTTAAAAAAACAGCCAAACAAATCAAAAAATTGCAGCAGAAAAAACTGCGCAAAATGCTGAAATTCGCATACAAGCATTCCGCGTATTATCGGCGAATGTTTAACGTTTCGGGCATTACCGCAATGAATATCGACAGTGTTCCGCTTGAGAAATTTCCGACTATCGACAAACAAACGCTCCTTTCCCGGTTTGACGAGATAATTACCGTTTCGGATATCACGCAGAACGAGATACGGCGGTTTGACGAGAGCGCGGAAAAAGATCGTTGTGCGTTCAAAGGAAAATATCACGTCGTACATTCAAGCGGCAGTACGGGAAAGCCCGGTTATTTTGTCTACGACAACAACGCGTGGAACAGTATGCTTATCGGGATCATTCGCGCGGCGCTGTGGGGGATGTCAATGCCGCGGATTCTAAAATTCCTTGCGGATAAACCAAGGATAGCTTATATCGCTGCAACGGATGGACGTTACGGCGGCGCAATGGCAGTCGGCGACGGCATAGACGGCGTGGGCGCCTCGCAGATATATCTTGACGTTAAAACTCCGCTGTCAAAGTGGACGGAGAAAATTCGCGAATTCAAGCCGAATATGATAATCGGTTATCCTTCGGCGGTGAAAATACTCGGAGAGCTTGCCGAAAACGGTGACGTGGAGCTGAATATAGCGCGAGTGGTTACTTGCGGCGAACCGCTTGGGAATAATCTGCGGCATTATCTCGAAACCGTTTTTGATACGGAGGTCGTCAACTTCTACGGCGCGAGCGAATCGCTTGCGCTCGGAGTTGAGAGCGATCCCAATCAAGGAATGATTTTGTTCGACGATATGAATGTTATCGAGGTATACGAGGACGGTATGTATCTCACGTCGCTGTATAATTTCGCGCAGCCGCTTATCCGCTACCGTCTGACCGATAGCCTCACACTGCAAAGTGCAGACGAACACTGTCCGTTTACGAGAGCGGTCGGACTTCTCGGCAGGAGCGAGGATATTTTGTGGTTCGAGGACGACATGGGCAGACGTGAGTTTCTGCACCCGCTGGCAGTCGAGGGATTCTGTATTGAGGGGCTTATAGACTATCAGTTCGTGCAGCTTGGGCAATGCGCTTTTGAAATGCGAGCACAGGTCGCGGCGGAGGCTTCGCGTTTCAATATCCGCGAGGAGATAGTTGAGCGAATGAAAAAAGTTCTGGGCGAGAAAAATCTTGAGTTTGTTCAATTTTACGTTAAGTTCGTCAATGAGATCACGCCCGATATTACAACGGGAAAAAAGCGGCTTATTATCGGTACATCTCAATATGAAGCGAGGAGGGCAGTATGAAAAATGTCATATTAAGCGCCCGAAATGTATGCAAGACATTCTCGCAAGGCGGCGTGGATACTGAAATTTTAAAGTCCGTAAGCGCGGACATTTACGAGGGAGACTTCACTGTGATAATGGGAGCGTCAGGGGCGGGAAAGTCCACGCTGCTCTACTCGCTAAGCGGAATGGACAGCATATCGAACGGCGAAGTCCTGTTTGACGGCGAAAAAATAAGCGGTCTTTCCGAGAAAAAACAGGCGAAGCTGCGCTCTGAGCATTTTGGATTTGTGTTTCAGCAGACGCATTTGGTAAGCAATCTGACGTTATTTGAAAACGTAGCGGTCGCAGGGTATGTCGGAAAAAATCGCTCGGTAAATTCGGTGCGTGAAAAAGCTCTTAAATTATTGCGGCAGATGAATGTTGACAACGCAAAAGACAGGCTTCCGTCGCAGGTATCGGGAGGCGAGGCGCAGAGAGCGGCAATCGCCCGCGCCATGATAAATTCCCCGCGGCTGATCTTTGCTGACGAGCCTACGGGCGCGCTCAACAAGTCGAACAGCGCCGAGGTGATGCGGCTGCTGTCGGAGCTTAACCGAAACGGGCAGAGTATTTTAATGGTAACGCACGACGTCCGCGCGGCACTATGCGGAAACCGCGTTTTGTATATGGAGGACGGAAAAATTCTTGACGAGCTGAATTTGCCGCCATACTCCGACGGCGAGGAAAAAAAGCGCGAGCAACAGGTCAACAAATGGCTCTCCGTGCTGAGGTGGTAATATGGAGATACTTACGTTATTATCGGCAAATCTTCGGCGGCATAAAGGCAGCCTGATCGGGATTTTTTTACTTATGCTGATAGCTGCGGGAGCTTTGGGAACGGTGCTTTCGGTGTGGACGAATTCGGGAGCGTATGTTCAGAGTGAAATGGAGCAAGCGGGTTTCGGAGAGCTTACCGCTTGGGTGTCGGGAGTTCCCGATATTTCGGAGCTTTCGGCGGATATTGAAGTCGTTCCCGAGGTTGAGCGCGTTGAGACACAGCCGCTTATATTCTCGAATTACAAGGCGAACGGCGGCGAATCGGACAGCGAGGGACAGTTGATAACCTACGTTCCCAACGAAAACAGATATAAATTTTTTGCGGACGATCTGTCGGGATATCGTGAGCAGCCGGGCAATATTCCAAGCGGTGAAGTTTATGTATCGCCGTCAATGATGACGATGCTTGACGTGAAGATAGGCGACGAGATAATATTTCCGATAGCGCGCTCGGGAAGAAATCTTACGCTCACCGTAAAGGGCTTTTTTGAGGACCCGTTTGTGGGCAGCTCGATGATCGGAATGAAAGGCTTTCTGATAGGCGAAGCGGATCGCGCGTCAGCGCTTGAAATTCTGAAAAACGCGGGAATAGACGCGCTGGCTCGCGATGGAGCTATGCTCCATATTTCCTCCGAAAGCGGGCTTACCGTATCGGAGCTGAACGGCGTTATCAACGAAAAAACCGCCTTGGCGCAATATGCGGAATTTGTTCACGGCAAGGACGCGATTTTGGGCTTTATGGTGATTTTACAGAACGCGTTCTGCGGCTTGATGTCAGCGTTTGCGGCAGTTCTGCTGATAGTCGCGGCAGCGGTGATTGGTCACAGCATTGACGGTACGATAAACTCCGAAACGGTCAATATGGGAATTCTGAAAACGGTCGGATTTGATTCGCGCAGGCTGAGGACGGTTCAGCTTCTAATGTATCTTTTCCCGATCGTTATCGGTTCTGCGGCGGGAATAATTCTTTCCGTGCCGATCGGCACATTTACGGCAAATGCCACGATAACCACAACGGGAATTAAAATCCCTACCGCTCTGCCCGTAGGTTTGACGGCGTTGTTTTTCGCAGCGGTTATAATTCTGACGGGTTTGTTTGTTATACTGCGGACGCGGAAAATAATCAAAATTTCTCCTATGTCGTCGATCCGCGGAGAAACGGAAAAGGTGCGGTTCTCTCCCGAAAAAACACCTTGCGCGTTCGGTTTCGGAATGAATTTCCGTCTTGCTCTGCGGCAGCTTATTTCGGGAAAGCGGAGGTATATCGGAGCGCTCGCAACGGCAATGCTGCTCTCGTTTTTCGCTTCGCTTATCGGGCGAATGGACGGCTGGCTTGGAAAGGACGGAAAGGGCATGATGGATGCGTTCAATCCCGCCGATCATGATTTGGGCGTGCAGATATTCGGCAGCCTTACCGCCGAGGAAACGGAAAAAACTGTGCTTGAATTTTCGGAAATAACCGACAGCTATTGGCTCGCAATGCCGAGCGCGGCAGTAAACGGAGTTGATTTTACGATAAACGTTATCGACGAGCCGCAGCGCTTTCATATTCTCGAGGGCAGAAGCTGCATATCCGAAAACGAGGTAGTTTTAACGGAATTTGTCGCCGATAATTTCGGAGTGTCCGTCGGCGATACGGTCACGGTGAGCGGCGGAAAGGGCAACGGTGAATACACCGTTTCGGGAATTTACTCCTGTGCAAACGATATGGGCGATAATATCGGAATGAGCCGCGCGGGCTGGCTGAAGATCGGAAACGACGACCCTCGGCTATGGTGCAAGCACTATTTTCTTGCCGATCCGTCGCAAAAAGCCGCGATAACTGAGGCTCTGACAACGGCATACGGCGGCGATGTTCACGTACATGAAAACACATGGCCGGGGCTGTTCGGTATCATCTCCGCAATGAGGATGTTGATCATTGTTATGTACGCACTGACAGCGGTGTTTATTCTGATAGTGACGACTGTGACAAGCGGCAGAATTATTTCCGCCGAACAGAAAGATCTCGGAATTTACAAAGCGATAGGATTTCGCACAGATCGGCTTCGTGCGGCGTTTGCGCTGCGGTTCGGGATAACCGCGTTTGCCGGTTCGGCTGTCGGGATGTTACTCGCCGCCGTTCTCACCGATCCGCTTGTATCGGCCGTGATGAGGCTCGCGGGGATAAGCAATTTTTCCTCCGCTCCGTCGGTCGGGAGCGTACCGCTGCCGATAGGCGCGGTAACGGTTCTGTTCGTGGTATTTGCTTATTTTGCCTCGGAGAAAATACGCCGCACCGATCTTACAGTGCTGATCTCCGAATGATATGCCCAAACGCTATGCTTTGACATGACTTATAAGTATTTGCTATATAAAGCAAAGTGTGATATAATGTAATCAAGGAAAAAGGTCTATAGAAAGGAACACGAAATGAAAAACAACTTTTTTAAGGTAATACCTTTAATACTTGCCGCCGCTCTTGTGGCAACAGGGTGCGCTAAAACCGACGGCAACGGCAGCAGTTCAACAAATGTTCACACTCCAGCTATCAACGGTTCAAACGGAAATTCCGAGACCATAAGCAGCGGTGCGGAAAGTTCAAGTAATAACAGCTCCGAAAGCCAAAATACGGAAAGCGCTCCCGAAAACGATACAAGCCCTGCAGAGCCTGCGAGCGGGCAATCCGAGGCGGGAACGCTAAGGGTCAGCTTCGGTGACAGAAATAACCCATTTACCCTTCATTTATACGACAACGATACAGCCGCCGCCATTGCGAGGCATGTCGGCACGGCGGACTGGCAGCTTCCGATCTACCATTATAACGATTACGAAAATTGTGAAGTTATGCAGTATTACGACGTACCGTCGAGATACGATATTCCCTCCGCCGCCGAAAGCATTTCCTCCGAAAAGGCGGGCGAGGTATACTACTCCGAACCTAACCGCATAGTGCTGTTTTACGGCGATGCGCAGGTCAGCGGCGAATACACAAAGGTCGGTTACTTCGATTTTACGGAAAAGTTCAAATCCGCCGTTGAGAACAACCCTGTTGTTGAGGGTTGGGGAAACAAGCTGGTGTTTATTCAGCCGGGTGATTGAACGGCAAATTTTGTGAAAAGAGAGGGCTTTTATGAACGCCAATGATGAAAACGCAATTGTGCAAAACCTGATAGACGCGGGCTGCGGACAGGAGTTTATCGCTGAATTTATGGAGGATTTCCGAAAGGAAAACATCTCCAAGGATTTGAAGCTATTACAATCTCATAGACGTTTACTGTTGGAAAAGCTTCACAAGGAGCAAAAGCGTATAGACTGTTTAGACTATCTGGTTTATAGAATGACAAAGGAGAATTCGATATGAGAACGATCACAAACTTAACATTCGACGAGGAAAGAGCGCTGTACGGAGAGCGGGATATTATTGTCAAAGATTGCAGATTCGACGGTCCCGCGGACGGCGAGAGCGCATTTAAAGAGTGCGCAAACGTTACGGCGGAGAAATGCTTTTTCAATCTGCGTTACCCGTTCTGGCACGATAAAAATCTGAAAATCTCCGGCTCGGAAATGACTGAGCTTTGCAGAGCGGCACTATGGTATTCGCATGATATTGAGATTGCTGATACGAGACTGCATGGCATTAAGGCGCTTCGCGAGTGCGGAAATGTCGTAATGCGGAATTGTGATATAATATCTCCCGAATTCGGCTGGTCGGTGAGCGGTCTTGAAATGATCGACTGTACCGCCGAGAGCGAATATTTTATGATGAGATCGACCAATCTGCAATTCAAAAATGTTCGATTTAAAGGAAAATATTCATTTCAATATATCGAAAATTCCACGTTCGAGAACTGCGTATTCGACACTAAGGACGCATTCTGGCATGCGAAAAACGTTATTGTGAAAAACAGCGTCGTCAAGGGTGAGTACCTTGCGTGGTACTGCGAGAATGTCACTTTTGAGAACTGCAAGATTATCGGCACTCAGCCGCTTTGCTACTGCAAGGGTCTGAAGCTTATCAACTGCGAGATGATCGATACCGATCTTTGCTTTGAAAAATCCGAGGTCGAGGCTTGCGTCATAACGCCGATAGTAAGCGTGAAAAATCCCCTTTCGGGGCATATATACGCCCCCGACGTCGGCGAGATCATCCGTGACGACGATAATTCGCGCGGCGAGGTCATTATCTGCGGCGAGTGCTGCTGCGCTTAGTATGGATAACCTGCTTAAGGGGATCCTGATCGGGCTTATGTTCGGCGTCCCGATAGGCGCGGTCGGCGCGATGACCGTTCAGCGGACGCTTGACCGCGGTTTCGACGCGGGACTGCTTACGGGGCTTGGCTCGTCCGCTGCGGACTGCCTGTATGCCTGCGTGGGAGTTTTCGGGTTGACCTTCATTTCCGATTTTCTGCTGAAATATCAAACGATCATCAACACTATCGGATGTGTTTTCGTGCTGATAATGGGTATAAGCCAACTTGTCAAAAAGCCCGCCGAGAGCGCTCCGCAAAGATTGGCAGAAGACGCGAAAATGTTTCTGTCATCGTTTGCGGTTGGAATAACAAATCCTGCGACGATCCTGACATTTCTTTTCGCGTTTACATATTTCGGCATTGCCGAGATTTCGGGAGTGTTAAACGGAATTTTGCTTGTCTCGGGTGTGTTTATCGGTACTTATATCTGGTGGGGCGCGCTTTCCGGTACGGTATGCTTTATTAAGAGCAGGACGGGAAAACGCGGACTGCCTTATATAAATAGGGTGTTCAGCGTTATTTTAATATTATTTGCGGCGGCGATATTAGGAAAAATATTTTTTTAGGAGTGTGTTTTATGCGAAATATCTTTTTGATAATTCTTGCTGCGATAACGGCTCTGCTATCTTCCTGTGTAAATGCGGAAAACGGAAATTCAACTCCTGCGTTGGAAGCGAATATATTGGCCGATAGTGAAATATCGGTCTCCGAACCGTATTCATCGGAAACGAAAAGCAAACCGTTTTCCGTAATATCGGAGGAGCCGCCTGACGAGCCGGAAATGTCAGGCACTGCTTCGGATAACAGCCAGACCTCGGAACCGCCGAACGACAAGGAGGAAAAACTTTGAGCATTACGGTCAAGGTCAACGGACACGCGTTTTCGACAACGCTTTACGATAACGAAACTGCAAGAGCCTTTAAGGAGCGTCTGCCGTTCACGCTGGATATGAGCGAACTTAACGGCAACGAAAAGTACTATTATCTTCCCGAAAGTCTGCCGAGAAATTCAAGCAGACCCTCGGTAATAAACGCGGGAGATATTATGCTGTACGGCGACGATTGTGTTGTAATTTTTTATGAGAGCTTTTCGACCTCATACAGCTATACCCCGATAGGAAAAATCGACGCTCCCGACGGACTGGCAGCGGCTATTGGCAGCGGAAACGCTCAGGTAGTCTTTAACTGATTTTATAGGAGGAACAAAAATGGCATACGGTTATATCGCTAAATTAAGCGAGAATGTAGAACGCAGACACGTTCGGTTCAACAATCGCTTCGGTATCGCTATCGCGGCTGATCTTTACACGTCAAAGGAATTGGATGTTTCACAAAAATATCCCGCTTTGATAGTCGGTGCACCCTACGGCGGTGTGAAGGAACAAGGTCCGTGCGTGTACGCGAATGAGTTGGCGCAGCGCGGATTTGTAGTATTGACTTTCGACCAAGTGTTTATGGGAGAATCGGGCGGCGAACCGAGAAATATTTCATCACCTGAACTGTTTACGGAAAGCTTTTCTGCAGCCGTTGATTATCTGGGAACAAAGCTGACATTTGTTGATCGGGAGCGTATCGGTGTTATCGGAATATGCGGTTCGGGCGGCTTTGCTCTCTCGGCAGCGCAGTCCGATACCAGAATTAAGGCAGTTGCCACGGCTTCAATGTATGTAATGACCGATGCGGTTCGTCTTGGCATGACCAAAAAACAGATTGCGGAAACTAAGAAGGCATTGTCGTTAAAGCGTTGGGAGGATGCGGAAAACGGTTATCCAGAATATAATCCGTCTTTTCCCGAAGAACCGTTCGATTCCGTTCCCAGTGGAGTTGAGGAGCCTGCCGCCGAGTGGTTGAGGTTCTACGCGATAAAACGCGGGCATCATCCCAACGCGAGAGGCGGATTTTCCACCACAAGCAATTTGTCTATGATTAATTACGATATACTTGATCATATTGATGAGATCAGCCCGCGTCCAATCTTGCTCGTGGTAGGCGACCGCGCTCACTCAAAGTTCTTCAGCGAAAATGTCTATACTGCGGCAAGCGAACCAAAAGAACTTTATGTTGTGAATGATGCGGAGCATATCGATCTTTATGACAGAACAGACAGGATTCCCTTTGATAAACTGGAGGAATTCTTTAAAAATAATATATGAGATGTTGAAAATAGGCCATATTTGAATACGAACTTGATAACTTACCCTGCGCACTTATATTTCAACAGATTTCATATTTAACCTTGACATCATTAAAAAAATATAACTTTAATTAAGAAAATGACTGCATTCAACCGTTGCAGTCATTTTTTTAGCAAAGCTGTTATAATGCGGGTTTAGCCTTGTATCCTTAAATATGGTACTCCTCTCCTTCCGTATTATATAGGGCTTTATAAGCGGCTGCGGCGTAGCGGTCTATTTCGCAGAAGCCCACACACTCAAAGCCTCCCGCCTTTTCAAGTCCCGACCGAAAACCACCGATTCCGGCAAAAGCATCAAAAAATTTAATTGCTATAAAATCACCCCTTTAAAGATTTTTCTTTTCGATTTACATCGACATTTTCGGTTCATTACCCTGAACCTCGGTCTGTTCGGAGATTTTGTGGAATCCGTTCACCTCGGGACAGATACCGAGCGATCTGCCGTTGTCGAATTCCACGTGCAAGCTGCCGATATCGTCGACCGTAACCACAGTGCCTTTTGTTCCCGCGGGAACAGGACACGGATCATCGCCCATCGAATCAAGACAAATGCGCGTTCCCGCAGGATAATGCTCCTTATAGAATTCGATACGCCCTCTGCTCATCGCCATAATAACACCCCCAATCTGTATAATTTTTTATGGTAAGGCTTACGCCTTTACATACTCAAATCGTTTGTCTGCGTCAAATCCTCGCGCAGCTTCTCGTAAGCCGCGTCAATATTGACCGCGCCGCGAACATCGCTCTCCGAAAGCGCGTTCTCAAATTCCTCGGCTGAAAATCTCCACATTCCGTCGAGCTTCTCGCAAAGCTGATTCACATCGGAAATCTTATCCTCGGGGAGCAATCTTTCACAGACGATTTTCGCGATCTCATCGTTATCATCGGTAGGGTAGAAGTCGAGATATATTTTCTCGCCGCACGTTACGGGAATATCTTCGCCTATCCCGATGCTGCCCAAGTGATCGAACAACTCGTCCGTGGGCGCGTCAAATTTTACGGAATTATTTCCGCATTTAATAAAAAATCTTATCATATTAAATCCTCCAATTCGGCTTTGCAACGCTGTTTCTAAGCAGCATAACACCCGCGAAGATCGTCAGCACGGTGGAGTCCTCGATAAGCGTCCAATCGCACAGCTCGCTCAGCGAAACATCGGATTTTCCGTCGTACACAGTCCTCGCCGCCTTGTAAAGCGCGTAACCCTCGGTGGAAATCCCACTCAGATCGATCGCGCCGAAATTCACGGAATACCTCGCGATCGCACTTTTTGAGCGCTCCCACAAGAGCTTGTCCGCGGATAAAAAAAAAACCGCGGAGACAAATTCGCCGCGGCTGCTGTAATATGTTGAATTTTTCGGAGAGATAAACTCCGTAAAATTTTTTCTGTGATGATAATTTTTAAACCGCATTTTCATTTTTTTCACCCCTTTCTGCCGATAAGTTTTTCGAGATTGCGATATCCAACTTTTTACCGAGATCGTTCAGCAGCTCGGTCATGTCGTCGGTCAGCGTATCGTTCAGCTCCGAAACGACATAAACGCAGTAGTAGAGCGCTTCCAACTTCTTATCGTCAAAGATTTTTTCGCGGTCGACAAGCCCGGAAATAATCGCGAATTTCTCCCTCGCCTTATCGTAATTTTGATGTTGTATAATAAAACTTGACACAATCCATGTAATAGAATTATAATGA
>CANDVA010000035.1 GCA_947389015.1 uncultured Clostridia bacterium | reverse complement strand
TTTCAATTATATCACATCTCCCTCGCTTTGTCAACTACTTTTTTTAAAAAATTTAAAAAATTTTTAATAATTTTAATTTAGTTTCGCCAGTGCCGATATTTAGTGCGGCTTCGATTATCCAATACCATATATAATGTATAGTCGATATCATAATACTGTTGCAAAAATATTTATTTTTTAAAAAAGCTATTGACAAATAAGAGATCTTGTTGTATAATAAAATCACACTAAATGCACTAGTAGAAATAGCGCATTTAGTTCACCGCAGTCAGTTACATCACAAAGCCACATACAATGCAATATTATTCAATCGGCAGCGGTGAGCAAAGCAGTTTCCGGCGGACATGTACCTGCACAGAGCACGTCCGCCGAAATTGCATAGCTTTGATTTTATAACAAGGGGGTAAGTCTTTTGATAAGTATAGACGTAACGGGCAGAACGCCTATCTACGAGCAGATATACCGCGCGATTTGCAGTGAGATAGCCCGCGGAATGCTCAAGGAAAACGACAAGATACCGCCGTCGCGAACGCTCGCCCAGCAGCTCGGACTGAACCCGAACACGGTAACAAAGGCATATTCAATGCTTGAGCGCGACGGGATAATTTACACGCTAGCGGGCAAAGGCAGCTTTATCGCGCCGCAGGACGGCAAAGCGATATCGGCGCTCACGCGCGACTTCGAGGAACGCGCCCGCGAGGCGATAAATGCGGGAGTTCCCGCCGAAACGCTGATTGGAATAATAAATCGGCTGAAAGGAGATACACAATGATCGAGATCGGCAGCGCGAGCATGGTGTTCGCGAAAAGGGGCATCGGCAAAGCGGACGCAAACGACGGATTCAAAGCCCTTGACAATATCACCATAACCATTCCCGACGGCTGTATCTACGGCTTTCTGGGATCGAACGGCGCGGGAAAATCCACGCTCCTGCGTATGCTCTGCGGCGTATACAAAACCGAGCAGGGCAGCATAAAAATAGACGGCGAGGACGTTTTCGACAACCCCTCCGCAAAAGCGAAAATATTTTTCGTCAATGACGAAACGGTCCAGTACGCAAAATTTACGCTCGATGGTCTTGCAAAATTTTACGCAAGCTACTACGACAGCTTTTCTTTCGAGATATACGAGCGCCTTGTAAATCAGCTTCAGCTCCCACGCGGCAAGCGCATGAGCGAGTTCTCCAAGGGAATGAAGCGCCAGGCGGTCGTGATAATCGGACTTTCCTGCAACACAAAATACCTGCTCCTTGACGAGGCTTTCGACGGTCTTGACCCCGCAATGCGCCGTTTCATCAAGCAGATAATAATCAACGAGCTTGTTGACCGTCAGGCGACTATGATAGTTTCCTCCCACAATATCACAGAGATAAACGAGCTTTGCGACCGCGCCATGCTTATCCACCAAGGACAGATGATCTTTGCGGACGAGATCGACAACATCAAAAGCGGCTTCGGCAAGATACAGTTGGCAAGAAGGAGCGGCGCAGTAACGGAGGACGAGCTTAAAAACTCCGGGCTTGACGTTATGCAGTACTCCGTTATGGGCTCGGTAGCTCAGGCGGTGGTGCGCGGCTCGGAGGATGACATCACCGCGAAAATAAACACGTTCGGCTGCGAGATCGCCGAATTTATCCCGCTGACCCTCGAAGAAATATTTATTTACGAATTGGAGGCGAGAGGCTATGGCTCAAACATCATCGACAGCAGCATATAAAATATCGTTCAGAAAGATCGCCCGCGCCGCGGCAGCGGAGGTGCTTGTCCACAAAAAGCTCGCGATAATCAGCTTTGTGCTGTACGGAGTGGCTTTCCTGCTTAACGTGTTCAACTCCGAAGCGAACATCACTACCGGCGGATATATTACTTTACACTACTCGGGATGGGGATTAATATTCATGGTCGGCGGCATAGCAGTCAGCTATTTCACCGCGCTGAACGTTTTCCGCGATATGTATAATCAGCAGTTCTGCGACGTTTCCATGGCGCTCCCGATAAAGGCGAGCGAGCGCTTTTTCTCCAAGTTGCTCTGCCTGTTCTATCTTCAGACCGCCCCGCTTATCCTCTCGACGTTCGTCGGCTACGGGATAAAGCTGCTCTATGCTCTCGCAAAGTACGGCGGGAACTTCTCCGACGGCTGCCCCGACTACTTCATGATATCGTTCGGCGCTCTCGCATCAAGTATGTTCATAATGGCGATAGCCGTGCTCTGCACCTGCTGCTGCGGAGCCGCCGCCGAAAGCGCCTACCTCTCTCTGATAGCGATGTTTATCATCAACTTTATGCCGATCATCTACATCAACAACGTCATCTGCGGCAGCTCCGGCTTCATTGCCCGCGGCATCGGCGATGTCGACGCTATCGTCGATCTCGGCTATTGGGGTCTGATGTTTCTGCTCGGAGACGCGGAGGAGATCGCCGCGCACGCCGCAGTCGGCTGCGTGATCTCTCTCGCCGTAATGCTCCTCTCGGGATTTATCTATGTAAAACGCGACGCGCGCTCCGTCGGAACGCCCATCGCCAGCCGCGTCTTTTTCGAGATAATAATGTTCACGGGCTGCGTGACCGTCTTTTCCATGTTCGTTATGTCCGATATCGCTTTCTGGGGACTGCTTGTCGCGGGCGTGATATACGTCATCATCAACATCATAGTAAGCCGCGCGAAGATAAACGCGCTCTCGTTCCTCAAATGGGCAGGCAAATTCGCGGCGACGGCGGCACTTTACTCCATTCTCCTTGTCTCCACGGTAACGACGGGCGGCTTCGGGCTCATCAACTCCCGCCCCGACGTGAAATACCTCAGCAGCGCGGAGTTCACCATATATTATTATTCCTACGAATCAAATTATGATTACAGAGAAAACACCCGCTTTGTCTCCGAACGTCTTTCCGCCGAACAGGCAGATCAACTTATCAAAATATACAAAAAGCATATCATAAAGGGCAGATCGGAAATGAGCCCCGTCGACGTCATCTTCGGAAACGTTTACAACTCCTCGGCGGCGCAAATATACATATCTGCGGAAGGTCACCGCGCCATACCGGGAACGCCCTCTCCGAAAAGTTATTTCCGTTACAACTATAACGCCTCATGCTATGTGCTCGATTACGAGGAGCGTATCCAAATGCCGTTATCCGAAACGAAAGCGCTGATAGACGAGCTTACCGAGCTCGGTCTTATCCACCCCTACAAAGAAATCTACGATACCGAAGTATCGGGAACCACAGTATCATACTGAACAATTTCAAAGAAAACAGCGGCATCAAGTTTCATCGCTTGACGCCGCAATTTTTTTTACCTATTATCGTTACCACTCCAGCGTTCCCGGAGCGCGCTCATGCCACGGCAGATAGTCGATAGGATTGAGCCAGGTACCCGTTCCGTCGCCGCCGATACGCACCTCGAAATGCAGGTGATTTCCGTAGGCACGTCCGGTCATTCCGACCTCGCCTATCAGATCGCCCGCTGTAACGCGCTGACCCGCGTAAGCATACATATAGCTCATATGGTAGTAGTTCGTCGACAAACCGCCGTCGTCATGCTGTATCGTGACATAATTTCCGCGTCCGCCATTCCAGCCGTTGTCGAATACAGCCGAAACAACAACGCCGTTTGCCGCCGCGTATATCGGAGTGCCGTAAGAGGCCTGGATATCTATGCCCTTATGACCGCCATAATCCGCATACCCTCCGTGACCGTAAACCATTTCGATTATAACGCCGCCGTCATAGCCGCCCACGGGCCACAGCAGCTTGCCGTTCTCGATAGTCTGCCCCGGTGCCGCATTATCTGGTCTGGGTTTCGTGCCGATAGCGATGACCTCTGTCACGGGCTGCGTCACCGTAGAACGCGACAGCACTCTCCTGCCGATCTCGTTTCCGTTGATATACGAAACATTCGCTACAACAAAGCGCACACCATCCACACCCGTCGTGACCTCGCGCCTGTTTTCCGTGTACAGCGTCGAGTCCTCGATATATTCCGTGGAGTAGTCTATCGGTTCGTTGTACCTTTCCTCGCGCGTGATGATTATCGTAAGGTACGGCACGTCCATAGTGATCTGTATCCTGTCGCCCGTATGCAGCTCCGTTTCCTCGCCAAAATCGGGATTGAGCCGTGCAAGCTCCTCGTAGGTCATATCCAGCTTATCGCAGACAAGGCTCGGCGAATCGCCGTCCGCAACCGTATAATACGAAGCGGTCTCTCTCTTTGAAGTAAGCTGACGAATTATCTCGTCCTCGGTAACAAAGCTGTCCGCGAGGTAAAGACCGTATGTATAGGTGATGTCGCGGTCAAACTCAACCTTTTCCTTCTCCTCACCCGTGCGGTATGCCGCAAGTAAATCGTCAAGCGCCTTGTCAACCCTGTCGTGCTCGAGAAGAGTGCCGTAATACGCATCGCCGATATACAGACCGTAACCGTGCTCTATATCCGCGTCAAGCATCTCCAACATTTTATCCGTAAGCTGATATGTCGTAAGCGTCGAGCCGGTTCCTATAAGGTCGACCTCGTAGCTCGGTTCGAACGTGATTATCTCCGTGCTGCTGCCCGTATAGTTGATACGCTTCTGCACCATCTTTTCCGCGTCGGTGAATATCGTTTCATTCGAGATATAACCGATAAGATCGCCGTTTACGGTCAGCTTGAGCGCGTAATTCTGATTATTCGCATATGTAACGATGTTGAACAGGAACACGCACGAGCATACGGGCAGCGCCCAGTTCGCTATCGTGACTATCCACCCGCGCTTGCCGAACACCAGTCTCCACATGACCTTAAGCCACGCGAGCGCCGCTCCGAACGCGCCCTTTTCCCGCCGCGCCTTAGCTATCTCCGCGCCGCCCATTTTCATAGCCTTCGAGTATCGTATAAACGGCGACGCAAAAAAGTCGCGCACCCTCCGCAAGGCTCTTTTCAGCGGCAGCTTTATTCTGTCATACCCGCGCAGTATGGCTGCGATAAGCGTAAGTATACCGTGCCAGAACAGCGTCAGTATTGCAAGAAGCGCCTCAAAGAACATTTCGCCCATAGCCGCTATCGCTGTATACGGCGTTTTTTTCACGGCGGGGCGCTCCACCCGCTGCTTATTATCCGTAAAAGTCATAACAACTCCTAAATCACAAACCCAATTTACTTGAAATATTGTAACATATTTGTAACTTTTTTGCAACCGTTTTCACGAATTTTCGTCAACTTGTCACAAAAATAAGCGAGCTCACAAACCCGTTTTCGGATATTGTGAGCCCGTCCTTGTAAATCATTGCCAATTACAGATAATCAATGGGATTAAGAACAATATTATCTCCGAGCCGCACCTCGAAGTGCAGGTGATTGCCCGTCGCCCAACCCGTCATTCCGACGCGACCGATAAGGTCGCCCGCCGTCACATACGCGCCGACGTAGGTATCCAGATCGCTGCAATGGTAGTAGTAAGTCTGCAGACCGTTGTCATGCTGGATAATGATGTAGTTTCCGCGGCTGTAATCGCCCCAGTAGCACGAAACCACAACGCCGTTCGCTGCGGCATATATCGGCGTACCGTAGCCCGCCAGAATATCTATTCCCTTGTGACCGCTGTAACCGCCGTCCGCTTCGATAAGCTCGCCGATATAGCCACCGTCTCCGCCCACGGGCCACAGCATCTTTCCGTTCGCGATATTCTGCCCCGGAGCCGCGTCATCCGGTCTCGGCTTGGTACCGATCGCGATGATCTCCGTCACGGGAGGTGTTACGGTAGTGCGCGACAGCACCTGTCTGCTGACCTCGTTATTGTTGATATACGAAACGTTCGCTACAACAAAGCGCTCGCCGTTCACGCCCTCCGTGTCCTCATACGTATTGCCCGCGTAAAGCGTGCTGTCGTCAATATAGTCCGTCGTATACGGTATCGGCTCATTGTAGCGCTCCTCGCGCGTGATGATTATCGTAAGATACGGCACGTCCACGGTGATCTGCAGCCTGTCTCCCGTATGAAGCTCCGTTTCCTCACCAAAATCGGGATTGAGCCGTGCAAGCTCCTCGTAGGTCATATCCAGCTTATCGCAGACAAGGCTCGGCGAATCGCCGTCCGCAACCGTATAATACGAAGCGGTCTCTCTCTTTGAAGTAAGCTGACGAATTATCTCGTCCTCGGTAACAAAGCTGTCCGCGAGGTAAAGACCGTATGTATAGGTGATGTCGCGGTCAAACTCAACCTTTTCCTTCTCCTCACCCGTGCGGTATGCCGCAAGTAAATCGTCAAGCGCCTTGTCAACCCTGTCGTGCTCGAGAAGAGTGCCGTAATACGCATCGCCGATATACAGACCGTAACCGTGCTCTATATCCGCGTCAAGCATCTCCAACATTTTATCCGTAAGCTGATATGTCGTAAGCGTCGAGCCGGTTCCTATAAGGTCGACCTCGTAGCTCGGTTCGAACGTGATTATCTCCGTGCTGCTGCCCGTATAGTTGATACGCTTCTGCACCATCTTTTCCGCGTCGGTGAATATCGTTTCATTCGAGATATAACCGATAAGATCGCCGTTTACGGTCAGCTTGAGCGCGTAATTCTGATTATTCGCATATGTAACGATGTTGAACAGGAACACGCACGAGCATACGGGCAGCGCCCAGTTCGCTATCGTGACTATCCACCCGCGCTTGCCGAACACCAGTCTCCACATGACCTTAAGCCACGCGAGCGCCGCTCCGAACGCGCCCTTTTCCTGCCGCGCCTTAGCTATCTCAGCGCCGCCCATTTTCATAGCCTTCGAGTAGCGTATAAACGGCGAGGCGAAAAAATCGCCTGCCCTGCGCAGCGCTCTTTTAAGCGGATACTTCACTCTGTCATATCCGCGCAGAACCGCGGCAATAAATGTAAGTATACCGTGCCAGAATAGGGTCAGCACAGCGAGGAACGCCTCAAAAAACAGCTCGCCCATAGACGAAATGAAATCGTAAAGCGATCTCTTCACGGCATGGCGCTCCGTCTGCCGCCTGTTATCGGTAAATGTCATAAAACAACCTCGGTTACACAATTAAAATCAACTCAAATATTGTAACATATTTGTAATCTTTTTGCAACCGTTTTCGCGAATTTTCGTCATTTTGCCGTATTTTTTTACTCCGAGAGGACATAATCCACGGGATTTTCAATAACGCTTATCCCATTCATTTCCGTTACGCGGTAGGTAAGGTCTATATCCCTGGCGGTATCCGAATCGTCCGTCATAGTACCCGTTTCGGTGAACTCGGTGATGTATCCGTCCGCGTTAATACGGTAAACGCAGGTGAGCGCCGAAAACGCCGAGACTCCGTCAAGCTTGGTTGCGGCGTAATCGTTGAGCTTATCGCAGTCGTAAACGTAGGTTATAAGCCTGTCTCCGCCGACCTCCGCCGCTTTCGCGGAGCTCACCGACGTGCCGTCGAGAAAGAACAGTCCGCCGCGCGCGTACGGATAACGGTACTTGCGGTTGTAGACGTTATAGATGTACGCCTCGTCATTCGGAGTTATCGCCGTCCAGCCGCCGTCGCCCTCGGTTTTGTAAAAAAACTGAACGCCGTCGCTGTACGCCCTGTCACCGTTTTCAAAGCTCTCATAGCTGAATATCATCTCATCTTTCTTATTTATATAGAAGCGAAAATCCATAAGCTCCCCGCCGCTGCTATTGTCGACCATAACGACCCGCGCGGAATCCAGCTTTTCGTACAGCTCCTTCGCCTTCTTGATCTCGCCGTAATTCTCGGGAGTTGCGGCGCACCCGGTCAGAAAAAGCACGAACGCGACAGGCAGAATACACAAAAATATCTTCCTCATCTTTTGTCTCACCATAAAAATATAAAAATAAAGGGGCAGAAAAGGCGAGCCGCCTTCGGCATACACATCGCAGGCAGTCTTTCTCAAAAAACCACCGCACGACCGCGCAGTACCATTGTACGGCTAACAGCCTAAATTCCGCCCCAAATGCTTTTTGCGACCGAGCAAATTACTCAGCGAATTCGCTCTCAACCAGCTTTACCAGACCGTCAACAGCCAGCTGCTCATCGGAGCCGTCGGCGATAATGCGAATCTGAGCGCCGCCTACGATACCAAGCGAGAGGATACCCAACAGAGACTTAGCGTTTACTCTGCGCTCTTCCTTTTCAACCCAGATAGAAGACTTATACTCGTTAGCCTTCTGGATAAAGAATGTAGCGGGTCTTGCGTGTAAACCGACCTGGTTTTTAACTTCAATGTCTTTCATGCACATAATAACAACCTCCATTGCATTGTGTTCAGTCAGCGAGCAACCTTTCTTCGGCGGCATCCGCCGCCCTTTTAAGTTCTCTTTCTGTATGCCGTTTTAGCGTCAAGAGAATAAAGCCGCCCGAGTATTCGCCGTTTCTATCTATATTTTATCGGCGCTTCCCTTTCTCTTAACTCTAGTATATCCAAATAATTCAATCTCGTCAACCGTCTTTTTTATTTTTTATCAATTCAAAGTCAATTTTCTGTTTTTTGACGTATATTTCACGAAACCAAACTGCAAACCTTGTTTATCTTGCACAAAAAGTTTTCAACAATCTAATCAACATAAACAGCTGTTTTCAACAATTCTGCACAAAACGGCTTTATAACGCGAAATTCCGCATTTCCAAATATTGCCTGCCGCTAAGTGCAAATTTAACATATCACGCGTTGCAAAGCCATTTTTTGACAAAAAAAGTCCTGCCCGAAGCTTGGGTTATTCGGGCAGGAAAAACGGTGAGAAAATATCCCGCAAATGGGATAACACATAAGCTGAATTACTTTACAAGCGGTATTTCCGCGGAATCGCCGACGGCATACCACTTATCGCCGAACAGCAGAAAGCGCTCGCTCCCGCCGTTGTCGATATAGGACAGCTCGCCCGTCTCAAACGTGAACATATAAGCCTCACCGCCGTCGCTGTCGCCGGGCGTTTCACCCTCGGGGAACTCGCGGCGCTCATATTTCAGCCCGCAGAGCCACTCCGAAAGCGCCCTCTTGTTCTCCTCGGACAAATCGAGCTGCGTTATTTCGGCATTGTGAGCATACTCGACTTTGACGACATCCCACACTCCCACGCCCAGATCGGACACATATCCTATCGGTATCGGCGACGGATTCTTGACGGAAAACCACTCCTCCCCGCGGCGTAGGTAACACTCGTCTCCGCAGTCCAGATATTCACAGCGTTCGGGCTCGTTCCCGCCGAACGTCAGCTCTACCGCGTATCTGCGCCGTCCGTCCTCGGGAACGCTCTCGACAAGCGTCGTCTCAAAACCGTCAAGCCACTCGCGGAGCAGCACGGCGCCGCCCGTGCTCTCGTTCCATTCGGAGACCTCGCAGCCATTCTTAGACGAAACTTTTGCGACAGCAGCGGTAGGATTGATATAAACGTCATTGTTGCCGATAGTATCGTCGGAATTACGCGAGACCGTACAGCCGCTTACGGTAACAATGCACAAAATCGCTATACATATTGTGAATAGATTTTTCATTTCCTTACTCCAGATAACCGTTCACTATCCTGATCATCATATCCTTAAGCTTTTCAACGTTATACGCGCCGACGGTAGGCTCTATATGACCGTAACCCACGCCGCTGTCATCGGTGAGGAACGTATACGTGCCGCCCGTGGTGAACGCCATTGTGCGCAGCAGATACTCGGTGGACTTATCGATTCCGCTGCTCGCGACAGGTATTATGCGGATACCCATTTCGGCTGCCTTCGCGACGTACTTGTTCACGCTGTCGATTATCTGAACGTCGTCGTGAGGAGGCGCGTCCAGCACAAGGAACATAATTTTCACGCTGTCCTCGTCCCAGTCGTGATTGTTCACGGCGCTGCCAAGAGCCGTATGCACCGCCTCGGGGAAGTCACCGCCTCCGCTCGCGGACTGCTCGCGTATAGCCGCGGCAACATCGTCGATATTGTCGCTGAACGGGAACTGCCGAACCTCGTACTCGTCGTCGGTATCGCGGTAGAAATTGACGGAAATACGCGTCGGAATATTTGCGTTTTGGGACTTGATACTCTTTACGATATCCTCCAGCTCGACTTTGAGATACTCCAGCTCGTCGCCCATAGAGCCCGTGGTGTCGCACATTATCATCAGATCGAGCTTTTGAGCTATAGGCGAGACCGCGCCGTCAAGATTCACCGTAAAGTGCAGATCGTGTTCATCAAGCACCCAATCTACAAGAGATGTCGCGCTCTTATCACCGCAAGTGACCGTTACCTCGGTAGGCATACCCTCCGAGAACAGATATGCCTCTCCCTTATTGTCAGTGATTGCCGAAACGGAGCCGCCCCATGTCACCCTTGCGCCCTCAAGCGGCTTGCCGTCGGAGGTTACCGTAACCGTAAGACGGTAATCATCGGCGATCCTCCAATCGCTTTTGTAACCATTCCAATCGCTGTGCGAGCCGTACAGTGCGTTCCAGTCCGCCCAATGCTCGTTGTCGTTCCATTCGCCGCCCGTGAGCAGTCCCGACTGCGGCGTTATTTCGGGCGTTTCGTCGATAATACAGTCGTCGGGAAGTATATCGGCGCCCGCATAGCCGCCGCTCGGCGCGGTCGCCTCCGCCTCGGTAAAGTATCCTTCGTCAGCCGTTCCCGCTATGTCTTTGGTGCTCCCGTCAAATATCCCGCCGATCTTGTCAATAAAGCTTTCCTTCCTGCCGCCGATATCCGAGCCTTCATAGCGGCTCGAGCCCACAGCGGCGCCCGAGCTGCCCGAACCGCCAAAACCGCCCGTCTCCGGACCGTTCGTCGGAGCGATGCCGCCCGCCGAGCACCCCGCCAGTGATAAAGCGGCGATAACAGCCGCGAATGTAATAAGATTTTTTTTCATATATTATTCCTCGCTTTCATTGTGAGATTTATTGCTTTCAATAGTAATACCAAATGATTTTGAAAATGGTTTCGTTTTTTGGAAAAAAATTTTCCCAACGAATAACTTTCCCCCAACCCTCACAAACTAAAACAAAAAAGGAGCTGATATCATGTACCCATATCCACCCGATACGGAGGTAAATCACCTCGGCGAATTCTACGGCGACGACTTCAAAGCGTCGAGCGATACGGACTGCACGGGACTTATCCCCGCGGCTGTGACAAACGACAGCGAGTTGGATAATTACAATGAGTTATACGACTTCCTGCCGAACGCAGTCTCTGATGGCAAGAACGACGGCTGTTGAGCCGTTTTCGTCGACATTCCCCAAACCCGCCGCAGATGAAACGGCGGGTTAATTATTTAACAAAGCTTGTTTTAAAGCCATTTTTCAACATTGAAAAAAATACTCGCTGTTGAAAACCCTGTTGAAACAGTTAAAAACCCTACCGTGCGACTAAGTTATTCCCGTTTATGCCGCACCTTATCGCGTACCTCGGGCAAGTCGACCGCGCAGAAAAGCACCGCCGTGCCGCCCGCAGTGCTCAGCGAAGTGTACAGCGTCCTCCCGAAAAGCTCCGCAGACTGCGCCATAAGTATACTTTCGACAGGTATCTCCCTCCGCGAACGCACCAGAATACCCTTACATATAACGATACGTCCGCCCTCAAGCGAATACCTCAGCGAACGGAAATGCAGCCAATACGCCGCCGCGCCGATGCACCCCGATACTCCCGCAAGCACGGCGAGCACCCAATGCAGCGCGGTAAGTGCCCAAACTGCAATCAGCACGCCTAAGGTCAAAACGCTTTCCGATATCCAGAACGCTCCCCAATGCTTCTTCATGGATTTCACCAAACTTTCACTTTAAGATATTAAAATAGTATTTGCTGGTTCGATATTTTTATACAATTTGCTGAAAATCGCTGTATACTATTGACAAAATTACTTAACAGTCGTAAAATAATAACAAACGTTAAGTATGGGGGCGAAAAAGTATTGAAATATCTTATGGAGCTGATAGGCAGCTGTCCGGAATACCACAGAATATCACACGAACAATACAGTGCTTTTCTTGGCAGCTTTCAGTCTCTTTTGAAAATGAACCCGTTTATTCTGGCGGAGGACGGGCTGACACGCTCGGAGATCATGTTGATTTATCAGGCAATGGAGTTCAGCCACGATACCGGCGGCAACATCACCGTTGCCGAGGCGGCAAAATGTCTGGGGGTCTCAATGCCCTCCGTTTCGAGAACGTTGAGATCGCTGTCCGAAAAGGGCTACATTGAGCGAAACTTCAATGAGAACGACCGCCGTTCCGTGCGAATCGTAGTTACAGAAAGCGGCAAAAACGCGCTTGAGCGTTTTTTAAAAACAGTTTTCTCCGTGCTTGACAAAGCAATGGAAGAATTTTCAGACGACGAGTTTCTGAAGATAATCGAGCTGCACGGGCGGTTTGTAAAAGCCATAAAAAAAGCGGTTTCATCAGAAAGGGGAACAGATAATGCTTGAAATAAAAAATATTACCAAGGACTACGACACGGGCGGCGATAAAGTCCACGCTCTGCGCGACGTGTCGATAAGCTTCCGCGACTGCGAGCTTGTCGCTGTGCTCGGACATTCGGGCTGCGGAAAGACCACGCTGCTGAACATCATCGGCGGTCTCGATCAGTATACCACGGGCGACCTCGTGATAAACGGACGCTCCACCAAGCAGTACAAGGACAGAGATTGGGATACATACCGCAACCATTCGGTAGGCTTTATTTTTCAGAGCTACAACCTGATACCGCATCAGACGGTGTTGTCGAACGTCGAGCTTGCGCTTACGCTCTCGGGCGTATCCAAAGCGGAGCGCCGCCAGCGCGCGAAAGAGGCACTTGAAAAGGTAGGCTTGGGCGATCAGCTCAATAAGCGACCCAATCAGATGTCGGGCGGACAAATGCAGCGTGTGGCGATAGCCCGCGCGCTCGTCAACGACCCCGAGATACTTCTCGCCGACGAGCCTACGGGCGCGCTTGACAGCGAGACCTCCGTGCAGATAATGGAGCTCGTCAAGGAGATAGCCAAGGATCGCCTTGTAATAATGGTAACGCACAACCCCGACCTCGCGAACGACTACGCGACCCGTATCGTCCGCTTGGTCGACGGTAAAATTAAAAGCGACTCCGACCCTTACGAGATAACCGAAAGCAATTCCAAACCGAAAAAGAACGGCAAGAAGACCTCAATGTCGTTCGGCACCGCGCTTGCCCTCTCACGCAATAATCTGCTCACCAAAAAGGGCAGAACGTTCCTTACGTCGTTCGCGGGAAGTATCGGAATCATCGGCATCGCGCTGATATTGTCATTGTCGCACGGCGTTCAGGCGTATATAGACGGCGTGGAACGCTCTACCCTAGCTTCTTATCCCGTTGAGCTGGAGCGCGAAACGGTAAACTATTCGGGGCTTATGACCTCAATGCTCGATATTCACGACGAGGCTCTTGACGAGGAACGCGAGCCCGACCGCGTATACACCAACGATATGTCCACCGAAATGATGAAGTCGCTGCTCTCCGAGATACAGGAGAACAATCTTAACGAGTTTATGGATTATATCGACAGCGATCCCGACAGTATAAAGGACAGTATAAGCGAGATAAAGTACTCCTATAATTCCCATCTGTACGTATACACGCGAGGCGTGAACGACGAGATAGTCCGCGTGAACCCGTCCACGACAATGCAGGCTATGTTTGGCGAGGGAATGGCGTCGGGCATGGAGGATATGATGGGCATGGCTTCGACGTTTATGGGCGGCAGCGATATGGCGTCGCGCGGAAACGTTTTCCAGGAGCTTATCTCCAACGAGATGACCGCCGACCAGTACGAGGTAGTGGCGGGCAGGCTTCCCGAGAACTACAACGAGCTTGTAGTCATCATCAGCGAGCATAACGAGCTGTCCAATCTCACATTGTATACTTTGGGTCTGCGCGATCAGGCGGAGCTCGGCGAAATGATGAGCCATGTTATCGCGGGCGAGACCTTCGATCTCGACACGGGCGATCTCAGCTTCACCTATGACGAGCTTATGGATCTGAGCTTCAGACTTGTCACCGCTCCCGAACTGTTCCAAGAGAACGCGGACGGCGGTTACGACAATATGAGCTCCGACGAGGAGTTTATGTCAAAGGTTCTCGAAAATGGCGAGGAGCTCAAGGTAGTAGGCGTTATCCGTCCGAACGGCGACAGCCTTATCTCCACGTCATCAACGGGCGGTATCGGCTACACCCCCGCGCTTACCGAGCATATGATTACCAAGACCAGCGAGAGCGCTCTCGTAAAAAAGCAGCAGGATAACCCCGATGTTGATGTGTTCACGGGTATCGAATTCCCGAAAAAGGACGAAAAGCCCGAGGAGCCAATGTCTCGCGAGGAGGCTATGCAGCAGCTTATGAGCTTTATGACCGATGAGCAGATAATGCAGATGTCGCAGAGCATTATCGCTACCCTCACACCCGAGCAGCAGACGCAGCTTATGCAGCTACCTCCCGAGCAGCAGCAAGGCGCGATATTTGAAATGGCGGAGCAGACCAAAATAACCGCCGCGTTTATGAGCGTCATCACCGCCGAGCAGATGCAGCAGCTTGAGGAAATGACAAAAGCACCCGAGACCACAGAGGCGACCTACGACGGCAATCTTCAAATACTCGGCGTCGCTGACCTGCTGACCCCGAGCAAGGTGTCTATCTATGCCAAGGACTTTGAGAGCAAGGAGCGTATCACCGATCTTATCTCCAAATACAACAGCCAAAAGGCGTCCGAGGGCAAGGAAAGCGACGTTATCAACTACACCGACTATGTCGGAATGATGATCTCCTCCGTTTCCGATACTATCGACGCAATCTCGTATATACTTATCGCATTCGTAGCTATCTCGCTCGTGGTATCGTCGATAATGATCGGCATTATCACATATATCTCCGTTCTCGAGCGCACCAAGGAGATCGGTATTCTCCGCGCGATGGGCGCGTCAAAGGGCGACGTTTCCAATGTGTTCAACGCCGAAACGCTGATAGTCGGCTTTGCGGCGGGCGTTATCGGAATAGTCGTAACGTTGCTGCTGAACATACCGATCAACATTATAATAGAGTACGTCACCGATATCCCGAACATGGCAAAGCTGCCGTGGCAGGGCGGCGTGATACTTATTATAATAAGTATGCTGCTCACGCTGATAGCTGGACTGTTCCCCGCGGGCATAGCCGCGAAGAAAGACCCCGTAGAGGCTCTTCGTACGGAATAAAAATGATATAACCTCAATCCAAAACCGAAAAGCTCCCCTCTTGCCGGACGATACGGTATAAAACCGAGATCGGCCCGACGGAAGGGGAGATTTTTGTGTTATATATAAAAACTGCTTTTTTGCATACTGTTTATATTATACCGCAAATCCGCTCTCCTGTCAAGTCCCCCGAAAACCGACGCTATTGACAAAAGCCTCGATTTATTGTATATTAAAAATATACATACATTTCATGATAAGGACTGCATAAAAATGAACGAAAAAATTCTTGTAGTTGACGACGAAAAAGAGATCGCGGACTTGGTCGAGGTCTGCCTGAAAAACGAGGGCTATTCCGTGCGCAAGTTTTACAACGGTACGGATGCGCTCGCCTACGCGAACACTTGCGAGATAACGCTCGCCATACTCGACGTTATGCTCCCCGATATCGACGGGTTCACTCTCGTACAGCGTCTGCGCGAGCGCTTTGTGTTTCCGATAATTATGCTCACCGCAAAGGTCGAGGACACGGACAAGATAACAGGTCTTATGCTCGGCGCTGACGATTATATGACCAAGCCGTTCAGTCCGCCCGAGCTTGTGGCGCGCGTAAAGACTCAGCTTCGCCGCTATACCCGCTACAACAGCGGCGATCCGCTGGATATGAGAGCAAACGAGATCGATATCCGAGGACTGTATATCAACGCGGACAATCACCGCTGCACGCTCAACGGCAGGGAGCTTATCCTTACGCCTATCGAGTTCAGTATCCTGTGGCATCTCTGCAAACGCAGGGGCAGGGTGGTATCGAGCGAGGAGCTTTTCGAGACGGTCTGGGGCGAAAAATTTCTTGACAGCTCCAACACGGTAATGGCGCATATCGCCCGTCTGCGCGAAAAGCTCGGCGAACCGCCGCGCCGCCCGCGCTATATCAAGACCGTATGGGGCGTGGGCTATACCATAGACGATTAGGGGGCGTTAAAATGAAAAAGGCAGAACGAAGCCGTATTACAAAAAGGATAATTTTTCAGTATATCATAGCCCTCGCGAGCTTTGCGGCGCTGCTTATCGGAGGGGTCATATTCTGCGCGTGGATATGCTCGCTGTTTTTCTGGTACTGGAACGATCCGCTGTATCAATTCCTTAACTTCATTCGCGAAAATATATTCTCGATCTGCGCGGTGATACTGCTGATAGGATGGTTCGTGATAACGTACTTTTTCGTTATCCGACCGCTGAATTATATCGACGAGATAGTCGCCGCGGCAAAGCAACTCGCGTACCCGAGCGAGGAGCAGATATCGCTCAACCGCGCGCTTTACGAGATTCAGTACGAGCTGAACACCGTCCGTGAACGCGCTCTCAGAAACGCCGAGCTTGCCCGTGAAGCCGAAAAGCGCAAAAACGATCTTATCATCTATCTGGCGCACGATCTGAAAACGCCGCTCACAAGTATAATCGGCTATTTAACATTACTTCGCGACGAGCCCGCTATCTCCCCCGAGGCGCGCGCCCGATACACGGGCATAGCGCTCGATAAGGCGGAACGGCTGGAACAGCTGATCAACGAGTTTTTCGACATCACGCGTTTCAGTCTTACGACGCTCACGCTTGAGCCGCAGACTATCAGTCTCAGCCGTATGCTTGAGCAGACGGTAAGTGAGTTTTATCCCGTATTCGCCGAGAAAAACCTGACCTGTACCGCCGCAATTCAGCCCGAAACGGAGCTTGTTTGCGACCCAGACAAGCTCGCGCGCGTGTTCGACAATCTGTTCCGCAACGCCGTGAATTACAGCTACCCTAACAGTGAGATAACGCTCGCTATGACTGCCGTTAACGGCACTGTTACCGTCACGGTGGCAAACTGCGGAAAAACCGTTCCCAAGGAAAAGCTCGACCGTATCTTCGAACAGTTCTTCCGTCTTGACAGCGCCCGCTCTACCAACACGGGCGGCGCGGGGCTGGGTCTCGCGATAGCCAAGGAGATTGTTACGCTCCACGGAGGAAGTATAACCGCGGAAAGTGAGAATGAAAGGATAATTTTTACGGTTGTATTGCCGCAGAATAAAATATCATAAAAAAATCATAATTGTAAGGAAAATTTAAGGGTTGGATTTTATTGTTGATGTAAATTAGAATTTAATGCATAAACTCTACGACCAAAAAATCGGGATTCCAAAGGGACTGGTCCCTTTGGCGGGATGCAAGGGCAGAGCCCTTGCCGGGTTCGGGCGGAGCCCGAAACGCCGCGTAGCGGCAAAAACAAAAAAGCGCTAAAAGGGCTTGGGGAAAAACAAGAGTTTTTCCCCAAATCAAGGATTTTGCCAATAGGCAAAATCCTTGATCAATCATCTTTTTCTGCCGGTGGCAGAAAAAGATGATCCGCGCTCCGAGCAACACCTTGCTATTATAAATTCTAATTTTTTAAATCAGCAACGCCCTGAGCCCTTCCAAAATCTTTCGCTCCCTACGCGAGACCTGCACCTGCGACATTCCGAGAACTGCGGCGGTCTGCGACTGCGTCTGATCGCGAAAGTAGCGAAGGATTATCAGCCGTTGATCCTCCTCGGGAAGCTCGGACAGGCACTGCCGCAGCGCTAGCTTGTCTATCAGAGCGCTTTCACCGCTCTCCTCGGGGAGATCGTATTCACCGCCATCCTCCGCGAAGGTGAGCGATACGGGCGGAAGTCCCGCCGCGACTGCCTCGGCAGCGTCCTCGGGCGATACGCCCAGATAATCCGCAAGCTCATTTATCGTGGGCTCCGTACCGTTTTTGGACAGCTCGTCGCGCGCACGGGCTGCCCGAAGCGACAGTTCCTTGAGAGAACGGCTCATCTTCACCGCGCCGCCGTCGCGGAACAGTCTCCTGATCTCGCCGAGTATCACGGGAACTGCATACGTTGAAAAGCACAGCCCGCGCGACTTATCGAAATTGTCATAAGCCTTGACAAGCCCCACGCTTCCTGCCGAAAAAAGCTCCTCGTATTCGATACCGCGCCCGCGAAATCTATTGGCAAGCGAATGAACGAGCGGCAGATTTGCCGCGATAAACTCATCTCTCGTCATTGCGCTTGCCCGCGATCTTCTTTTCCATCGTCACGACAGTGCCTCTGCCATCTACCGAGCGAACGCGCACCTTGTCCATAAAGCTTTCCATTACGGTAAATCCGAGACCCGAACGCTCTTCGTCGGCGGGAGCGGTGGTATATGTCGGCTGCATTGCCTGCCGAACGTCGGGAATACCCCTGCCCTTGTCCTTGACCTGTATGTACACGGCGTTATCCGAATACAGCCGCATAAGCAGCTCGACCTCGCCGTTCATATCGCGGTAGCCGTGTACTATGGCGTTCGTGACCGCTTCGGATACCGCGGTCTTTATCGCAGAAATCTCTTCCACCGTCGGATCGCACTGCATGGCAAACGCGGCGGCTGCCGAACGCGACAGCCCCTCGTTCCTCGACAGCGCGGGAAACCGCACCTTACATTCGTTTACGGGAATTCTTTTCATAATATTTCTCCTTTACAGCTTAGCCTCTTGCTTTTTTGGTTCGACAAGCAGCGTTCCCAGCCCCGACAGCTTTATGACGGCGGCGATCTCGGGGCGCGCGTTTTTTATCAGTATCTCGCCGCCCGCCGCACGTACCGATTTCAGCCGTCCAAGTATCAGCCCGATCCCCGAGCTGTCCATAAAGCCCACCTGCTCCATATCGAGTATCAGCAGCTCGGGACGCGACCGTGCTATAAGCTCGTCGAGCGCCGTCCTGAACTCGCGGGCGGCATGGTGGTCGATATCTCCCGAGAGCGCGGCGGTAATGCGTTTTCCGTCATTATATATCTTCAGCATTTTTATTCCTCCCCAATTACTTCGCACATTCTCTCCGCCGTCTTTACCCTCTGTCTTTCATTGAGCGCGGTGAGCGGAGCTTGTCCATAACCGTATTATATCACGTCCGCCGCGCGTTTTTCGTCGATATTAACGAGCGAAAAAGATATTTTTGAGCGTTTTTTCCGCGAATTAGATAACACAGTGCACACTGCACGGGAATACCCGCGAAACACCATCCGCCCAAACCGCAAAGCCAAAAAACACACGATATTACCCGTTTGTCCAATATCCTTTTATGTTGCTTTAAGCTATTGACAAAATCAAAATGATGTTGTATAATAAAACTTGACACAATCCATGTAATAGAATTATAATGAA
>CANDVA010000034.1 GCA_947389015.1 uncultured Clostridia bacterium | reverse complement strand
GTTTCTTTTGACAAAACAGCCGAATTTGTCGAAAAGATGGGTGACAGGCTTGTTGGAACCAGAAAGCTTCAAACGAAAATAAACAAAGTGGTTTTCAATAAATATAGCCAGATCCGTCAAGAAAGAGCGATAGATTAAATCCGAAAAAAGTTTATCAAAAGAGCATAGGTCAAGATCAATTGATTTATGCTTTTTTTATATGCGGAATAACATATAATCGGCGATTTTCCAGTTGTAAAAGTGTGAGTATAAGCACCCCCCAAAAATTTTTTTGAAAATAGATAATGAAAAGTAGAGAGCTTTAGCTTTTGACAAAGCGGTCTTTTTTGTGCAGTTTTTTGCAGTTCCCTCCGTGATAATATGAGACGGAAGGGAGGTGAGAGAATGAAGGACTACGGTACGGTACGCTCAACGGTGCATCCCGAACCAGTCAAGGTCGACGAGTTCAGCGTGTGGAAACATTCGGATATTCGTGAGATCGCCGAGAACGTCGGTGAGGAAAACGAATTTGTCGGCTGGGAATACAATATGATGCAGTACGATAAAAACGAGTTTATCAAAATGCAGATATCCGAAAGCGAACAGCTCTCAGAGCAGATAACGGATACGCAGCTTGCACTTTGCGAGTTGTGCGAGAATACGGAGGTGTAATGTAAATGGTAAAAATTTACGCTGAGCTTATCAAGCACGGTCTGAAAACTCTTGATAACGTTCCCGAAAAATGGCGCGGCGAGGTTGCGAAGCTGCTGGAGGTGGACTGATTTGGACATTACGGCAATTATTGTGGCTGTATTGTCGCTTATCGGCACGCTCGGCGGCTCTCTGGGCGGTATTCTGGTGTCGTCTAAGCTGACTGCTTACAGAATTCAGCAGCTTGAGGAAAAGGTTGCCGAGCATAACAACTTCGCAAGGCGTATGCCTGTCATTGAGGAACGAATAGGACAAATGGAACACAGAATTGACAGAATCGAACGCAGCGACTGACGTTCACATAATTTATGAAAGGACTTGATATATATGAAGATCAATTGGCAGAAAAAGTTTACAAGCAGAAAGCTCTGGGTGGCGATCGCGGGATTTGTCGCGGGACTTATCATCCTCGGCAACGGATCGCAGGAGACCGCCGATAAGATCAGCGGCGCAATTTTGAGCGGTGCGGCGGTAGTCGGGTATGTACTCGGCGAGGGGCTTGCCGACGGCAAGGGAGGCGGCAATGGCATTGACGTTTAAGGCGATAGCGGATTTTTCGGACTGCTTCAAGGCGGAGCGAAAAATGCCAAAGGGTGTTCCGGAGGGGATAGTGGTACATTCCACCGGCGCGAATAACCCGTATTTAAAGCGTTACGTCAACGCGCCCGAGGTATGCGGCGTTAATCCCAACAAAAACTATTTTGGCGGCAAGAACAGCAACGACGTAACTCCGCATGGCGTTGTCGGAAAGGACAAGAACGGCGCGGTCAAAGCGGCGCAGATACTTCCGTACGACATATGCTGCTGGGGTTGCGGCTCGGGGAAAAACGGCTCGTATAACTACGATCCCGCATATATTCAATTCGAGATTGCGGAGGACGAGCTTACCGACATAACATACTTCGAGCAGGCGTTCGACATTATGGCAAAGGTCTGCGCGGAGCTTATCGGTCAATATCCGTCCATTAAATTGGATAACATCATATCCCATAAGGAAGCAAACAAGCGTGGCTACGCAAGCGCTCACGGCGATCCCGAAAACTGGCTTATGAAATTTGGCAGGGATATGGACTGGTTCAGGGATAAGGTAAAGGGATATCTGACTGCTGAAACCGCCGCGGAAAAGCTCTACCGCGTACAGATAGGCGCTTTCAGAAACCGTAAAAACGCCGAGAATTATCTTGCCGAGGTAAAGGCAAAGGGCTTTGACGGGTTTATCATTGAGGTTGTTAAATAAGCATACTACACATTGTATAATAAAATGAACATAACAGTCACATAGATAATTATAGCCACGGTTTACGATAGACTATAATAAAAGAACGCACGTTTGGATCAAACGTGCGTTTTTGATTGTAGCTTTAGCGGAAAAAACTGCCGTTTGAAGCGGTGGAATAAAAATCTTTAGATGAAAACAAAAAAGAAACCTCCGGTGCTATAATAGAAGTAGGTTTGGCGACCACATCTAGAAAGCAAAGGAGGAAGTCAAATGGATGACAATCATAGTTTATCACATTCGAAGTGGAATTGCAAGTACCATATAGTATTTGCGCCGAAATACAGGAGGCAAATAATATATGGACAGATAAAGGCGGACATAGGGAAGATACTACGACAGTTATGTGAACAAAAGAAAGTGAACATAATAGAAGCAGAAGCATGCCCTGATCACATACATATGTTGGTGGAAATACCGCCGCATATGAGCGTAGCGAGTTTTATGGGATATTTGAAAGGGAAGAGTTCTCTGATGATATTTGATAGACACGCGAATTAAAAGTACAAGTACGGCAATCGGCATTTTTGGTGCAGAGGGTACTATGTGGACACGGTAGTCTGATCGGAAACGCTTTATTCGGGTTTACACAAAATTTGGTGGGGTCTCTAAAAATTGCTGTTTTTTCTTTCACCGGGTATCTCTATAGCGGGTAAACCTCAGGGGTCTGGGGACGGAGTATCCAACGACCGTCAGGCCACAAATCTATCCTCAAAATATATTGAGAACTGTGCATAAGCCAAGCCCCAGTACTGCCAGTCCCATTACCTCAATTAGTCCGATATTCTATTTTTTGATGTGGAACAAAGACGGGTTTGGGTGGAACAGTCCGAGCGGTCTTTCGGGAGTAGTGCGGTTGTCGCGGAGAACGATGTCGCACTCATAAATCCCGCCGCGCTTTCTTGCTATCGGAGTTATCGTGTTGTGCGGTTCGCCGTTCGTTTCCGCGAGAATATCCGCGCTTTCATCAGAATATGTCCGCCATTTATTTAATATATTTCCGCACGCGTCGCCGAGTTCGGCACAGTTTTCCGACCGCAGGCGAATGACCGACATCGCCCACTTGACTATCCCCGCCCGAACGTTCGGGAATTGCGGCAGAGAGAATTCTTTTTCGATCGGAGCGTTTTCCATGGGAAACGTATACCGTCCGCCCTGAAAATGCTCATGACTTAATATCGAACCGCCCACTATCGGCAAATCGGCGTTAGAGCCAAAGAAATAATCGGGGAAAAAATCCACCGCGTCAAACAGCTTGTCGAAAACGGCGCGATCTATTCCATTGGGGTATGACGGACGTTAAAAAGAATACAATGTTCGTTGTAGTAGCTGTAAGGCGAATATTGGAGCTGCCACGGTTCGCCGTCTATCTCGACCGAAACGGGGCTCAGATTTTGCCGTGCGGGGCGGCTCACATTTCCCGCAAATCCCGCGTTTTCTGGGCTGAGCATACACTTTGGATACGCAGATGATTTAGCTGTCCTTGCTGCGGCAATGTCGCGAGGGTCTTTCTCGGGTTTTGGCGGTTTATCGTAACGTCCAGCACGCCATAATTATAAGGATATTTCCAGCGTAAATCCTTTTTCATTCTTTCGGCGCGAATGTAATTCAGCCTTTTACTGAATTCATAGTACCAATCGGTCTCTGCGGGCGGAGAGCTTTTGTATAATTCCGTGAAATGTGCGTTGACCTCACGCGGCATGGGCGTAACGATACCCATAAGCCTTGTGTCGAACAGATCGCGGGAATTCGTCGTGTCGGGAATTATCCCTTTTTCGCAGGCATAGTCCACGAGCGGCGCAAGAATATCATCGACGGCGCCGTCCGAGTATTTTTCTTCGGAATATTCCCAATCTGTCAATTGCAGAACGTCCATAAATTGATTTCGCACGACGTAAATATCATAGTTCGTTATCAATTTGATTTTCAGTGCGTAGTCTATCAAGCGCTCAATGTCGTCATAGATCATACGAAGCTCCTTATCCGTTATAGCCGTGAGGATGGTTTTTATGCCAGTTCCATGCGCTTGCGATTATTTCTTCAAGCGAATTGTGAACAGGCTTCCAACCAAGGATTTTCTTCGCCTTTTCACTTGAAGCGACAAGACGCGCGGGATCGCCCGCTCTGCGCGGAGTTTCAGCTGTCGGAATGGGGTGGCCCGTCACTCTTCTCGCGGCTTCAATGACTTCGCGCACGGAATAGCCCACGCCGTTTCCGAGATTGAAAATGTCGCTCTTCCCGCCGTCAATCAGATATTTCACCGCGAGAATATGCGCCTGTGCCAGATCGGTAACGTGAATATAATCACGGATGCAAGTGCCGTCGGGCGTATCGTAATCCGTGCCGTAAATTGAGATCCCCTCGCGCTGTCCGTTCGGAACCTGCAGAATGAGCGGTATCAGGTGACTTTCGGGATCGTGCGCCTCTCCTATAGTGCCGCTCTCGTCCGCACCGCAGGCGTTGAAATACCGCAGCGAAACATACCGCAACCCGTTCGCGTTCGCCGTCCATTTGAACATCTTCTCCATTGCGAGTTTGGTTTCACCGTAGGGATTTGTCGGGCAGGTCGGATCGCCTTCAAGTATCGGAATGTTTTTCGGTTCGCCATATGTAGCGGCGGTTGAGGAGAAAACGATCTTATCAACGTGATTTTTCACCATTGCTTCCAATAATACCTTTGTTCCGCAAAGGTTGTTGTCGTAGTATTTCAATGGGTTCGCAACGCTCTCGCCGACCAGCGAAAACGCAGCGAAATGTATAACCGCGTCGGGCTTTTCCTTTGAGAGCAAGTTGTCAAGGAAATCAAAGTCGTGCAGATCGCCCTCGTAAAACCCGGTCTTTTCGGGAACAGCTTTCCGATAACCCGTCGAAAGATTGTCCGCGACTATCACATCATTTCTCGCTTTTACAAGCTCCAGAGCGGTGTGCGAGCCGATATAGCCCGCGCCGCCCAACACCAGTATTTTCATATTATTCGCCATCCTTATCGGCTGTGATCTTTATTCCGCCGTATGATCTTATCCGCAGAGCCTTGCAGCTTCCCGCACCGAAGATCCTGTCCATTTCCGTGCGGTATTCGCTCTCAAGCTCACGCGGCACGAACGCCTGTATCGTTCCCGCAAATCCGCCGCCGTGTACGCGAACCGCGCCGCGCCCGTTCAAGACGCGTTCGCTTGCCCATATTCCCAACGCAAGCCCCTGTTCCTGCGGCCTTTTGCAGGAGTAAATATTTTGAAGCAGCTTGTAAGACGAATTCCCCGACTGCCCGACTAATTCGAGAAATTTGTCGATATTGTCGTTCTCCAATGCAGCCGTTTCCTCTACGGCATTTTTGTTGTCATTGAAGAAGTGCGCCGCACGGAGGATCGCTCTGTCGGAAACCTTGCCGCGCAGCTCGGGCAGCTCCGCGAGAAAGTCCTTTTCGTCAACAGTGCGCAAATGAGTTTCCCCAAAGTAAGCGGCAATTCTGCTCATCTCAAAGGGTATCGAAGAATAATCGTCAATAAGATCGGCGTGGCTTCCCTTTGTGTCAGTAATGCACAACGAATAGCCAAGCCGTTCAAAATCGCAGTCAAGCCGCTTGATCATCGGATTTTCCGTATTGTTAAAGTCGATAAACACTAAACCGCCGACTGAGCTTGCCATCTGATCCATAAGACCGCTTTTCTTTCCGAAATAGATATTCTCCGCATACTGTCCGATCTTCGCGATCTCAACAGCGCCCGCTTTCGGGCCGTTATAGCGCTCGTCAATTATCGTTCCGAGCAAGGTTTCAAACGCTGCCGAGGACGAAAGTCCGCTGCCGCTGAGAACGTCCGAAGTGGTGTAAGCGTCAAATCCGCCTATATTCGCGCCCATTTCGGTGAACTTCGCAGCAATTCCGCGAATTATCGCGGCGGAAGTGCCGTATTCCTCTCCTTGAACGCCCAAGCTGCCAAGCTCGATAACGTCCATATCGTGCCCCTTGGATTTCACGCGGATAACCTTTTCGTCATGAAACGCTACGACCGCGATAACATCAAGATTTATCGCCGCCGCGAGTACGCAGCCGTGCTGGTGATCGGTGTGGTTGCCGCCGATTTCCGTTCTGCCGGGAGAGGAGAAAATATCGATATTCTCTCTGTTGGGATAAAGCCCCATAAAGCTATCAACAGCTGCGAGATACCGTTCTCTTTGAACGGCGGCAGCACTTGATCCGTATATCTTTTCAAGCGTTACGTCAAGTTTTCCGTCCGATAAATCCCGCTTTAACTCATGGATTTTCATAAAGCCACTCCTATAATGCGAGCGTCACCGAGAATTCAATATCATCCTCCGCGCTTACGCGATACGGAGCTTCAACGTCGCTGCCCCAACTGTCTATACCACCTACGCCGCGCATTTTTCCGCATATCGTGACTACGGTGCGCACGGACGCGGGAAGCTCCTCTCGGTGAGCTGCCTGTTCAAGCTGCTGCGGAGTGTACGGTATCGCGGAAAATGAAAACGACTCGCCCCCTGCGTAAAAGCGCAGCGTTTTTCCATCGGCGTCACGTAGCGTTACCGACTGCGTGTCAGCATGATTTGAACACTCCTGCGGAACAAGGTAATCGGGGATATCGGGGTGTTCCGATTGCCACCCGAACGTGCCGCCGCGCTTTCTATCGGGGTAGGTCTCGCCCGATAAGCCGAGCCATTCCACGGTATCGACGGGCGCGGGCGTTTGAAATCTCAATCCCATAAGCGCAAGCTCCGGCAGGTTTTTTTGACCATAATAGTGCACAGCCATTTGCATTGTGCGGTTTGATCTCACAATATAAGTGACGTCGGTTTTTAAATTCGATATCGCGGGCGCGGCGTAGATGTATTTGATTGAGAACTCGTCTGAGCTTTCAGTGATTGTTTTAATGCCGACACAATTCTGATATGCGTCTGCCGCAGCCCATATTGAGCTTCTCGCTGCGAACCCGTTTCCGATATCGTTTTCGGTCGGAGCGCGCCAGTACGCGGGGCGCGGTGCTTTCCAAAGCCATTCCTTACCGTGAGAGACGATAGAACACGGACCTCCCTCGGGATAGGAAAACAGTATCTCGAAATCATCTCCGCGAACGCCGACAGCGCCGTCGCCGTGAACGATCTTCAACGGAGTGGGAGTTTTCCCCGGAGTGATTTTGGAGATATTTTTTCGAGCTCTCGCGTTGTGTTCGTCAAAGCGCCTGCGTTCCTCGGGCGTTGAGTACCAATACCGCACTTCCTGCATAGCGGGCTTTTCCGTGCCGTCGGCAAACACTATGCCGTTCGCGCTGAAGTTGTAGTCGCTCTGCCGCTCGCCGAAATCGCCGCCATAACCGAGAACGCGCTCGCCGTTGCAATTGGTATGCCCAAGCGCTTGATCCATATAATCCCAGATAAAACCACCCTGATACTGCTCGAATTCCTCGCCGAGCTTAATATAGCTCTCCATGCCGCCTAGGGAATTACCCATATCGTGCATATATTCGCAGAGGATAAACGGCTTCTTCGGATTGCTTTCAAGATACGCGCGAATAGCCTCGGGCGGCGCGTACATACGGCTCTCCATATCGGAAATACCGTCGAATTCACGGTTGTGGAATACGCCCTCGTAATGAACAAGCCGACTGCCGTCGTGCGAACGGAAGAAGTCCGCCATTGCAAGAATATCCTCGCCTGCGTAGGATTCGTTTCCGCACGACCAGATCAATACCGCCGTATGGTTCTTGTCGCGCTCAAACATTGAACGCGCTCTGTCGACAACGCATTCACGCCACTCCGGCAGACTTCCGGGAACGTTCCACGACGGCTCGACACGTCCGAGCTTCTGCCATGAGCCGTGGCTTTCGAGGTTCGTCTCGTCGATCATATATATGCCGTTCTTGTCGCACAGATCGTACCACAGGCTTTGGTTCGGGTAGTGGCAGGTGCGCACGGCGTTGATGTTGTTTTTGATAAACGTGCGCATTGCCGCGTGCATATCATCGGCGGTTATGGAGCGTCCGCGTTCGGGATTCCATTCGTGGCGGTTCACGCCGTTAAACATTATGCGCTTTCCGTTCAGCAGCATTACGCCGTTCTTCATTTCAAAGCGGCGGAAACCGATATCATAGGGTACGACCTCGACGGTCTTGCCGTTTGCGGTAACGGTCAGAACTACGCGGTACAGCGCGGGGCTTTCATTGCTCCACGGTTCGATTTTAGGGAATACGAGCGTTTGACTGCGCAGATATTTTCCCTCGCAATGCAGCTCCAAAGCGCCGTCGAAAAGTGTTTCGCCGTATGGAGAGCAAACTCGGCAAAGCACCTCCGCATTGTCCGTTCCGATTAATAACAGCCTGACAGAAAGCGTTCCCGAGACGTTTCCCTCATGGAGAACTGGTTGTATCCACAGATCGTCAATATGAACCTCGGTCTTTGCGTACAGAAACACGGAGCGGAATATCCCGCTGAAACGAAAGAAATCCTGATCCTCTATCCAAGCCGCCGAGGATCGCTTGTAGACCTCTACGCAGAGGCGGTTTTCTTTATCGCGTATATACGGAGTTAGGTCGAAATCCGACGGCGTGAAGCTGTCCTCGGCATAGCCGATAAACTCGCCGTTCAGCCACACATAAAACGCCTGCTCCACGCCCTGAAAGCTTATACAAACGCGGTTTCCGCACAGCTCCTCGTCAAGGTCAAACTCTCGGATATAGCTGCCGACGGGATTATAGTCGGGATCAACCTGCGGCGGACGAATCTCCGCGTGACCGTCCCACGGGTAGAGCGTGTTGATATACTGTATCTGTCCGTAGCCCTGAAGCTCGATATGCGCGGGTACGGTTATCGTTCCGAAATCGGAGCTGTCAAAGCCGACGCGCCAAAAATCGGCGGGACGGCTGTCGGGAGTTCTGCTCCACTTGAACGCCCATTGTCCGTCAAGAGATTGACGGAGCGACGTTATCCCCGTTTCCGCCTCGTCCTCATTCGCGTATGAAACGTGATCGGAGTGCGCGGGGAGTACGTTTACCCGAAACGTTTCGGGGTAAGTGAGCCATTTTTGTTCTGCTGTCATATTTGCCATCTCCTTACACATAATTGAATTTATTCCCCAATGTCAAGCTTTCTGTTTTTATAGTAGAATTTTTTGTCTTTTTCTCCTATTTCGCGTTGAACACGACAGGGTACCCCAAACGCCACAACGTTTGTGGGAATGTCGTTGGTCACGACGCTTCCCGCGCCTATGACCGAATTATCTCCTATACTCACACCGGGCATTATTTGTGCGCCCGAACCTATCCAGACATTATTGCCTATATGCACATGTCTGCAGCCCCAATTGGCGTTCAAGGGCGGTTCAACGGTACAGCCCGTTCCTATTTCGGCAAAGACCTCTTTTAACAGAGCCTGCTTTTTTTCTGTTTCCGTTGCCGAGGCAAGGTTATACTCCATCATTTTTTCCTGAAAAATATGCTGATCGCCCAGCAGTTCGGGATCATCGTAGCAATATGGCAGCCCCCGCGCTTTACGTGTTAAGTTATCCATTGTAAATCCTCCATATCTAATGCTTGTAGATTTTCGGCGGCACCGCGCAGTGCAATGCCGCCGAAAAATTTATTCCTTGACCGCGCCCGCCGTAACGCCCGCCAGAATGTATTTCTGGAAGAATATATACAGCAGTATCGTCGGAAGCATTATGACGACGATACCCGCTGCCAGCGTCTGCCATGAGCCCTGCTGAGCGTTTGCGTAGTCCATAAGGAACGTCGTCAGCGTCCGCTGATTGTTTCCGGGCATATACAGATACGGCACGTACATATCGTTGATTATCGTTATTGCCTTTATGATGACGACCGTTGCGGTTGCCGGAGCAAGCAGCGGGAAGATAATTCTGATGAACAACTGGAAATATCCGCAGCCGTCCAGCAGCGCGCTCTCGTCCAGTGATACCGAAACGTTAGCCAGAAACTGACGGTAAATGTAAAGCTGCATAAGGTCGGAAGCGACATAGATCAGAATAGGACCGCCTATCGTTCCGTACATACCCAATCCGTTAATTATCTTAAAACGAGCGATCTCGGTAACGAACGTCGGCACAAGCATTCCTATAAAGAACAGCGCTACTACGAATTTTTTTCCACGGAAATTGAATCGCTCGATAATATACGCTGTCAGCGTTCCGAGAATTACGTTGAATATCAAGCTTATAGCAAGTATGAGCGTAGTGTTCCCAAGACCTATATATAAATATTTGTCGGTGAATACCTTTTTGTAGTTTTCAAGAGTTGGATTAGTTGGTAAAAGCAGCGGCGAAGTGTTTACCATATCGCCCCTCGTCTTAAAAGACGCAAATACCGTAAGCAGGATAGGGAGCATGACCAGAATAACCATACCGATACAGATGATCTGCTTTATGATCTGCGCAGTCACGGAACGCGCTTTAGCGGGGATTGTGTGCCTTTCCTGCGGTTTTACCGGAGTGAACTCAGCCATACTCACTTATCTCCTTTCAAAATTATTCCGTGGATTATCTTGTTCTGCACGACATATATCAAAATTATGATCGCCATGATCGCGACCGCCATCGTCGAAGCCAGCCCGAAATTGTCATAGGTGAACGCCGTCTTTATCGTATACAGCGTAAACGTACTTGACGCGTACCCTGGACCGCCCGACGTCATTACGAACGGTATATCGAATACCTGCATTGCGCCCCTGATATTGTCGAAGAGGATAAAGTCCACCATCAGCATTATGGACGGGGTCTGAATATAGCGGAACATTTGCCACGCGTTCGCGCCGTCCAGCGTCGCCGCCTCTATGATATCGTGGTTTACCGACTGCAAAGCCGCCGTGAACAGCACGATATGATATCCCGAAAATCTCCACAGCGAAACGAACGCCAACACAAAATTCACTATTTTCTCGTCGGACAGCCAATTTTGTTTCAACATCCCCAGTTTTATCGCTTCAAGTATGCCGTCGAACGCGCCGTTTACAGGCGAAAAGAAGTAGGAGAATGCGTAGGAGATAGCTACGCCGTTTATAATGTATGGCAGAAATACCATTGTCTTGTAGAATTTTGCCGCCTTGAGCTTGGAATTCAACAGCACCGCAAAAGCAAGCTCTATCGGGATCATCAGCAGATGCACGCAGAAATACACCGCGTTGTTGCCTAAGCTTCGCCAAAGGTCCTTGTTATTGAACATACTTACGTAGTTGTCGAATTTAATGAAATCATAATCAGCCGATCTGCCGTCCCAATTCGTAAAGCTCATTCGTATCAGGTCGACCGCGGGAACTACCACGAAGCACACAAGCAGCAGAACGGGTATGGCAAGCGCGACGATTATAAAAATTCTTCTTTTTTTAGCCAAAGAACTCATAAAATCACCTCAATTCCGTTGAGCGTTTCTTTCTTCGCGTATCCCCCGCCAAGCGACGGGGGACGTGCCTATGAAGAAGGAAACTTTTTTGGAAGTTTTACTTGATGTTGAGTTTTTCACGCGCTGCTTTCCATTTAGCGTCAAGATCAGACAAAGCCGCGTCGAGGTCGAAGCCGTCTGTCAGCATTGTCGAACCGAGCTTCTTATAATCGAATGTCGTTTCATTCTGGAGCGCTGTGAAATCGTCGCCGCCGCCGTCGTACATAACAGCTACGCCGTCGGGCTGAGCCTTATCGGACTCCGCGAGGATCGGGTCTTTTTCCTTCGGGAAATTGCTCATAGATGAAGCGCTCGAAACATAGTTAATGTATCCGGGGTACCAAGCGTCGCTGTAAAACCACTCAACAAAGGCTTTGGCAAGCTCTGGCTTCTTGCTGTGAGTGGTAACGCCCATAAAGCTGTCGCCCTGCACCACATAGCGGAAAGGCTCGGAGGAACTTTCGCGAACGGGCAGATAGAATGTGCCAAGATCGTCAACGTTTTCAGCAGCGCCCTTGATATCCTGCAGACCCCAGTCGCCAAGAGCCGTTATAGCGGACTTTTTCTGCGCAAAGAGGTTTGTAGCCTGATCCTTGCTTAAGCCGAGCGGGTCTTTTCCGAGAACGCCACTGGTGAAGAGATCATATACGCGGTGATAAGCGATGTTGATGTCGGTTCCCTCGGCGAACGGAGCGTCGGTCTTAGCCATATCGTTCCAGTTCTGACCGTTGCCGTTTACGAGCGCGGGCATAAACTCCATGTACGGATAATCGGGCCACTCGTCCTTAGCTCCAAGAGCTATCGCCATGAAATCTGGGTCTTTCGCGCTATAGTAGTCCTGAAGCGTTTTGGATACGGTTTTTAGCTCTTCCCACGTAGTCGGAACCTCAACGTTCGCCTCCTCGAACATATCTTTCCAGTAGTAAACGTACTCATAGCCCGCCGTCATGGGAACTCCGAGCACCTTACCGTCGATGGCGTAGCCCTTGGCAAGCGTGTTGTTCTTGGCGGCTTCGGTATCGGACAGATCAAGCAGATAATCCTTGAAGCGCGAGAGCGTAAACGGCTTGTTGAACATAACGTCGGGAAGCTGATTGGCGCTTGTACGCATCTTCATTGAATTCCAATACTCGGTATCGTCCTTGATCTTCTCGACCTCAACCTCGGCGTTGGGGTATTTCTCCTTGAACTTTCCGACCATATCGTTCTCGTCAATATAAGTCAGCAAATTGTTATCCCAGATTGTAAATACGATCTTGCCGCTCATGGGATCATCGTTATTGGTGGAATCTCCCTTGCAGCCCGTAAGTCCGCAAAGCGCAGTTGCTATCGCCAATACGGAACACAGTATCTTTTTCTTCATATTGCATACCTCCGTTAAAATATTTTTGGGAAGCCTGTTTCCCTTGCTGTGATTATATTTTACGATATTTTATACGGAAAATCTATGAAGTTTTGTTTGATTTCTTGATATTTTGTCAGAACATTCGTCAGAATATAAAATTATTTTTCACTATGTCGGAAACTGCTCGGCGAAATGCCCAATTTCTTTTTGAACATATGATTAAAGTGCTCAACATTGGAGTAGCCCGCCGCGTCGCTTATTTCGTACATTTTCATATTGGTGCGCAGCAGCAGCTCCTGTGCGCGTTTTATCCGCAGATCGTTCAGATAAGTGATGAACGTACAGCCGCATTCCTTTGTAAAGCGCGTGCTGAAATACTTCTCGTTGAAGCCGATGTGATCGGCGACGGTTTTCAGTGTAAGTTCGGGATTGGTAAAATTATCCTTCATAAATTCCTTAGCGCGTTCAATGTCACCTTTCTGCTTTTCACGTCGGTGTTCCGCACATAAATCGCGGACTCTGCGCAAAACGCCGCGAAGCCATATCTCGCGTTCGCGTGAGGTCGTCTGTTCGGAAAGCGCTTTTTCAAGGTTCTCGGGAAATATCTCAAAAAAGCTGATCCCCCAGTTGCGGAGGCGGTCGGCAAGTCTTGCAAGCAGTACCGATATGCGCGCGGAATGCTCACGCTCACCAAGACCGTTCATAAGCGCGAACCACTCGTTCGCTTCTTTGTCGAGAAGTGCTTCGTCATCGCCGCATAACGCGGTTATAAAGCTGTCACATTCGGACTTTTCCGCTTCGTAAACACCAATGAGACCGTCGCACTCCCATTCGGAATAAATACCGCTTATACCTCGCAGAACAGATAATTTGCACAATGTTTCACAGCGCTCCGCCGCTTGCGTAAGCTCCGTGTACGGCACAACAACGCTTATTCCCACGGCGGTGTTAAGGTTCATAAAGTCGTGCCAGACGCCCTGTATCTGACTGACAACGGAAAGGACCGTATCACGGTAATTGCTTTTGTCGCTTACCTTATAATATAATTCGTATTGAGAGGGGTCTTTCGCGCGTATCTCGGCGCGGTTCTGAATTCGACGTATTTGCCTTACAAGCTCCAGCATCGGCTTTTCCATTCGCTCGTGCAAATTTCCCCCAATGCGCTGTGCCGCCGCCGAGAACTCGTTGACCGCAAACACCGCTGCGACATAATCTCCATCGCCGAGTACCGTGGGATGGACGCTCTCGGCAGCGTCCGACAGCTTTATCCCCAGCTTGGTAAATACGTTTTCACGAAGTCCGTCCAAAAGCTGCTTCAGCGTTTCGCCGTTTATATTGGATTTCAGAAGATAATCATACGCTCCAAGCAGAAACGCTTCTCTGACCATTTCAAACTCGTCGTACCCGGAGAGCACAACGGTAAGCGGCATAGATCCGCTTTGTCGAAGTCGGCGCATAAGCTCCAGACCGTCTGTCTCCGGCATTTTAATATCGGTGATAAGCAGATCGACGGGATTTTCGGTGATATATTTTACTGCCTCCGCTCCGCCCGCGCAATCCCGCACGACGGTATAGCCGCACGCCTCCCAGTCCACGAGAGTTCTCAGAGTAACGTGTACGAGCGAATCGTCGTCAACTATTACGGTACGGATCATAAATTGTCTCCTTTCCTTTTGCACGCCGCCAAAGGGATACGCAAAACTGTCCGAGTAAATTTCCCAAGCTCGCTGTCCATCGTAATTCCCGCCCGCTCCCCAAAATGGAGCTTTAAGCGCTCACGGACATTTTCCACCCCTATGCCGGAGCTGTCGCTCGGCGGCTGCTTTCCGCTCAGCAGTGTATCTATCTGCTCCCTTGTCATTCCGCGCCCGTTGTCCTTTACCTCAAGGCACAGATAATCATCGTTTGTGTATACCGAAATATTTATTTCGCCCAATTCCTCCGAAGAATCATCGAAGCCGTGGGTTATCGAATTTTCCACGATTGGCTGCAGCGTCAGCCGCGGGAGCAGATAGTCAAGACAATCCTCGGCGACGGCGTAGCTCACGTCGAAGCCGTTGGAGTAGCGGATTCTCATTATATAAACATATGTGCGCAGTATCTCCAATTCGTCGGCGACGGAATAAAAGCTCGCATTGCTTCTGAACGAGCAGGATACTATGCTCACGAGCGACTCCGCCATCTTTCGTATGCCCTCGAATTTTGCGACCTCCGCCATAAATCGTATGGAATTCAATGTATTCACGATAAAGTGCGGGTTTATCTGCCGCTGAAGCGCCTGTATTTCCGCTTCGTGCTTCTTTTGCGTTGTTTCCTCCGTCATGCGGAACATATTTTTTATGCTCTGCACCATTTCATTGAACGACACCATAAGATCGTGTATCTCGCGTTCTCCGGTAGGCTCCACATATACGTCAAGATCGCTTCCGTCAAGCCGGGACATTCCCTCGCAGACCGTATGTATAGGCGATATTATCGCGTTAAGAAAGTAACGCGAAAACAGATAGAACAGCACCAGGAGTACCGCAACGATAAGCAAAAGAAGCCCGCCCACAGGGTAAAACCGCTGCCCGAGCTGACTTTCATCCACAACTGTTACTACTACCCAATCTGTATCGGGAATGGGTTTGGATTTAAAGTAATAAAGCCTTTGAGTACCTTCAAGCAGCACAGCCTTGTCCGAACGGCTGCCCGAAAGATATTTGTCAGGGTTTTGGGCAAAATATCCGCGCAAAGCGTCATTACCCATATCTCCGAAGAGAACTTGTCCGTTATTGTTCAGAATGACGCTTATTTCGCGTTTATTCTCCTTATTATACGAGAGGAGAATATCACTCGCTTGAGATTCCGTAAAAAAGGTTACCACTTCTATTTCACCGCTTCTGTCGGTTGACAAATTCGTTGCGAGCGCCGTTGCAAGTACAAGTTGATCTCGCCGATGACTTGAACCCGTAAGACGTATGCGGCTCGTATCAAAGCTGCCGAGTACAATGGTGTTCGGAGCATTCAATGCGTCGGAATACCAGCTTGCCGCGCGTATCTCCGTTTCGGGAACGACTATATCATCCTTGACATATACCGCGCCGCCGCCTTTCATATAGAATCCGCCCGTGAGTATTCTCTGTGAAGGTACCATTGCGGTATTAAAGTCCTGCTGCAATCGTTGATCGGCATAATACCAATCGCTGCCGGAGGCGTTGTGAACGCGCACGGCGTCCTGCAGGAACTCGCCGTCGCCGTTGTAAACAAAATGCGAAAGCTGAAGCGAATTTGTCCTAATGTCGTTCGCAAGCGCTGTCGCTATATTGTTTTGAAGCGCGTCAATCGTTTCGATGGACGAGCCGCGTATCATATATCCCACGACCAACTCCGCGCCAATAAATACGAGTACTAACGGTATCACTATCAACATAATAAAGCTGCGAAAATAAGTCTGCCTAAGCGTTGAACGCTTTACGGCGTTTTTCATAATAATCACGCCCCTTTATATTGTATATTATAGCATATTTGGAAAGCGGTTGCAAGTGTTTGAAGATTTTTACCTATTATCCCCGCTGTGATATTTTCCTTTTGGCAGCAACTGCGTATAAGAACAATAAAACGCTTGATATGGTCAATTTGCTGTAAATATTGATGCACTGTTGATTTGATATTTTATTGAGAAATAATACCTTATCATATGACATTGCTATTTAAGAAATAGTATATATAGTATAATGACCGCAGTCTTTTTGCGGTCATTTTTTTGTTAAGCAATACTTGTCATAATGCGGGGTCAGCTTGGTATCCTTAAATATGTTATACTCCGCGCTCCCATTTTGAAACCGCCTTATCTGTTACACCTATCTTGTCGGCAAGTTCTTTTTGTGTCAGGCTGTGTTCCTTTCACAACCGTAAAATGAATTTGCCTGTCCTAACGGAATCCATAAAAACTCCCCCTTTCGGTCATATTATAACCCATAAGCAAAGTTTTGTCAATCTACGATTAGTAGAGTGGTTTAGCCATGTGGTTTATACTTCGTTGGACAGGATCGTCTTGATATTCGCCGTTGTCCATTGGTGCCGTTTGCTTTCGGGCTGCCCCTCGAAAATGTGAGAGAACGTTCTGTATCTCTGATAGTTCAGCCAAGCGGGCGTGGGTATATTCTCCTCATCAAGGGCGCGGCGGATTTTGGCTGCTCTCATTCCGTGCGCGGCGAGATCGAATATCTTTTCAACAATCCGCCGCGCGTCCTCATCGGGAATAATCTTCCCCTTGAGCTCGGGGTGTTTTTTGTAACCGATCGGCGCATACGCCCCGTAATGCGCTCCGCCCAGGAAGCGGGTTTTCATTGCCGCCTTGACCTTTTTTGCTTGTCTGCCGAGCGTGCATTTCGTTCAGAATGTTGAGGAACGTCGCGATCTCACTTTCGACTTTCTCGCTGTCTACTCTGTCGCTGACAGCAATATATCTTACACCCTTTGACGGGAAATAGAAGTCGGTATATTGTCCGGTGAGAATGTAGTTCCTGCCAAGCCTTGACAGATCTTTTGTGATAACGCAGTTGATTTTTCCGTCCTCTATATCGTCGATCATGCGCTGAAAGCTTGGTCTGTCGAAGTTTGTTCCGCTCCAGCCGTCGTCGACGTACTCGCCGATAATTCTGAGGTTTTGTTCCTTGCAGTACTGCGTTAGGATATCACGCTGCGTTCCTATGCTGCCGCTCTCACCTTTCAGTTCGTCGTCGCGGCTGAGTCTTAGATAAAGTGCTGTGTTATATTGTTGTTTCATTCCGTTTTACCTCCCGTTATGAAACAATGGTGCTTATTTGGGATGTGGGTGATTACATCATATATCTATCGTCATTCGGAGTTGGTAAAAATGACCTGTTTTCGCTTGCAAAAACTGTGCAAAAAGTAGAATAACAAGAATTCCGACAAAACATTGCAATGTTTTGTCGGAATTTACATCTATAATTATAGAGAGTAATCTAAAAATTATAATTAAAGCGAGGTGAAAAAGTTGAAAAGGCTCTTTTCCACTATAATTGTCGGAATTATGTTCCTAACATTGAAGACGACGGCATATGCCGAAACAATATATAGGGGTGCCATTATTTTCTGCAAGCACCCAATTCGTGCGCGTAACACAGCAAAGCGTTATCGGCAAATTTGTGTCTATTGATTGTTTTGAATAACAAAGCTTTGCCAGTTCGCATAAAAACAAATATGTAATTGCTTGTGCGAACAGGCATTTTATAAAATTTAGGGGTGATTTTATTGATTAAACTAAGAAAAACACTTGGAACTTTGGGACTATCCGTTTTAATTTTGTTTACTGGCTGCGCTGGTAAGGGAACGTTGGGACAATTGACTGAAAGTACAGTTAATTCTGATACAGGTAACGAAGATACGCAAATAGGTCTTGTACCTATTACGGAATTAAAAGAAAGCTTTGAGGAAAAAGCAAATCAAATAAAAGCACGAAGCTTTGACAACATCAACTTTGAGGGAGCATATTTTTCGTTTCCCGAAGCGGACGAGATTTATGCTCTCGAATACGTTAAGTCCGAATTCACTTTATCGCGGGACGAGGCTTACGACTATATGTGTCTGCGAATCGACGAATTTCTCCCGGGAAGGTATAGTGATCAGGAAAAAAGGGAGGAGATAGAATTTTTTGAATTTACATTGGATACCGAAAATCCCGGAACCCTTCTTAGCAACGAAAACAGCTACGTCGAGGTGTTCTGCGGAATGCTGCGCGGCTTTGACCGCGGCGATCTGGCAAAGCATGGACGCTATGAAGAAGACATTCCGCAGGAATATATTGATAAAGTCGGCGAAGCCTATTTCAAAGAACTCCACAGGTTCGATCCCGTCTCGGGATATCCGACCGTGTTCTACACGGAGGATCTGCAAAGCAAACAAACCTTTCACCTTGCAAGCGGTGATATTTCCATTGCAGAGGCGGCTGACTTTACGGAGAAGTTCATTTCGGAAACGGAGATATCCATGCGTGATATTCCTTTTAAAATGACGCTGCACAGCGTTTATGTGCTTGATATAGGCGAGGGATGCTTTGCGTTTTACTTTACCGTTGTTCCGCAATATAAGCAAATGAATTACGACTGCGCTCAAATCGACGGGAGCTCTTTCGGAATCTCGCCGATAAGCAACACCACAAATGAAATTAATATCGCGGGACACGCAGTAATGTATGAAAAAGACGATATATGCAGATATAAGCCCGGTATGCTTCCATACTATTATGACATTGTCGAAACGGACTCACGCACCTCGGTGATCCCGCTTGAAAAAGCGGCTGAGACAGCGTCGGAGCACCTTTCATGGAATATGCGTTTTAAAGTACAAAGCGTCTCGGCGGTATACAAGGAGTTTTCGGATATGGATCGGATGGAGTGCCCTGACGACGAAACGTACAACAACAGAAAAATAACGGTCAGACCGTGCTGGAAATTTCTTCTAAGACCGACAACGGGAGCCTTAAACAGGTATTATCATGTTTATGTGGACATGCTTACAGGCAATGTTGATACGTTTGTTCAGCTTATGTGTTCGGAGGAGTGATATGACAAGATCATTAAAATGCGACTTTAACAAAACGCTTATAAGCGCGAGCTTTTTGGCGGCGATCCTTGTAACGTTTCTGCTGTGCTTTACGGAGGACGTTTA
>CANDVA010000033.1 GCA_947389015.1 uncultured Clostridia bacterium | reverse complement strand
TTTCATTATAATTCTATTACATGGATTGTGTCAAGTTTTATTATACAACATCAATTCTTGCTAATGCATACGATAATTTCCGACAGTGCAGCACGGACTTTTCTCGAAAAAATGCGATTAGGAATATAGCCGTATTAGAGTTGCTGTTTGCTACCGGAGCAAGAGTATCCGAGATTTGCACCCTTACCCCGGATGCTGTTGACTTAACAAACCACACCGTAAAAATTTTTGGAAAAGGTTCAAGAGAACGAATTATTCAGATTGAAAATCCAGACGTTCTAAAAGCACTGAACCGTTACTATGACACATTTTCCGCCGATATTTCCGAATCGGGATTTTTCTTCGTGAATAAGCTTCACCAACGACTCACAGAGCAATCTGTTCGTGTAATGATCAACAAACAAGCAGCAGCAATCGGATACGAAAAGCATATTACTCCGCATATGTTCCGACACTCGTTTGCAACACTCTTGCTTGAGGAAGATGTAGATATTCGTTACATACAAAAAATTCTCGGTCACAGCTCAATCGCCACAACACAAATTTACACGCACGTTTCAATGGCTAAACAGAAACAGATACTTTCAGTCAAGCATCCTAGAAATAAAATAATTATTTAATCGTCAAATGCAAAAGAAAATGCAACACAAAGCAGAAAAATGTTGCAATAACGTCTGCACAAAGCATATAAGGGTATTTCGATGGATGATTTCACGCAGGAAGATATTACGCTGATGTTGAACCATATAAACAGCCTTTCTCGTGACAGCCTAAACGGGGCGTGCCCATTCGACGCGGCTAAACAGATTCTTGGGCGAAAGCTGCCTAAACTGCTTGGCTTGAAGAAAATCCCCCCGGACGATGTTATTCTGCGCCCGTCGCTGCTTAAAAAATAAACATAATTCGGTAATGGAAATCCGTTTTTCCTCATTATGAAATTGGGCGTTGCATTTACTTTTGCACAGAAATTCGACGCCCAAAGCACTGCTGCATTCAATTTTCGCCGTTTTCTTGCCTTAAATCAATGTTTTCATCGTTTTTGACTTCATTATCCGCTTTTTTCGTGATTCTTCACCCCTGTTTTCTGCTTTGTGTTGCATTTTCTTTTGCATTTGACGATAATTATTTAATGAATCCCACTATAAAATATACCGCACATTAAACTGTACGGCATATAAATATTTTTTCGCTCAACCCCAAATTATAATTTGAGCTTTCTCTGCGGCTTATGTTCGTCCGGCTTGAACTTTTCGTGATCGGGAGCGGAGTGCTTTCTTTCACACATCTTCTCGTATGTATCAGCCAACTTCTGAATACGCTCATCACCACTTCTAAAAGCGGCTTCCCGCATAATGTAAGGCGGCACGTTCAACCTCAACGCGTCGTTCCCGACTTTCAAGAGGTTATCTTGCAGCGGAGAGATCGTTCCCTCCGCAATATCACTCAACCGCTTAGGCAGATCGGAAAGAAAACGCGACTGCTTAACTTCAAGCGGAAAAAAATCCTCCAGATACCTGAATCCGACGGCATCAGCATAACACGCTTTGTCCTCCAGCACCACAACGTCGGAAACGCTGAGCGAATGCCCCTTGAAATCTTGGGGGCGGTCAAAATTAAACTTTTCAAACAGCTGCTCCAGCTTCTCGCCAAGATTGCCGCTCAGATCAGCAGTTTTGCCCTCATACACCTTTTCGTAGTTGTTAAAATCGGGATTCTTTCCCGCCTTTGTAATGTACTCGTAAGGCTGAAAACGAATATCGCGCGTTTCCTCGCCATTTTTAAGCTGATAAATCTCGTAAGTCTGCGCGGGCGGCTCGATTTTAGGCGCGTTCATCAACTGCGCGAGAAACTTGTTGCACTTCTCATAATCGCCCTTAACGACCGCCTGTCCAACGGAATATTTACCGTCGTCGTTCTTGATGTATTCTTGCAGAACGTGCGTTTCGGCGGCGTTCTTTTCGGGATTGAGCGTAATGCGGCGCAGAACGTCGGGCAGCTGCTCGCGTTCCTTATACAACTTCGCGGAGATCTCGTCCAAGGTCTGCGGGTGTACCAACTCGACCCTTGCACGGTCTTTTCGCTGCTCGAAAATCTCAAGCATAGCCTTTTTCGCTTCGGTAACGGAAACCATATTCGGTTTGACCACCGTTGTCAGCCCGTCCGCGCTTATCGTGTAAACGGAAAATCTCCTGTTGTTTTCTTGCCGAACGGCATAATATTCGGTAGGCTTTTCGGGAATTTTAATCTCACTTCTGCGCTCGTTCAGCTTGCCGAGCGCAGCTTTCAACGCCTCGGCATTTTCGGGAGCATAGGTCTTATCTGTCATAGCGTCGTACTCCGCTCTTGACATATCCATTCGCTCCGTCATTCCCGTGCTGTCAATGCAGTCAGCGTTTATACGCGTAACCTTTGCGTAAAATTCCTTACCCGTAAGCTCGGAATCTTTCTTCTCACGGTCATACGCTGCGTTATCGAGCCAACCGATTTCGGGAATAAAATACTCGTTTACCGAGGATTTATAATATTCCGTTTCGGGTATTCCGCGAAAATCGTCATTTAATTTCACGCACTCCGAGGAAAATAATAATTTTCCGTCAAATTTAGCGGATAAATTCTGCTCCTGTTCGGAAACATTTAAACGCAGATCGTGTTCCATTTCCATCATCTGCTGATACAGATGATTTATCATAACGGGGTGACGTTCCGTCAAAAATTTAAGGCGCATATTGTCACTGTCGAATGTGTACTGCGCGGCTCTGTCCTTGACCGCGTTGGTAAAACGCCCGTCCTGATTTTTCAACTGAACCGTAGCCGATACCGTGTACATAGCACGGTCGATTCCGAATTTCTCATCAAGCTGTTTAACCAATCCCTCCAGATCGCGCCCCTCATAAGCGGCAGACAAATTATCCTCGATAAATTTTATACAAGCCTCCGATGCGGCAACATTGTCCTTCCACGCGCCGAAATTACCGCTCTGTTTCGCTTCCATAAGCGACTGCGTGATGATAGGTACAGAACGGAAATTACTAGGCTCATCCTTGCGCGTTTCGGGAATATCCGTGCGCGGCAGCTCTGCACGTTTGGGTTTCGGAAGCTGCTCGTTAAAGACGGTTTCGGGAACAGGCGCAGCCCGATTATTCAGCCTATCATACGTTTGTTTTACTTTAGCGAGAGCCGCTTCATAGCGCGGAATATCCGACTTGTTTATCGTGATCGTCGTGACCGTACCCTTGCGCATACCGCTGAATTTTATTCCGTCCTCGTCAAGCTGTTTTGCGACATTATCCGCGTGACGGTTTTTCAAATTCGTGTAAAACTGTAATTCGTTTTTGCCGCCAAGCTGATTATAAGGAGTGTTCCCTATAACATTCGGAGTTGTCGGCTGCTCCGCGTTTCCGTAATTCGGAGGATTTTGAAAATTTTGCTGATAGTTCTGATTCGGTACATTCGACTGATACGGCGCGGCGTTCTGCTGCGGATAGCCGCGATCCGGCGCGTTGTGTTGCCGATATGACTGCTTAACCTTTTCGACTGCCGCCTCATAACGCGGAATATCCGCATTGTTTATCGTAATTGTCGTAACCTCACCTTTACGCAAGCCGCTGAAACGCACTCCGTCAGCATTAAGCTGATTAGCGATATTATCCGCGTGACGGTTTTTTAAATTCGTATAAAACTGCAATTCATTTTTGCCGCCAAGCTGATTATAAGGCGTATTCCCTATAACATTCGAGTTTGTCGGCGCAGACTGCTGCTCGGCACTTCTGAAATTCGGAGCATTATTTGTCGGCTGCTGAAAATTTTGCTGATAGTTCCGATTTGGCACATTCTGTTGCGGTACACCGTTCTGCCGATATGACTGTTTGACCTTTTCAACCGCCGCCTCATAACGCGGAATATCTGCTTTGTTTATCGTAATTGTCGTAACCTCGCCTTTGCGCAAGCCGCTGAACCGCACTCCGTCGACGTTAAGCAGATTAGCAATATTATCCGCGTGACGATTTTTCAAATTCGTATAAAACTGCAATTCGTTCTTTGCGCTGAGCTGATTATACGGCGTATTCCCGATTACATTCGGGTTTGTCGGCACGGACTGTTCGTAACCGTTGTTATAATTTCTTGCCATAGTGTTCCCTCCATTCGTTCTGTCGAAATCCAATTCTGCCGAAAACTCATATTTCAAAACCGCAAATTTAGCGGTATCGGGTGCGTTCGCAATATCCTCGCGGCTGTCGGCAGGAATACCGTCGATAAACACATCGGAATTTTTATCCCACATCTCCAGCGCAACGGATTTTGAAACATCTATCAAATTTTCGTCGCGCTTAATTTCGGATTTCGGCTCTTTCTCAATTCCGAAATAGCCGCCGAAATTCTCAATTTCCTCGCGGCTCTCCGCCATTCCCTCCGTGTTATCGTGATAGAGCAAGTAAACCGCCTCGCCCCTGTCGAACGCTTCAAGCGCGGATTCCTTGCTGTCAAAAGCGTTCATATAAGTAAAATCGTAGCCGTAATTGTCGCGCTGCTTTTGAGATATTTCCATATCCTCAACCAATGCAGCGGTTTCGGAAATATCTTCGTGCTGCTTCACAAATTCGAGAATAGTTTTGGTATCTTCCTCGGAAAATACCACACCGCGATCTGCGCAGTCCTCAATTAGAAATTCCGCTTTCTGAATGTTATTTAATTCCGTATCCGCGATTTTTTCATCTATTGACAAGTGCCGCTTTTGCATTTTCAGCAGCTCGGAATCAATCGCATTTGAAATTTGTTTCGCCGCCGATTGAATTTCTTGCAGAACATTTTTAAGCTGTTCAAGCTGCTTTCCCTCACTCCACGACGCGATATACGGAAACGAATATTCCGACGTATCCAAGCCGAATTTCTCCGCGACCATAAACGCGACCGATTCCGCTTGCACCTCTTTCTCATTTCGCGGAGATTTCACGGTTACGATCTCGCCTTTCGGGTCGTGCAGCAGCTTGTGAGCTGCTTCGTGAAACACGGTTTTCAAGGTTTGCGCGTCGCTCATTCCCGTTTTGATAACGATCTTGTCCGACGCAGGACTGTAATAACCTTTGGAATTTCCCCTTATATCTTGAAATTCAACGTCAATTCCCGTGACCTTTTTTATCGCCGTGAAAACCGCTTCTTTACGCGCCGGATCAATGTCGCCCGTCAGCTCGCTCACGGGTTCGGGAAGTTCCTTTCCGTCCGTCTGCGAAACATCAAAAACGTACACGGTCTTGAAAGCCATTCCCGTGAGCGGAGTTTCTATTGTTTCCATTTTCTCCGTTCCGTCCTCGTTATAAAGCTGATTTCCGAGTTCGTCAAACGCGGGCTTTTGCGTTTCTATGTATTCATTTGTTTTATAGGGCGTAGGCGCGAAAATCGCTATTCCCGTTTCTCCCTTGTTGATGTACCGACCAAGCTGCTTCCACTTCCCAAACGCCGCGACAAGCGTTGCATCGGGCTTCTGCATATTGATGAGCATTGTATTCCGCGCGGAATAATCGGTGAATTTAGACGCGAATTTCAAATACTCCTTATAGCGTTCAGACTCAAAAACCGCCTTGACACCCTCATCGATGCGCTGTAACATCTCATCCATTTCGGACTTCTTTTTTTCGACAAATACCGCGCGTTCCTCGGCGGTGTACTTCTTTTTTCTTGCCATGATTGATTACCTCCTATCTTGATTTACGTTTCGGCGCGGGCGCGTCTTCCAATTTTGTTTCAGGAATAACGGGCGGCTGTTCGCGCTCACGCTGTTTACGTTCAAGAGAAAACTCTATATTTTTTGCGGTATCCTCGATAGCAATTCCGACATCATCATAGCTGTGCAGTTCGCCGTTTGAACACCATTCCCCTTAAATCTCGTCCAACGTATTTTTTGACGTCATAAGCGCGGAATACTGATTTGCAGACAAGTCGGGAGTTTTGTTTTCGAGATATTGCACGATATTGTCTTTCCAGACTATTTCATAAGCGGATTCGATAGCAACTGCTGTCGTTTCCTTTTGCATAGCCGTGATAAACGTATCATACTCTGCTCTCACTTTGGAATAAAGTTCATTACAAAGATTTTCTATTTCAAAACCCTGCCGCAACTCCACAAAATCCGAACCCTTCAGATTGGAAATATTATCACCTATTTTGTCGACAATGTAATTCCGAAAATCTACCCAATCCTCGTTATACATAACCTTTTTCAATTCCACAGCAACAGATTTGTCGGGAATAGTTATAGCCGCGCCGCGTTCCAACGCGCCCTCCAAGCGGTCGGCGCTGTCGATATCGTAACAGTAATTAAAACTCTCGCAGGCACGGAGCGGATAACCCATTCTGCCGAGTTCCTTTGCTGCGTCCTCCGCGACCGCCAGCCCTGCATAGTCGGTAGGATAATAAACTCCCGTTCTCACCAAATCCATTGCTGACTTGTATGTTTCCTCGCCGTACCCCACCGCCGCGAAAACTTTCGCGGCGGTTTCGTGATAAACTCCTTTGTCAATGCTGTCAAGGAATTCATCAATATACTTTTCGTTCTGCCTGTTGAGCGGCGCAAAATCCAATATTCTGAAAAAATCGTTGTGGTCGATTTTGCTTCTCTCGCAAGCCTCGGTCAGTTTGTTTACGGAGTTTGCCGACAAATTCCCATCAAGAATTTTGCCAACATATTCCTCTTTCAAGCCCGCCATAAACGATAACGAGCAATCGGAATAGCCGCCTGTTATCGCCTTTTTAAGCTGCTCTTTGGACGTTCTGTCCGAAATAAGTTCAATGCTCTCCGACCTGTTTCTTATCATAAAACCATTCCTTTCATCTTCTGAATTTGTGCGGCGGTTCATCATTTTGCGGCGGAATATTTTTCGGTCGCGGATTTATTTTATCCGCAATATCGAGATCGTCATCTTTGGAATCTTCCGACGGCTCTACGATGATAGGCTCATCATCGACCTGTTTTTTGCTCAACTCGGTATTTACAAATTCAAGCCGAGCCCGCATTTGCGCCAATTTCTCCGCGCGTTCAAACGGTTTCGCCATACTCGCCTTTGCTTCCTCAAGGTCGTTTTTTGCCTTGTCAAGGTTCGCGGATAATTGCTGAATTTTTTGATTTATCTGATTACCCGCAAGATTCTCAATACGGCGGACGTTTCCGACATCGTTTCCAAGCGACACCTCACAGGTGTAATTCAGCTTTCCGTGAAGTATTGCCACACACGGCGTTCCCGAAGTAAACAAAGTGGTATTTGCGGGATTTTTCTCGATAGTAACGCCAAATCCGAAATATTTCCCGACTGCCACGCTTTCGCCCGTTGTCGAGCATTTGATTATAGCCGCTTCTATTTCCTTGCCTACGTCGGTTCTCTCGGTAACTGATTTCCCGTTTATTTCGATTTTAAATTCCGCATTATCCGGATGCTGTTCCTGAAATGCCTTTAAGTCGGCACTTGCTTTCTGCAATAAATCCGCATAATTATCAATCGTCTGCGGCAGTTTTCGCTCCGCCAACTCCTGCATTTTAAACACGGATTTTTTATGCTCGGCTTCAAGAGTTTTCAGCATAGCAATGTCGTTGTCAAGCTGAATTTTCTCTTTTATCATCGGGTTTCCGCTTGCTATCGCCTGCATTTGTGAATATGTAAGCACCATTTCATCAACGTCCTCGGAAACGCGAACAGGGTCTTTTGAAGTCATTATCTGATTGATAAATTTCGCCTTGTTTGTGATAATGCCCATCATATACGCGTCGAACGTTTCCTCGGTCAAATAATGATATATTGCCACTTCGTCAAACATATTGCCTTGACGTATTCCGCGACCGTTTTGTTGGGTCAAATCGCTTGGTTTCCATGGAATATCCAAATGGTGAATTGCACATATCCTGTCTTGAATATTCGCGCCCGTGCCTAATTTGGACGTGCTTGCAATAATAAACCGTTTTTCGCCTTTACGGAGCTGCTCGAACATCTCCGCTCTTGCTTTGTCGGTTTTAGCGTCGCCCGCAAAGCATATCTCATCACGCGGAATGCCGCGCTTTATAAGGTCCGCCTTGATCGCTTCGTAAACCGAAAAATGCTCCGCGTCCTCGTTTATAGCTATGTCGCAAAAAACTATCTGCACTCCTTTCTGTTCCATAGTGTCATGGTAATTCTGTTCAAGGTTGTCGAGCAGCTTCATTACCTTGCTGTCGGGCGCGGGTTCCGCGTCCTTGAAAATGCAGCGCGAATCAAGCCCTAAAAGCCTTGCTTCGTGCGTGATCTTCAACATGTTATCCTCGCTGGGGTCTACATTTCCGTCGTGAATTGCCTCGGATCGCGCCGCCAATTGTTTCATATACGCTTTCTGCCTATCGTCGGGCTTTGAGCTTACGATAATAGGCTCTCCCGTTTTGAGTTTCGGCACGGGAAGTTTTATCATATCCGGCGTTTGAATATCCGCAAATTCCTTGTAAATCTGCATAAGTTCGGGGATATTTACGAATTTGGAAAACCTGTTCTTATTTTGAAATCCGTTTCCGGCAGGCTTAATTTCGAGTTGAGATACCACCTCGCCGAACGTGCTCGCCCAATCATCAAATGTCTGCAATCCCGCCTTTTCAAGCAGATCGGGGCGTAAATATCTTTGCATAACATAGAATTCGACCATGCTGTTGCTAACAGGAGTTCCACTAGCGTAGAGGCAGTTATTACAGCCATATTTTTCATTGAGATACTGCGTTTTCATCAGCATATCCTCCGATTTTTGCGCGGCGGTAGTCTGCACTCCCGCGACGTTGGACATCTTTGTTGCGACAAAGCAATTCTTGTAGTTGTGCGCTTCATCGCAGACAAGGTAGTCAAATCCGAGCTTATCAAAGCAAAGGGAATTGTCCTTTTTTGAGGACAGCAGTTTTTCAAGCCGTTCCTCCAATTGCTTTTTTTGCTTTTCAAGAGTCTTGACGGAAACGCGGTCGGTATCGTCTGCTTCTTCGAGCGCGTCCATAATCTCGTTTAATTCGCGCTCCATAAATTGCTTGCGGTATTCGTCGGACATAGGTATTCTCTCGAATTGCGTGAACGACATAATCACCGCGTCATAATCGCCCGTAACGCACCGAGCTATAAATTTTTGACGATTGTCCTTTGTAAAATCTTCGGGACGCGCGACCAATAATTTAGCGTTCGGATATAATCTCATCCATTCGCTTGCCATTTGCAAAGTCAAGTGTTTAGGCACGACCACACAGGCTTTATTTATAAGACCGAGCCGCTTTTTCTCCATTGTAGTAGCGACCATTTCAAAGGATTTACCCGCGCCAACGCAATGAGCAAGCAGCGTATTACCGCCTAATTTCCCCCTTAAAACCGCGTTCTGCTGATGAGGACGTAATTTTATAGCGGGGTTCATTCCGGGAAAAGTCTGATGTGAGCCGTCATATTCGCGACCGCGTATAGCGTTAAATAAATAATTGTATTTTTCAACGTATTTTTCGCGCCGCCTAATATCTTCCCAAATCCACGTTTTAAACGCTTCTTTCATCTGCCGCGCCTTTTCTTTGGCGAGCTGCGTTTCTTTGGGATTGACCTCATACCACACTTTGCCGTCCTCCTCTCGCCTGTCACGGATAACAATGTCGCGCTGATTGAGCAAGTTTTCAAAAATATGATAACTGCTCATTCGGGACGTTCCGTAAATGCCGCTTGCCGCGACCGATCTGTCCTGATATTTCCCCTCAATTTTATATTCGCCCATTTTGGTGCGAACAACGGGATGACCGTCCCATGAGGAAGTATTTGCTTTGGCATATTCACGAAGAAATTTATTGTAATCATCCACGTCTATCCAATTCGCGCCGATACGCACGGAGATCTCGCCCGCTTCAAGGTCTTTGGGAATTACCTTTTCGAGCGCGTCCACATTCCGCTGAAAACTTTCATCGATATGCGAGGTGTAATCCTGCGCTATTTTTAATTTCTCGCGAACATTTCCCGACAAATATTCCGACGCGTCCTCATAACCCGAAAACGGCTCATCGTCCTTTATCCTTGCAGGATTTCTGTAAATATCCGTTCCCAAATCCTTGATTACCTGTTCGGGAGCGGAACCGCACAGCCGCGCCATATATTCAATATCCACTCTGCCGATACGGTCAATGGATACTTGCAGCGCTTCCTGCGGCGTTTCCACACTTGTAATAACGACTTCCGGCTGAATAGTGCGCTTTGAAAATATCTCGGATTTCTCAACGGTTTTCTTTTCGGTATCGACGATTTCAAGCGCCGCCAAAGTGTTAAAATCATCATCGGCGCGGAAACACCGCTCATTCGCGCTGTCGGTAATATTTCCGTAAGCCTTGCGGAATTTATCGTAAACGGAATTTAATTCCGCTTGTAATTTTACCAATTCCTCGTCGGAACAACCGCCAGCTTGCGCGTCTATGATTGCCATAGCCGCTTGACGTATCTTGTGCATACCCATCATTCTGTCAAGCGTTTTACCCGTTTCCGCAACTTTGGTCATAATCTCATTTTCGCGAAAATACAATTCTCCGTTTACAATCGTATGCGTGAAATTACGCACGGACGGGTCTGCGAGAATTATATCATTTTCATCACGCTCCTTTTCCTCGACGCGGACTGTTTCAATGCTGCCCCTTATTTTGGAAACAGCATTTTTTATCTGTTCTGCCAAAGGAATATCCTCATTTGCAATACAAGTCGTGACCTTGCTGTCCTCGCCGTATTTTCCTTTCATACGTTCATCGAACGCCATTTTTCCGAGAACCATTTCGGGATTATCCACGAAATATTTATTGCACGGAATACCGTCCTCGGTCTGCGAAAAGTGAACCCAATCGGGAACTTCTATCGTAAGTGTATCTCTCTTTTTTAAAAAGAGAATATCCGTTGTAACTTCTGTTCCGGCGTTCTGCTTAAAAGCGGTATTCGGCAAACGCACCGCACCGAGCAGATCGCACCGCTCCGCGAGATAGCGGCGGGCTTTTTCATTATGCTTGTCCATTGTAAATTTTGACGTTACCAAAGCGACCACGCCGCCGGGCTTCACCTTATCCACAGACTTCGCCGCAAAATAATCGTGAATTTTGAAATTCAGCTTATCGTAATTTCTATCGATAACCTTGTAATCTCCGAACGGAATGTTACCGATAACCACATCAAAGCTGTTATTGTTAAAGTTGGTCTGCTCAAACCCTTTTATCTGAATACGCTCGTTAGGGTAGAGCTGCTGCGCTATTCTGCCCGAAATACTGTCTAATTCGACGCCGTATAAACGGGAATTGTCGCGGATATTTTCGGGCATTTTTGAGAAGAAATTCCCGACGCCCATACTCGGCTCAAGAACATTACCGCCCTCAAAACCGAACTGCTCCAATGCTTGATATACACCGTCCGTCACTTCGGGAGGTGTGTAAAAACTTGTTAAGGTAGACTCTCTCGCCGCAGCATATTCGTCGGGAGAAAGCAGCGACCTTAATTCTTTCTGCTCGTTCTCCCAGCCCGACGGAGCAGCTTCGCCAAGATTACCGATTCCCTCTGCTGCTCTGTCGGTAGTAAACGCTTGCGGAATACCGCCCCATCCGACATACCGCGCCAAAATTGACTGTTCTTCGGGAGTAGCGTAACGGTTCTCGGCTTCAATTTTTTGCAGCGTTTTTATAGCCTCAACATTAGCGGCATATTTTGTTTTAGCGCCGCCTGTTACAACATCTTTTTCGCTGAAATGATATGTAAACGGAGTGCCGCTTTTCGGTTCTTTCTTTTGAGTGACCGTAACCTTTTCGGGAGTATTTACGGTAGGCATTTCCGATTTCGGCTCAACGGTTATTTCGGATTTTTCCGACACATCTTCCGTCTGCTTTTCGGGAACAGAACTCTCCACGTTCCCTAAAGCCTCCGCAACCATTTTATTTAGCTCGTGCGCCACCTCGAAATCGTAATCCATATCCGCAAGGTTGATAAATTTATCGTAGTCGGATATTTCAGCAAGCTCATTCTCGGCAACGTCAGCCAACTGCGCCGCCGCAAATTTCAGATCAACGCCGCTGTCCATTTCCCAAACTCCACCGTCAACGGGCGTGAGATCGGGCGCGTAAATGGTGTAGTCAATGCCCTCGTCCGTCTGCGTAACGGCGATATAGTTTTCTCCGTGAGTATTCCAAAATACCGCCGCATCCTGTTGAGCAATTTCCTCAACTTTTTCGGGAGAAACAGACCGTTCCGTTTCATCAGGATTTATCCCATATTCCGCAAGTATTTTTCTCGCGTCCTCTTTTACGGCTTTATCATATTCATTATCGTCGCCGTAGTTTTCAAGATTGCGTTTCGCGTGACGAATACGCGCGTCAATATCCTTTTGCGTGATATACCGCTCATCGGCTATCATACGCATTACGCGCTCCGCAACATCACTCCACTTCATCAGCACTTCCGCGTCGTGATTTAATATCGAGCCGCGCTGAAATTTAAAACCTTTGGCATTGTAGGAAGTTCCGTAACCTGTTACAAGCTACCCGCCCTCACCGTATTCGTGCTTGAGAAAATCCGCTTTTTCCTTTGCGGAATGACCCTCGCTAAAATATTTTGCTATACGGAATTTGCTTCCTTGAACGTTGCCGCCGCCCGCAACTATCCAATCTTTTTCGTCCTCCGAAATAAAGAATTTCGGCTCGAATTTGAACTCCGATTTAGTAATAAATTCCTTGCGGGGAATTTGCAAATCTTTCAAGCGGCTCAGTAATTCTTTCGGTCTATGAAACCCAAAACGCAGTATTTCGCGGTTTTCCTCATAATCCTTTAAGAACTTTTCCATACCGTCAATACAGCTTTGAAGCGCGGTTTTATCTGCAAGCAATGCTTTAATATTTGCAACATCATCGGGGAAAATTCCCGTGTACGGAATAATTTCCTTATCCCTATACTCCTCGCTGAAATCCTGATGAATATACCACAGCTTCGCTGCAACGTCCGTCATTTCGTTCTCCGCCGCGCGGTCGATTATATCCTGTTCGCAGTATTCGCCGCGCTCCAGAAGCGAGGATATTTTTTCGGAAACCTGCTCCCACAAAAGATGTATTTTTTCGCCGCGCGGAAACGCCGTATTGTTGATCGCGGCGGTAATTCCGTCCTTGTCGAACCAAGCCGCCAACAGCGCGGAACTTGTAAAATCCCCCGAAACATATTTGTATCCCCGCCCGTCCTCATCATAATTTGAGCAAAATTCCTTACGAAGAAAATCCGCGTTTTCGGCATCGGACTTTCCTTTTTGGAACTGTGCCACGATACGCTCCAACGTGTGATCATCATTGCCGCCGCATTTGAGAATGTAGTCTATCATCTCATCATTCGGCGCGGTGTTAGAGTATGCAACGGTACGTCTTATAGTGGATTTTTTAGGTTCGGTTTTCGGCTCATCAATAGGCTCATAATCACCGAAAAGAGTAAGCTGTTCCGGCTCATCGTCAATCGGCTCGACCTCTTTTTCTTCTTCGGGTTCATAGAAGATATGATCGTCATCGGAAGACGAAATAAATTCAAAGCCGTGTTCGTTCATCAGATCATACCACTTCTTGTCAATGGCATTGTATATATTCCGCTGTTCACCCTCGGAATTTTTAAGCGAAATAAGGTAATCTCCCGCACTAAGAACTTTCCATTCCTCTCCGTCAATACGAACGGTATCTCCGTCAATCAATTCCTGTGCGTCGGTAACGATCTGCGGTCTGCGCTTGTCAAGATACTCGCCCTGTTCTATCATCTTCGCGGTAAAACTCTGCACCAAATCCCACGACAGACCCGATTCCTTATAACGGTTAAGATAATGCCCCTCCCATACGACAACGCCGTTATCTCCGCGCTTATAACCGCCGCGACCCGTGCTTATGTCAAACTCCGTGTAATCATCGTTAAAGACCTTTTTCATAAATTCCGCGCGGTCGTTAGCGCTCAAATTCTCCGCGAAAAATTCCGCTATCTGCTCGCGTTTTACCTTGAAAAATCTGTCGCTTTTCAGAATTTCGACTATTATTTTTTCATCGGTAAGCGGAGTAATATCCGACGTGATAACGAACGAATTATTTATAATGATAGGCTCGCTTTCAACGGGTTTTTGCGGCTCGGTATCCACGCTCACATCAATAAAATCGTGCGTTTTCTCGCGGTTCTCCAAAGCGGTACGGATAAGTCCGCGAATTTCCTCGGCTTGTGCAACGGAGAATTTATCCGTGTGATATTTATCAAACTGCTCCACCGCGTCAAGCCGAAAATCGGCGGCTTGCGCATCGCTTAAAATCCACCCTGCCGTTTCATAGCTATCCCAGCGGCGGTTGAAATCCGCCTTGTTATAGCGCTCGATAAGGCTCTCAACCGTTATCTCAGACGGAACACCACTTCTTCCATTACCTGATGTTCCAAGGTCAGCAGCCGCATTTTCTCCCACCGGAGAATTTCCTCGAACGTCATCGGGCGCGGGTTCTGCTGCTTGTACTGCACGTCCAGCTCCCGAAAGCGGCTCTCCGCTTCTATGTCTATCTCCCTCGGAATTATCTGCCACTTGCCCTCGGTTATCAGCACTTGGACTTCTGTCGGATACTCCGTGCGTATTCATTCCTGCCACATCTTTCCCCACCTGCCTATCGGCTGTTCGAGCAGCTTCTGCTCCGCGGGGTTCTCCGTGTACCGCACCTCTGCCAACATCTGCCCTGTTGCGTTCTGTCTGTAAGTCATTGTTTAATTCTCTCCTTTTCTTCAAAATTTGTACGATCTCGCGCTCCATTTCAAGGAGCGTATCCTTTGCGGACTTCTGCACCAAATCGCAAAATCTCACCAAATCGCGGGTATCCTTGAAAAGGTCAACCACGTTCAGGTTGATACCGCCGGATATTTTCATATCGCCGTCCAACTCGCAGCGGTTCGACACCATAAACCGCACCGCCGATACGAAGGACTGCTGATAGGTTTTCAATTCGCTATCGGACAGTTTCATTTGCTGAGTTGCATACATCATTTCCGTCAAGTGCGGTCGAGTGTTATCCACCGACATAGCGGCAATAACCTCCTGAATATTCTTGCAGTCTCTGCCGTACTTTTTGTTGATAACGGCAGTCAGATCGGCGGCTAAGTCCTCGGTCAGCTTCCACAGGTCGGGAATTCGCTTGCCATTTGTTTGGGTGATGTCAAAGAGGTGCTTCGGCTTGCTGTCCTCGCCGAAAACCGCGATACTATGCTCACCCTTGTTGACAAGTCTGCCGAGCCTGTTCCACGTTTCGAGCGTTGCCACCTTTGTAGCGTAAGGGTTTTGCTGATAGATAAGCACCGCGTCCGAAAAACTCTGCTTATACATTCCCGCCGAGAAGCGGAGGAAGTGCGCCAGCAACTGCTTGTCGCGGAGCAGCTTGTTTGTGATGTCCGACCAATTTTCGCGGACGGTTTCAAGTCTTAACATAAAAATTCTCCTTTCTTTGAGAAAATGGGGTTGAAATATCACGAAATTTGTGATATAATATCTATATTGTATATTGAAACAAACGTTGCATTTGTTTTTAATTATTATTAAACAGAGGGGTAGATACCAAAATGGGCATCAATAAATATTTAAAATTCGAAGAGATAGTTATAAAGATATTTTCTGAGGCTGAATACAGCATAGATAAAATGAATGAACGTGATACAGCATATGATTTTGTTGCCAAAAAAGATGGAAAGAGTTATTGCGTTGAAATTAAGTATTCGCAAAAAATGTATTCACCAATAGCGATATCAACTATTGCTAGAATGCTTTTTTCTGCGGAATCTAATGGTATGACTCCAGTTTTAACAACATCATTTAAAATAAAAGAAACTGAGAAAGAGTTTTATAAAAAACAATTTCCCAACCTAATAATACTGGATATTGCGAATTTACTTTACGCCGTAAATGACAATATTAAATTACGTGATGAACTAATATCTGAATTATCTTTTACAATTGATGACATAGCACCTCAAGAAGGTTTCGTTAATTTGAATTCCCTTCAACATGATGATTATGCTAATTCCTTAATTAAAGAGCTAATGTTATGCAAACCAGGCAAAAAAATGTTTAGAACATATGAGGAAATATGTTATGACATTTTAAAAAACATCTTTGCTGATGATTTGGCGCTATGGAAAAAGCAGCAAAAATCCAACAAAGATTTATACCGATTTGATCTTCTTTGTCGCATCAAGGAGGGGAATAATAGGGAATTTTGGGGAATTCTTGAAAAATATTTTAACACAAAATATATTATTTTTGAGTTCAAAAACTATCGTGAAAAGATTACTCAAAAAGAGATATACACAACTGAAAAGTATCTGTATTCCAAAGCATTACGGGGTGTGGGAATAATAATATCAGCGAATAGTTATGACAAGAATGCCCACTGGGCTTCAAAAGGTTGTTTGAGAGAAAACGGTAAACTCATCATGTTATTAAATTCTAGCGACTTAAAAGAGATGTGTGAGATGAAACTTAATTCAAAGGAGCCATCTGATTTCTTATTAAACAAGCTTGATGAGCTTCTTTTAGAACTGGAAAAATAATGGATATTAATTGCGGAAGCCCACAGCATAATCGCTGCTAGACTTCCGCATATTCAGTTACTTCCCGCGCTTCTTACCGACAAACTCCACCAACTTCAAATTAACGTACTGCCCCGTATCCTCCAAAGCGAAAACAGCGCTGTACCTGTTTCCCTTTGAGGAAACACAGTTTTTCAGCGTAACCTTGCCGCTTGCCAGTAGCTCGGAAATCTCGTCGGCAGTATACTTCCGACCGATACGCTTGTCCTCGCCCCAAATGAAAAAACCGCACTTCTCGCGCCCTGCCGAACACGAAAATCCTTTGCTGTTCTCCACAACAGGCGCGCCGCAGCGCGGACACTTGCCCAAGGACTTCTTGCGAGTGACCCTCACACGCGTTTCCCTCGACTTCTCAATTGAAATTATCGAGGTAATAGTCTTAATAATCTCACCAAGCAGATAGGCGGCACTGCCCGTGCCGTTCTCAATATCCGAGAGCGCCTGTTCCCAATGGGCGGTAAGCTCGGCGGACTTCACGTTTTCGGGCAGGGACGCGGCAAATGATCGTCCGTACTCGGTTGAAATAAGCTGCTTTTTCTTGCGCTGAACGTACCCCGCCGCGATCAGTTCCTCAATGATTGACGCACGGGTAGCGGGAGTTCCAAGCCCGCGTTCCTTTACAAATTCCCTCAAATCTTTATCGGGAATAAGTCGGTCAATGTTCTCCATAACCGCAAGCAAGCTGCTTTCCGTGAACCGCTTCGGCGGCTGCGTTTCGCAAGCCTTAACGGAGATATTTTCAGCGGTAAACGTATCATTTTCGGAATAAGAAATATTCGGCTCGACCTTTTCCTCATCGGAATCGGTCGATTTTTTAGGTGGCAGCGAAGCTGACTCCGACCACTTCCAACCCCATTCCTCGACGCGTTTTACCGTAAGTTTGAAAACCTCGTCCTCAACGGCAAATTCGTACTTCGTTTCCGTGTAGGAACACGGCTTGTCCAGCGCACAAAGAAAACGGTTTATTACCAGCTCCACGACATTGCGCTCATTCTCGGAGAGCATAGTTTCTCCCAATCTGCCAATCAGATTTGTAGGAATTATCGCGTGATGATCGGAAATCTTGCTGTTGTCTATAACACGCCTGTCAATGCACAATCCCTGTGACTGCAATTTCTGAACGCGCTTCTCGTCATATCCCGTAAGACACTTCACAATGCTTTCAACGAGCGTTTTCATATCATCGGAAAGGTAATTGCTGTCGGTTCTCGGATATGTAATCAGCTTTTTTTCGTACAAGGACTGCGCGGCTTTCAGAGTATCCGCAGCGGTCATTCCGTAAACGTCATTCGCTTCACGTTGGAGCGATGTCAAGCTATGCAACAGCGGTCTGTTTTCCGTCTTTTTCTCGGAATTTGCGGCGGTCACGGTAACTGTTTTTCCGGTGCATTTTGCGCGAATCTCCTCCGCTTTTTCAGCGGTATCAAAGATATTCTCGCACTCTGCGCCGTTATCAAGAATTGCCTTAAAATAAGGCTTTTTCGTGAAATCGGAAATTGCCTTGTCGCGCTCCGCAATAATATTCAGCACGGGAGTTTTCACGCGCCCGACCTTATGGCTATCATCGTTCAAAATGCTATACAATCTTGACAACGACATACCCAAAATCCAATCGGCTTTTGCCCTTGTAAATCCCACTTCAAAAAGCGAATTTTTCTCATAACCCTCAATCAGATTATCCATTCCGCGCTTAATGCTCTCGTCCGTCAGCGAGGAAATCCAAAGCCGCTTAACGGGTTTTGTGCAGCCGAAATAATTGTAAATATAACGAAAAATGCACTCGCCCTCGCGCCCCGCGTCGCAAGCGTTTATGACCTCGCTCACGTCATCACAGTTTATAAGCTCTCCGAGCATTTTGATCTGATCGTCGTATCCGTCAAGCGGAAACAGCTTGAAGTTTTTGGGAATGATCGGCAGCGTAGACAGCTCCCACTTCTTGTAACCGTAATCTTCTGGCATACCGATACCGAACAAATGACCGAGCGCGTTTGTGACTATGTAACCGTTGCCGATCCAATAAAAGTTGTCCTCAAACGACACCTTTTCCGTTGCACCGATACAATAAGCCACCGCCGCTGAAACGCTGGGCTTCTCGGAAATTATAAGTCTTATCATCAGAAATCCTCCTTTTTACGCTTCTTCTCCAACATATCCGCGATCTGCATTGCAGCCGCACGGATAAAATCAAAGAGGTTAAATTTGTCAAAACCGAAAACCTCCGTGCGGTAGACCGCCGTAAAATTCTCATCGGAAATATCAACGCGGTATACCACGCGAATCGCTTCATACGCGTCATCGTAAAACATCTCGTAACAATGCGTTATCTGTTTTTCGCTGAGAACATCGTCTTTTTCCTCAGCAAAAAGGACTCCGAGAAATACGGCGGAATCGGAAATAATTCCGACGTTTTTCACCAATTCGGGAAAATTCTTCCCGAATTTTTTACTGTTTTCGTAAATGGTCAATCCCTCCACGGCAGCGGGAACAACCGTCACGCCCGTATATTTTTTCAAAATATCGAACGCATTGTCAACAAGTTTTTCAACCTCACCGATACTGTAATTAAACCCGACATTCGGCTGTGCCATACAAAAACGCACTACCGCCGACTTTATCTTGTTTTTAATTCGCATAAAGTACATCATATCGCCTCCCCATAAATAATATTGCCGTTCTGCTTCAACTTCGCCGCGATCTGCGCCGTGAGGTCGAGCATAAACTCCGTAACGTCAAAATCCTCAAAATACTGCGTTTCCACGCGGTAGATAGTCACAATGCTGTTATCCGAGAACACTACCCGATAAAGCAGCTTTATTTCTTCCTTGTCGAGGTCATAAACCACGTCGTAGCCGCGCGTAATTATCTTCTCAACATTGTCGGAATACTCCTTTGCAAGAAACGTTCCGAGGTGCAGACAACGTCTGCAAAGAACGCCGTTCTCCTTGATATTTTCGGGAAATATTTCTCCCGTATATCTCTCACCCGCGTACAAATGATAGCGGTACAAGGTAATCGGGTCGATATGAGCGTTGGGATTTTTCGCGAAAACCTCAAACGCCTTGTCCGTGAGATTTTCCACTTCCTCAACGGACATTCTGCCAACCGCCGCGCTCTGTTCCATACAGAAGCAAAACAGCGAGTCCTTAATCTCATTCTTGATTGCAGCAAACATCATAATTCATTCTTCCTTTCAAGATCGTTGTCTTTATCGGCGATTGCCGCCGATTTATTTTCTTCCGATGAATTTTCATCATCGGATTTTAACTTGTTTTCCTGTTGCGGAATATTCTCCGTGATCGGCGCGGGAGTTTCGGTTTGCCCGTCGGATTTTTCAACGGGGTTTTGCGGAATAACGCCACTGAAATCTCCCGCAATCATAGCCTCGCGCAGATCGTCAATATTGTAGCCGCGCGTACTGATAATGCTATGCAGGTCTTGCAGCTTCAGCGCGCCGAGCCGTTCAAGCAATTCCATCTCTTTATGCTCCAATTTTTTGAGCATATCCTTATGAAATTCTATCTTGCCTTTTGTCTTGACAATATTCGCTCTGCACCGCTCCAATTCCTCGCAGCAATGCGCTTCTCTATCCGTCAACTCCCCCGCCCCTTTCTTATCCGCATAACGATATACCCGATCACGAGAGCGCCTGCCATAATCCCGTCCGAAATATTAAATCGGAATTTGAAATTATTCTCGACCTCGGAATGATTTTGTCAATATCACTTGACACAATTTACGCAAAGAATTTTAGCAAGTT
>CANDVA010000032.1 GCA_947389015.1 uncultured Clostridia bacterium | reverse complement strand
GCTTTTACTGGATTTTTTCTACAGTCTGAAGCTCCCGCCGAAAAACGGGAGCTTATTGTATTTCTGTTTAATCATCAAGAAAAAATTTATAGGGAGGTACGTCCAAAACATTGGCAATATCAAAGAGAGTGCCAAGGGAGACGGTACGATTGACATTTGGCGCTTCCACCGCGCCGATAAATGCGGTGTTCTTTTCTATCTTCTCAGCAAGCTGCTCCTGTGTAAATCCGCGCAGCTTTCGGTAATAGCTGACTTTAAGACCTATTTTCTTATACAGTCCATAGTATGCCTCTTTCATAATCTATCACCACGAAAATCCTCCATTATCCTGCCGATAATCTCATACTGCTCGGGAGTAAGATTTGATTTAGATTTATTTTGTACACGAAAAAGCGATATCAACTGCGAAATTATATCCTTTTCAGTTTCGGTCAATCCAAAGGTTGAAACAGTGGTCTTGTTTTCAAAACCAAAAAGCTCGTCCAATGATACTCTGAGCTGAAAGGCTAGGTCGACCGCAATATCCAATGTTGGTTTCATAGCACCCGACTCGTATTTGCTTATGGTGGTCACGGTTCGTCCTACTCGTCTCCCCAGCTCGGCTTGAGTTAATTTTTCTGCCGTTCGTAATCGTCTTAAACGCTCACCAAAATCCTCGTACATAATCATCACTACTTTCTTTTATAGAAATTTTACTAAAAACATATTGACAAATAGTTAAAAAACTGCTATAATTATAAACAATAGGTTAAATAGTAATGATTATTTTTTATTATGCAGCAAATCAACATATAATATTAAATTCTAATTTAGGGGAATTATGAACATTTTTACTGTAAGCTTTTTCGGTCATCGGCAGATATCAAATCCGCTTGATGTCGACAACGCGCTTGTTGAGGAGATCAAATCGCTAATAAGGTCAAAGGACTACGTTGAATTTCTCGTGGGACGAAACGGGGATTTTGACATAATGGCGGCTTTTGCCGTAAGGCGTGCTCAAAAAGAACTTGATTACGGAAACAGCAGTCTTGTGCCCGTGCTGCCGTATACGACAAAGGAATACCGCGAAAACACCGCCAAGTTTGAAAATTACTACAACGAGATCGAAATATGCCGACAATCCGCGGACAGTCATTTCAAGGGCGCTTTTCAAATCCGCAATCGTTTAATGGTCGACCGTTCCGATATGGTTATCTGCTGTATCGAGCATGACAGCGGCGGCGCGTATCAAACTGTACAGTACGCGAAAAAGAAAAATAAAACGGTCAAAAATCTTGCGAAAACAATATAAAAACCGCCCCTATCTGTATACACAGATAGGGGCGGTTTAGCCGTTTTATTTACTTGTTTCCGCCGAACAAACTGCCGATCTTGCCCTTGATATCGTCGATATTGATCTTGGCTTTTACGCCGTCGATCACGTTTTTGATCGCGTCGTCGGGGAGGTCTACTCCGAGTACCTCTTCAACAGCCTTTATCGGCTCTTTCTGAAATTTTTCGGCAAAATTCTTGTCGCTCTTTACCTTGTTTACTACCTCGTCGATTTTTGCTTTGATGTCCATATGATTACCTCTTTCTTATATTTTTACGGCGTTCAGCCGTCGTTTATGTGCTCGGCAGCGGCGTGCAGTCCTCTTTCGCCCGCTCGGCGGATATTCAGGAACACGAGCTGTTCCTCGCTGAAATCACGCGGGAGTTCCCTTAATGAGAGGTTGATATACGCATAGAAAACAGCCGTATGCTGCGCCGCCGCCCTTGCTCTCGCGAGCAGCTCCTCCGAAAGCTCGGTCGTTATCATTATAACGGCGGACGTGCTTTCGAGGTCTACGTTATCAATAGTATATATGAAATCGGCAACGTCAAGCTTTGCGGGAATTACCGACATCAGCTCGAAAAACCTGTTGAACGTGGGGTCGTCGTATACGGAAACGGGATCGTGCAGCGAAAGCTCGCCCGTCTCCACCGAGCAGTAAATGCCCTTATTGACCGCCTCGCGGACAAACGCGAGCGCCGTCTCTATGACCGTATCGGAACGGAGCATTAAGTTGCACTCGCCGGGGTAGACGTTGAAGTCGCAGAGCACCGCCGCGTGAACGTCGTTTACGCTGTCGAACTGCTTTATCATCAACTCGTCCTGCTTTGCGGTGAGCTTCCAATGGACAAGCTGCATAATATCGCCCTCACGGTAGCCGCGGACGTGGGAAAAGTCCTCGCGTTCTGAGGTTATCGGCTTCTTAGGGGAAAAGCTCTGCTCTCCCGCGGAGGTCGACAGTATATCAGCGAGCTTGAGCTTTCTCGGGAGGAACACCATCGGCATGGTGTGCTTCTGCTTTTTCGTGAGGCGTATTATTCTCAGCGGATCGACGAACGACAGCGAATGTATGCGGCAGGTAAAGCTCCCCCTGTACTTATGCACGCAGCCTATCGACAAACGCGCCTGACCTAACGGAGAAATAGACGCGAATACCCTTTTATCGGCAAAAAGTCCGACCTCGCGGTCGGGGATATGACAATACACCTCGACGGGTACTCCCGGGAGTATGGATCTGTTTTTCAGCGTTATTGAGATATCGAACGGCTCGTTTTTATCCGTGACTATCCGCTTTGTCGTGAACTCCGCCTTTACGCCGAGCAGAAGCACGAACGCGAAAACAGCCGCGGCTGCGGGATAGAGCAGCACCGCGAACAGCAGCACCGCCGATATCTTACTGGTATACGCCATTGAAAAGATAACGCAGCCGACTGCCGTAAGAATATATAAAACCCGATTTCTTGCCATGATCAGCTCCGTCTTACGGGCGGCGTTACCGAGCTTACCACGTCCTCGAGAACCGAACGCACGGAGCGCCTGTTTACGCGTGTCTCCTGACGGAGAACTATTCTGTGCTCGAAAACGGGTATCAACAGCCGCACTATGTCCTCGGGGATAACGTAATCCCTTCCGCGCAGATACGCGAACGCGCGCGACGCCTGCATTATCGCGACGGAGGCTCTTGGGCTCGCGCCGAGGGCTACGGCGGGGTGATTGCGGGTCGCGGCAGTCAGCTCCGCAACGTATCGGCAAAGACTCTCGGCAAAGTTTATCTCGCCGATATCCTCTATGCAGTCCGCGACCTGATCTATGCTCATCACGTTTTCTATCTCGTTCACGGGGTTGCCCGAAAGGCGGTCGAGCATTATCTGCTTTTCCTCCTCGATAGTCGGGTATCCCATGCTTATCTTCATCATAAAGCGGTCAAGCTGTGCCTCGGGCAGGGGGAACGTTCCGACGTAGCCCTGTGAGTTCTGCGTAGCGATTACCATAAACGGGTAGGGGAGCTCGTGAACCGTGCCGTCCACCGTCACGCGCTTTTCCTCCATCGCCTCGAGAAGCGCCGACTGCGTTTTCGGCGAGGTGCGGTTTATCTCGTCTGCAAGCAGGATATTCGTCATTACCAGACCCGAGCGGTATTCAAAGCGGTTTTCCTCTTTGTTGAACATTGTAAAGCCGGTGATATCCGAAGCCATAACGTCCGGAGTGAACTGCGCGCGTCTGAACGACAGTCCCGAAGCTTTGCCGAGCGCCATTGCGAGCGTTGTCTTCCCGACGCCGGGAACGTCCTCGATAAGAACGTGACCCTGCGCGAGAAGTCCCGTCAATATAATAAGAAGCGCGTCGTCCTTACCCTTTATCACCTTTGATATCTCTTTCGCGAGATCAGCGAGCAGATATTGATTCTGAAATCTTTCCGACATTTTTAACCTTTCCTTTTTTTGATGTTGATGAAAATTTATTGCCTGTTATTGTCAGGAAATATACATATATATTTTAACATATTCCGACGGGAAAATCAAGAAGTTTTGTGGATTTTTTTGCCTGATTCGAACGATCGCTTCCATTTTTCAACATTACAAATAAATTTTAAAAAAAATGCCGAAATAATTTGACTATTTCACTTGACAATTTAGTCAATTTGTTGTAAAATATAAGTAGGCTCTTTTTAAGGCGGGAAGCTTTGAAAACTGCTTTGACGTTTATGATGCTATTTTTATATAACGTTGTGGCGGGAAATGTACGATTTACAGGATCTGCGGACAGAGATCCTTAATTTTACATCCTTATCCTTAGTTTGCGCGTATGCGCTTTATTTTATCGGACGGCGGCTTCTGCGGATTCGCTTGGCGAATTTTCCATATATATTTTTTCCGCCGTTCACAGAAATATATCGTTGAACATCATTAGGGGGTAGAATGACAGATATCGGGAGAGCTTTGACTTGCCCGATTTACAGTTGTCATCAAGAATTGTATAATTTTCCGCCGATTTATTTCCGTGCGCCGCAAGCGCGCGAGTTAAATAAGGAGGGGAAAACGACAAATGGAATTGTACGTCGCAATAATTGGCATGGTCTCATCGCTGATTCTCGGCGTGGTCGTAAGCGGATACTTCTGCTTTCAGGGAGGCATAAAGCACCGCATAAAGACCGCCGAGGCACAGTTTGAGTCCGCCGAAAAAGAAGCGGCAAGAATTGTCGAAGAGGCAGGAGAGAAAGCCGAATCGCTGAAAAAATCCGCGCTTGTCGAGGCAAAGGACGAAATTTACGCTATGCGCTCCAATGCCGAGAAAGAGATTCAGCGAATGAAAAACGATGCGGAAAAGGAACTCAAAGAACGCAGGGGAGAGGTTTCGCGTTCCGAACGGAGGATCGCTCAGAAGGAAGAAAACCTCGACAAAAAGACCGACAAAATGGAGAAGCTCGAGGAGCAGCTCCACCAGAAGCATAAGAAAGCCGACGAAAAGATCGCCGAGGCCGAACAGCTAAAAGCGGGACAGATGGATATCCTCGAGAGGATATCGGGCTTTACTCAGGAGCAGGCTAAGGAGCATTTGCTCGATATGCTTGACAGCGAGTTGAATCACGAAAAGGCGCTGAAGATCAGCGGCTACGAGCAGAAGCTCAAGGACGAGTGCGACGAAAAGGCAAGAGAATACATCTCGCTCGCTATCGCGAGACTGGCGGCGGATACCGTTTCCGAAACGGCGGTGTCGGTGGTGGCTATCCCGAATGACGAGATGAAAGGGCGCATTATCGGGCGCGAGGGTCGTAATATCCGCGCTCTTGAAACGCTTACGGGCGTCGATCTTATCATCGACGACACTCCCGAGGCTATCACGCTGTCCTGCTTCGATCACGTGCGCCGCGAGATCGCGCGTATCGCTCTGGAAAGACTTATTCAGGACGGACGTATCCACCCGGCGAGGATCGAGGAGACCGTCGAAAAGGCGCGCAAGGAGGTCGAGCTCCGCATTAAGCAGGAGGGAGAGAGAGCCGTTTTCGAAACCAACGTCAACGGTCTCAATCACGAGCTGGTACGCCTTATCGGTCGGTTGAAGTACAGAACGTCGTTCAGACAGAACGTTCTCAACCACTCTATCGAGGTCGCTCATCTGGCGGGTATCATGGCGAGCGAGCTTGGCGTTGACGCGGCGCTGGCAAGGCGAGCGGGTCTTCTGCACGATATAGGAAAATCGCTCGACCACGAAATCAAGGGTTCTCACGTTCAGATAGGCGTTGACGTATGTAAGAAGTACAAGGAAAATCCCGAGGTCATTCACGCTATAGAGGCTCACCACGGCGATGTGGAATGCCGCACCGTTATCGCGTGTCTGGTTCAGGCGGCGGACGCTATAAGCGCGGCACGTCCCGCAGCGCGTTCCGAGAACTACGAAAACTACATCAAGCGCCTTGAAAAGCTTGAGGAGATATGCAACTCGTACAGCGGCGTAGATAAATCGTTCGCTATTCAGGCGGGTCGCGAGGTTCGTATTATGGTCAAGCCCGAGCATATCACCGACGATGATATGAAGGTGCTTGCGCGCGATATCGCAAAGCGTATCGAGGACGAAATGGAGTACCCGGGTCAGATCAAGGTAAATCTCATTCGCGAAAGCAGAATGATAGAGTACGCAAAATAACAGCATTTTCACAAAACATCACCGCACGGATAGACGTCTTTTATCTGTGCGGTTAGTTTTAGGCATTTGGAGTGAACAATTATGATTACTTTTGACGGCACAAAATGTGTTGCCTGCAACAACTGCATAAGAGTTTGCCCGTCTATCGAGGCAAATACCGTTGAACACGACGAAAACGGAAACGTGCGCTTTAACATCAACCCCGACAAGTGCATACGCTGCGGCGCGTGCGTTAAGATATGCAATCACAACGCGCGAAGCTATGAGGACGATACGAACCGTTTCTGGAATGATCTCAAGAGCGGGCAGAAGATAATCGCTATCTGCGCGCCCGCGGTCAAGGTATCGTTTGACGGCTGCTGGAGAAACGTTCTAGATATACTTAAAAAGAACGGCGTCGAAAAAATTTACGACGTTTCTTTCGGTGCGGATATCTGCACCTGGGGACATATCCGCTATCTTGAACAGCACCCGAAAACGAAGTTGATATCCGCACCGTGTCCCGCTATCGTCAACTACATAAAGAAGTACTGTCATGACGCGCTTAAAAGCTTGTCTCCCATTCATTCGCCGATGCTTTGTACGGCGATTTATCTGAAAAAGTATCTCGGCGAGAATACCAAGATCGCGGCGCTGTCGCCGTGTATCGCGAAAATGGACGAGTTCCGCGAGACGGGGCTTGTCGATTACAACGTTACGTTTGAACGCCTTGGCGAGCTGCTGAAAAAGAACGGCACGAATTTCGATTCGCTCAGAAAGGTGCGCTCAAACTTTGAGTTCTCGGGTATTCAGGGAAGCATGGGAGCTGTGTATCCGCGTCCCGGCGGGCTTAAGGCTTGTCTGGAGTTGGAGAACCCCAATCTCAATGTTATAACATCCGAGGGTACGTCGACCGTGTACAGGGATCTCGACCTATATTCAACCGTCGGCGCGCGCGATCTCCCCGACGTGTTCGACGTGCTGTCATGCGACAACGGCTGCGGCAGCGGTCCCGCTATCGGTATGGAAATGTCGATATACCGTATGAGCGGAATTATGAACGGTATCGAGAAGTACAACCGCACCAAGCGCGTCAAATTTGACCGCAAGCACCGCGACAAGCAGTTTTTGCAGTTCGACAAACAGCTTCGTTTGTCGGATTTCATTCGAAAATACACCCCTGAGGATATCAAGCAGATAAACGTTACCGAAGAGCAGATAGAAGATATGCTCACAAAAATGGGCAAGCAGACCGAGACGGAACGCAACTACAACTGCCACTCCTGTGGTTTCCCGACCTGTCGGAAAATGGCGGAGGCTATCATCAAGGGCGTGTCCGCTATAACGAGCTGCGCGCAGTATATGCAGCATGAAGCGGACATCCGCCGCAGCCACATAGAGGAGACCAACACCGCTATCGGCGAGGTAACGACCGAGCTTAATCAGGTCGTTTCTCAGCTTACGCAGAATATCGGCGAGGTCAAGGAGGCTGTGGGAGATATCTCCGAGCTGAACAGCACCAACCATAATCAGATAATCGGATTGTCGGAGATACTCGACGATCTCCGCCGCCAAAGCGAGGAGATCAACACCGCAATGGAGTCGATAAACGTCAGCGTTGCGGGATTTTCCGAGACAACGCACGACATCAGCGATATCGCACGGCAGATCAATATCCTGTCGATAAACGCGAGCATCGAGGCGGCTCGCGCGGGCGACGCGGGCAAGGGCTTCGCGGTCGTGGCGCAGGAGGTCGGAAAGCTCGCAAATCACTCGCAGGAGGCTGTCGCAGAGGCTGAAAAGAGCAACGCGCTCGTATTCGGCGATATTAAGACGGTAAATGATATCGTCGAAAATATCAACAAAAAGATGATCGAGATACAGAAGATGATGAACGACGTCCGCGACAATATCTCCGCGACTATGGGCAAGGGCAACGATATAAGCTCCGCTATGACCGAGGTCGCCGAGATAAACAAGCATGTTGACGGACTGGTCTCCAAGGCGGAAAGTATGCTTGACTGACGATATGACGATTTTTTTTGCGGCTTGTTCTGTTGGACAAGCCGCGCGTAATAATTGGAGAATAATATGTTATGGAACCCTTGGCACGGCTGCCATAAATGCAGCCCGGGCTGTATGAACTGCTATGTTTACTATCAGGACTCCTTCCGCGATAAAAACTCAAGCGAAGTCAAAAGAAACAAGACAAATTTCGAGCTTCCGCTGAAAAAGAACCGACGAGGAGAATATAAGGTGCCGTCGGGTACGACGCTCGGCTCGTGCTTTACCTCGGATTTCTTTATCGAGGAGGCGGACGAATGGCGCGGAGAGGCTTGGGATATAATACGAAAGCGTAGCGACGTTATCTTTCTTATCCCGACGAAGAGGATAGCGCGGTTTTCGCAGTGCGTTCCCAAGGATTGGGGCGAGGGCTGGGACAACGTTGTCATAGCGGTAAGCTGCGAAAATCAGGCTATGGCGGACAAGCGCATACCTTTTTTACTGGAGGCGAAGATAAAGCACAGAGTTCTTTTCATCTCGCCGATACTGGAATATGTCGAGCTTGACCGCTATCTGGAAGGCGGACGGATCGAGCAGGTCTCGATCGGCGGGGAAAGCTACGAAAACGCGCGCACCTGCAATTTCGACTGGGTGAGACGTATCCGCGAGACGTGTCTGAAATACGGTGTGACGTTTGATTTTCATCAGACGGGGTCTAATTTCGTAAAGGACGGGAGACGTTATCGTATAAAGCATCGCGACGAATACGAGCAGGCGCAAAGGGGCATGGCTTATCTTGAAAAAAACGATAAGCATATCGAAACGCCAAAATAGTCCGAACCTTACCATTACGGGAGAATAAATTATGAAAAAAATCCTTGCATTATTTACGCTCGCGGCGGTGTGCTTGCTGTCGGGCTGCTCATACACCGCGCAAATTTCAGAGAACGATGAAAGACTGCGCGTTTGCGCGGGAACCGAATATGGGGATCAATACTCTATGCTAGGCGCTTGGGCGGCGGTCTATAAAGGTAAGTACGATATCATTGAGGTTCCCGAGGAGCTGAATATCGGGAATATAGTCACGCCCGTTGGCAAGGATAATTTCGTTGTGGCAAGGCGGACCGATAAGGGCGGGGAATACGGAATTTATTCGCTGAACGGAGAGTACCGCACCATATTACTCCAAAGATACACCGACAATACGGAAAATACGGCTTCGTTTATTATAACGTGTAATGAGGAATATGCCCTGTACTATACGGCGAACATCAACGAATATGGCGCGATATTGCTATCAGACGTCGAGCTGCATTTACTGAAGCTCGACGATCTGACGGATAAGAGAATTCGTATTCTTGACAGCGATCAATTCAGCGGCAGAGCCATCATTTGCGATAACGCCGTTTATTTCGAGCAGCATATCTCCGCTGACGGGATCGACGCGTATGAGGGCAAATACAGTAAATACGCTATTATCAGATACGATATTGAAAAGGGGGAACTGGAAAAATATTGCGTAAACGCCGGCAGACCCGCGATATATAAGGATAAGCTTACGTTCTTGATCGGTGACGGAAAGCTGGTAAGCTGTGTCGAACCGCTGTTTGAGCCTGCGGAGCACGGCTTGGATATGGACGCTTTTTCGCTGTCTCCGTCGGGCGAGATGGCGTATTCATATTATAAAAGCAGCGACGACGATTACAGCGGTTATGATGTAATGGGATACATAAAGGACGGAAAGCCGTTTGATATCCTCGCGATCGGTTCTGCTTTCGGTATAGGGGACATATACTTCTCGGACGGCTGCGCCGTGTGGAGCAATTTTGACGGTTATTATGACGCAAATCTCCAAACACTGCCGATGTTTTACAGCGAGAAACTCAACTCCGTGGTCGTTGTCGATTATGAGAGAGCATATTACGAAAGCTTTATAAACGGAGGGAAGATCTGCTTTTTCGGATATGACGGCGACCGCATGAACAGGCAGCTGCGGCGAGTGCTGGTATTGGATACCGATAAGATATGAGTTTAACGTATAATAAAGACCCGAACGGCGTTTTTGTATCGTTCGGGTCTTGTTTTATACAGTTGTTTTTCCCTTTCTTGTCGAGCCGATAAGGCGGAGCATTGCGGGGTTTTTATCGAAGATCAGCTTGAAGATGACTACTCCGAGTATTCCGACTACAACCAGCTCACCGAGCGCGACCGTCAGCATATTGAACCATACGGAAGCGCCAAATACTACGGTAAGTTCTATTCCGACTATTATACCGTTGCTTACTATCGGGAGCAGCGCCGCGAGATATATGTTCCTCATATAGTACATTGGAACTACCGCAATAGCCGTTGCGATCGGACCGACGATCCAGTCAATAACACCCAAAGGGCTAAACAGATTGGAGATAAAACAGCCAAGGATAAGCGCGGGCGCGTAGTCCTTGCGGTAGAAGCACAGCAACACCAGAACCTCCGACAAACGGTACTGTATACCGTTGTATGACAACTCCGAGGTCACAACGGTAAGCACCGCATATATTGCGGTGACAAGTGCGAGCCTTGTCAGATCCTGAACATTGATTTTTCCTTTTTTCTGCATAAAAAATCTCCTTGTTTTTTAACGGTGGTTAGGCAAAGAAAACACCGTATTAAATTTTACCCATATATTTTAACATATCTCTCCCGAAAAATCAAGAGGTTTTTGAAACTTTTTTGCGGAACTCTCTTGCATTATATACTATTATAATGTATAATGTAAAAAGAATATTTTTTGGAGATGAGATCAATGATTATCAGAAAATATACTGAAAAAGACCTGCCCGAAATGATCGCGGTCTGGAACGAGGTAGTCCGCGAGGGAACAGCCTTTCCGCAGGAGAACGAGCTTGACGAACAGTCGGGACGTGAGTTCTTCGCCGCGCAGAGCTACTGCGGAGTTGCCGAGGAGAACGGAAAAGTTGTCGGGCTGTACATACTTCACCCGAACAACGTCGGACGGTGCGGACATATCTGCAACGCGAGCTACGCTGTATCGTCGGAGCTGCGCGGGCGGCATATAGGCGAGGCGCTGGTAAATGACTGTCTGGAACAGGGCAAAGCTCACGGATTTCGGGTGCTGCAGTTCAACGCTGTGGTCGCAACAAATATCCACGCGCGGCACTTGTATGAGCGGCTCGGGTTTACGCAGCTCGGGACTATAAAGGGAGGATTTCGGCTTACAAACGGCAGCTATGAGGACATCTGCCCTTATTATAAGGTATTGTAAGGACAAATCTTGGCAAGCAAAGTCGGGAAATGTTTTTCGGAACATGGTATACTGTGTTTACAGCGGGAGGCGATACTATGGAATGGGCTAAGGCTATAAGCACGGCGATAGGGTATATCGAGGAAAACATCACCGAAGACCTGACAGCCGAAAATATCGCGCGGCAGGTAAATATCTCGCCCTTTTATTTTCAAAGGGGCTTCGGTATGCTGTGCGGTTTCACGATAACCGAATATATACGCAACCGTAGACTGGCTCTCGCCGCGGAAGAGCTATCTGGCGGCGCGGCGGTTATCGATACGGCGGTGAAATACGGCTATGATTCCCCCGACAGCTTTGCGAAAGCCTTTTACCGATTTCACGGAGTAACGCCCTCCATGGCGCGGAAAAATCTTACAATGCTGAAAACGTTCGCGCCGCTGAAAATCAAATTATCATTGGAAGGCGGTTATACTATGGATTACAGAATTGTCAAAAAGGAAAGTTTTACGGTTCTCGGAGTGGCAAAAAAATTCACCTACGAAAGTGCAACGGTGGAAATTTCTAAATTCTGGGCGGAACACGCGATAAACGTCGGAAACAAATTTGTTCACGGAATGTTCGGCGTAAACTTTGACGAGAAAATGGGAAGCGGAAACGACAGCTTTGAGTACCTTATCGCGGACGTGTACAATCCCGCAATGGACATTCCCGACGGATTTACAACGCGCATTATCCCCGCGTATACATGGGCGATATTCCCGATAAAGGGCGCTATGCCCGACGCAATGCGGGACGTCAACAAAAAAATATTCTCGGAATGGCTGCCCGCTCTCAGGGACTACGAATTCGCGGCAGGCTGCTGTATCGAAATGTACGACAGCCCCGACAAATATTCCAAAGGCGTAAGCGACGATAATTATTACACCGAGATATGGATTCCCGTAAAGAAAAAGTAAAAACGATTCCGCTCCCTATGAGGGAGCGGAATTATTTAACTTTATTTTCAATAAAAGAAAAACCTGTTGACAGTTTGTATTGCAACAATGTATAATAGGTTCGGAACATCTTATTGCTCTACTTCGTAATAAAAAATCTTGAAAGAGGTCTTACTATGAAACACACCAGAACATTTACGGCGATATTGCTTGCCGCGTCTTTGCTGACGGGGTGCGAGCTTATATATCCCGAAAGCTCTCCATCCTCGGAGAGTTCGTCGGAAAGCACAAACAGCTCGACCGAAAGCTCAAATCCCGATAATTTAACCAATATATCAAGCAGCACCGAAACAACAATACGTCCCGAGCCGCCAGAAGTAAAGCCCGTAATATATCCCGAAATGAAAATAAAGCTTTCCTCGGAAATGGAGGAGATAATAGAATTGTTCGGAGATTTTGGAGAGTTTTACGGCGAATATCTTGGTCTTGAACCCGCTTGGGATCGCATTACTTTGGGAGAGGATGCGGACGGCTTCAGAAATGAAAACGACTGTTACTTGGGTAAGATCGTAAACGGAAATATCACAACATATAGTGCGCTCATCGAAAAGCTGAAAATTATGCTCACTGATAAGTGTATTGAGAATACATCGGAGGATATTCTCGATTGGTTCGGTACAAATGAAAACGACGATCTTTATGTACAAAACAGAGGCGCCGGAGGTTATCTCGGATATGATTACTTTCGCATAAATTCAATCGGCTATCCCGATGAGAAAACTATCGCGCTTGATATGTCAAGGGTAGGTGAAAAAGAGGAATGGAGATATGACGAGGATCTCGCCGAAGATTTTCAGATGATCCTCAAAAGAACAGACGGCGGTCTGCGCATAGATGAGATCACGGGATATCCTTTAGATTTCGCATATTTAGGGCTTGTCGTTTACAATAACGTATATATGGTTTTGGATAATGCTCCCGAATACGTTAAAAAGGCGCGTGAGGAAAGCGGTTGGCAAAGACCGCTCAACGAGACCGAGGAGATAATAAAGCTGTTGGAATATCACAGCGACTCCAATACCGCTCAAACAAACGAGAAAATTTCGGATACGGATAAGCTGTATCTTAACTCAATAGAATATCCCGACAGCAATACGATACTTGTTACCGTAGCCTTGTCTGACGGCAAGGATAATGATGATACCGCCTCCGCAAGGATAATACGAACGGAGGACGGGCTGCGTATCGGCGAATGTGATCCGAGCATAGCCGATTACTTCTCTTATTTTAAAAAAATCATTTTTGACGATATCGCCCGATAAAATTTATCGGCTCCCGTTTTTTGAGGAGCCGATAACTTTTTATTTACGCATCTTATTCGAGGTATAAACGACCTCCGCGTAGATCGCGGCTACTATCTGATAGAGTTCTTTCGGGATCGTTTCTCCCGCGTTGAGCATTACGAGCAGCGCTGCTACGCTGTCGTCGCGGTAAACGGGAACGCCCGCCTCGTCCGCTATGTTGACTATTCTCTGCGCCAGCTCGCCGAGTCCCGAGGCTACTACAACGGGCGCATAATTCATATCGGGATTGTATTTCAGGGCAACTGCCGCGTTTTGTCCGTAAAGCCGTTTGTTGTTTGCGGGCGGCATGGGGTGCTGTTGTTTCGGCATAATATTTTCCTCCAATTAAGGTTATACTCTCGCGTTGAGCGTGGTTCTCTTATCTGTTATCTTCGGGAAAACCTCGACTAGATTATGAGTCTTTTTAAGCGGAGCGGTCTCGAACGTGCGCGCCTGATAGCCGCTGCCGCGGATAATTTTGGTAACTCTTTCCTTCATCGGCTCGATCTCCTTTTCAAACCGCGGCGGATAGAGCAGTGAAAGGTTGACCTCTTCTCCTAGCGCGTACATATCCACCTCAAAGCGCCCGATACTCTCTACGTCGAACGTCAGGAACAGGTGATAGTTTCGCTGAGTGCCCGGAGTGTTGTTGGGATTGTTTTCGTCGTTATCTACCCAAAGCTCGCCGAACGCTCTTGTATTATCTACCTGAAGCGGGAGAATGTAATGCGCAAGCGGCGTGAACACTCCCGGAGCGTTGAGCAGGCTCTGGAGCAGGTTCGCGGCGTTGAAGCTGTCAAGAGATTTCAGCGCGGGATTGTTTATGTTGTTCTGGATAAACTCGGTAAGATTGTCGAGCGTCGAGCTTACGGGAGGTCTGACGCCATGCTGCGGAAGCTCGTTCTTTACAGCCATCTTGTCAACTATGTCGACAAATACGCCGAAGAGACGTTCTCTCAGCGGAATATCGGGCATATCGCGAAGCAGTGAGTTCAGCGTGTCGATAAGCTCCTGCATGGTGTTGATCTTGGAAAAGTCGGCAAACATCAGGTTCATCTGCGCGGCAGCCTGTTCGTTTTCTCCGTCCGAGCCGTGAATGAATAATCCCTGTATGATCATTTGAAGAGCATCCGTTCCGCTCATTCTGCCGCGGTTATAGCTCGACATAATGTGTTCGATATTATAGCCCGAGGCTTTCAATTCCTGCATATAGCCGCGGTCGGACATCATATCGCTGAGTGTCTTGTGCCAGCCCGAGACCTCCTGCTGAGGCTCGGTCTGCTGATCGGCGAGCATATTGCCCTCCTCATCGTAGCGGGAATGGTTCAGGTCGACCTTGTTCCCGTACTCGTCATACAATTCATTGGAAGAATTTTCCAAGAGATTACCGTCATCATCAAAAAGAAACGGCTGAGTCCGATACCCGATCCTGTTTCGGTTTTCATCGTACATGGGCTCACGCGGCTGAAGTCCGATAAAGTTGCCCTCGCTGTCAAAAATCGGTCTGGAGTTATCTGCATTTTCAACAAATTCATCGCCTAAATTTTTGACATTTTGCTGAATTTGATTGGTAAACTCGTCAAAACTTAAATTTTTATCCTCCGAATTCGCCGAAAGTGGTTGATTTTGTGATGAGTTTGTAGTATAATTATTTGTAGAGACTTGTCTTCCGTCCTCGGTCATTGATCCTACCTGTTCCATGGTTTTGGAATTCTGCGGATCTTGCATCGGGTTCTTATCAAAGATCGCCGAGTAGAGACGGTTGAAGGAGTTCCTAAGGGACTCTCGGAGCGTTCCCGAGGATATCTGCGTAAGCAGCAGATTAAAGTATTCCTTGCACATATAAGGACTGTTGTTGTAACGGGAAAGATTGTGAGTGATAAGAGGAATAAGCATCTGGGTCTTATCGTCGTTCAGCAGACTGCCGCTTACATCCTTGAGTATCGAAAGAGTCTCGCCCTTTAAGTAGTCGAAATAGTTTTCGGCATCATCCGCTCCCCATTCGGCGGAGAGGTTAAGAAGCTTTTCGGAGAGTTTTTCGTTCGGGGAATAGTACTCAGAAAGAAACTTGAGATTGGCGCGGAGAGCGCCGAGTATCTCGTTCCTGTTCTGAGCGAAGTTTAAGGACTTCAAAAGACCTCCGATAAGTTCCTTGGTATTTGGGTCGGTGGTGGTTTGAGCTACCTCGCGGAGAACGTCATAGAACTCGTGTCCCGAGAACATGGTGTTTTGCTGCTCCTGATTTACGATCTCCTGTACAAGCTGTTCGGGAGTAACGTAAAGCTCCTTGGCAAGATTTTCCAGACTGCCGTACAGCTCGGTATGACCGGTTATAAGGGCTTGATTTAAAACCTCTACGTTGAGCAGATCCTTGAGCATTTCTACGGCAAGGGTGGGATCCTTGGCTACGGCAACCTGAAGCGGGATAAGCTCGCGGTTGCCCATTTCGAGACGGCTTTTAGCTGCAGAATCACTGTTTACTCCGGCACTCCCCACGCCTGTGAGCTTGACGATGTCAAACGGTTCGGTATTGGCGTCCTGCTGACGAGGACTGTAATTATAGTTCTTGGACGTTATGGGATTGTTTATCTGCGGAATCTGTGCCATTTGGTTTCCCTCCTAAATATATTGGCTCTTATCATATTGTAGCATATTTTTTCGGAATAATAAAGGGCTTTTTGAAAAAAAATTTTAGAATCAGACTTCGGGAGATTTCCCGATAACGGTTCTTTGATATATAATTCTTTAAAAATAAACGCCTTGTGCGTATTCGGAAAGGAATTGATATTATGGCAAAAATTGAACCCGGCATGGAAGCAATGCTTGATATGTATTTCTTCGAAACAAACGGTCTTCTTGAACAGCTCGACGAAATATTGCTTCGCACCGAACAGGCGAATGCCTTTGAAGACGACGACATCAAGGAAATATTCCGTATCATGCATACGATAAAGGGCTCCTCGGCAATGATGGGCTTTGATAATCTGTCGGTACTCGCTCATAAGGCAGAGGATATGTTCTTTGTTATCCGCGAAAACCCTAATGTTATCACGGACGTAAGCTTTGTCTACGATCTGGTTTTCCAGGTTTCCGACTCCTACAAGGCTCAGATTGAGGCTATTCAAAACAATATCGGCGGCGAATACGAGCAGATGAATTTTGACGAGCTTATCGACAAGCTTATCAAGGCTCGCGACAAGCTCAACTCCGAGGCTTCGGGAGAACCCGCCGAGACATCGGCGACTGCCGGAGCAAGCAGCTCGGGTCCCGCTCCCGCGGGCGGAAACGACAAGGTCTCCGTGCGCGTGTTCTTTGAGGAAGGTTGCCAGATGGAAAATCTGCGCGCGTTCCTGCTTATAAATACTATCCGCGAAGAGTGCTCGTTCTTAGAGTTCTTCCCCGAGGACGTTGAGACTAACGCGGAGTCGTCTAAGGAGATCGTTGATCACGGCTTCCTTATCACATTCTCCACCAACGACGACCGCGACTATATACTTAAACAGATCGAGACTGCGCTGAACGTGCAGTCCTACGAGATCGTTTCGGGTGAGGACGCAAAGCCCGCGGCTGCCGAGGCGGCTGCTCCCAAGGCAGAGATACCTCCCGAGCCCGTTAAGGAGCTCAAAGTTGAAAAGCCCGCTCCCGCACCTGCTCCCAAAGCTCCCGAAAAGCCCAAGCCCACCGATCAGTCTATCGAAAAGGCACAGGCTGCCGTCGCAAACGCGAACGCACAGCAGGCTGCCGCGGGCGGAGCTCAGAAGCAGAGCCTTATCAGCGTAAATCTGGCGAAGCTTGACGCGCTGCACGATATAGTCGGCGAGATCATCACTACCGAGTCTATGGTTATTTCCAATCCCGACCTTGAGGGTCTGGAGCTGGAGAGCTTTAATAAGGCTGCGCGCGATCTGAAAAAGCTTACCGGCGAGCTTCAGGATACCGTTATGTCTATCCGAATGGTTCCGCTGGCTGGCGTGTTCCAGAAGATGAACAGAATTGTACGCGATATGCGCAAAAAACTCAACAAAGATGTTGAGTTCGTTATGGAGGGCGAGGATACCGAGGTTGACAAGTCTATCGTCGACAGTCTGCAGGATCCTATTATGCACCTTGTCCGCAATTGCATGGATCACGGTATAGAGGACGACGTTCAGGACAGAATTTCCGCGGGCAAGCCCGAAAAGGGTACGCTGCGTCTTACTGCTCAGAACGCTTCGGGAGAGGTCGTAATTACGATTTCCGACGACGGAGCCGGTATCGATCCCGAAAAGATCATGGCTAAGGCTAAAAGAATGAACTTCCTTACAAAGCCCGAGAGCGACTACTCCGAAAAGGAGATACAAAACCTTATTCTGCTGCCCGGCTTCTCAACGAACGAGCAGGTCACCGAATTCAGCGGACGCGGCGTCGGTATGGACGTTGTTAAGGCGAACGTTGAGAAATGCAACGGTACCATCATAGTTGACTCCAAAAAAGGTGTGGGTACTAACTTCATCATTAAAATACCGCTTACGCTGGCTATTATCGACGGTATGGAGATCACAGTCGGCGATCTGGTATTCACTGTGCCGATATCGACTATTCACGAAAGCTTCAAGGTTGAACCCGAGCAGATACTCCGTGATACGAGCGGAAATGAAATGATCATGATAAGAGGCGTATGCTACCCGATACTGCGTATGCATGAGAAGTTTGGCATAGAGACCGAGATCACCGATCTTCAGGACGGCATACTGCTTCTTGTCGAGGCAAATAACAAGTCCGTCTGCATCTTCGCCGACAAGCTTATCGGCGAACAGCAGGTAGTTGTAAAGCCGTTCCCGAAGTATCTGTCGCGCTATAACATAAAGGGCGAGGGTCTGTCGGGCTGTACGATAATGGGCGACGGAAGTATTTCGCTTATCATCGACACAAACACGCTTATCGGTTAAGGAGGATAAATTTACATGACTAATGATGTAATAAAGGAAGCAGTTGCCAAGCAGCAATCCGGAGACAGAAAGCTGGCTGCCGACAACAGTATTCTCGGTAAGGTAATGACCTTTAATATCGGCGAGCAGGTTTACGGCATTGAGATCCAGTATATTACGGAGATCATAGGTGTGTCGCATATCACCAAAGTTCCGCACGTTCCCAACTATATTAAAGGTATAATCAACGTGCGCTCCAAGGTCGTTCCGATAATCGATATCAGAACGCGCTTCGGAAAACCCGAGATACCCTACACCAACCATACCTGCATAATCACGCTTGATTTTAACGATATCGCCGTCGGCATTATCGTTGACAGCGTTGCGGACGTTGAGGATATCCACACAGGTGACATTTCGGCTGCACCCGAGAACAAGAATGTTAACACCAACGATTTCATTCAGTATATGATCCGCGGTGAGGGAGACAATACAAAGCTCATTCTTGACGTTGCAAAGCTGCTTGACGAACAGGAGGCTTAAATCATGGAAATTACCGAGGCCGAATTTCAACGATTAGTTAAATTTATGTACGATAACTTCGGAATAAATCTTTCTGCTAAAAAGGTTCTCGTACAGGGCAGACTCGGGAATATGCTTAAAGAACGCGGATTTACAAATTATAACGATTATATCGATACGGTGCTTAAAGATACCACAGGCGCGGAGGTCACTACCATATTAAATAAGCTGACCACCAATCATACGTTCTTTATGCGCGAGCCCGAGCATTATACTTTCTTGAAGGAAACTATACTGCCGTATATGGTTGAGACCTGCAGCAAGGATCACGTACTGAGAATATGGAGCGCGGCATGCTCCTCGGGTGAGGAGTGCTATACGACTGCTATGCTCATTGACCAGTTTTTCGGCGCTGAAAAGGCTAAATGGGATACGCGCATACTGGCGACGGACATTTCGCAGAGCGTTATCGGAAAAGCAAAGACGGGAATTTATCAGGAGGACGGAATGAAGGGCCTTTCCAATGACTGGAAATCTCGTTATTTCAACAATCTCGGAAACGGCAAGTATGAAATTTGCCAGGGAATAAAGGATGAGGTCATTTTCAAGACCTTCAATCTTATGGATCCCATGCCGGATAAGTACAAGGCAAAGCCGTTTGACCTGATATTCTGTCGCAATGTTATGATCTACTTTGATCAGCCTACCAAACAGGCGTTGGTCAACAGATTTTATGATGTTGTCAAACCCGGCGGTTATTTCTTTATCGGTCATGCCGAAAGCGTAAACCGCGCCGATACACAGTTTGAGTATATAAAGCCTGCGATATATCGTCATCCCGAAAAATAACAGCTTATAGGAGCAATTTATGAATCGAATTAAACTGTTGGTTGTTGATGATTCTATCCTTTTCAGAGAAGTGCTTTCCCGCTATATCCAGCAAGACGACATGATAGAGATCGTCGGAAAGGCGGGGGACGCTTATTCTGCACGCGATATGATATTGCAGTATGAACCCGACGTTATGACGCTGGATCTCGAGATGCCGCGCATGGACGGTGCGGCGTTCCTAAAAAAGCTTTTGCCGCAGTATTATATCTCGACTATCGTAGTTTCCAGCTCCGACGCCCGCAAGGAAGCCTGCAAGGAAGCGGGAGCGGTCGAGTTTCTTGCCAAACCCGCGGCGCGTACCAATAACGATATGGCAAAGTTTGCGGAGGAATTATGTGCCGCGATACGACGCGCGTATAAATCAAATCATCCCGGAGCTGTTATTGACAAACCGAAAACGATAACATCAACACCGAACACGGGATTTTCTGCCGCAAAGCCAACAGCATCAACTGCGGCCGCCGGATCAAGCAAAACCATGTCGAATATGTCAAATATAGCTCAGGTCGCGGCAATGGCGGAAAAAGCCGTTACACATACCGCACAGAATATTTCAAACTCGGGAGTGTACAGCAATAACGATAATGACAAATCGGCGGTGACTTCTACAATCCAAAGTATTTCTTCGTCAAAGCACGCTAAGCTCAAGAAATCCGAAGCGATAATTGCGCTGGGCGCCTCTACGGGAGGAACGGAGGCTTTGGAACAGGTAATTCGTCTGTTCCCCGCTGATACCCCTCCCGTTATAATAGTTCAGCATATGCCTGCGGGATTTACTAAGCTGTACTCCGAACGGCTCAACCGTTCCTGCAAAATGGAGGTTAAGGAGGCTGTCGACGGAGAACGTCTGCGAAGAGGTCTGATTGTAGTAGGGGCAGGAGAGCATCATCTGCGGCTTTGCAAGGACAGACAGGGTTGGTATGTTTCATCAAAGCCCGGAGAAAAGGTCTCGGGACATTGTCCGTCGGTAGACGTTATGTTTACTTCCGTCGCAGAAGTGGCGGGATCGCTCGCTATCGGCGCGATCCTCACGGGAATGGGACGGGACGGTGCCGACGGCTTGCTTAAAATGAGGCAGGCGGGAGCGTTCACTATCGGTCAGGATAAGGAGACCTGCGTCGTTTACGGAATGCCCATGGAAGCATATAATTGCGGCGCGGTTGAGGTACAGGCACCGTTGTATAAGATTGCGGATATTATTCTTAATAATCTGTATTAAAAAAACTATATTATAGGTATTTCCCCCGTTATTACGGGGGATTTTTGTTTTCTAATAATGTAAATCATAATTTAACGCAGTAACGCTATGACCAAAAAATCGGGATTCCAAAGGGACCGGTCCCTTTGGCGGGATGCAAGGGCA
>CANDVA010000031.1 GCA_947389015.1 uncultured Clostridia bacterium | reverse complement strand
TCGGGCTCCGCCCGAACCCGGCAAGGGCTCTGCCCTTGCATCCCGCCAAAGGGACTTGTCCCTTTGGAATCCCGATTTTTTGGTCATAACGTTACTACGCTAAATTCTGATTTACACGGCGTCAGCAAAGGAAGGAGTTATCATGAGTATTCAGAAAGCATTTTCGCAAATTGAGTTTGAAATGCGTGAAAACGCACTAAGCCATTCGCCTGTGGAAAATGAAATGCGTTTTTACGAATGCGTAAAGCGCGGCGATCTCGAGGGCGCTAGGGCAAGCTCAACTCCGCTCGGCGGTGAGGGCTTCGGCGTACTGTCCACCGATAAGCTGAGAAACTTAAAATATCATATGGTGATAACGGTATCGTTTATTACACGCTTCTGCGTTGAGGGCGGAATGGAGCGCGAAACCGCCTACAATCTCTCCGATTTATATATACGACTGACCGACAACGCGAAAACACCCGAGGAGATCAACGAGATACATTCGGAATGTATCACGGATTTCACCGAGCGCATGGCGAAAATGAAAAAAAGCTCAAGTTATTGCTATCAGGTCACGAAATGTATGGAATATATTTACAGTCATCTTCATGAGAAGATCGTTGTAAGCGATATTGCGGACGAGCTCGGCTTGTCGGTTCAGTATCTGTCCAAGCTGTTCCACTCCGAAACGGGAATAACTCTGAACAGATACATTTTAAAAAAGCGCATTGACGCGGCTTGTCAAATGTTAAAATATTCGGACTACGAGGCGGTGGATATAGGCAGCTTTCTCTCGTTCAGCTCGCACAGTCACTTTATTCAAAAGTTCAAGCAGGAGACGGGACTTACGCCCAAGCAGTACCGCGAAAAATACTACAATTCCTCGTCGGGAATAAAGGGCGGCGTGGATATCAATTCTGATTAAAAACACGATATTTTCAGTCGTTTTTTTGTATATCATTTTCCTTAAAACAGATATAATTAAATTACAAAAAATACCGAAAGGAACGTGATATTATGAATAAGCTTATGAAAAACGGAGTATTGGCTGTGACAATACTCGCAGCGCTCTGCGGCTGTACCGATAACGGCGGAACATCTTCTCCCGAAAGCAGTAAAAGCACGTCAAGCTCAACAGACAGTTCCTCCGAAATCGGCACCTCGGAAAGCGCAGGCAGCGGAAGCGTTTCCGAAAGTTCTTCTTCGGAAGTCGGCACACCCGGAGGCAATATCAATAGTGGAGTGCTCGCCGATCTGACAGGAACACTCGCAGACGTGAACAGCGTGTTCGAATGCTCGGACGGCTGGACAAACGGTTCCATGTTCAACTGCACCTGGAGAAAAGCGAACGTTGGGTTCTCGGACGGTTCTATGAAGCTGAAAATAGATATTGACGGAAACGGCGCGGGCGCTATACCGTATTCGGGAGCGGAGTTCCGCAGTAAGGATTTTTACGGCTTTGGAATGTATGAGGTAGTAATGAAGCCCATCAAGAACGACGGCGTTGTTTCCTCGTTTTTCACCTACACAGGTCCTACCGACAACAATCCATGGGATGAGATCGACATTGAGTTCCTCGGCAAAGACACAACCGTAGTGCAGTTCAATTACTATACAGACGGCGTAGGAAGTCACGAATATATTTACGAGCTTGGATTTGACGCGTCGGAGGAATTTCACACCTACGGTTTTGACTGGCAGGCTGATAAGATAACGTGGTATGTCGACGGCGAAGCGGTCTACTCCGCAGACGAGAATATCCCGTCCACTCCCGGGAAGATAATGATGAACGTATGGCCCGGCAAAGGCGTTGACGGCTGGCTGAAGGCGTATGACGGCACAACACCGCTTATTGCCGAGTACAAATCCGCGGATTACAGGGAGGGCAAAACGGAATGAGAGAGTTTACAGGTTACAAGCATGGAGTGAACCTCGGCGGCTGGCTTTCGCAGTCAAGCTATGAAAAGGAACATCTCGAAAGTTTCATCTCTGAGGAGGATATCAAGCGCATAGCCGATTGGGGCTGTGATCATATACGTCTGCCGTTCGATTACAATATAATTCTCGGTGCTGACAATGCCGTAAGCGGGAACGCGTTTAAGTACCTTGACCGCTGTGTTGAATGGTGCGAAAAATACGGTCTGAATATTATTCTCGATCTGCACAAGACCCTCGGATTTTCCTTTGATAAGGGGGAGAACGAAAGCGGTTTTTTTGAGGATGAACGTTATCAGGACGTGTTTCAGGCAATGTGGAGCGAGATCGCAAAGCATTACGCGGATAAGGCGGATCACGTTGCTTTCGAGCTGCTGAATGAGATCACCGAAAGAAAGTACGCTATGATCTGGAACGGTATCGCCGCGCGGACTATCCGTCAGATACGCCGCTTCGCTCCCGATAATTTCATACTTATCGGCGGAATTTATCAGAACAGCATTTTCGGGCTGACGCTTCTTGACAAGCCATGCGACGATAATATCGTGTTCAACTTCCACTATTACAATCCGCTTGTTTTTACACATCAGAAAGCTCCGTGGGTGGACAACATGCGACCCGACTGCGATATAGATTATCCCGATACTAAAGAAATATATCGTGAAAAAGCCGCCGAATATACAGGAGACGATTTGGCAAAAATGTTTGATAATTTTGAAGGCAAAATGATCGACGCGTCGTATATGGAATGGGAAATGTCGGTCGCCGTCAAGGTCGCCGAGAAGCTGAACGTGCCGATTTACTGCGGCGAGTACGGTGTTATCGATCGCGTTCCCGATGACAGGTTGCTGCGCTGGTACGGCGATATTTCCTCGGTTTTTGACAAAAACGGAATAGGCAGAGCCGCGTGGACTTATCGGCAAAAGGATTTCGGAATAACCGATCCGTGCCGAAGCAGGATAATCGATGAGATCGTTAAATTTATCTGATACGAAAATTTATATTAAAAATCGCGGAAATGTTGACCATTTCCGCGATTGCTTTCGTCCTTGCGTTTCGACTTGAATTACAGTAAAGTGCTCACAACACCGCCGTTTAAAATGTATTCGGATATTCCCCGTATTTTGCGAAATAGTGCTTTTCGCCAAGCTGTTTGTTCAGCCGTGCGCAGATATTTCTCAGTCTGCCGTAAACGATATCATACCGCGCTTTTGGAATTTGGAAAACATAGATCGTGAAGCCGCCGTTCCAATAAAAATATATACTGCGACCGTTCTCGGTGAATTTGAAGCTGAAAAGGGGATCAACTGCTTTGAGCGGAATGCCCGTTTCGGCGGCATATTCCAAGACGATATCGTGAAACGGGTCGAGACCGTAAAGTGGTTTAAAATAATCAAATGTAATCTCGATCGCACTCCTATTGTCGATCTTCGTTAATGCGTACATCCGAAAAATTTGTCCAGACAGTTGACAAAAGCTTTCGGGTCAGATTTGACCTTATGCTTGATAATATCCGCCGCCTGCTCGTTATCAACCGTCACCGCCGTGTAGTACTTCTGTCGGGACGTGACCTCGTCCATTATCGTAATACCGACGGTGCAGCTGCCGTCCGCGTTCTTGATGTAGCGAACCGCGAGGAACGTGCCCTTCTTCTTCATAGCGTCGCGGGTATACACGCGCACAGCCTCGCTGAACATCTTATCGCGCACCGATAGCGGCAAGGTAGCACCGAGATCCTTTGCGGCTTTTATGCCCTTGGGAGTGTTGTTATAGAATATCTCGCCGTCAATATCCGTTTCCAAACAGAGATGTCCGCTTACCTTTTCTATAGCCTGCGACAGATTGAAATAGTTCACCGCGTCCTCAAGAGAGGTTATCTCTACAAGCTGATCTTTTGATAACGGACAGCCAAGCGAGTATATCAGGTAACATATCAGTACGCATATATCATCTACTTCATCAATGCGAATTCTTGGAGTTTCCACAAAATCACCTTCTTAAACGCGCGGATCATCAAGCAGCGCCGAAACAAGCGCAATATTCAGCGCTGCCTCAACGCACGGCACGGCTCTCGGAACTACGCACGGATCGTGTCTGCCCTTGATGATAAGCTCCTGCTCCGTCATATTCTTGAAGTCAACGCTGTTCTGCGGACGTGAGATCGACGGCGTAGGTTTGAACGCGGCACGGAAAATTATCGGCATACCCGAGCTTATTCCTCCTAAGATCCCGCCGTGGTTATTGGTTTCGGTAACGATATTTCCGTCCTTTATCGTAAACTCGTCGTTGTTATCGCTGCCGAAAATATCCGCGCAGTCAAAGCCGTTTCCGAATTCGATACCCTTGACAGCGGGTATCGCGAATACCAGACGCGAGATGATATTCTCCAGTCCATCCATCATCGGCGAGCCGATACCCGCGGGAAAACCGACAGCCGCGCACTCGACAATGCCGCCTACGCTATTCAGATCCATTCTCGCCGCGTTTATTACCTCGCGCATTTTTTCCTCGGTCGCCTCGGACAGGGTAGGGAAGGAGCGGCTTTTAACCTGCTCCAACTGCTCCGCGGTAACGTTCACGGGGTCAAATCGCTCGTCCGAAACATTCTTGACAGACTGAATATGCGCTCCCGTTGTAATGCCGCGATGCCCGAGAATTTGCTCGCATACCGCTCCCGCAAAGCAAAGCGGAGCAGTGAGCCTCCCGGAGAAATGACCGCCGCCGCGCGGATCGTTCGCGCCGTTATAGCGCAGAAATCCCGTATAGTCGGCATGAGCGGGGCGCGCGATATGGGAAATATTTCCGTAATCTCCCGAGTGCTGATCGGTGTTGATAATCACCGCAGCCAGCGGAGTTCCCGTTGTTTTGCCCTCGTACAGTCCCGAAAGAATCTCGGGAATATCTTTCTCGCTGCGCGTGGTCGACGTGCCGTCCTTTTTCGGAGCGCGCCGCGCCATAAACGCGCCTATCTTCTCCAAGTCGATAGTTTCGCCCGCAGGCAGATTATCCAGTACCACGCCTATCCCCTTGCCGTGGCTTTCCCCAAAAAGCGAGACCGATATCCCGCCGTTAAAGCATGATGACATATTTTTCTCCTGTTTTTTTACAATATATCGTCTTATAAATACTTTTTAAACGAATAAGACGTTTTTGTGTAACCCATCTTTTCATAAAATTCGTGCGCTTCCGTGCGCTTAAACTGACTGCTGAGTGCTATCAGCCGCGCTCCCTTGACTTTGGCGTCCGATTCCGCAAGTGTAAGCAACGTCGTACCCAATCTCTGACCTTGATATTCCGATTTGACCGCAAGTCCGATAACCCGATAGTATTCGCCGATCTCAAGGGCTATCTCCCGCACTGCCGAAACATAACCGCAAATTTCACCTTTATTCTCTACGACTATTGTGAAATAATCGTCCGAGACAAGCATTTTTTCAAGAGAACCACGCACCTCGTCAGCGGTGACTTCGGTGTAGCCAAGCTCGTTACGGATAAGCTCACAAAGTCCCTCCGCGTCCTTGGGTCTGCACTTGTGAAACATTACTTCGCTCATAAAACATCGACCTCTCCGCCAAGCTGCTTGTACACATCAAAATAGTTCGGAAACGATTTCTTTACACACTCCGCGCCGCGAATGATAAGCGGGGAAACACTATGCGTCGCCGCAACCGCCATTGACATCGGTATGCGGTGATCGCTGTGCCCCTCAATTTCGCCGCCGCGCAGCTCGTTCACGCCTTCGATCTCGAGACTGTCCTCGTGAACGGTGACCTTTCCTCCCATTGCGTTCAGACATTCCGCGGTGACGGACAGCCTATCACATTCTTTAAACCGCAGACGAGCAACGTTTGTAATGCGGCTCGTTCCTTTGCCAAAGCACGCGAGAACAGTCAGAACGGGAACCAGATCGGGAATATCCGAGCAGTCGACCTCAAACGGAGCGCCACCACTTTTATCAAAGCTATCGCATATTTCCATTATTTCCCTGTCTCCCTGCAAGGAGTTCTCGTTCAGACCGAGAATTTTCAGCTCCGAGCCAAGCGAATTCGCCACGCGAAAGAAAGCCGCCTGCGAGTAGTCACCCTCGACACTGCCCGAAAAAGGCTTTAAACGCTGATTTCCCTTAATGAAATAGCCGCCTTTCGTTTCTTTTACAACGCACCCAAAATCGCGCAGCACTCCGAGCGTAATATCAACATACGGTTTGGAATTGAGGTGCGAGGTAAGGACGATATCGCTGTCGCCGTCAAGCAGGGGAAGCGCAAGCATAAGCCCTGTAATGAACTGCGACGACAGTCCGCCGTCAATCTCGAACCGTCCCGCGGTAAGCTTTCCCGAAACGGAGCAGGGGAGGGTACAGCCGCTTGGCACGTTCGAAAAATCAAACGCTATCCCGTGATTCGGGAACTCATCCGTGAACGGCGTTATCGGGCGCTGCGGCAGCTTTGCACTGCCGAGGAACTCGGACTTCACGCCCAGCGCGCACGCGACGGGAATAAGAAATCTCAGCGTAGAACCCGATTCGTGACAATCCAGTACGGCTTTGTCGGGGATATTCTTTATCCCTTCGATCACCGCAGTGTCACCGTGAAAATCAATTTTCGCGCCGAGTGCTCTCATACAGTCCATTGTCGCCAGAATATCCACGGAAGGGTAGAGGTTGGAAATGGTCGAAACGCCGTCAGCAAGCGCCGCCGCGATTATCATACGGTGCGCGACGCTTTTCGACGGCGGTACCGTCACCGTACCGTGCAGCTTTTTCGGTGTGATCTTTATATCCATAAAATCTCTCGTTTCTGTTAACTTTTGAGGAATTCCGCATACTCCTCGACTGACATTTTGACTACCTCGCTATGCCCGATATCGGAACAGATAACAATATTCATACCGTTCGCGAGATGCTTTTTATCACGAAGAGAGAGCGTGTATAACTCGTGCAGCGGCGCGCTGTCGGTCAGCGGCAGTCCGCACTTTTCAAGCAGAGCGTCAAGCTTATCGGCAACCCCCGCTTTGCACATTTCGCGGCGCTCCGCGATATGCGTGAACGTGCTCATTCCGATAGCGACCGCACAGCCATGGGTCAGTCCCGTGAAATTGTAATACTTTTCCAGCGCGTGAGCTAGCGTGTGACCGAAATTCAACAGCATACGCTCGCCCTTTTCGCGCTCGTCATTCTCAACGACCTGCCCCTTGATAGTAACATTGCGCTTCATTATATCCACGATATTATCCTTGATATCCTTGCTCGAGAGGATATCAAACAACTCCGCGGACTTTATCATACCGTGCTTTACGACCTCCGCCATACCGTCCGAGAAGAACTCGGGAGTAAGCGTATCGAGCGTATCGGTGTCGCAAATCACGAGCCGCGGCTGATGAAACAAGCCGACGAGGTTCTTTCCGCCATTGATATTGACAGCGGTCTTTCCGCCGACCGAGCTGTCCGCCTGCGAGACTACAGTCGTAGGTATCTGCACGAAGTCTATGCCGCGCATATAAGTAGCCGCGGCGTAGCCCGCCGTATCACCGACAACACCGCCCCCCAGCGCGACGATAAAGTCCGAACGCGTATAGCCGTTCAACGCCATAAAATCGTAGATCTTCAGCAGGGTAGAGTGGCTCTTGGAAGCCTCGCCGTGCGGGAACACGAACTTCATTGCCTCAATACCCGCGTCCGACAGCGACTTCATAACGCGCCCGCCGTAAAATCCGTCAACATTATCGTCAGTAACAACAAGCGCCTTGCCATTTTCTATTACCTGTGAGATCAGACCGCCCGCACTGTCGAGTATTCCCTTGTCGATGAGTATCTCGTAGCTCGTGCTCGCGTTTACTGTAACCTTTTCCATTGTTCCTCCACATATGTGTATTTTTGTCTCGGTATATATCACCTACTATATTTTACCATAAATCGTTCCGAGATTCAAGCGGTTTAGCGTTAATCATTTTATTTTTTGAAAAAACAGCCGAATCGGTTTTCCGATCCGGCTGCACGGTTGTTAAACGAAATTTACTTCTTTTTCTTAAGGATGAACTTATTGGTAAGGTTCTGCAACTCGGCAGCCTGACCGTTAAGCTCCTCGCTGGAGGCGGCGGACTGCTCTGCGGTAGCCGCGTTGGTCTGTACAACGGAGGATATCTGATCTACGCCGACGTTTACCTGCTCGATCATCGAAGCCTGCTCCTTGGAAGCGGTGGATATCTCGTCGATCAACGCAACTGTCTGATGCGTTACCTCAACGGAAGCGCTCAGTGCTTCTGCGGTATTGTTCGCGATATCGGAACCGTTCTCAACAGCGTTGATAGTCTGCTGAATAAGCTCCGTAGTGCTCTGTGCCGCCTCAGCGCTCTTGGAGGCAAGGTTGCGGACCTCATCGGCAACGACTGCGAAGCCCTTGCCCGAGGCGCCCGCTCTTGCAGCCTCGATAGCCGCGTTAAGCGCAAGGATATTTGTCTGGAACGAAATATCCTCGATAGTCTTGATGATATTGCTGATCTCGTTGGACTTCTCGGAGATATTGTTCATAGCGCTGATCATATCCTGCATATGCTGATTAGAAAGCTCAATCTTTTCACCCGCAAGATCAGCCTTATGACTTGCTTCAGCGGCGTTTGTCGCATTGGATGCGACCTTATCGTTCAGTGTAGCAATGATACTTGCGAGCTCCTCAATGGAGGAAGCCTGTTCGGTAGTGCCCGACGCAAGGGAAGTAGCGCCGTCTGCGATCTGGGTCGCTCCCTGATTTACCTGCGATGCCGCAATGTCGATCTGCTCCATAGTCTCGCTGAGCTGATCGGTAGTAATTTCCAGAGCATCAATGATCTGAGCAAAATCGCCCTTGAAGTCTATCTGCTTGTGAACGTTAAAGTTTCCGGAAGATACCTCCTGACAAATTCTGGATATCTCGCCGACATAGCTACTCAGTGAAGCAATTGTACTGTTAATAGTATTTGCAAGGTGACCTGTCTCATCGCTAGAAGTGTGATCTATGGAAACATTAAGATTACCTTCGGAAACCGCGTCCATAACAGTAACGGTCTTTAAAATAGGTGCTACAATATTATTTGCGGTAAAAAGACTTAAAATAACGCCGAGAACTACCATAACAATAGCGATTATGACAGTAACAATTATAGCGTTATAGCATGACTGCAGCCATTCCTGCTGCGGAGTGGTCATACCGATGATCCAACCGTCCGTATCCGGGATCATCGCGGCACCGCCAAATCTCGCAACGCCGTCATTATTAAAGGTTTCAAATACATATTTTGTCGGATCGGTCAATGCCAGACCTTTCTGCTCAAAATCCTTGCGTCCGCTTGTGCTGGAAGTAGAATTGTTCCCGGTTATATTGTTGAGCTGCGATGTTACACGGCTATAATCCTTACTTGCGATATATGTACCCTTACTGTCGAGCATATATACGCTGCCTTCTCCGCTTTCTCCGACTTTGATGCCGTTCGAGATATCAGATAGGAACGAAGCGTCAAGTCCGGCGTAAACAACGCCGATAACATTACCGGTATTGGAGCCGCCTTCTTTTATGGGTGCCGCGAAATAAATCATCCATACATCATCGACAGGCGCGGGCTCCTGAATATAGATCTCACCGCTCATAGGTACGGTAAACAAAGCCGCACTCGAATAGTTCACACCGTTTCCGTGTTTTTCACTGTGATTTACACCGTCTGCGGTAATAAAACCGTAATCGGTAAGCGAGTAAGTTTCGGCTCTTTTACGAAGAAGATTGAACTTATCTTCTTCTGTGCTATTCGGATTGCTGAGCGTAATATGAAGACCCAACTCCCTGACAATAGCCATGCTTTTTCCCAAACGATTTGAAATACGAACACCTGATTGAATGGCAAGCTCACCGAGCATTTCCTCCATAGTACTAACGGTACTTGTGTAGTTCAGCACACTGCTTACAACACCAACTATGGCTATTCCCAAAACAACCAGCGCCAACATTCTCGAAAGAATCTTAGCTTTAAGTGATTTAAACATATTGCTCTAAACCCCATTTCCTTTTACCCATAATATTTGCATCCGAACGTATTTGCGAACTAATGCATATTAAAATTATATCACAAAATAATCCTATAGTCAAGATACTTCTCAACAAATATTCTATATTTTTTTACAACTTTTTTTAATAAGTTTGCGGCAAATGTACAAAATGCATAAAAATCCTTTTATAATTTTGACAAATTTGTAATTTATCTTTAAAATATAAAAAACGACCGAATCGGCAATGATCCGGTCGTTAAAAAAATTATGCTCAAATTACTTTTTCTTAAGAATGAACTTATTGGTAAGGTTCTGCAACTCGGCAGCCTGACCGTTAAGCTCCTCGCTGGAGGCGGCGGACTGCTCTGCGGTAGCCGCGTTGGTCTGTACAACGGAGGATATCTGATCTACGCCGACGTTTACCTGCTCGATCATCGAAGCCTGCTCCTTGGAAGCGGTGGATATCTCGTCGATCAACGCAACTGTCTGATGCGTTACCTCAACGGAAGCGCTCAGTGCTTCTGCGGTATTGTTCGCGATATCGGAACCGTTCTCAACAGCGTTGATAGTCTGCTGAATAAGCTCCGTAGTGCTCTGTGCCGCCTCAGCGCTCTTGGAGGCAAGGTTGCGGACCTCATCGGCAACGACTGCGAAACCCTTGCCCGAGGCGCCCGCTCTTGCTGCCTCGATAGCCGCGTTGAGCGCAAGGATATTTGTCTGGAACGAAATATCCTCGATAGTCTTGATGATGTTGCTGATCTCGTTGGACTTCTCGGAGATATTGTTCATGGCGTTGATCATATCCTGCATATGGCAGTTGGAAAGCTCGATCTTCTCGCCCGCGATACCCGCCTTGGCGTTTGCGTCTGCAGCGTTTGCGGCGTTGGAAGCGACCTTATCGTTCAGGGTGGCGATGATACTTGCGAGCTCCTCGATAGAGGAAGCCTGTTCGGTAGTGCCCGACGCAAGGGAAGTAGCACCGTCCGCGATCTGGGTCGCTCCCTGATTTACCTGCGATGCCGCAATATCTATCTGCTCCATGGTTTCACTAAGCTGATCGGAAGCGGAATCAAGCGCGTCAATGATTTGTACGAAGTCACCTTGGAACTCGATCTGACGGCGGATATCGAAGTTGCCATTGGATATTTCCCGGCATATTCTGGAAATCTCACCGACATAACTGTTCAATGAAGTGATAGTGCCGTTGATAGCTGTCGCCAACTGACCGGTTTCATCATTGGAAGTGTGGTCAATGGACACGTTAAGATTACCCGAGGAAACAGCATTCATAACCGTAAGCGTCTTTTTGATTGGGTTTACTATAGAGTTCGCCAGAATTACGCATACAATGATTGCCAGAACTACCAAAACTACAGCGATGCAGATGATGATAATTACCGACATATAGGTTTCCTGAAGCCACTCCTGTGTTTCGGTTGTGGCAATAAGTATCCATTCGTCCGTACCGTCTATCTGAGTGAATGCGCCGAACTTATCAATTCCCTCAACGCTGTACCTTTGGAACATAACTTCTTGATTGCTCTTAAAGTGTTCGATTGCCTCTCCCTGCAGATCCGAAATGTACATATGATTCGGATCGGGATTCTTTACATAGTTGGTCTGATTGGTAACCATGCTGTAATCGGGATGAGCGATATATGTGCCGTCTTTGCTGATGATGTAGGTGATGCCGCTGTTGCCGACCTGGATCTCGGAAACAATATTGGAAAGGAAGTTTCCGTCAAGCGCGAGATATATTGCTCCTACAACCGCGCCATTTTCCGTGCCTCCCTCCCTTATGGGGGCAAAGACATATGTAAGCCATTGACCTCCACGCTGAGTTGGAACCGTAAAAAATGTTTGTCCCGACATTACCTGACTGTACATTGAACTTGACTTGAAATCGGATCCGTCGTTCGCGATTCCCTCGGAATTTATAAAACCGTAGCTGAGCGCGTTATACTGCTTGGCTCTGCTTTCAAGAATCGAGAGTTTTTCCTCTGACGACACGCTTTCGTCCGACAATTTGCTGTTAAGACCCACCTCGGTCATAATTGATTTGGATTGATTTAAACGGTTTCTGATACGTGCGTCGCACTGCTCAGCGATGACCGACATAGTTTCATGAAGCGTGTCGTTTGAACTGGTAAAGTTCAATACGCATCCCACTACGCCAATGGCAGTCACACCTGCGAGAAGCAGGAGAAGAATGCGGAATAGGATTTTTCCCTTTAATGTGTTGAACATTTTTTGACCTCATTTCCTTTTTTCGAAAAAATTTGCACAAAGCTGAACCAATCTTTGTGTATACTTAAAATTATAACACATATAGTATAAAACCGTCAAGATAATTGTTAACAAATATTACACATATTTTTACGTCATTTTCAATAATTTTTAAAGAAAGATTTTACTAAAAAATTAACTGAATTTACACAAAAAGGAAATTGGGTTATTTTTTGTTACGGTCGACTTTTACATTTGAAAGAGGATTTTGTTTCATAGCGTTTTCAAGCTGCGAATTGGAAACGTGAGTGTATATCTGTGTGGTATTAAGATTTTCATGACCCAGCACGTCCTTGAGCACACGGACGTCCACGCCGTTCTGATACATCAGGGTTGCAGCGGTGTGACGGAGTTTATGAACGGATAATCCCATATTATCCAGACCGCAGCTCTTTAAGCACTCCTCAACTATTTGCTGAACGCGGCGGTTTGATATCCGAGTTCCGCGTTTGCTGAGGAACAGCGCGTCGGTTTTGACAGTGCAGTCACGCATGCCGGAAGCTTTTCTGGCGTCGCGGTCGGTTTCCTCGGGCGCAACATACTCCATATACGCGTTAACACACGCGTTATTTAAGTATATAATGCGCTCCTTGCTGCCTTTGCCAAGCACCTTTAACGTGTAGACATCATTTCCGTTTGCATCATGAGTGACGCGGATGTCCTTTATATTTATGCCAACAAGCTCGCTCAAGCGCATTCCGCAATTAAGAAAGAACACAATTATACAATAATCGCGCTTTCTGTCGGGCGTGTCAATATGCGTAATCATTTCGAGCGCCTGTTCAAGCGTAAGATATTTCGGCAGTGCGGGCTTAGGCGTTGGCAGCTCCAGATTAGCCATGGGACTGACTTTGAACATTCCCTTATTATTGGTGAGAAACTTATAAAATTGCCGCAGTGAGACACCTTTGCGGTAGCGCGCTTTCTGCTCATTGTTTTTTTCGGTTTTCATAAAGACCAAGAACTCCTGTGCAGTCTGAAGATCTACCGATTTAATATCGTCCTCGGTAATATCGGAAATATCAATGTTAGAGAAATTCTCCGGATCAGCGCGTCCGTTTTTCATTTTGTAAAACTTGAAAAATGTACGCAGATCATTGTAATAGTTTTTTACAGTAAGCTCAGAGCGTCCTTTTACGATCTGTTCGTAATAAATAAAATCCTTAATTGGCTGCGGTGCATTATCACAATATTTGTTATCCATAAAATCCACTCCTTGTATTTTGCATAAACAAACGCTCCAATTTAATCGAAGCACAAATTATCCCGACATCTGAAAGTTTGATTATATTTTACTATATCTTTTTTGAAATGTCAACGATAGATATTTTAGAAAAGCAAAAATATAATATTAGGATATAGGCAAAAATTCGATAGATTTTACGTTATGGCTCTATAAAAGCAGCTTGCCTGACTCGCCGACAACTGATGTAAATCGTTTACAAAACAACTGCCTTAAATACTATAATCATTCGCTCTGTGATATCCGCTAATAAAGCACTTCAGATCAGACAGAACGTATGCCTAATGATAATGTTTAAAAAAATCTTTTATATTATTGCGTAAAACTTTTATTTTACGCAATTGACTGGTAATTTCTTCCAATCCCCTTTTACGCTTTCTTTTCTCGCTGAAGCTTAACCCCGCACAATCTCACCGGGTGTTCGCCTTTATACTTAACGCACTGCTTACATCGAACATCACAGCGCGGATAATACGCACACTTCAAGCAAAGGCAATCGTTACGTATACAATTTACGTCGGTAGTCGGCGAGCTCGGCGAACCGGATTTCAGAAGCCCGAGGATCTCCGTAAGCATTACGCGGATATCGTCGGCGTTGGTGCGATCCACGTACCGAACCTTTGGACGTGACAGAACACGGCGGATACGATACCGCTTGAACATCTTAAAATAGAAATTCTCACAATCGAGGATCGGGCGGTAATTGTGGTTAAACCAACAATCATTGCAACGTTTCTTATAACGGTAATTCCAATGCGGACACCCTGCTTGTCCGCATACACGGCACAAGCACCGATAACACTCGCGCGGTATTTCGTATGTTATCACTCTTTACCCTCTCCCCTGCTGTTTTTTGTTCATTTCCTCAGCTCACGCGGTGAACTTTGTGCTACTTCCTCGAATATATTTTTCATACGCTCGTCAAAGCTGCCTTCCGTCTGATCGGCAAACATTCTCCAATAATCCTCGCCGCTCAGAGTTCGGGAAACTTCTTCAAGCGCGATCTTCTGATCTCCGGGACTAAGACTTCGATAAGCAAAACAATCGGATTTTATAAAATTAGAAGATTTTGTAGGGTGCGCTGCACCGTATTCAAGAACATAAGGTATAAAAGAAGGATCGCACTCATTAAGAACCGCAAGCATAGCGGACAAGCAGCGCAAAACATAATTTCTGCCACGGAGATACTTATTTGTAGAGAGCTTATTGATATACATACCTTTATTCTGAATACAGCCGAGAAATTTCATCCACCAGTCGCATACTGTACAATTATATGTACGGGTATGATCGGGAACGACAAAACGTATCAAATTATAAATAGTGTCGGAAATATAATTCGAGAAATCCTTAACATCCTCACAATCAAGGAACTTTGACAAGACCGCCATAGAATTATCGCCGTGAAACTCAAGCTCAAAGCGAACCCAATGCTTTAGATCGGGCGGCAGATCGACGGATTTCTTTTGCTGTTCCGCATATTTATCGTATATACGAATAGACGAAGCAGATTGATGATTAACGCCAAGATAAATAGTTTTAGCGATTTTTCCGGTATGGAGTTTAGTACTGTCGATCACATTAAACTCTACATCGTCATCATATTCACTCGGTGGAGGAAGTTTGAAAATAGGAACAAGTTTAGTGCTTGACCGAGGCGGAACGCCGAAGCGAAACTTCGTAACAAAATAAAGGGAGTGCAGCGCTTCTTCGATCTGTTCAAGGTCGAGTATGGGAGCAACATTACCGAAACACTTATCATCTATAGCAATATCAATTCGGCTGCAAGTGTTTTTATAGCCCTCGAGATGAAGCATACGAAAACGGTTAAATGCTTTCCAGAGCGTAGTTTTTTTATACATTGCAAGATAGTTTTCATAGAAATCCAAGGCGGAGCCGGACATTTCAACACATATACCGTTTCTGGCAAACATACTCTCGGGAGGTACCTTTATACTGATATTCTGATACCTGTAAATGGCTTCATATCTGAAATTGCTGCACATTAAAACGAAATTCTTCCACAAACCGTCAAGATTAAGAGCACAGAGCAATTTGTCAAGAGCCGCTTCCCTGCTGTCTTTACAATTGACGGGGATAAGCGAGACAGTAAGATAATCAATTTTAAGACAATTTTTTGTCACAGCTTACGCACCACCTTCCCCATTGTTTTCTTGCCCTTTTTGTCGATGCCGAGCACGGAATCGGGATTGAACTCCGCTCCGGCTCGGTTCGCCAAAATCTCGCTGTCGGAAATATACTCGGCATCGAGCATGCCCTCGACCATTTCAATAGTATCATACTTAGAGCGAAGATCGTCGGTCTGGATATAACCGTAATAGCCGATCTGACGGATAGGCAGCAGCGGATTGGCAAACCACTTGTCATACTGCTGCGCGTCATATTCCTGACAAGTCGTGTATCGGCTGAATGGATCGGGAAGATAAGAACGGCACTCGGTCACGCTGTCGGCGATATCCCTCAGCTGCTTGTCCAACAGGTTCCAGCGCTGAACGGTACCCAACAACATTATTCGTCGGTGGCGGCACTGTAAAACGTGCTGATATACGGGCTTGGGAACGACCTCACGCTTACCCTTTTTCTTACTGTTGCCGCTTTCGTTACCGCCGTTAGCGAAATCACGGCTATTGAAAATAGTTCCGATCTCATCTATAAGAACCAATGATTTATCGGGAAGATCAAGGATTTGAAGCGCGTTTTTAAGCTTGATGATCTTCGTGTCCTTAGGGAAATTCGTCAAAGTAAGGTTTGTAAGGACGGTAACGCCCTTATGTGATTTACAGACGTTATAAGCGCGGCGAACCATAGATATGGTTTTACCGCCGCCGAACTTGCCGAGGAACAGATGAAGCCCCCAATAATTGAAATCGTGCCAACCCTTGCGCTGTATGTATTTACCGAGGTCACGGAAAACGTAGAACCAGAACAGCGGAGCACAGCGCAGCGCGCAAAAAAACGGTCTTAGCATTATTTACCACCTTTCCTAAACAAGCGGACTATGCCGTCTAAAATGAACAAAAACAGCAGGAACGGGAGCCAGCCCGAAGTCCAGAACAGCAGATCGCGCAGATTTTCCAGATGTACCATTACTTTTTACCCCCTAAGCTCGAGATATCGGCGAAGATCGAGAACAGACAATTCACGACAAAAACGGTAAGCAGCCAGATCGGGGCGCTGCCGCACATGAACTCCACAACGTCGCCGAAGCTGTGAAAGTATATGTTACCGAAAAGATCATACAAGCCCATTTACAACTTCCTCCTTTTATTGATTTTACGTCGATAACGGTTACAAACAATTCCTTTCATTTTAGAACCTTTAGGAGAACAAGATTTGTTATATAAACAAGACTTACAATCTACGTAAAAAGGAAAATCATTAAAGAAACGACGAAAAGAACAATATGACCTCATAACTTCCTCCTTTTGAATATCTTGCACACCATGCCGACGAGAGCACCCAGAGCTATAAACAGCAGCAGCGCCTCGGACACGGAGTAATTTTCAAAACGCTTGTCAAGAGCGCCGTTCTCCGACAGCCAAAGACTGTATGCAGTGTCCGCGACCTCGGCGGTTATGTTTCCCGCTTCGTCGTAGATCATCATAGAGCCGTCAGGACTTACTATAATGATTTGGGTATCATTAGATGTATCGGGTTCAACAGGATCGACCGGAACAACGGGGTCAACGGGAATAGGATCAAACGGATCCCAATCTTCGGGCTCTTCGTCCCACTCACGGAACGGATTTTCGGGATCGTCGGGAACTCCGTCGCCGTCCTCGTCGGTAAAAGCGCGCCAGATCCAATTACCCAAATCATCTAAAGCCTTAGATATAAGATACTTGCCGCCCTCTATAACTATCGTGCCGATTATTTCAATAACGCCTTCCAAAAAATATCACCTCACTGAAAAAGACGAGCTACAAAATTAACGACCATAAGGAGGATCGCAACGCCTATAAGGATCGCCCAGCCGTTAAGAGAATAGCCGAAAAAATCAAAATTGAGCATTTCAAATATCTGCTTGCCCCAACCGAACAACGCAGCGGCAACAGTTGTAAACATTGAAAGATCGAAATGCACTTCCATAAGATCACCTCGCAAATATTCGACAAAGGATCGAGAGGACAAGACCAAAACAGATCAAGCCCGTGATCTGACCGGGGAGCGTGGAAAAGAAATCGCCTATAAATTTACGTATACCGCTTGATTCGTCCAAAGCGTCGTCAAAATAATCGTTAAAACCGGTTATATCGGGCATTTCATAGCTATTGCCGGTACCGCTGCCGCCGTTTACATTGATATTGATATCTGGAACGCTGACATTTACGTCAACGTCGACATCAACCCTACCGCCTACCTCTACCCTGCCGCCAACGGTTATATTACCGTTTATGCTGCCGCTGTTATTGTCGTCGCCGTTATTGACGGTTGTGAATGTGTAGTTATTGGTGACAAAGTTCCGAATAGTGTCCTTTTGACCCGTTTCGGGGTTGACGATAGTATAATTATATATGGTATCTCCCATTTCCGAGGAGTTGTCGGTATTTATAACCACGTTATAACCGCTTGGGAGCTTAGAGGGGTCTAAAACAACATCGGAATTATTGGAAACAGAACCCGAGGGAACATTTGACAGTCCGCTCAAGGACAGCGGAAATGAAGAAACATAATAGCCGAAATCACAATTATTCGTACAATTACCGTCATGAGCGGAAAGAGCGGTCAAAGCATGGCTTGAAGCAGTGGAAGAAACATCATCATTACCGCCTAAATGCCAATACGAATACTGCATAACATGAGAACACATTTCTCCCGTACTATGTAAAAGCCTATAATTATTTACGGAATGCTCCAATCCGCACAAACTTCCGCTTTCGTCTATCAAGTAAACATATGAATTATAAAAATCATCACTCCAGACATCGGGATTTTTTTCATAATAATCATTAGAGGTATCCATAGGAGTGCCTACAAGCTGCGAACCGTTTTCATCGGAAAAAGTTATAAAGTCATTTCCAAAAACGGAAAGACCCGAAGTATAAAGGGAATAACCGAAGTTAATTGTAGATTGAGCATAACCCGTACAGCAGGACATTTCAAAGCTGTCCGAGCCGACCATAGAGATAGGATCGGTAAACCACTCGAACGAAGAAACTACACCGCCGATACCCGCAATAGCACCCGAGCCAACACCAACCTCACGGTGAAGATGATACTGATACGGTGAAAAATAATATCTTCCGTCACGGTAAACATAGCGAAGCAGATACACACCGTCATTCATATCAGTGCCGACACACGAAACGCCGTCAGTATACAGATTTACAAACGACTGACTGCTTACATTGGAATTTTTGCTTAATTCGTCGCGAAAGCTGACCTTTATCAGATTTTTATACAAGTGCGGATATTTTGTTATCTCCTGCACAAAATTGTCAACAGGGATAACAACGTCTCCGTCATCATCAAGCTCCGCACCGTCATCACCATACAGACAGACATTGAAAATATCGTCTAAGGACTTGCCGTCAAGACAACCGATAGTCAATTTAACGAGACTTTCACAGGTATCATAATACTGTAATTTATCCTCGCCGTACTCGTTAATAAAGGCGATATTATCATGACCCCAACAGATATCAAAGAGCCTGCGAAGCTCGTCTTTGGGAATGTTATACTGTTTGATGACCTTTCGCCAATTGGCGATACACTCATTAAGCTTACTGAATTTACTGTTATGTACGTTATCGGAAATCGTTTTAACTGTCTGATACAGCGGAGTGGACTGCACAAAAAATTCGTCATACCATTTTAACACGGACGAAGCGAAAACATTGAATGAAGAGTTAATAAGCAGGATCGAGGAGAACACCAGAGCCGGGAGCAAGTTACGAACGAAACGCCCCGCAGCTTTTATAAATTTCATTATATCGCGCGGTGTTATCCGCAATATAACACGAAAATTCTTGAACATAAGCTGACCCCCATATCTTTTTTATGCATTTTGCATATCTTGCCCGACCGATCGGGCGCGGATGAGCAAGGTAAGATATACAAAATAACCAAAACGGAGAAAAATGGCGGCATATCCGGAGAAATGCCGCCACAACGTCTCCCGACGTAGTTTCCGTTATCTGCCGCGACCGAACGCGCCGATAGCACGCCGCAAAATACGAATGCCAAGACCTACGAACGTAACCGTAAGGAACGCAAGGCAGATACCGTTAGAAGTACAGAAGTTAGCAACCGGCAATAAAATACCGGTAATGAAAGTTACCGCTCCGGTGCCTAAAGTAGCCCACATATCAGCAGTTCCAACGGGATTGGTTATAATACCCGCCTGCTGATTATCAGAAGCGAACGCCACGGGAGCAACCGAGCCCATTGTCGCGGCAGCGGAACCAACGGCAACCATTGCCTTGGTCTTATGTTTTTGCCAAACTGATTTTACCTTTTCAAGCATATCCATTCACCCCCTTTCAAAATCTATCCAGAAATACGCGAAGAAGCGGCGGAACGATATGAAACGTAAGCACAACGATCAAGCAACTTGCCAATACAACGCAAAGCGGATTTTCAGCACCGAGCTTAAGAGCCTCTCCTATATTTTCGGCAACACCCGTAAAAAATCCGTCCGCCAGATCGTCAAACGACTGATAAAATGCCTGCTCGAGCTCCTCAAACTCGGACATATCCTCGACGGGCATGCCGACAGCCGTATAGCTTAAAAGCCCCAAAACGTTCATTATTTACCTCCACGTCTCTTGATGATAAAGCTAAACACAAGAGCGGCAATAAAGAAAATCACCGCGATGATCAGAACTACCCTAAGCGCCGTAATCATTCTATCACCTCGCCCGTTTCGGGATCGGAAAGCGTGAAATCCGTGATATAATCGTTACGACCGAAAACGGGCGTAATGATCTTGTCCGGGAGATCACGGAGATCGTAGCCGCGATTACGGATCACATAGTTGAAATCGTCAGTTTTAATCTTCAGATTTTCGGTATAAGGACCGCACAAAAGGTACTTACTGCTTTCCGTGGAATAGCAAAGGATCATGCGGTTGTCGAACGGATTGCCATCAACAACACCCTTGCTCTCCTTAACATTGATGATCTGATACTTTGTAGCCATATAAAAAACCTCTTTCCGCGACCGAAGCCGCTATTTTAATATTGACCCATAAGGGTTGGCAGCGGTTAGTTTATCGTCCGAACCGCTGACGGACTTATTCAAACGGCAAGGCGTTAAGCTGCTGACCCGCAACGATAAGCGAGATCATATCCGATTCAGACCAGCACAGGTTATCCGCTATATTAAGTATGTCGACGGCATCCAGACCGACGAAATCATGTTCGCCGTTTACGATCCCCGTCTTACAAATGAATATATTACCGAAAAACTGTACGCCGCCGAGCCAAATATTGAACTTGCTGTTATTATAAAGAAACTCGTCATTGCACACGATAAGATAACGGGAACCGTCCGAGCACTCGAGCGGAACCGTCTCAAAACAGCCGCCGCAATAATCATGCATTGCATTGTAATCGGCAAGATAGCCGACCTCCGCGACCTCTCCCGGGCGTTTCAAAATAACCTGCATTATTCGTCACCGCCTTTCAGAGCTTCGGCATTATCCGAATAAAGCTCGCGGAAACTGCCGGAAGTAAGACGAATACTTCTGCCGCAACCGTACAATCCCAAGAAAGGCGGTTGACGGTTAAGCAGCTTATACACGATCAGACCGCCGGAGGTGAAACCGATCAAAGCGCTCATCAGCGCGAGCATGTTACTTTTCATATGCTTCACCGCTTTCCGGATCGTTGGAATGCTCCTCGTTATAACGGAGAACTTCCTGATAATCGACATCGTGACAATGATTAAGTACAAAGATGTTCTCGAGTATTCCAACGGAAAACCTCATCAACTCGCCGCGAGTATAACCGCAATATTCGCCTTTATCACAAATGCACTTGATCAGATAAGCGCGATAATCGTCTATTGAACTAACATAATCATACAAGTTTTTACCAATAGCAGTAATTTTTTTGCCAAGCTCCTTTTCCGATTCCAACTTATCAGACGAAAACATTCTGCCAATGTCGGATAAATATTCAGAAATATCGCGAATAAAAGTATCGAAATCGTCAATATAAATGCCGGGAGCGCCTTTTAAATTACTTTTCATCTGATTCACCGCTTTCAACGATCTCTTTAATGAGAGAACGATCAGAATCATTGAAACGATCAAACAATTCAACACCGAAAAGTTTAAAGCAGCTTATACAAGTGACAAAATCAGAGCAAATTTCATTGATTACGCCTTGATAAAACGCTTTATCATCAGAAAATAAAGGATTTCCAAAAAATGATTTACATTCACGATAATTATCAAGCTGATTGGAAACCCGAATATGCAGGAGAAAAACTAAATAATTTCTCTGCTCATCGGAAAGTTCTATAATTTTCCCGGGAGCGCCTTTTAAATTACTCATAAAATACCTACCTTCCGCGACCGTAGCCGCTTTTTATTTTTCTGTCCCGAAGGACCGGTGCCGACCGCAGGGCTTGAACCTGCAAAGCCGCCTACATTCCCATACTACAAACGGTGTCGGCATTTTTAAGCGGTTGGTTTTTCGTCCGAACCGCTAACGGACGTTCACAGGGGGTCTCCGGTGTATACCCGTTCCGGCTTGCGCAGCTTATGCAGATACCAAGCTCGTTGGACGAAGTACACAACATAGCAGCATATACCGGAGATCAGAAAGCCGAGACAATATAAAGTACCGATCACAAGCAAACATACCATAACCCAACAAAAAAGCTCGGATATCTCAAGCACGGTAATTTCCTCAAATGGATAAGCGCCGTTAGCTACATAATAAGGGTGTGTTAACAAAGCAAGAAGCACTAAAAAAATACTGAACGAAGTATGTAAAATGCAGCCCTTGCCGTAATCGTTCATTTTTCCTCACCCTCTCCCCTGCTATTTTTTTAATGGAAGTCGTTCGTTTATACTCCCAACGACCAAAGGAGTAGACATCACACCCAATATATGGTATAATGTAAGTGCCAACAAACAAAACACACAATAAAGGGGGTTATGTCATGATTAGAGCGCTGGGAAGCGCCCCTACACCTCAAAGAAAGGAGGTGATACAATGATTGAAGCGTTTGTAAACGCTTTAGCGATCTTTAGTCAAGGATTTGTGGAAATGATACATTTCTTTGTAGATCGCCCTGTACTTATCCCGGCTTTACCGATCGCAGGAATAATGCTCGGTGCAGTCATAGGCACAATAAAGAAAAAAATCATGCCTAGATAAGTTACACATTATCCCCTGCCCTCTCGGGTGGGGGATTTTTTTGCCCAAAAGGGCTAACGGAAGTTAAAAGGCAGATAACAGCCATCATCTTTTCCCCTGCCCTCTCGGGTGGGGGATTTTTTTGCCCCGGAGGGCTGGCAGCGGTTGGTTTTTCGTCCGAACCGCTAACGGACGTTCACAGGAAATTGTCATCATCATTGTGAAGTTCACGATATTTGCATGAAGCGCAGCGTTTCTCTTTGCGTTCATTTATAAAATCACGGACTTCAAAAAAAAGACCAAATAACATAATAGTCCAAATAATAAGACCGATTATAACACCGAGAGCCACAGGAATATCATTCATCTGTTTCACCGCCTTTCGGGTCATAGAATAAGCGAATAGAAAAAACGAAGTGAGAAGCTTCGCCAATGCAACACTCTTCCAAAAGCTGAAACTCTCCATCTGTTCCGGGGAAATCACTAACGGTGTCGCAAAATTCCGAAACCAATGCTTTGAGTTGCTCTAAATTTTTCTCAGGCAGACAATAATTAGAATTCCTCATTGCATTGTAATCAGAAACCAACGCTTTTAAATGCGGTGAAAGCATAAAGAACCTACTTTCCGCGACCGTAGCCGCTTTTTATTTTTCTGTCCCGAAGGACTGGCAGCGGTTGGTTTTTCGTCCGAACCGCTAACAAAAACTAGCGCTTTAAAAGAACGAAATATAGTGCTTTGCAAAAATAATATACCACAAACTTTAAATAAAAGCAATAGAAAAAAACCAAATTCAGCATATTAAACGAACGAATTACAATGCTTTTTGTCAAATTTGTACAAAAGTGATGTAAAATAAAAAAGGGTGATAGTATGGACTTCTACGAAAACCTAAAAGTGATTAGACAAGACAGAGGTTACACACAAAAGCAGATAGCAGATTTTTTACAAACCACAAGACAATATTACAATGAATACGAAAACGGAAAACGTGAAATACCTATAAGAATTTATGTCAAACTATCAAAATTTTACAACGTAAGTATAGACTATCTTGCGGGGCAAGATCAAATGCCTACTCCAAAGGTAAATGATGAGATTGGAAATATTTCAATCAAACAGGAAAACAATTTAAATGCGATAGGAATATTGCATATAGAAGAAAGGAAGAAATAAAAATGAAATCAAGAATTACAGGAAAGCAAATTGAAAACAAAGAAAATGGCGATGTTGTTGTAACTGTAAAAAAAATGAAATTAAAATCAATTTTTGCTGACGAAAATTACATAAGAGAAATAAGCGATGAAGAAAAGGAAATAATTGAAATAATTAAAAGCGGAAAAAAGAAAACAGTTCCTCTTGAAATTTTCATAAAATATAATGATGGTAATAGTTGTAGCCACTGCATGAATTTTAACTATGAAGATGAAACATGCAAAAAAAATATGCCTAATATAGATCCGTGGTATACAAAAGACAATAATTTACTCGATGAATGTGAAGAATGGGATTACATTTATAAGACAGATGATGAGGACTGAAAAGAATTCTTGACATTTCGCCCTATTTGTGGTACAATAATTTAAACTCGGGAGGTGATTTGATGAATATGCAAGAAACTGCAAGGCTTATCCTCGGTCTGCGTTCCGCAGGCTGGAGCGAGAAACAGATAAATGATTTTATGCTCTTTATAGAATCCGGCGAGGAGCAATACAAGCCCAAAAAAGAAGATATCACACAAAAAGAGGGCTGAAAAGCCCTCTTTTTTTCTTTGTTCAGTGAGTAGATCTATTCGCTGAACATTTTTCAACCGTGTTTTAACAATGAGAAATTAAGTGAATTTTTGAACAGTTTCAACCTTATAAATACAATGTATTGACAAAATATACACAACATGATATAATATACTAAAGGAGGTGCATAACATGGCACAATCATTAGTAAACATCAGAATGGACGAGGATCTCAAGCGCGACTTCGACAACGTATGCAACGAGCTCGGCATGAGCATGACTACCGCTATCACAATTTTCGCCAAGAAGATGAGCCGGGAGAAACGTATTCCCTTTGACGTTTCCGTCGATCCGTTCTACACCGACAGCAACTTGAAAGCTTTATCCGAAAGTCTGGATCAGCTTAAAAGCGGAAAGGTCGTGATCAAAACTATTGACGAATTAGAGGACATGGAAAATGAGTAATATTGTTTTCTCGGAGAGAGCCTGGCAAGAATATATTTACTGGCAGACGCAAGACAAAAAGACACTTAAGCGGATAAATTTGATACTTCAAGACATTATTCGAAACGGTTATGACGGTATTGCCAAGCCGGAACCGCTTAAAGAAAATCTAAGCGGCTTTTGGAGCAGACGCATAGACGAAGCCAACAGGATCGTTTACAGGATATCCGAGGATAGAATTGAAATAATCCAATGTAAAGGACATTATGATGACAAATAAAGAGGATTGAAAAATCCTCTTTATTTATTCATTTTATTGGCTGATTTATGAAAAGAATTATTTCATAAAATCCTAATTTTATGAAATTTAAATAACCCTGTAATGGAAAGTCCGTATTACCAAGCGGACTTTCCGGGGCGGCTCCGCCGCCGCGCGGCTGAAGCCTTACGCGCGGCGGCGAGCCGTTTTTTTCCGACAAACACGAATAGCCCGACGTATCGGGCGTTTTTTTATGGCTGTCAATTGGAGCGGCAGCGTTTATAGAATATACAAAGACGAATAAGACGCAAAGAGTGCCGGAAGCTTAACGTGCAGCGGCGGCGCGTTACACGTTGTACAT
>CANDVA010000030.1 GCA_947389015.1 uncultured Clostridia bacterium | reverse complement strand
AACGCCGATTTTAAGCAATTAAGGTTAAGATCTAGTCGAGATGTGTTATAATAGATACATAAAAAAACCAATATCCTCTATTTTTCTGCGAAATTGACGTTAACATCACCATTGTTGACCGATACGGTCACAGCCGGACCGATACTTGACAGAGCCGGCGCAGAGTGATATAATTAAATATATTAAACAGGAAAGGAGAAACACAAATGGTCATCTGCGCTGCAAAAGCTCCGTGCAAGGTTTGAGGACACCGCACGGAGGATAACAAGTCCTCGGACTTTGCACTTCGATAAAAAATAATTTATCAAGGAGCGAAGTTATTATGAAAAAAAACTTAAAAACCTATATTTTACTTTGGAGCACCCAATCACTTTCGGCACTGGGCAGCGGAATGACAGGCTACGCTCTTGTGCTGTGGCTGTATACGGAAAGCGGCTCTGCGCTGAAGACCGCATTGTTGTCAATATGCTCGTATGCGCCGTACGTGCTGATGAGTATTTTCGCGGGTGCGCTCAGCGACAGGTGGAATAAGAAGAAAACCATGCTGCTGTGCGACTTTGCCGCGGCGTTGAGCACCGTTGCGGTGCTTGTGCTGATAAAGACGGGAAATCTTGAGGCGTGGCACTTGTACCTTATCAACGCGCTGAACGGGCTGATGAATACCGTGCAGCAGCCCGCCGCCGAGATCGCGGCGACTATGCTTATCCCCGAGGAACACTATCAGCGGACAAGCGGACTGCGGTCATTCTCGCAGTCGCTGAACTCCATTTTAACTCCCGTTATCGCAACGGCGCTGTTCACGCTTGCGGGTATCGACGCAGTTATCGCGGTCGACCTGTGCACCTTCGCAGCAGCGTTTCTGGTTCTTCTGCTGTTTATCCGCATACCCGAGCCGCTTAAAACGGAGACGGAAAAGGAGACGCTTTGGGTCTCTGCGGGCAAGGGTTTATCGTGGCTGAAGCATAATCCGCTTATCCTGAAGCTGATACTGTTTCTTGCCTGCATTAACCTGATAGCCTCAACATACGACGCTGCGCTGCCCGCAATGATAATATCCAAGAGCGGCGAGACGGCGCTCGGCATAGTGAATACCTGCGTAGGCGCGGCGACGCTTGTCGGGAGCGCCATTGCGGCGCTTCTTCCCGCTCCGAAAAACAGAGTATGGGCGATATGCGCGGCACTTTTGATCTCGATGAGCACCGAAAACTTCTTTCTCGCGTTCGGCAATTCCACGCCGGCGTGGTCTGCGGGTGCGGTGCTCGGATGGATAACGATACCGTTTATGAACGCGAATATGGACGTTATCTTTCGCCGTACTATCCCGAGCGAAATGCAGGGACGCGTATTTTCCTGCCGCAACTCACTGCAGTTTTTCACTATTCCCGTGGGGTTCTTTCTCGGCGGTATCCTTGTCGACGAGGTGTTCGAACCGTTTATGTCGGGAATAAGCGCGGACAGCTTTCTGACGACCGTATTCGGTACGGGCAAGGGCTCGGGCGCGGCGTTCCTGTTTTTCTGTATCGGGATCGCGGGAGCGGCGGTGTGCCTGATATTCGGATTTATACTGAGAAAATACCGTTGGAGCGACAAAGAATAATATAAAACGCTGTCAAGATCGGCGGCGTATTGAATTGCGGTGTCGAGCGAAACGCTTGACACCGCAATTTTCTATACAATTTTCTATAAACGAAACAAAAAGACATTATTTCCCGGCGGAGAAATTCCTCAATATCTCCATATATTCGGGATATTCCCGTTTCACCTTTTCGCAGACCTTTTCGGCATATCGGCGGTGATTGCGGATATAGGTCGAATACAGCGAGGTATCGTTATCGTACAGCTCGGGACTGCTGCGGAGAACGTCCAGCGCGAGAAATATCTTTGCGCTTTGTGTTAAGCGTTTGTGTTCCGATTTGCGGAGGGCGTTTCGGTATTCAAATCCGTTTCGGAAAATATTGTCCACGACCTCTCTTTTGAACAACCCGTTTTTTTCGCTTCCGCAAAATGCTTTCAGAAGCTCGCCGTGAGCATAAGCCCCGACCAGCTTCCACGGCGGTATATACTGTACTGCCTTTTTATCTCTGCCGACCGTCCAACTTACTTCATGCAGACGACCCGACACTTTCAAATAAAAAATTTCGCCTTCTGCCGTAAAACTGCCGTCTATCTCCAGCTTCTCCACAGACCAAAGACCCGTAAAGGCATGCTTCTCTATCTTAACATTAAAGACCTTGACCGTAACTTCTTTTCTATACATATTCAAATACGGCAGCCGCCTGCTGTTGACCTTTACCGTGAGCTTATCATCGGTATTCTCAATAATATCAAAGTCTCCGTCATATTTTTTCCCGTCGGGGTATTTCGCGTTTACGCATCCAGGCAGCGCTATTCCCCTTGTGCCGTAAGGCAGCACAATATCATATATATAATAATTAAGCGCAAACGAGTTATACATTTTTACGCTCGAGCATTGCGAGAAGTCCAGAGCGCATATGTCACATACCGAATTTCTATTCAGCACGAACGGCGTATTCGGAAAAATTATCCTTGCATTCTTGCCGACCAAAAGCACGTTCAGGCGGTCGCTGCACCATTTTGTAAGAACCAGCTTGGAATTCCTGTGCAGAGGGGTGTCCTTAAAAGCCGTTCCGTCGTGTGGGAAATTGGCGTAAAAATCCGCCGCAAAGCCCCTAAGATCGCTTTGCGCAAAGCACCTTTCACCTATCGAGCTAAGGGAACGCGGCAGCGAGATATAACTTAGCTCGGCGCAAGCAAAAAATGCTTCCCTGCCAATAGAGCGCAGCATTGTCGGCAGCGCCGCCGTTCTAAGCTTTTCGCATTTATAAAACGCTCTTTCGGGAATATCGCGCACGCCCTCCCCGAAGATCACGCGCTTTACGCCGCTCCCGAAAAACGCCTCCTCGCCGATCTTCCGTATGCTGTCGGGAATTTCGACGCTCTCGATATCGGAGTTTGCAAACGCTCGTCTGCCGATCTCGTTTACGGGCAGACCGCCTATTCTGCTCGGCAGGATGATTTCGGTGGATACTCCGCTGTAACCCGTTATCCTCACGCTTTTCGACTTTCTGTGGAACGAATACCCAAGCGCTCTTGCGCTCTCGCAAGTAAGCTCGGTAACGCGTATCTCGTTCCTTTGGGGGCGGTATTCGTCGGGAATATATATGTCTCCTTGAGCGATCGGCACAGTTTTTTCAAACTCCCATTTGTACGGCATATCGGAAACGTATGTGCTGTCGGGTTTAGGCTCCGGCTCCTTTACGGTCGGCGGAGCCTGCGTAATTGACGGATCCGTCTTGGGCGGCACAGTCGGCGCGGCTTGCGCGGTCGGAGCTGTACGGTTCTGCTGAGGCTCGGCGCTGCGAGGCTTTGCCGATGGTCTCGGCGGGGCTTTGCTTGTCTCGATGGCTATGGACAGCTTTGCGGCGGTCGTGACGACTTTGGTAATAAGTCTGAAAATATAGTCCATTTCTCCTCCTTAGTAGTTGATTATCTTGTAGTCCTTGTAAAACGAACCGTTGTCCTTGATCTTGGGAGCGCGCAGATTTTTCACAACGGGATACAATATCCTCGCCGCGCCGTCGTCAAAGGTCAAATACGGCTCGAATTCTTTGCTTATTTTGTATTCGGGCGGAAACTGATTTGACACCCACCCCGGGTCGCACGAGTATATGAAAATCCTATCGCGGGCGTAATCCTCGGCAAGGCTGTGGGTCATCATATTAAGAGACGCCTTAGCCATATTGGTGTGGACGTGCCGCGCGAGCTTGCGCCCCGTGTTGAATCGACCCTCAACGGAGCTTACGTTGATGATGAATTTATTGACGCTTTTATCATATGACATATATTTCCGCAGACCGTTCGTCAGCAGAAACGGCGCGGTCACGTTGATAAGCTGAACCTCCAGCAGCTCCTGCGGGGTTATCTCCTCGGGCTTGCGCACCCACGAGTTATCGTTCGGCGTTTCGCCGCCCTCCGAGAGCCTGTAATCCGACACGAGCGGAAGTATATCGTCAGCAAAAAGCGGAACGGGCAGCAGATGACCTGAGCAGTCCAATTGCAGGTCGCGCTCATGCGCTTCGACCGCGGCGTAGTACTCGGCGGACTTCTTCACGGTCTGCGCGGCGTTGTTGACGAGGATATCAAGCCGTCCGCCGCATATCTCCGAAATACGCGCGATAAGCTCCGAAATGCGGTCGATACGCATAAGATCAAAGCCGATAACGTACAACCTGTCTTTAAAGCTGTTGTAATCGGGCTCGTTCATGTAGTTTTCTAGCGCCGATTTCGGGTAACGTGTCACGGCGATAACGGAAGCGCCCTGCCGCAGCAGCCGCAGACAGACCGCATAGCCGATCTTGATTCGCCCGCCCGTGACCGCCGCGAATTTGCCGCTCAGGTCGCAGCAGACCTCGCGCATTTGAGCGTTCATTCGCGAGCACTCGGGGCATATCCCATAGCTTTCGATATTTCGTTGACGACAGATAAGACAGTATCTCATTGGTACTCCTTGACATTTTCTTTTTTATATGGTATAATCATATTGTCGGTAGTTTATATAAAACCCCTTTCCGCACGAAGGAAGAAGTGACCGTAATGCCGCTTTTTGGCGGTCTCTCGCAGCATCCGCTGCATTGTCACCCGACAGCCCGCATAGCTCAAGGTGAGAGCTCACCTGCTCCTCAAGCAGGGAGGAAGACTGCGGTTTAACTCCGCATGCGGGCTTTTTAAATAACATAATGCCGCCCGACGATGCCGAGCGGCTTTTTATGCATTTTTACGCGGCAGCGTCATCCTTTTCAAATCCCGCGGGAGCAGCTATCTCGTACTCTCCGTCGGCGTTGATGGCGCGCATCATTGCCTCTATAAGCTCGGGCTGAGTTACCTTAAGATTTATTCTGTCAATAATTCCAAAGCCCTTATTTAATATATAGCCGTTATCCCAGTAAATCGGAACGCAGCCCTGCTGCTTTGCGGCGCTGACAACCACCTCAAGCCAGTAACGTCTGAATTCATTGTGAGCAGGGTCTTTCTGTGTTTTGTCCTGAACGCCCAGTTCGCCGATGACCACGGGATAGCCTTGACTTACGAATTTATCGTTAAGTCTCTTCATGATCGCGTTGACATATGTCTCGTTATTGGCTTTTTCAACGTTTTCAACGCCATACTTGCCCCACTGCGTCTTTGCGGCATCCATATCCTCGTTGATCGTGAAATTATACGGATCGTAGTAATGTACGGAGATCATAATACGTTTTCCGTCCGCTTCGCAAAGCGTATCCTCAGGGATCTCAAAACCGAAATCGCCGACCGTATGCGCGATATTTGTATTCCAGCCCGGCATAAGCAGCCAGCGCTTGGTATTATTGGAGCCGGTTTTTCTGACGGTATCGGTGAAAATGCGGTTGTAATCGTTGATATTGGCATAAGCCTCCGCGTTTGGACCGTTATATTGACCGTCAAACTCTTCGTTCATCGATTCGAAGATCAGGTGCTCGTCGTAATTTTTGAAGCGGTCTGCAATCTGTCTCCAGACTGCTTCATATTTAGCCTTTATTTCGGTCTGCTTGTCGGCTGGCTCGGCGCATAGCAGCCATGCCCCGTCGATCGTGTAATAGCCGTCGCCGTGCATATTTATGATCGCGAACATATCATTATTGATAACGTAGTCCACGACCTCCTGTATTCTGTCAAGCCATTCCTTTTCTACCGTGTAATCGGGACCCTCGCCAATGTGCGTAAGATAAGAAACGGGAATTCTGACAGTCTTGAAGCCCTGTTCGCTGACAAGCTTTAACAAGTCATCGGTGATCGTGGGGTTTCCCCAGCCGTTTTCGTGGGGCGTTCCGTTTCGGAGCGACTCAAGCTGATTACCAAGGTTCCAGCCCATACCCATTGCGGCGGTGATCTCGGATTGCGAGAGCTCATGCCACTCCCGAGGTTCATCGGGGATCTCGGGAGTATCGCTCTCCGCGGAAGAGCTTTCTCCCTCGGGTACGGAGACATTTTCGCTCTGACTGCTGTCCGAAACATTGGAACTTGTTGAGTTCTCCGAGCTGTTTCCCTTGTCGGAATTACAGCCCGCGCAGAATGTGATCATAAGCGCGGCGGCAAACGCGCCGAGCCTTTTGATAAATGTTTTCATAGCATTACCTCTTTCGACAGAAAGTTTTGTTAAGTTGTTTTATATATTATATCATACCTTATTCAAATTGTCAAGCGGGAAAAGAACAAAATTGATTAGTATGGCAAATTGTAATAATTCCCGAAAAACTGTAACCATTTTGTAACCGTATTGTAACCGTTTTGTAATTGCATTTTAAAAGAGCTTGTGATATACTTATATCAGAGACAAAAAGGGCGCACCGCACGCAACGTGCACACCGAGGTTTCATACAATAATTCATATATAATGGGGAGGAAACATTATGAAAAAAATCACATCAATCATCCTGACCGCTATCCTGACAGCGTCGCTTACCGCCTGCAGCGCTAACGAGCCAAACAAGTCCGCGCCCGACGAAGAAAAGCTTATCAACGTCACATCGCCCGCGCAGACCAACGACAAGTCGCCCGAAGACTCCGACGGCACAGAAAAAGAAATATCCCAAAACGACGAAAAGCAAAGCGCCCCCGAGGAGAGCAAGACAGAAAATATCTCCGAGGAAGAGAAAGCCCCCGAGACAGTTCCCGAGGACGAAGCAGACAACAGCAAAGAGAACGAAACAAACAACGAACAGACCCGCGCTCCCGAAGAGACAAAGCCCGCAAGCGCGCTCCCGCTCAAGGATTATCCAAACGGCTCGTACTTTACATATAACGGCAAGCCCTGTGAGGATCACTCCGAATGTGATTGGACGAGCGACGGCTGCAACTGCATTAAATTCGACCGCGCTATCCAGTCGGTAGGTTTTGCAAAGTATGTTTACTTCGAGGTAACGGGCAAGCACATATCGCTCGACAACAAGACGGATATCGATCTCGATATGACTGCCGAGAGCGCGAAAAGCTGTCTTATGGGCGCGCCCGTCGGCACATATGTCGCAGCCGAAACAAACAACGAGCTGTTCCACACGATGATAGTCGCGGACAGCGACAAAGACGGCATTACACTTTATCAGGCAAATTACGGCGGAAGCTGCCGCGTAAGCCTTATGACCCTAACATGGGAGGAATTTGCCGAAAGATTTACACATCTGGATTATTATATAAAGTGATTTTACTTGAAAATTTCCACAAATAGATCTTCCATATAATCACCCCCGTCCGGACAACAGCCCGGGCGGGTACTGCGTTTTGGCGAAAAAAACCCGAACAGCTTATATACTGCTCGGGAATTTTTGTTCGGCGTACAATTACTTTACAACGATATTTACCAGCTTACCGGGTACTGCGATCTGCTTTACTATCGTCTTGCCGTCGGTAAGCGCCTTGATCTCGGGCAGCTTGAGCGCCATTGCTATCAGCTCGTCCTTGCCGCTGTCAACGGGCGCGTCGAAACGCGCCTTGACCTTGCCGTTCACCTGAACCGCAAGCTCGACGGTGCTGTCAACGCAGAGCTTCTCGTCGTACTCCGCCCACTTCTGCTCGTTGAGTATACCGAAGCCCAGCCGCTCAAACAGCTCCTCCGCGATATGCGGCGCGAACGGGTCAAGCAGAATAAGCAGCGTTTTGAACTCCGCGCGGTTAAACCCTCCGGCTTCGTCCGCCTCGTTAAGCAGCCCCATCATTGCGGCGATAGCGGTATTGAATTTCAGTGTCTCAATATCCTCGGAGACCTTCTTGACGGTCTTGTGCATAGAGGAACGCAGCTTCTCGGAATACTCGCCGCCGTCCTTAAGGTTCTCCGACATATTCCAGATACGCTCGAGGAAACGCTTGCAGCCCTTTATTCCGTTCTCCTGCCACGGCGCGGCTTTCTCGAAATCTCCGACGAACATCTCATACAGACGCATGGTGTCCGCACCGTACTCCGCGATCACCTCGTCGGGATTGACAACGTTATGCAGCGACTTTGACATCTTGCAGAACTTTCCGGGATTCTGCGGGTCGATACCGAGTATCATACCATGAGACGTGCGCTTCTGATAAGGCTCCTTGCACGGAACAACTCCCTGATCGTACAAAAACTTGTGCCAGAAGCGGCTGTACAGCAAATGCAGCGTCGTGTGTTCCATACCGCCGTTGTACCAATCGACGGGCAGCCAGTATTTGAGCGCCTCCTTGCTCGCAAGCTCCTTATCGTTGGTCGGGTCGGTGTAGCGCAGGAAATACCACGACGAGCCCGCCCACTGCGGCATGGTATCGGTCTCGCGCTTAGCGGGACCTCCGCAGCACGGACAAGTCGTGTTGATAAAGCTCTCCAGTGTGGACAAAGGGCTTTCGCCGTTGTCGGTGGGCATATAGCTCTCAACGTCGGGGAGCGTCAGCGGCAGCTCCTCCTCGGGGATCGCCTGCCAGCCGCATTTTTCACAATAAACCACGGGGATAGGCTCGCCCCAGTATCTCTGACGGGAGAACACCCAATCGCGCAGCTTGAAGTTTACCTTTTCGTGACCGATACCCTTTTCCGTAAGGAACTCGATCATTTTCTTCTTGGCGTCCTCGACCGAAAGACCGTTCAGAAAATCGGAATTTACAAGGATACCCGTCGCGCAGTCGGTGAACGCCTCCTTTTGCACGTCCTCGCCGCCTTTAACCACCTCTATAATAGGCAGCCCGAACTTCTTCGCGAACTCCCAGTCGCGCTCGTCGTGCGCGGGAACAGCCATAATAGCGCCCGTGCCGTAGCTCATCAGAACGTAGTCGGAAATAAATATCGGTATCTCCGTGCCGTTCACGGGATTTACCGCGCGGACTCCCTCGAGCTTAACGCCCGTCTTGTCCTTGTTCATCTCGGTGCGGTCAAAGTCGGACTTTCTTGCGGCAGCCGCCTGATATTCGCGCACCGCATCCATATTGGATATCTTGTCCGACCACTTTTCGATAAGAGGATGCTCGGGCGAAATTACCATATAGGTGGCGCCGAACAGCGTATCGCAGCGCGTTGTGTAGATCAGCAGCTCATCGCCGAGCGTGGTCTTGAACGTAACCTCCGCACCCGTCGAGCGTCCTATCCAGTTAGCCTGCGCGGTCTTTATCTTCTCAAAATAGTCGACAGAATCCAGATCGTCCAGCAGCCGCTGCGCGTACTCGGTGATCTTCAGCATCCACTGGTTCTTGACCTTGTGGATTACCTCGCTGTGACAGCGCTCGCAGGTGCCGTTTACTACCTCCTCGTTCGCGAGAACGACCTTGCAGCCCGTGCACCAGTTGACGTTCATTTCCTTTTTGTACGCCAGTCCCGCCTTGAACAGCTTAAGGAATATCCACTGCGTCCACTTGAAATAGTTCGGGTCGGTGGTGTTGACCTCGCGCTCCCAGTCAAACGACAAGCCGAGCATTTTTAGCTGACCGCGGAAACGGTCAATATTGTTTTTAGTGACAATAGCGGGGTGTATCTTGTTCTTTATCGCGTAATTTTCGGTAGGCAGACCGAACGCGTCCCACCCCATGGGGAACAGCACGTTGTAGCCCTGCATACGGCGCTTTCTCGCGACGATATCCATAGCGGTATACGGGCGCGGATGTCCGACGTGCAGACCGTCGCCCGACGGATACGGAAACTCCACCAGCGCGTAATATTTCGGCTTTGAGTAGTCGTTGTCCGCATGGAAAGTGCGGTGCTCCTCCCAGTACTTCTGCCATTTGCTTTCAATGGCGGCAAAATCGTATTTCATTGCAAATAAGCCCTCTCTTTCAAAAAATAAAACTCCACCCCATTCAAGAGGTGAAGTAAAACTCCACTGTACCACTCTCATTGATGAGCGCTGAAAACGCCCGTCCGCTCGAATTCTCTGTAACGGGAGAACCCGAGGTCGACTACTAAACATTCACCGACCCTGCTCAAGGAGGAGCTATTATCCGCGCCGACCTGCCGCTTCGCACCGACCAACGGCTCTCTGAAAGGTCTCCTCGGTTTTTTCTCCCGTCAAAGCATTTCCAACATATTACTTATATATTATCACATTTTCGCGCTTTTGTCAAGGGGAAATTTACATTTTACGCTGCCGAAACAGCAATTTATCACCCTTTTGACTTTCTTCCGAACAATACCCAACAGCAATATACGGTCAGTATGGTATATGTAGCTGTCAATATTACAAGAGAAATGTTTTCATACCGCATATTCTGCGTAAAGCAATACGGCAAAGCGCATATATCTATGAAAGCGTGCATTATTATCGGAAGCCATATATTTCCGGTCTTTTTATAGATCGTTCCGAAATAAAAACCCATTCCTATTGTGGAAACAGTTTTAAAGGCAACAACACCGATCCCCATACCTATCATTCCCGGAATATGCCCCAATCCGAATACTACCGAAGAAACAATTATTGCAATCTCCGTTTTCTTTTCCGATCTGTATGCAAAAGCCTCAACGATATTAAGGAACAGCCCTCTTACGTAAAATTCCTCGACAATGCCCACGCCAACATAATACAAAATTCCCTCGATCAATATTTTCTGTATCGTCGGAGAATAGTCAAACGGATACAGACCGATAAAAAAAGCGGCAAAAGACAGCAGACCCGCAATAACACCGGGTAAAGAAAAAGATTTTAATCCGCTTGTCAACCCCTTTGCGGTAAATCCAAACGAATAGGTTATTTTGAAAATACGCAGTACGGCAAACGCTATTATGCCAATAATACAAAAATTTACCATTAAAGGAATAATATACGGGTCAACGTCAGCAACGTTTATTTGCAGCAGCGCACCGGGCAAACCGGAAATATCCATAAATGCAATTACCAAACAAAGTATTGTAAGAGTGATTTTGTCTTTTTTATTCATTAAGCAATATCTCCAATTATTAAATAAATCGTTTTTTTGGCGCGTTCCCCGAGAAAAATCGCCCGTCGCTTGATATACAGCCGATCAATATTCGTCAGGCGACCGGTCCCCAAAGACCCATAAGACCCCAATAGCATTGAAACGATATCGCAGGCACCGCTGCGGCGAAATACAGCAGACTGCGCCCCAACGCGCGCAGCACCTGTATTTCCTCGCTGCCCGAAAGCGGTCCGATAAAAATTATCGGGATCAGCGCCGGAACAAGCGCCGCCGAGCCCGCTATCAGCGCCGCGCCGCATATGAAGGTAAGGTCTTCCCAAAACAACTCGGATAGCACACCCGTTTCGAGTATGTCAAAATACGCTGCAAAAATAAGTACCCAACAAAACGCGATGACGCCCAACGGTATAAATAAAATCAGCTTGCGCCACAGAGTTATTGGTTTTTTAGCCGCGTTTTCCATTTGCCCCTCCGTTCTTCTGTCGTGTTTTTACGAAGCGTTCTCCGAGGAAATTCGCCCACCTTTCGGTATACAGCCAATAGTATGATATTGACCGCCTTTCGCGGTATTTTCGAAACACGGGCAGCCCCGCCCAAAGCAGCGACGGCAGCCCGATAATGAGTAAAAACAGCGGTCCGAGAATTATCGACTGCACCGTATGTCCGTATTCGTGCGTTAAAGTGAACTCGCGGCGCTCGCCGTTCATTGCGCTCTCGCTGATAAAGATGAACATTCCCAGCCCCATGCTGCCGCGCCGTGAACCCCATACCGTAACGACCGCGCCGTTATACCGAAAATGCCGCCGCCGAATATTTGCCCTAAACACGCATAAACCGACTACATTCTGTATAATCCCCCATGTCCATTGCAGGATGTAATACATCAAATATTCTTTTCCACTTCGTCGGTAGGCTCGTAATCTATCTTCCAGTCAAGAGGCGAGCCGAGCGCCTTGCACTGCGTACATCTCACCCCGATGTACACCCACTTCACGCTGCCGCTCCTGCGCCGCCGAAAGCCCACGCGAACATTATACAGACGGCTTTTGCAAAGCGGACACTCATAGTCCTCGGGGTCAGCGTCGTCCCAGTAGTCGGCGCTGTCGGCAATAAGCTTTTCTTCGCCGCAGCTTTCGCATTTCACTCCTATAACGCTTTCGTCCTGATCGCACTTTATTGTAAATGTATCTCCGCCGCATCCGCAGATTATCGGCTTTACGTCTAGCGCGGAATTGTCGGAATACGCTTTCAGATACTCGTCGATATCATCGGCGGTAGCGCTTGCCCAGAATTCATCTGTCTTGTCGATCATGTCGTTTTCTCCTTTTTGATGTCGTTTTCGATATGGTGCTTCCCGAGAAAATGCGTAGGGACATAAGCTACTATCAGTACCAGAATTCCCACAAGCTCCAACCAGAATATGGCGGGCATCTTGTCAAGGAACGGGTATACCACGTACAGCTGCGCGGGAAGCTCGCCGATCATGACGTAATTCGTGTTGAAAAAGTGATTGAACACAGCCATTAAGCTAATGTATGCGTTGCCGATAAAGAACGTCATAACAACGCCCTTTACCGAGGTCTCGTATTCGAGAACGAACAGACAGTACAGGCTGAACAACAGCATAATATGGTGACTGATAATGAATTGGTAAAAAATGTAACCTCCCCATGTACGGTGCAGATCGGGCCATATAATAGCGGGGAGCGGACCGATAAGCGTAAAAAAGTAGATAATGCGGTACAAATTATGCTTGTTATCGGCTGAGAGAATATACATCATAAAGAAATTCGTTATAAAACAGAGGTGGAACGGCAGATCCTCATCCAACCGCCACTCGCCGATAGCGATACGACCCGTATAGTGTACGACCATATTCGCGAACAGTATCGTCGCCATTACGCGGCGTATCACTCTGAAATGTCCGAACGCTTTCAAACGCTTTCGGTTAACGATCAACAGGATATATAATATAAGAAAAAACGCCGAAAGTCCGATATGAAGTCCGCCGAACAGCTTTAGTCCCGGGTCTCCCTCCAACTCGCGCCTGAAAAAATCAACCAAGCTCTCACCTCTGATACATTCAAAAAAACAACTTTCAGTTAATTATAACATATTTTTTACAAAAATGCAATAGCAAACCAAAAAATAACAGAAATTTAGTAGACAAATCGCAAATATTGTGGTATAATATCAGTGTGTATGCAAAGACGTACACAGTATTATGGCGAAAGGAAGTTTTAATTATGAAAGTAACGGTTGATACGATCATCGGCGATATCCTCGATTTTAACGGCGAGGCTGCCGCTCCAATTTTCCTCGCGATGGGTATGCACTGCTTGGGCTGCCCCTCGGCACGCGGGGAGTCCGTGGGACAGGCTTGCTCGGTTCACGGCGTTGACGCGGAGGACATCGTAAATAAGCTTAACACGGCGCTTGGTCAGTAAAGTTGATAACGCTTGACAACAGGCTTGCGGCGGCGGCGGAGCTGTGCAGGAGCGGCAAAACAGCCGCGGACGTGGGCTGTGACCACGCACAGCTCGCTTGTCGTCTCGCCATGGACAAATCGGCGCTGGTGATAGCCTCCGACGTTCGCGACGGACCGCTTGAAGCGGCTCGCAGGACGGTTTTGGAGTGCGGAGTGACGAATGTGCGCATAGTCAAATCGGACGGTCTGGCGGAGATCGACTTTGCCGACGACGTTATCATCTGCGGCATGGGCGGCGAGCTTATTGCGCGGATAATAAGCGGCTGCCGATTTCTCGATGAGAATACCCGCTTTATCCTCCAACCTATGACGCGCTCGGAATTTCTGCGCAGGTGGCTGTATAATAACGGCTTTGAACTGCTCGAGGAGCGCGTCGCATACGAGGGAGACCGCGGCTATACGGTCATGCTTGCGGCGTATACGGGCGTTTCGCGGGAGATAGACGAATTGTTCGCGCTTACGGGTAAAATTACCGACTGTGATTTTTTGCGTAAAATTGCCGAGAAGTTATCGAAGAACGCCGACGGAATGGAGAAGTCACATAGCGGCGCGGAACATGCCAAGGCGCTGCGTGAAATGTCTCGGAAAATTCTCGATAAAGCAGAAAAGCACAAATTGTCTTAGCATGCCTAATTCACAATTTTGCACATTTATGAGAATTAGCACTATGTCTTAATAAAACCACACTTTGTATACTAAAGTTTATGTTTATGCGCATTATATCGCTGATTACGCATTATAAACGGCACTGTTTGATATGCAATGTGTTTTGATTCTCATTTTCGGCACAGTGTGGGAAATAAATTTTTCAACTTGCGAAAAGTAATCCCCAATTAAGTTTCGGGAATAATTCCCGTATTGTGAATTAAAAAAATGATTAGTTTTTCTATCTCAGAAAATAATTCTCACGGAATTGACTTTTTGAGGATTATTTATTGGCGCCCGAAAAATTAAGGATGGAATTACAAATTGCAATATTGGGGACTTTTTTGCTTGAATTTATAAAGATAATATTACAAACTGTTAACGAGGTAATAATATGATAGTTGGTGAGGTTTGGAAATATCTGGATAGCGTTGCTCCGAAAAGATACGCGGAGAACTATGATAATGTCGGGCTGCTTATCGGCGACGAGGAATCGGAGGTCAAGGGAGTGTGCTGCTGTCTTGACATTACGCACTCCGTTATAAGGGAGACTGCCGAAAAGGGCGCAAACCTTATCGTGACGCACCACCCCGTCATTTTTGACGCGTTGAAGAATATTCCGTCGTGGAGCCCCGTGGCTGCGCTTATACGGCAGGACATCGCTGTTATAGCAATGCACACCAACTTCGATATCGCCGAGGGCGGCGTAAACGATACGCTGGTGGAGCTGCTGGAATGGACGAGCGGCGGCGTTCTCGAGGTCACGCAGAGCGACGGCAAGGGTTTCGGCGCGGTGTGCGATATCCCGCTGGAGTTTACTCCTCGGATGTTAGCCGAGTACTGCAAGGAAAAGCTCGACCTTGGTGGGGTGCGTTACAGTCGAATAAACCGCCCTATAAAGCGGATAGCGGTGTGCTGCGGCGGCGGAGTTGACCGCACCGTAATGCAGCTCGCCCGCGAGCGCGGCTGCGACGCGATAATCTCGGGCGACATAAAGCATAACTTCTGGATAGAGGCGGAGAACTGCGGACTGACGCTTATCGACGCGGGGCATTTCGGAACGGAAAAGGCGGCGGCGCACAGGCTCGCGAAGCTCGTCACCGCGGAGTTTTCGGCGGTTCCCGTGTTCAGCGCGGAATGTGAATGCGACCCGTGCGGATATGTATGATCGCGCATTTTAGGAGATGTTATTATAAAATGTCCGTATTGGGATACCGAAATAAAAGAGGGCGTTATTTCGGGCAGCGGCAGAAAGAGGGTTTGCCGGAAGGAGGACGATGATCCTTCGACAATGTGGGAACGCACGCGCAGAAAGGGAGAGCTGCAATGCGTGTCTTACAGCTTTCCCGCTATGTTTCAGTGTGGCGCTGTTTACTGCGAAAGCTGTAGGCTTATGATGTTTAAGACCGACATATGGGATAAATCTTAACGGAAAGGGGGCGGCGTAGTTGTCGCTTGACGGAGCGCTTTTGCATTGTGTTAAGCAAGAGCTTGCAAATTTAATAGGCGCGCGGGTCGACAAGATCTACCAGCCCTCGCGCGAGGAAATAGTGTTGTCGCTCAGGCTGCTGAACTCGCCCGACCGCAGCGCGAAAAAGCTGATATTTTCGGCGAACGGCGGCTCGGCGCGCGTAAACCTCACAAGCGCGGAATTTGAAAATCCGCAGTCTCCTCCTATGTTCTGTATGCTTTTGCGAAAGCATTTGGGCGGCGGGCGACTCGTCGATATACGCCAGGACGGGCTGGAGCGTATTCTGTACTTCGACTTCGAGTGTACAAACGAGATCGGAGATATCGTCGTGAACACGGTCGTTTCGGAAATAATGGGGCGGCACAGTAATATTATAATAGTACGCGACGGTCGTGTTGTCGACAGTATAAAGCGCGTTACCGACGAGGTGTCGAGCGTTCGGCGGGTACTGCCGAATATCGTCTACGAAACGCCGCCGCGCGCGGAAAGGCTGAATGTTCTCGAGGTCGGCGCGGACGCTATCGTAAGTGCGCTCGACGGCAGAACCGACAGGCTTGCAAAGGCGCTGCCCGATATTCTGGAGGGGCTTTCGCCGATATTCGCGAGGGAATGCGCATACTATGCAACAGGTGACGTTGACGCGGCGTGCAGTACGCTTACCGAGGAGCAGCGCGGACGCGTCGGCGAGTTCCTCAACAAGGCGAAAGCGGCGCTGAACGGGGCTGCCGAATATACAATGCTAACCGACGATACGGGCAAGAAAAAGGATTTCAGCTTCGTCGATATAGGGCAGTACGGCTCGGCGATGAGCGTTACCAAATTCGATTCGGCGAACGCTATGCTAGACGATTTCTTCTCTTCGGCGGGCAAAGCCGAGCGCACAAGACAGCGCGCCCGCGACCTGTTGAAGGCCGTTAACAACGCGTACGAGCGTGTTTCGCGAAAGCTCGAGCTGCAAAAAAAAGAGCTTGCGGAGTGCGGAGAGCGCGAGGTTTTCCGAGTCTGCGGCGACCTTATAAACGCAAATATTTACCGACTGGAAAAGGGAATGACCGTGTGTACGCTAGACGATTTCTACACGGGAGAGAAGCGCGAGATAAAGCTTGACGCGCGGCTCAATCCGTCGCAGAACGCGCAGAAGTACTACGCGGAATACCGCAAGCTGGACACCGCCGAGAAAATGCTCACGGAGCTTATCAAAAAAGGCGCGGACGATCTGGTGTATCTGGACAGCGTTCTGGACTGCATTTCCCGTAACGAGAACGAGCAGGAGCTGAACGAGATCCGCCGCGAGCTTCGCGAACAGGGCTTCGTCAGGGGCGGCAGGGATAAACATGACGATAATAAGAAAAAGCCCTCCGAGCCTATGAAATTCCGCTCGACTGACGGTTTTGAGATACTCGTCGGCAAGAACAACAGGCAGAACGATCAGCTCACGCTGAAAACCGCAAAGGCAACGGATATCTGGCTCCACACCAAGGATATCGCGGGCTCGCACGTCATTATAAGGACGGACGGCAAAACGCCCTCCGAACAGACGATATTCGAGGCTGCGCAGCTTGCCGCGTTCCACTCCAAGGGCAAAAGCGGCTCGGGCGTTCCCGTGGATTACGTTGCGGTGAAGTTCGTCAAGAAGCCTGCCGGCGCAAAACCCGGAATGGTGATCTTCACCAACAATAAAACGCTTTATGTTACGCCCGACGAGAGCGCAGTTGAGAAGTTGCGCGGGAAAAATTAAAGGAGCATATAAATGGCAATTTACAAAATACCGCTGAAATTCACAGCAGGCGAGTTCAAATTTGGAGAGCTTCCCGACTATAAACCGAGCGAATGTCTGGAGCTGGACTACGATAACGAATATCAGTTAATAGACTACTCCGTGCCGATCTACGGCACGGAAGCGAGAATTTACACCGTTCCGCGCGAGCTTATGCCGAACGCGCTTACCGCTCTGTACGACAAGAACGGCGAGCTTGATAAGGTTCAATTCGACGATAACGGACGCACACGGTTGTTTTACATTCGATTTAAACATATAGGCAAGTCCGAGAGCGGCGTTCTGAAATTCGTCAAGGAACAGGCGGATAAGATATCCAAGGAGATAATCGGTAAAAAACTGACCTTAGCGCGGCTTTTCGTTGAGAAGTTCTACGACGGAGAGGCTGTCGACATCGCCGCTAAGATCGCCACCGCCGAGGAAATGCAAGCGGTTATCGAGTATTATAACGGAGACGTAACCTCCGCCGACAACAGTGGCAATTATCACCATGATAACAGAATAGAAATCGGCAACGAGACTCTCGGCGTTATGCTTATGTGCACCAACGGCGATTTTCGGAGCATGCTGTTCAATAAGGCGGCGGAGACTTTCGAGGAGCGGTTAAAGAGCCGCGTTCTCGACAATATCGGCAAGACAGACGATTTCAAGTTTATCTCCGAGGAATACGATTAAGAAAGGACATAGAACAATGAGAAAAGAACTGGAGAAAACATACTCTCCGAAGGATTTCGAGGACAGACTGTACAAATACTGGGAGGAGGGAGGCTTCTTCAAGGCAGAACGCGACCCGAAGAAAGCTCCCTACACGATAGTAATGCCTCCGCCCAACATTACGGGGCAGCTCCATATGGGTCACGCGCTGGACTGCACGCTTCAGGATATACTTATCCGCTTTAAGAGAATGCAGGGCTATTCCGCGCTGTGGCTGCCCGGCACCGATCACGCGGCTCTGGCTACCGAGGCGAAGATCGTCGCGGCTATGAAAGAAGAGGGCGTTACGAAATACGACCTCGGGCGCGACGGTTTTATGGAGCGCGCTTGGGCGTGGAATGACAAGTACGGCAGCAGGATCAAGGAACAGCAGCGCAAGATGGGTACGTCCTGCGACTGGAGCCGCTCGCGGTTTACGATGGACGAGGGCTGCTCGAAAGCGGTACAGAAGGTCTTTATGGATCTGCACGGCAAGGGGCTTATATACCGCGGAGAGCGTATAATCAACTGGTGTCCCAACTGCAAGACCTCAATTTCCGATATCGAAACGGAATACGAGGAGCAGGACGGATTTTTCTGGCATATCAACTACCCGATAGCGGACGGTTCAGGTTTTGTTGAAATAGCGACTACGCGTCCCGAAACGCTGCTCGGCGACAGCGCTGTTGCGGTCAATCCCAAGGACGAGCGCTATACTCACCTTGTCGGGAAAATGCTCAAGCTGCCGCTCACCGACCGCGAGATACCTGTTGTAGCGGACGAATATGTCGATATAGAATTCGGTACGGGCTGCGTTAAGATAACCCCCGCGCACGACCCCAACGACTTTGAGGTCGGTCAGCGCCACAACTTGCCCGTTATCCATATGATGAACGACGACGCTACTATTATGGAGGGCGTGGGCGGAAAGTACGCGGGAATGGACCGCTATGAAGCGCGCAAGGCTATGGTAGCCGACCTCGAGGCGCAAGGGCTGCTCGTTAAGGTCGAGCCGCACAAGCACAACGTCGGAACGTGTCAGCGCTGCGGAACCACCGTCGAGCCTACCGCGTCGCTGCAATGGTTCGTCAAGATGAAGGAGCTTGCAAAACCCGCGATCGACGTTGTTAAGAGCGGCGAGCTGCGTTACGTTCCCAAGCGCTTTGAGAACAGCTATCTGTTCTGGATGGAGAACATACGCGACTGGTGTATTTCCCGTCAGATATGGTGGGGTCATCGTATTCCCGCGTTCTACTGTCAAAACCCCGACTGCGGACACACCGAGATAACGCTCGATAATATCACAAAATGCCCCAAGTGCGGCGCGGAGGTAAAGCAGGACGAGGACACTCTGGACACATGGTTCTCCTCGGCTTTATGGCCTTTCTCGACGCTCGGCTGGCCCGAGAAAACTCCCGACTACGAGTATTTCTACCCCACTCAGACGCTTGTCACGGGCTACGATATAATCACGTTCTGGGTATCGCGAATGATCTTCTCGGGGCTGGAGCATACGGGAGAGAAGCCGTTCAAGGACGTGCTCATCCACGGACTTGTCCGCGACGAGCTGGGAAGGAAGATGTCAAAGTCGCTCGGCAACGGCGTCGACCCGCTTGAGATCATCGAGAAGTACGGCGCGGACGCTCTCCGCCTTACGCTTGTTACGGGCAACGCTCCGGGCAACGATATGCGCTGGTCGGAGACCAAGGTCACCAATTCCCGCAACTTCGCGAACAAGCTTTGGAACGCGTCGCGCTATATCCTGATGAACCTCCCCGAGGACTTTGAGTGCGCAAAGCTCCCCGAAAATATGCCCGTTGAGGATAAGTGGGTGCTGTCGCTTTACAACGATCTTGTAAAGAACGTAACCGCAAATCTCGAAGCGTACGAGCTGGGAATCGCCGTACAGAACCTTTACGACTTTATCTGGGATATATACTGCGACTGGTATATCGAATTAACAAAGCCGCGTATCGCCGCGGGCGGGGATACCGCTTTAGCCGCTCAAAATGTATTGGTATTCGTTATGACGGGTATTTTAAAGCTCCTTCACCCGTTTATGCCGTTTATTACCGAGGAGATATGGCAGTCCATGCCGCAGACCGAGAGCGACACTATTATGCTCGCGAAGTGGTGCGAATACGACGAGGCGCTCAACTTCGCAAAGGAGAAGGAGGACTTCTCGCGCGTTATCGAAACTATCCGTGCTATCCGCGTACAGCGCAACGAAATGAACGTTCCACCGTCAAAGAAAGTCACCGAGATAGTGGAAACAAAGTTCGCGGACATTTTCGGGAACGCTCAGCCGTTCTTTGAAAAGCTCGCGGGCGCGGGCGAGTATACCGTTGTCGGCAAGGCGGAAAATACCGACGGTATGATCACCGTCGTTACCGATTCGGCGCGCGTGTTCATTCCCATGGGCGAGCTGGTCGACAAGGAAAAGGAGCTCGCGCGTCTTGAAAAGGAAAAGAAAGCCGCTCAGAAGGATATCGATTTCCTTTCGGGCAAGCTGAACAATCAGGGCTTCCTGTCGAAGGCTCCCGCGCAGCAGATAGAGAACGAGCGCGCCAAGCTCGCAAAGGCCGAGGAGAAAATGGCGAAGATATTACAGTCTATCGAGAGCCTGAAATGAGGTCGCTATGCGTGTATTTGATACCTACTACTTTAATATTGCGGAAAAGGTGAGCTTCGCAAAAACCAAGCCGTACCTTGAAACAATGCTCTCCGAAACGGGATTTTCGTACAAGAACATGGCGTTTATGCTGTACAGTCTCGATGACAAGCCGCAAAAGAAAGCGCTTGCTACATTTCCGTCGCTAGAGAAATATTCGTTTTTCTATCACGAGAAAGGGGATTACCCGCATTGGGGATTTACAAGCTGCTCCGAGGGTTGGCGTGAAAGGAAATTCCACGCGGATAAGAACGACGAGGACGTTATTTCCGCGCTGTTTTCAAAGATACCGCATACGGTAAATTTTGACGGGTATCTTATCTGGACGGGATAAACTGGTTCCCCGACAGCGGCGATACGATAGACCACGATGCGGATTATCCCTATAAACTTCCCGTGACCAACTGGCTGCCGTTTCGCTCCAACCGTATCGTGCATTACAGGAACTTCGACGACGGCAAAAAATACAACATCGTATCCGTGTGTATTGAGGTAACGGACAAAGACGAGCCGCGGAATTCCCGCGCGGTGATAGAAAAGCTGATCCCCTATCTGAGCGAGCCGAGTAAATTTGAACGAAAATGCAATTTCCCGTCGGAGGAGACCTCGCGATTTAAAGCGTCGGAGATAGCGGAGTGCGAACGGCTAGCGCAGCTTGCGGAAAGTTCGCTGCCCGTTTCAAAGCCGCATACTGTGCCGCAGCCCGACCCCAAGCCGCCGCACATCGCGGATAAATTCACGCTGGAAAAGGCGTTCAAGGGAACGGGTTTCACGCGGCAAAAGGGTCAGCCCAACTGGCTGAGCTTATACGCCTGCGTTGATGAGCGCGGCTTTCTGTATGAAGCGTATGTGCAGAAGCTGACCGTTACCAACGATTTCCGCGTATGGGTGGAAATTTCGGGGTATAATTTTAAGATCGCGACGGATATGAAAGACTACTACGTCACGGAGGACGGGGAGTCGCTCGTGATATTGAAGCAATTCGCGGAGTTCTGTGTGCGGCTGCGCGGAGAGTACGGCAAAACGCTCGCGGAGATTTTCGGCGAAACGCCCGCATGGTACTACGAACAGCCGTTTTAACGGGAGGAGGTCCGATGTCTGTGATAAGACGAATGACCGCGGACGATCTCCGCGAGGTCGATGCTCTTTACGTCGCCGCTTGGAAAGAGGGTTACAAAGGATTGCTACCGCGGGAGTTCCTCGACGGGCTGACTTCTAAGATAGTCGACCGCTCCCCGAAAAGCTACTTTTTTGACGAGGGCAGCTTCGTAATTCTCGACGGAGAACGCATTGCCGCGCACGTTCACGCGCGTCCCGCCGCCGAGGAAAATATGAACGGCTGGGGAGAAATCCACACAATGTACGCTCTACCCCAATTTTGGGGTACGGGCGCCGCGGGAGAGCTTTTCGACTACGCCGTCGATTGGCTTCGCGAGCGCGAATTTGACAGGATCTATCTGTACGTTCTCGAGGGCAACGAACGTGCGGCGAGGTTTTACAAAAAGCACGGGTTTACGCCAACCGCCGACACGTTGGATTGCGAAGTGGGCGGCGCGACAGTTACGGATATTCGTTATATTAAGGAACTATAAAATCAGGAGGCTCCAAAAATGTCAAACTTAACTTTAGTAGTACTCGCGGCGGGCATGGGCTCGCGTTTCGGCGACAGAATAAAGCAGCTTGAACCTCTCGGTCCTAACGGGGAGCTGCTGATAGATTATTCGGTGCACGACGCTCTGAAAAACGGCTTTGATCGGGTAGTGTTTATTATCCGCCGCGATATCGAAGAGCTGTTCAAAAGCACGATCGGCTCGAGGGTTGAAAAGCTCGTAAAGGTCGACTATGTTTATCAGTCGCCCGATCAGCTGCCAAAGCGCGAAAAGGACTTCCCCTCGCGCACCAAGCCGTGGGGTACGGCGCAAGCGCTGTACTGTTGCAAGGACGTACTTGACAGCAGCTTTGCGGTAATAAACGCGGACGACTTCTACGGCGCGGACGCGTTTAAATTGCTGGGTGACTTCCTCAAAAATCCGACCGCCGACGGCTGCTCCGTAGACTTTCTGTTAAAGAACACTCTCTCGGAAAACGGCACGGTGAATCGCGGTATCTGCCGCGCCGACGAAAATCATCTGCTTACGCTGGTCGAGGAGACTAAGCAGATAAAGCGCGGCGAGGACGGCGTTATCCGCGGAAAATACGACGGCTACGAGCGTGTGCTCAACGATAACGACACAACGTCCATGAGTATGTGGGGATTTACTATCGGGTTTATGCCCGTGCTGGCTCATCAGCTCCGCAAATTCCTCGATAATCTTCAGCCCGACGAGCTTAAAGCGGAGCTTACTATCGCCGAGGCTGTGGGGCATGAGATAATATCGCGCGGTTACAAAATATTGGATATCCCTACCGACAGCAAATGGTTCGGGATAACCTACGAGAGCGAGGTCGCGGACGCTCGTGAAACACTCGTGGATTATGTGCGAAAAGGGATATATACCTCCCCTTTAGAATAATTTGACAGGAGAGAAATGCTATGCTTATCGTTCCGGTTGACAAACTGCGCGAGGGTATGCAGCTCGCGGAAAATGTTGATTCCACCACTGCCAGAGAATACCAGACACTTCTTAATAAGGGAACATTCTTATCCTCGGGAATGATCGAGATGCTCGCCGAAAAGGGTATTAAAACCGTACGCATTGTCGGCGGCGGTATTGAGGACGTGCCACGTCCGGCCACAAAGGCGGAGATCGAGCGCGAGCGCAATATCCGTATCGGCAAGGCGCTCACCGATCTTGACGAGATCTTTGACTGCAACGAAGAAATTAAGGAGCTGTCGCAGGCTGCCGCTCAAAAGGTCGACGGCATTGCGGACGATATCATCAACGATATCGCAAGCGACTCCTCTTTCCTCGGAAATCAAATGATTGCCTTGCAGAACTACGACGATTACACCTACAAGCACTGCCTAAGAGTCTCCATGCTCTCGGCGAGCGTCTGTGCGGAGCTTGGATTGACTGCCGAACAGACGAAGGAGGTCGTTATTTCGGGTTTGCTGCACGATATCGGAAAGTCCAATATCGATCACGATATCATTATCAAGCCTGGCAAGCTCACGAATGAGGAGTTTGAGGAGGTCAAGCGTCATCCTCTTATCGGCTACAATATCCTGAAAAACGGCGGAAATTTCAGCTCGAACATTATGTCGGGCGTGCTGTTCCATCAGGAGAAATTTGACGGGACGGGATATCCGACGGGGCTCGCGGGGGATAAGATACCGCTTATCGCGCGTATTCTCACCGTCTGCGACGTGTTTGACGCGCTGACCTCAAACCGTCCGTACCGTGTACCGTGGTCGGTCGCGGAAACGGAGGAGTACATACTCGGTGGCAGCGGAGTGCATTTTGATCTCGGGGTCACGCAAGCGTTCCTCCGCGCATTCAACCCGTATCCTATCGGGACTATGGTTCAGCTTTCAGACGGCAGACACGGCGTGGTTATCGCGCATAATACCAACGTTCTGCGCCCGACGGTACGCATAATGGGAGATCACCCGGGCGAGGAACTTGATCTGATGAACGACTTCCGTTTCCTCACGACTTCCGTAACGGGGATATATAACGGAGACTATCAGAATTCTACCTCCGCATAATAATTTTAAATGTGTATATGACCGCTTTGTCGTACTGTAACTCAAAAGGCTCTTTGAGATTTTGAAGCTCGTTTTTCAAGTCACTCATTGCCCGATTTGATCTGCTTTTACATAAAATTTTGGGGAATGCCTTTCAAAAGGAGGATGTCTGTTATGTATGTTATATTTTTTAGTTCAACATTTATTGCAGTATTTGTCGTTGCTGCCATTGCGTTGGGATATGGTGCTTTTTGCACAATCCATGGTTTTTTAGATATACTTTTATGTATCATATATGTTCTTGTAGTATGCCTTGCCGTTGGTGTGTCGATATGGAGAATCGTTAGCAGTGTTAAAGGAACAAAAAAGCAATCTACTCCTGTATTGAATGTTTTTATGACGTTACTTTCATCGGCTTGTCTCCTTTATGTTAATCACATAATTATAACTATAACAAGGGCTTCTGGCGATGGATTGTTTGGAGCTTTCCTGTTTATTTTTAATATACTGTTTGGCGGTGCCATCTGGCTAGCAGCTCTCGTAGGATGGGGAACGACAATTGCATTTGAGAATGATTTTACATTAGATAATTTAAAGGGATTTCTTATGTCAGCAGGCAGTGCGTTGTTTTTGACTTGGTGGCTTAATTTATAAATACTCAAATAAGCATAAACCAATTTATACGAACACTATGAAACTTATAATGTCTTTATAACACACTTTTGGAAAATTGAACTTGTCTCTTTCGAGGCGTTTATACAACAGGCAAAAGCCGTCACCGTCCCAATACAGGATTTTTACTTTGTCGCAGTGGCGGTTATGAAACACGAACATCATATCCGTCTGTGCCGGCAGCTTGAATTTCTGCTCCACAATATAGACTAACCCGTCAATTGATTTTCTCATGTCCACATTCAACGATGAAATATACACTTTTGACGGTCTCTGCATATCAGCATTGTTTTTCACCGCCTTTCACGATTTTCGCAAATACGATTTCTTTCCTCTCCGATAACTCGTCAACCCGTTCCAGCCAATATCTCAGCGTACTACGCTTGACCCCGTTTTCCACGCACCATACCCGTTGGCTCTTTCCGCTTGCTTTAAAGCACTCCGCAATTTGTTTCCCTTTATCCATTTCTTTCCGCACTTTCATTTGTGTTTTGTGCTTCCATTATATCACGCGCGACGTTGTTTGAAAAGGTGTGGTTTTTTTGACGCTTACGCAGTTTTCCTTGTGGCTTTAGCATAAGGAAACCCACCCACAGCGCGAGCTGTGAGTGGGTTTTCATATTCTCGGAACAATCACGCCGAACACGGCTTTTCCGGGATAAAAAATAAACAAAGGAGAACCACATAGGTGGTTCTCCTTTGTTCGACTTGGCTCCCCCGACTGGACTTGAACCAGTGACACCCTGATTAACAGTCAGGTGCTACTACCGACTGAGCTACGGAGGAATATGAAAACTCAGCAGCTATAGTTGCTGCTGAGTCATATTTGATGTCGGCACCTATCTATCTTCCCGGGCAGTTGCCCACCAAGTATTGTCGACGCA
>CANDVA010000029.1 GCA_947389015.1 uncultured Clostridia bacterium | reverse complement strand
AAGCACTCGACAGTCAGAATAAATAAGCCGCTCGATTTGCAAGGTCGAGCGGCTTTTTTTATGAAACGCCATGTTTCTTTTTCGGCTCATCTGCCGCGTCCTGTGGGTTCGCTTTCGGGAGAAGCATAATATCGAGTTTGTTTGCCGCCTCAACGTCGGCTTCCTCAATCAGATGTAAGTACTTATTTGTCGTTTCTATGTCGCCGTGTCCTAGCCGCCCTTGTACTTGCTTAATGTTCACTCCCGCGTAAAGCAAGAGCGTAGCCGATGTGTGCCCTTATGGTATAATAAAGACAAACGGATAAATCCCATAACAAAGGGGTTTGTGGACGTTTGCCGTTATATTTCAATTCTTTTTCCAACGAAATCAGGCGGTTAGAAAATTGTCGTAAAAGAGGGGGTGTTTATTTAAGACAAAAAAACGGGGTGAAATTCCCCGAAAATCTAAAAAAGCGTATTCACTAATTAAGCGTGGATGCGCTTTTTCGCTTACAATTGAATATTTTACAAATTGCGGGTAAGGTCTGCCCTTTTAGATATACGCGGAGAGTTTGAAAAAAGCTCTCCGCTTTTTTTGTTTTACAAACTTATTGGGTTATTTTTACATAACTCGACAATCTTTTTCAGCTTATGCAACAAAGTTGATTTGTCAAAATTGTTATAAAGATAGATATTTTCAGCAATATGAACAAATATCGGAAAAGGGGGAGCATATATGAAAATAGTTCCGATTGGTCTAAAAGCCGCCAACGAGTATGTAGCAGTACATCACCGACATCATAAACCCGTCCGAGGTTGCAAATTCTGCGTATCGGTCGAAAACGACAGCGGCGAGTGCTGCGGCGTAGCGATCTGCGGAAGACCGATCAGCCGCTACTTAGATAACGGCACAACGCTTGAGATAACTCGCGTATGTACCAACGGAGAAAAGAACGCTTGCTCAATGCTTTATGGCTCCTGCGTAAGAGCCGCCAAAGCGTTAGGATACAAGAAAGTGATTACATACACGCTCATTTCCGAAACGGGCGCAAGCCTGAAAGCCGCTAACTTTATCAATGACGGAACAGCGGGCGGCGAGATATGGACAGGAACACGAAAAAGGAATAACGGAGTACCCGCCGAGAAAAAAACTCGGTGGGTCTTCTATATTTAAATAAGAAAGGACGAACGGTATGTCAAAAAAACAAGAACAGTCGGAAAACGGCGCGGCATATCTCCGCGACAGGAGTTTAAGCGCCGCGGCGAGGGGCGTATTGGCTACTCTGCTCTCATTGCCAAAGTATGAGGTCAACAGTATCGAGGGCTTGGCGCGGCTTCTGCCGAACAGAAAACCGTCGATTTCCACGGCACTAAGCGAGTTGGAAAAGGGCGGCTATCTGAAGCGTGAAATGGAAAAGGGCGCGGACGGAAGATTTAAGTGGTATTACCGAATAAGCGCCGAGCCTGTTTTTAGGGGGAACATATGAATATTGCAAAGGAAAACCGCGCTATTGAGTATCTAAGAGCCTTTGAGCCGTATAACGAGCCGTATTTTCTCTGCTATTCGGGCGGCAAGGACAGCGATACAGTGCGGATATTAGCGGAGCTGGCGGGCGTTAAGTACGACTTGGTGCATAGCCTCACAACGATTGACGCGCCCGAAACATATTATTACGTCAAATCGGTCGGCGCGGAGATCGTGTTGCCGCCTAAATCTATGTGGCAGCTTATCGTGGAAAACGGTATGCCGCCTACCAGACTTGTCCGCTACTGCTGCAAAGCGCTTAAAGAGGGAACGGGCGCGGAGCGCGTTAAGATAACGGGAGTACGCCGCGCGGAGAGCGTAAACCGCGCCCAGAACAACGACGTTATAAAGATAATCGGCAAGCCTAAAACCGTCCGAAAGCTCGCGGAAAACGCCGAGGTGGACTACCATTTGAGTAAAAAGGGCGGCTTGCTGTTATCCGACGATAGCGACAAAAATAAGCGGTTCGTAGAGAATATTTACAAAACCGCAACGGTCAACCTCAATCCCATAGTGGATTGGACGGACGGCGACGTGTGGGAATTTCTCCACTATCACGGGTGCGAGAGCAATCCGTTGTATCAATGCGGATATAACCGTATCGGCTGCGTGGGCTGCCCGATGAAGAACACTAAGGGTATGCTTGCGGATTTTGAGCGTTACCCGAAATACCGTAATTTGTACGTTTTGGCGTTTGACCGTATGATAAAACACCGTACAGAGCGCGGTCTGCCGCCGTATAAGGATTGGAACTGCGGCGAGGACGTTATTAGGTGGTGGATCGGCGGTTAAAAAAGCCGGTGCAAAATCTACATACTTCTGCACGGTAATTTGGTAAAGTCTACAAAAATCCGTTATACCGAGAGAAAATCACGGAAACAGCTTGACTTTATAGCTTTAAAGCGTTATAATATAAATGTAAGGCAAGTTAGCGTAAGCTAACCGATTTTGAAAGGAGTTTTTTATGGCAATCAAATTTATGAACGAGGAACACGAGAACAGGTATTATGAACTTCTCGCGAGAATGGGAAGAACGGACTCATATCACAAAGCAGCCGCATATCTGCTTGCGCTTGATACGGACTGCTACAAGCACGCTGAAAGTCTGTACAACTTCGCGGAACACGGTATCAAACCGTGGGGCGCATTAAATCAAGCGTGGCAGACGGGCACATCGGTAAAGACTACTCGCCTGATATTTAATCTCTGGAACACAAGGTGCTACGACCTTGACGACGATAGCCGCGAAATCAAGGAGAGCGCGCGGAAATACACGGTTGACGAGATTTTTTCTTCCAAGCTTGCGTTTTGGTACTTTGAGGCGGTCAAGCTCCGCTATCCGCACATCGGAACGGAGGCGGAGTGATGAAATCAATAGCTATCTACAACAACAAGGGCGGGTGCGGCAAAAGCACGAGCGTAATCAACCTCGCGTATGAGTTTTCGGCGAATAATAAAGTCCTTGTAATCGATACGGACGGTCAGAGCAACACATCGCGCTTCTTTGCCGACGATCCGAAAAACGGTCTGGAGCGCGTTCTGCTCGGCGAGAGCGAGGAATTGAACGCTGAGAGTACGCGCTACGACAACATCAGCATTATTACCGCAACGGCGGCGATAAATAACGCGGTCGGAACGTTCGGCGGCTTTTCCGAAAAAAAGCAAGTCCAAATAGCGGAGAGCATTGTCAATGCCAACGGCGAGTACGATTATGTAATAGTCGATCTGCCGCCAGCTATGAACGTTGTCACGGAACATATCGTCGGGGCTTGCGACTTCGTTTTCGTACCCGTGGAACTCGGAACGTTTTCTATACAAGGCATACCGAAAGTAACAAGCGTTATAGCAAAATGCAAAGCACAATTCGGCGGCGCGTTCATCAACAAGTTTGACAAGAAGAACAGCGCGGATATAACGCTCTTAAAGACGTTCGCGGAATTTTTGGGAAATAAGGCGCTTACGACCGCGATACCGTACAGTAAAGTAATCAAGAACAGCATATCGTACAAAACGACCGCCCGTGAGTATATGGGGTGGACAAACGCGGGAAAGGCTTTCGGGCAGCTCGCGGACGAGATCGGTGAAAGGATTGGTGAATAATGGCGAAACGTGAAATAGACAGCGCGATAAGCGCGGATTTAAAAGCCGCTTCTGCGGACAGCTTCGCGGACAGTATTAAAATGCTTGACATATCGGAGATTATGCCCAACAAGGATAATTTCTACTCTGTGAGCGATATTGAGCTGCTTGCGGAGGATATCGAGCGGCAGGATTTAAAGCATAATCTTGTGGTCGCAAAGGATAAGGACAGCGGTAAATATTGGCTCATCAGCGGTCACAGGCGGCTTGAAGCGATAAAATTTCTTATCAACGAGAAACGGCGGCAAAGCACGAAAGTACCGTGCATAATAAGCGGCGAGAAATCTCAAGCCGAGTGCCGCTTGGACTTGATAATGCTCAACGCCACTCAGCGGAAATATACGGATAAAGAGGTAATGAGCGAGTATGAGCAGCTTACCGAAACGCTCAAACAGTTGGAAAGCGAGGGTAAGAAGCTCGGCGGTCGTATGCGCGACATTATGGCGAAGATACTCAACGTTTCAAAGTCGCAGGTCGGCAAGATCGACAACATCAAGCACAACGCCGTACCCGCCGTGGAACAGGCGGTCAAGAGCGGCAAGATGTCAATTTCAACGGCGAACGAGGTTGCAAGGCTCTCCCCCGAAAAGCAAAAGGATATCGCGGAGAAAAAGCCCGATATATCCCATAAGGAAGTTAAGGAAATACAAAAGTCCTCTCCCCCGCCGTTAAAGAACGCTCCCGCGGTTAAATCTTCCGCCGCTAAAACGGATAGCGGCAAGACCGCTCCAAACAGCGAGATCGAACATACAAAGCCGAAATACGCGCCTTGTACGCTCTCCGAGAGCGAAGCCGAGGTTCTTATGAGGTACATAGAACAGCTTGCGAAAATTGCAAGCAAGGACGATATAACGGTAATAAACGGTATCAAGGAACGACTTATAAAGGCGTAACAGAGCCTTTAAAGATAACATCACATCAGCCGACTGCCCAAAAAGCAGTCGGCTTTTTTTGTTTTTCAAGTGTGCAGTTTTTTGCAGTAGGGTCTGTTTTATAATAAAGCAAGAAAAGAGGAAACACGATGTCAACGGTATTCAGAGTAGAAAAAAACGCAAACTTCACGGTAATGGCGAACTATCACTTAAAGGACAGAAGATTGTCGTACAAGGCAAAGGGTCTTTTGTCCGAAATGCTCAGTCTGCCGCCCGATTGGGATTATACTCTTTCGGGGCTTGCGGTGATCGCCGCCGACGGTCTTGACAGCGTGAGGTCTGCCGTGCGCGAGCTGGAGAAATACGGCTACTTGGTGCGTACCCAGAGCCGCGACGAGCGCGGGAGAATGTCCGTGAATGAGTTTGTCGTGTACGAAAATCCCGCGGATAATCCCGATTATATCCCCGATGACAACAGCGGAAATTCCGCTGTTGAAAACACGGTTGAAAACGCGGGAAACGGCTTTGTAAAAGGAAAATCACCGTCATTGGAAAATCCCGTAACGGTGGGAAAATCCGTTAAAAAGCAAATTTTTTTGGATAATCCGTTATCGGGTAAGCCGTTGCCGACAAACCCGTTATCGGAAAATCCCACAACGGCTACTTATAAAAAATTAAATAAACAAGAATTAAATATTCATCAATCAAATCACTCAATCATCCCGCGCCCAAATTGCCGCAAAGCGGCAATTCCGCGCGGGGATAGGATTGACAGGACGGATTTTTCAAAAGAAAACGATTTTTCGTCTAAGGAACGGGAATATTACCGCGACGTTGTTCGTGTGAATATCGAGTATGATTATCTCGTCCAAAACCAAAGCAATCCGAAATTGAGAATAAATCTCGGCAAGGTGAACGAGATAATTTCCGTTATGGTAGACGTTATTTGCAGCACTAAAAAAACGATACGCGTAAACGGTGAGGAACTGCCGCAGGAAGTGGTAAAAAAGCGTTTTCTCGAACTCGACGGAGAGCATATCGACTACGTTCTGACAGCTCTTGAAACGAGCGCGGGCGAAATACGGAATATCCGCGCGTATCTCATAACCGCGCTCTATAACGCGCCCGAAACGATTGACAATTACTATGCCGAATGGGTGCGGCGGGATATGGGCAGGTGAACTTTTTACCGTGATTTTTTCTTTTCAATTTTGACGTTAGGAGGAATGCGTATGAGAATAGGGCTTCACGACGCGGATAAGGAAAACCGCCGAAAACTGCGTAAGATTTTTCCGAACTATGCGATAATGAAAATCTCGGCGTATCATAAATCGCTTGGTGATACGGTCGAGTGGTGGGACAAGGACAAGGACTACGACAAGGTTTACTCAAGCAAGGTTTTTAATTTCACGCCCGAAAATCCCGACTTGCCGCCCGATACCGTCAAAGGCGGCACGGGATACGGCTTATTCACGGAATTGCCGCCCGAAATTGACGAGATGTTCCCCGATTACTCCATTTACCCCGACTGCGATTACGCCATAGGCTACATCACGCGAGGCTGTCCTAATCATTGCCGTTGGTGCATTGTTTCGAAAAAAGAGGGGAAAATTCACGCCTATCGCGATTGGCGCGATCTGGTGCGTCCCGACAGCGACAAGCTGGTGCTAATGGACAATAACATCTTGGCTTGCGATTACGGAATAAAGCAGTTAGAGAGCCTTATCGACAGCGGTTACAAAATCGACTTAAATCAAGGAATGGACGCGCGGTTAGTGACCGACGATATAGCACAAATTCTTTCAAAGCTGAAATGGATACGTTATCTGCGGTTTTCGTGCGACAGTACGCCCCAGATCGCGGCGATACATAAAACGGCTGAATTGCTCGGAAAGTACGGTATAAAGCCGTCAAAGATGTTTATTTATCTGTTGGTGACTTCCGATCTGGAGAACGCCGAGTACCGCGTGGAGCAGCTTAAAACCCTCCGCGGAATAAGCATATACGCACAGCCGGAGAGAAACGAGAGTATGGGCATTACTCCCAACAAGCTCCAGAGGGAATTTGCAAACAGATACGTTTACAGCGGCATATTCCGCACATCGTCGTGGACGGAATACGCCAGAGGAAAGGGGCTGATAGACTGAAATCGAATATATAACTGCCGACTGCTGATAAAAAAGCGGTCGGCATTTTTTTGTGCAAAAATCAGGCAGCGCGTTGCCATATGTGGCAACGCGTTGCACAACTTCACTGCAAAATTCTTTTCGGAAAGGAGTTGTAAAAATGTGCGCTAAGGTAGCTTTAAGCGATGTTTTGAGCGCTATCACGGAACGGCTTATGACTGACGGTAACGAAGATGATATAAATACCGTCGTTGGCGTGATTGAACAGAGCGTATTGTTTTTTGAAGATGATACGGAGCAGCAGTACAATTTGGGTACGATTTAATTCTTTTCAAGGAGGTAACGGATTATGTCCGATGAAGTAGCGTCCGCGGCGTTATCGTCAAGTCAAAAGGCGATAGAGGTCGTGCTGGAGCTTATCAGAATGTTAGCGCCAATGGCGAAAAAGCTGTTGGAGGAGGTCTATCAAAAGACCGTCGGCGGCGTGAACGCGGTAGGCGGCAAGATCGCAAACGCGAGAGCAGCGGGAACGGTCACGAATAAGGGGCTTATAGCCGAGGCTCAAAAGGCTAACTCCCCTATTTCGACTACAAGTAATTTCTTGGCTCGTGACGCGGAATTGGTTGCGGCAAAGGCTAAGGAATACAAGATACCCGTTGCCATTGTCGGGAACGGCGAAAAACAAACAATAGAATTTCTCGAACGCGACAAGGGCGTTATTGAGCAGATAACGAACGAGATCATACAAGAGCGCCTGAGAGAAGCGCCGCAGAGCGTGAAGTGCTTTTCCATAGGCGGGAATAACGTATCGTCAATGAAAGCGCTGTTTGAGGAAAACGGTATCGAGTGTCAATTCATAGGCGGCAAGGACGGAAAAATTTCTTGTATCTACCCTGCCGAGTACGCGGAACAGGTCGCGGTCATCAAGGAAGATTACAAAAATATTCACGCGGGTATTGAAGCGAATTTCGGTATTACTCCGAACGTTCCCGAAACCGAAAGACAGCTTGAAATAAAATCAGAAATCGCGGAAATAGAAAACGCGCGGGAAAATCCCGAATTGCACGGCAAATTTTATGAAGAGATCGCCGCCGATACAGAAATAAAATACCCCGAATATTCCGAGAAGAATATGGAGCGCGTTCATTCGCAAATGCCCTCCGCAACTAAGGTCGCGGGCAGGGCGTTCTGGGAAGAACAGGGTTATACTCTGAATGAAAACGCAAAGGGCGTTGAAATATTCGCCCCGCAAACGGACAAGGATGGAAATCCCGTGCTTGATGAGAACGGCAAGCAGACGTTTACGGAAATCACCGTTTACGATATTTCCGAAACAAACGCTTATGAGCGATCGTTGGATAAACATATTGACGAGCTGCGGCGCGAGTATGACGAGGAAAAGGTCAGCGCGTTTGATTTGTCGGACGATAAAAAGGTCGTTTTGTCCGACGAAATAAGCGGTAACAGCGTGGAAATAACCGTTGACAACAAGCTGAAAAAAACCGATGTTACAAAAATTCTGCGTGACGAGTTGGGATATTCCGAGGTACAAGCGGATATTGCGGCAAATAAGCTGTGCTACGATCTGGAATTGGATAAGCGGACGTTTTTCGCAAAGCCGTCGCAAATTGATAATCTTAACGCGCTGAAAACAAATATCCGTTATCCCGGCGAGGACTTAACGCTCTGCGACGTGCGTTTCGACGCGGTTTATTTCAAGGACGGACACGATACGCATTTAATTCTCCAAAACGGGGATAACGCGGTCGGGCTTACTCCCGCGAAAATGACCGAAGCGGAAATGAAAAATCTCTGCGTTGATCAGCTCGGTTTGTCGGAGTATCAGGCGGACAAGGCAGTAGCGAAAGCCGTTAAGATAGAAAGTCAAGTGCGGTCACAGGTCGAGGAACGCGCCGTAGACAAACAGGGCGTTTCCCAAGAGGTCAATATCGAGCGCAACGCGGACAACACGTTTTCCGTCAAGTTGGGCGATAAAACGAAGTACTACAATTTCTCTACGATAAATCTTGATGAGAAAATAGCGGAGAATTTTGATATTCCCCGCGAGAACGCGCGGAACATCATCAAAAAGGCGAAAAGCCAGAGCGTTTTGCAGAACAGGATAAACAATTCCGCAAAGAGGAAAAAGCCGCCCAAAGCCGCTGCGGAAACGCCGAAAATCAATACAAGTAAGGGGCTGAAGCATTGAAAAAGAAGAAATTAGACCCGCTTAATATCGTGCTGTACGGAATGATAATTTTCGCGGTTCTGTACGTTTCGGCGGCTCTCGGCGCGGCTATGGATTTGTCGGTCGGCGAGGACGGCGTATTGGACTTCACGGCGCTTATAGCAAACGTTGAAACGGTGCTGACGTCTCCCGAAACGGTATGGGCGCATTTCACGGATTTTTCGGGATACGGCGCGAAAATAACGCTGCTTGTCGCGTTCGCGCTCGGAATATACGCGCTGATGAAATACACGTCAAAAAAGCGGCTGCACCGTAAGGGCGTGGAGCACGGCTCGGCGCGGTGGGCGAACGCGAAAGAGGAACAATTCCTCCGCGACAAAGGCGATAAGAAAAAACACAAATTCGATTGGATATGCAAGCTGCCGAGGTTTATACAAAAACCTCTGCGCTTTGTGTTAAGGGTACCGCCGCCGAAAGATATTCCGTTTGAAACGGATAACAACATCATTTTAACGCAGGAGGTCAGAATGTCGCTGAATACCCGACAGCACCGCGAAAATCTCAACGTGCTTGTTATCGGCGGTTCGGGCGCGGGCAAATCGCGGTTTTACGTCAAGCCGAATTTAATGCAGTTGAACACTTCTTATGTCGTGACAGACCCTAAAGGAGAATTGCTGCGGTCGTGCGGAAAGCTGCTCAAAAAGGCGGGTTACGAGATACGCGTTTTTAATCTGATAGATATGGCGCACTCCAACAATTATAATCCGTTCAATTACGTCTATGACAAGAACGGCGAAATGAATAAGACCTCCGTTATGAAAATGGTCAACTGCCTGATGAAAAATACCAAACAAGAGGGCGCGTCGGGCGGAGATCAGTTTTGGGACGATAGTACAAAGGCTTTAACACTCGCCATCGCGTTCTATCTGTTAGAGAAAAAGGACGCAAAAGACCAAAACGGCAACTCGCTTGACCGAAATTTTTCTACCGTTATGCGGCTGATGAGATTAGCGGAGATTTCGGAACAGGACGAAAACCACCGTTCGCCGCTTGACGATTTAATGGACGAGCTGCGCGAGGAAAACCCTATGAGTATGGCGGTGTCATACTACGCGGATTTCAAAAAAGCGCCCGCGGAAACGGCAAAATCCATACTTATCTCGGCGGCGGTAAGATTTGCCGCCTTTAATCTGCCCGAAGTCGCGGACTTAACGCACTGCGACAATATCCGTCTTGATACTCTCGGCGATAAAAAAACGGCGCTGTTTGTAATCATACCGAGTTCGGACGCGACTTTTAACTTCCTCGCGGCTATGATGTACACTCAGCTATTCGATACGCTTTACGATACCGCGAATTTCAAATACGGCGGTCGTTTGCCCGTTCACGTTCGCTGTCTGCTTGACGAGTTCGCGAATATAGGCACTATTCCCGATTTCGATAAACTTCTCGCGACAATGCGTTCAATGGAAATTTCCGCGAACATTATCATACAGAATTTGGCGCAGCTTAAAAAAATGTATGACAAGTCGTGGGAGATCGTCACGGGAAACTGCGACAGCTTATTATTCCTCGGCGGCAAAGAGGACAGTACGCTTGAAGCTATCTCAAAATCTCTCGGAAAAGAAACGATTGACGTTGTTTCGCAAAACAGAACGCGCTCCCACAAGTCTCCGTCAACGTCCGAGAATAATTCCATTCTGGGGCGCGAGCTTATGACCCCCGACGAAGTAAAGGTTATGGAAACCAACGAGTGTGTTTTAATGGTTCGCGCGTTGTACCCTTTTTTCTGCCACAAATTTGATATAGAAAAGCACGTCAACTACGCGTATCTGGAGGACAGCAACCCAAAATACGCGTATCTTATCGACGATCTGCACACTAAAAAAGCGCCCGATCTGACGGTAAACCATACCGAGAAGATACCGCCAAAGGGCGTTTCAAAGCCTGTCGACAACGAAAAGCCGATAACGGACGTGGATATTCCCGAAGATGAAACGGAGGTGTATGAAATGGCGGGAGATAACCTTGACGATGAGTTTGTAGGCGATGAGAACGAAATAGCGGCGGCTCTGGAGCGTAACGAAAGAGCGGAAAGCGTTTCCGCTACGGAGCGGGTATTCGACCCGAAAGAAAAAATGGACTTCGCTGACGTTGAACTGCCGAAAGCCGAGGATATTATGCCGCTCGATATGTCGGAGCGAAAAATATTCGGCGAACCCGACTATAACGCTATGTTCGACAGCGCGGTTGTCTTTTAACACTTTACGGATACTTCCGCATAAGGCGGTTGTACATATAAACATTTTTTCAAAGGAGGTTTTCTGTTATGGAAAACAAAATCACACTCGCGGCTCGTAAGGAGCAGCGCAACAATCCCATTAAGAGAGCGTTTTCGGCGGTAAGCACGAAGTTCAATCGCATTATTACCACCGTAACGGCAATGCTCACGGTAACGCTTATGACTTCGGCTTCGGCGTTCGCCGCCGCGCCCGGCGGGGGAACGAGCGGAGCTGCCGCGGTCGACGGCGAGGCGGCGTTCAATGAAGTGATCGGGTTCTTTGCCACTTGGATAGGGCGTATCGGCTTGGTAGTGGCGTTTGTTGGCGGCGTTATGTTCGCGCTTGCAATCAAGAACGATGACGCTGAAGCCAAAACGCGCGGTCTTATGACACTCGCCAGCGGCTTTGTTGTGTTCGCGCTTACGCTCTCGCTTAACCTGTTCGGCATTACGGCATAATCGCGGCGGCTTTATCGTTTCATTTGTTTTTTGAAACGGCGGCGCGGCAAATAAATCGCGTTGCCATATGTGGCAACGTGTTGCACATTTCCCGCACCGCCGTTTCCCTTTTCGGAAAGGAGGTATTATGTGGAGTTACGGGCAATGTATGGATAACATAAAAAATATCGTTCGCGAACTGAACACGATGTTTTCAATGCTTATCGAGCTACTTACAAACGACGGTCTTTTAACGACAGCCACAACGTCGCTCCCTAATTTGGTCGCGGCTATAAAAGCTATGGCAATAACGCTGTGCGTGATGTTCTTCCTTATCGACTTTTTCTCAAAAACGCTCCATTTGCAGTGGGTGACTTGGGAAAACGTGCTGATGTTATTTATAAAGTTGGTGGTCGCAAAGGTATGCGTGGATAACGCGGAGCTGTTTACGACCATTCTTTATAAGGGCTTTAACAGCTTTGTCGGCGCTATAAGCGGGACGGTAACGCAGTACAGCTTTATAAGCGGCGATAATATGACTAAGGCGCAATACTTTGTATCGGCGTCGGACGCGTCGCTTATCGTCAACGATACAAGCGCGGGATTTCTGAATTTTCAGCCCGTGCTGATGAATTTGCAGATAACGATACAAGGGCTGATAATGAAAATCGTGCTTATACTCGCCAACGTCGTGGTGATCGCGCGGTTGTTTGAGCTGACGGTCTACACAATGATAGCGCCCGTGCCGCTGTCAACGTTCGCTTGCGAGGGATTATCCGACGTGGGAAAGGGATTTTTGAAATCCTACGCGGCGGTTTCCTTGCAGTCGATAGTCTTGGCGCTGATGTTCGTATCCTATTCCGCGATAAACAACGCCCTTATAAGCGGTCACATAGGCAGTACAAATTTAACGCTCAGCGGAATATCCGGCTTGATAACCACTCTGACGTTGGCAATGGGTGTTATGCAGTCGGGCGCGTGGTCTAGGAAGATTTGCGGCGCGATGTAGGAGGTGTGATATTTGATTGAAATAAAAATACCGAAAGAGATAACCGAATATAAGGAGCGTTTTATGTTCGGGCTGACAATTCGGCAATTCGTATCGGCGGTAGCGGCTCTCGCGGTGTGCGTACCGCTGTTTATTTTCGGCAAGGACTATCTCGGAGAAGATGTTGTCGGATGGGCAATCATTCTTGTTGCCGTACCTATTTTCGCGTTCGGCTTTTTCAAGTATGACGGTATGCCGTTTGAAAAGTTTCTCGGTATGATATACCGCCAGAAGTGGGTAGAGCCGCAAAAGCGCACCTATGAGGAGCTGCCCGTGTTCTGGAGCTGCCGCGAGGAAATAATCGAGGACAGGATAGCACATCAGCTTGCCGAGATAAAGCGCAGTAAGAGATCATCTAAACGAAAGGACGGTGCTGAACATTGAGCAATTTCAAAACCAAAAAGCCCGTTGCGGACAATTCCGCAAAAAGCGCGGATAAGGCGCGTATAGCGAAACAGAAAAAGCCGAGAAAGGTCAAGGAAAAAGCGGAGATACGCCGAGTGGCGCGTTCGGTACAGGACACTATACCCTACGAGCACGTTCACGGAAAATATATTTTCGAGGTGGCGAAAAATCGCTACTCCGTGACCTACGCGTTTACCGACGTTACATATAACGCGGCTGACGGAGCGGAACAGGAGCGTATTTTCTTAGCCTACGGCGATTTGCTGAACTCCTTTGACACAACCGACGATATTCAGATAACTCTGCATAACAACGTGGTAAACCAAAAGGAGTTTTCGGGGAAAGTCCTCTTAAAGCCCGCGAACGACGGGTTTGACGAGTACCGCGAGGAATACAACGAAATGCTCCTTGACAAAATGCAGCAGGGGCAGAACGGAATTTCCACAAAGAAGTACCTCACGGTAACGATAACGGCGGCAAACCTCGAATTGGCTCAGCAGAAAATAGCGGCGAACGAGATAGCGCTCCGAACGAGCTTTCAGAAGATCGGCTCTAATATCGAAAAGCTGAAAGCCAACGAGCGAATACGCATAATCGCGGATATATTCCGCGGCGTTAATCAGGAGATACGCCCCATAAGCACGGCTCAGTTTATGCGCGGCGCGGAGAAATCTCTTTGCTGTCCCGATTACTTTGAATTTAAGAAAGATTATTTTCTCTACAACGATAAGTATGCGAGAATGGTCTATCTGAAACATCTGCCGTCCTCGCTTGTGGACGATATCCTCAAAGATTTGTGCGAAACGTCGCTCCCGATAGTCGTGACGGTGAATATCTCACCCGTTGAGCCTAGCGAAGCGATAAAGGTTGTCAAGCGGCAGCTTACGGCTATGCGCTCCAACAAAATGCAGAAAGAGAAAAAGGCGGCACAGCACGGCGTATATACCGACGTTATCTCCGACGATCTGAAGCAGTCGCTTGAAGAGGGCGAGGAGCTGCTGAACGATCTGCAAAGCAAAAATCAGAAGATGTTTTTGCTCAACCTCGTCGTTATGATTACGGGAACGAGTTTTGAGGAATTGGAGAACAACACGGATAAGGTGGAAAGCGTTTTCCGTACAAAGGTCTGCACCACCTCACGCGCGAATTACCAACAGGAGGACGCGCTTGCAAGCTGTCTGCCCCTCGGCAACTGCCGCCTTAAAGTGCGGCGAACGCTCACGACAGAGAGCGCGTGTGTGTTTATGCCGTTCAATTCCAAAGAATTGTCGCAGGAGGGCGGCGTGTATTACGGCTTGAACCAGACCACTAACAACCTTATAATATTTGACCGCGCAAGCCTTATAAACGCGAACGGATTTATTCTCGGCTGTCCCGGTAGCGGTAAATCTTTTTCGGCAAAGCGCGAAATGGTAAACGTGTTCCTTTCGACTACGGACGAAATAATCATAGTCGACCCCGAACGCGAGTATACAAACCTTGTAAGAGCGCTCGGCGGCGAACTGCTTTACATTTCCGAGAGCAGCGAAACGCACCTTAACCCGCTTGAAATATCCATTGAGGAATACAACAGGGGCGAGGACGTGGTATCGTCAAAATATGATTTCTTCCTCTCGTTCTTTGAGACGATTATGGGCAAGTCGGGTATTTCTCCCGAACAGAAAACCATAATCGACAATTGCCTGCACGAGGTTTACAGAGATTTTCTGCTCGGTAAAACAACGGAAATGCCCACTCTCAAGGACTATTACGATATTCTCTCAAAGGAACAGTCGGAAGAAGCAAAGCCGCTGTATATGTCTTTGGAGTTATACGTCAACGGTTCTATGAAGACGTTCTCCTACCCCTCGAACGTAAACGTAAATAATCGCGTGGTGGTCTACGATATAAAGGATTTGGGCAAACAGTTAAAGCCGCTTGGAATGATGGTCGTGCTTGAAAACCTGTGGGATAAGATAGTCCGCAACAGGGAGCGCGGTATTCGTACCCGCATTTATATTGACGAAATATATCTGCTGTTCCGCAACGAGGAAAGCGCGAATTTCCTGTTTGAGCTGTATAAACGCGCCCGTAAATGGGGCGGTATTCCTACGGGCATTACCCAGAACGTGGAGGATCTGTTAAAGTCGGATACCGCGCGGAGTATGCTCTCAAACTCCGAGTTTATACTTATGCTCAATCAGGCGGCAAGCGACCGCGATCAGCTTGCAAGACTTCTGAAAATCCCCGAAACTATGATGAGCTTTGTAACGGGAGCGCCCGCGGGTTCGGGGCTTATCTACTGCGGCTTGAACGGCTCGTTGCCGTTTAAGGACGATTTCCCGACAGATACAAAGCTGTACAAGCTGATGACAACAAAGTTCGGTGAGTGATATGAAGATATTGCTTGCCTGTGAGGAAAGCCAGCGTGTGACGGTCGAGATGAGGAAATTAGGTCACGAGGCGTATAGCTGTGACTTAATTCCCTGTTCGGGCGGCTATCCCGAATGGCACATACAGTCTGACGTGCTGCTGCTTATTAACGGGAACTGCGAGTTTACCACAACGGACGGCGCTTTACATAAGATAGTCGGCAAGTGGGATATGATAATCGCCTTTCCTCCCTGCACCTATCTTACAAACGCGGGAACGCGGCACTTTTCGCCGAAATGCAACACTCCCGAAAAAATAGCGGCGCGTAAAAAGCTGCGCGAAAAAGCCGTCGATTTCTTTATCAGTCTTGCGAACGCGGATTGCGAGCGCATAGCGATTGAAAATCCCGTCGGTTATATGAGTAAGCACTACAAGCCGCCTACGCAAATAATAGAGCCGTATTTTTTCGCCGCCAGTGTTGACGATAAGGAAAACTACGTTACAAAGCGGACGTGCTTATGGCTCAAAGGCTTGCCGCCGCTAATACCTGCCGCCGATCTGCCGCGCCCCAAGCCTATCCGCGAGTATACAAATATTCACGGAAAAACAAAGTACGTCGGTTGGTGTATGAACGTCGGCGGTAAAAATCAAGCGGAACGAGCAAAGCGGCGTTCTAAAACGTTTGCGGGGATTGCTAAAGCTATGGCTGAGCAGTGGGCGGGAATTTCGCCGCCTGTTCCCTCAAAGGAGGTGGTTATTTGAAAGTAATAATTGACAATAACGGCGTTAGCGCTCATCACGTCAACGACAAGGCGGTAATTTCTCACGAAATAGCGCAAAAGACCGAGCTGTCAAAGCGTAACGGCGGCGAGATAACTAACAGAAACGTCCGTGAGATCGGCGGCAAGACGGAAAACGCTCCGCGCGGCTCTCCGTCCGTTGTATCGAAAAAACGCGAGTTCTTTTCAAAAGGCGCTCCGCGGCTTGCGGATAACAAGAAATACAAAGTCCTGAAAAACGGCACGGTTGAGAGCAACGCGCTCACAAAAAAGAAAATGCGCGTTATAAGCGGCAAAAGAGCCGCGAAACTGCAAAAGGCTAAACTGAAAAAACAACGGATAAGGTTTGAAAAACAGCAGTCGCAGTTGATCGCCATAGCTATGGGCGGTCCTGCAGCGCCGAAAAAAGCGGACGTTTCCAAAGCGGTCGGCAAAGCGAAAAAAGCGGTTAATCTCGCTAAAAAGCCCGTCGACGTTCTTAAACGACAGTTTTACAGCCAAGCCGACAAATCCGACGATAACGGCGTTAAAGCCGCAAAGCTGGGCTTGCAATTTGAGGAATACGGCACAAGCGCCTTGAAAACCGCCGTTCGGACAGGCGCGAAAACCGTTAAGGGCGGAGCGAAAATAACCAAGCGCGTTTATCGGAAGATACATAAACCGACCTCCGTGGAGCTGCGGCGAAAACTGCGAAAACGCGTAAATCACAATTTAGTTGCCGAGGCAAAATTTCTTGCCAAACGCGCGGTCAAGAACGGTGCGAAAACAGCGGGAAAAGCCGCCGCCAAAGCCGCCAAAACGGGAGCGAAAGCGGCGGCAAAGGCTGCGGCGAAAGTGGCGCAAGCCGCCGCAAAAGCGGTAGCAAGCGCCGTCACAAAGGTTGTCGGACTTATCGCTGAAACAGCGCCGTGGAGCTTGATAATAATCGCCGCTATCGTTCTGGTGATACTCCTAGCGCTTATGGTCACTTCGCTCATCAGCGGCGCGGGCGGCACGGTCGGCGGCGGTGGCGCGTGGCTTGTCGACGATGATAAAAACCAGACCCCCGAAGAAATTTACGAGGGTTATAAAAAGTTTATCGAGCAAGCCGACGAGGTTATGCAAAAACAGGCAAAGGACGCGCAAATAAGCGAGGTTACGGGATTTTGCGACGGAGATACGAACACTCCGCGGAAGATAATTCAGTACGTTGACAAAAACCACAACGTCACGTTTTATCCCGCAAAGGGCGCGGATAACACGATAAACGGATATATAGAGCAGTTTGGCACTGAGGACTACGCGGATTATATGTCCCTGCTTTTCGTGCTTATGACAAGAGAAAAACAGCAAGCGGACGGCGTTACCGACGAAGAAATATACGACTTTGATTTCAAAAAGTCCGATTTCGAGGAATTTATGAAAACGGTCAACGATAATTCCTGTCGGTGGGGAGATACGTTTGTATATAAGACCGCCGTTGAGACTTCGCCCCACGCTTGTCCGGGACGGAACTGCAAAACGGAATATATTTCGGGCTGTCATTGCGAGTACTACATTGACGATGAGGGCGAGATACAATATTATTGCGGCGGTCATCCGTACTGCCCCGTCGATCATACAAAGCTCACGGTTCAATTGTATACGGTCAAGGACTATTATCACAAGGAATATTCCGAGATATACAGCTTTACCGAGAACGAGAAAGCGCGGTATGAAGCGTCTAAGGCTATAATAGGCGGCTTGCTTGAATATTGGGAGGGATAGTTATCAAAAAGTTATATGCGTACATCACGGGAAAAAGCGTTAAACAGCGTATCTGCATTTGCATAGTGCTGACCGCCGTGCTCACGCTTTTGATTTTTACGGTCAAGGCGAATTTATTTGATGAGCCGAATGTTCCGCAAACCCCGAACACTTCAACCTCGGAGTCCGCCGATAACGGAGCTGAAAACGGAACGGAGGACTACAAGCCGCCAAGTTTTCACATCAGTCTTATCGACAGCGGCGTTTTGCTTGCCGTGATCGCGGCGTATTCCGTGCATAAGATACGCGAGAAGCGCAAGCAAAGGAGGTTGTGAAATGCCGACTTATAACGACCGTCTGAGATACCAGAAAAAACGGCTCGGCGAAAAGGAAAAACAGCTTGAACGGTTTACCGCAAGCCTTGAAACGGCGCGTGAGAACATCAAGAACGTAAACCGCGAGATCGCCGATATCAAAGCCGAAATTGCGAATATCGAAACTCGGCTGCTTGCCGAAATGATAGCCCAAAAGGGTATCAGCATATCGGAATTGTCGGCGGCGATTGAAGCGGGCGCGCTGGATAGCACGCCCGAAAAGCCGCCCGATAACGCCGTTAATACGGCTGATAAAGGAAGTGCCATATGTGGTACAACCGACAACGAAACATTACCAGAAAAGGAGGGGTTAAATGAAGTTGGTAGTAGCGGAAAAGCCCTCAGTAGCGCGTGACATTGCCGCCGTTATCGGCGCTGATGAAAACATCAACGGCGTTATGCGCGGCAACGGTTACATAGTTACCTCGGCGAGAGGGCATTTGGTACGGCTCAAAGAGCCGCAAGAGTACGATACGAAATATGAGAAATGGGATATCTCGGATTTGCCGATAACGCCCGTTTTTGAGTTCCTGCCGATAGAAAACGCCGTTGACGTTCTGGAACGGCTTAAAAAGCTGATGAACAGCGCGGAGGTCGACGAGATAATCTGCGCGACGGACGCGGGGCGCGAGGGCGAGTGTATTTTCCGATACGTCTACGATTATATAGGCTGTGCAAAGCCTTATTCGCGGCTGTGGATTTCCTCGCTTACCTATGAAAGCATTAAGAACGGCTTTGATAATCTGCTTCCCGCCGCCGAAAAAGAAAATATGTACGCGGCGGGGATTACCCGCGCCAAAATAGATTGGCTGTGGGGTATGAATTTAACGCGGCTTTACACCAAACATCTCGGTGCGCTCTGCCCCGTCGGGCGCGTCCAGACCGCCGTTGTCAATATGATAGTTCAGCGTGACGGAGAGATTGACGGGTTTACAAAAAAGCCGTATTTCAAGCTGCGTTTGGAAAACGGCGCGGAGTGGTTCGATAGCGATTTCGACTATTTTACCACACGCGCCGAAGCGGAACACGTCAAAACAAAATGCGTTAATTCGTTTTGCAAGGTCGTTTCCGCTGAAACAAAGCCGAAAAAGGAAAACCGTCCTCTGCTTTTCTCGCTTACCTCTTTGCAGATAGAGGCTAATGAAAAACTCGGCTTTTCGGCGGCAACAACGCTTACGGTAATGCAGTCGCTTTACGAGAAAAAACTGCTCACTTATCCGCGCACGGACAGCAATTATCTGACAGAAGATATGGCGGCAATATTGAGTGACCGTGTTGGTATGCTCCGAGGATTTACCGACGCGGCAAGCGATCTGTTGGCTATCGGCTTAAACGTTGACAGCCGCATTATAAATAATGAAAAGGTGTCCGATCACCACGCGATTATTCCGACCGAGTACATTTCAAGCGCGGATAATACGGAGCTGTCGGCGAACGAACGGGCAATTCTGGATATGGTTATAACGCGCTTTCTGGCGGCTCTTTCACCGCAGTACGAATACACCGAAACCGAATACGTTTTCGACGTGAACGGCGAGAAATTTCATTGCAAGTCAAAAAGCTCCGTCAATCTCGGTTGGAAAAAATTCTATACCGAAGCGGAAAACGCCGCGCCTGTTTCTTATTCGGAGGGCGACGAGTTCCCCGTCGGAAATATCGAGATCGCGGAGTGTGAAACCGCGCCGCCAAAGCGTTTTACGGAAAGCACTCTCTTAAAAGCTATGGAGAATATAGACCGCCGTATCGAGGATAAGGAGTTATCCGAGTACGTTTCCGAACGCGGTTTGGGTACTCCCGCAACACGCGCCGCCATAATTGAGCGCGTTATAAAGGTAGGGTTCGTGGAGCGCAAGGGCAAACAGCTTATATCAACAGATAAGGGGAAAACGGTCATTGCCCTGCTCCCCGACGAGGTAAAGAGCATTGAAATGACCGCCGCTATGGAATTGCAGTTATCCGCTATCGAGAACGGAACGGCTGACGCGGACGAGGTAATATCGGGGATAATCGCAAAAATAAACTCAATAATCGCGCTTGAAAATTCAAGGGGGCATACGTCCCTCGCGCCGCCGCGTGAAGTGCTCGGAGTATGCCCGATCTGCGGCGGTGCGGTCTACAAATTTGTCAAGGACGATAAGACGGTTTATTACTGTGAGAACACGCCGAAAGTATGTTATTTCCGCTTGTATGAGGACGATTATTTCTTCACCTCAAAGGGAAAAACGCTGACGGAAAGCACGATAAAGGCTTTGCTTTCAAGGGGCAAAGTCAAGATAAGCGGCTTTAAATCGGAGCGCACGGGAAAGACCTACGACGCGGCGGTTTTCTTTACCGAAAGAGTTGACAAGAACGGCAATAAAAAAGTAGGGTTCAATATGGAATTTGATAATTCCAAGAAAAAGTAACGGAAAGGAGCGATTTATTTGTACTTTTTTCGCATAGATATTTCGAGCTTTGATGACGCGCAAAAAACGCTGTTTGTCATTCCCGAACAGAACGCCGACGAACAGGGCGTACCGTTCGACGAAAAATTCCTTACCCAGACCGCCGAATACAAGACGTTTATCAAGGAGAACGCCACAAGTATGGTGGACGGTATCTACACGCAATTCAAGTGCGAGGAAGTCCTTGAAAACATTACCGAGGAAGTATTCAAGCGGTTATTGTCGGAGGGTAAGGCTCAGCAGCTTGACAGCAACAGCTTTTCCGTTTCGACGGGCTTTAAGCCCAAAAAGTCGGGTGGCAAAAAGGATATGAAAACATATCTTATAATCGGCGGCGCGGCGCTTGCTTTGGTGGTTATGCTTATCGTTTCCGCGGCTGCGGGGCGCGGCGGTGATGAGGACTTGACAACATCGGTCGAAAGCACGGAAAGCTCTGAAATGACCGACAGTTCCGACAGCGCGGACAACTCGGATATTTCCGACAGCGCAAGTTCATCGGATAATTCCTCTGAGGACAGCAATTCGGAGCAGTCGGAAAGCTCATCGTCTTCCGCGTATGTGGACGAGCCGCCGACAGAGCCGCCCGACAACTCAACGACCGACGCGAACGGCTATACGAACGTCGGATACAGACCGACAACAAACGCGTCAAGCGGCGGTCAAAGCGGCGTGTATCAGATATCGTTCAACCCGAACGGCGGCGAGGGAACGCTTGACAGCATTTCCTCTCAGTCGGGGCAATATGTAAAGCTGCCGAGCGCCGATAACGCCGCTAAGTATATCAGCAAAAAGGGCTATAAGCTGATAGGCTTTTCCGACAACACCGAAATACCCTATCCGCTTTATCATTATAAAATGCCCTGCGAGAACGTGACCTTGTTCGCGGTATGGGAGCCTGAAACGTTCGCGGTCACTTATAACTCCAACGGCGGCACGGGAACGCTCTCACGCGCGGAGGTTAAATTCGGTGCGGAAATACCGCTCCCTACGGACGTTGCCGTTTACAAGGACGGTCTTTTCCTTTCGGGCTGGGCTAAAACGGCAAACGCAAAAGCGCCGCTGAAATCCTTGATAATGCCTGCCGAAAATATCACGCTTTACGCTGTCTGGAGCAATAAAGCGCCTACCGCGAAAATTACTTTGCACTATGACGATAAAGTTCAGATCATAGAAAAAGAGATTGGCTCGACAGTGAATATGCTTGATAACTTCGGAGTAAGCAAGGACGGCTATTCGGTCGAGGGCTGGTATTTTGAAAATTCCTCCGACCGCGTGGAAAATCTCCGTGTTGACAGCGACTGCGACCTTTACGCGAAGTGGCAGACCGCCGAATTCATAACGGTAACTATTGACCGCGGTTATCTTAACAAGGGCGCGGAAGTGTACAGGATACCGCTTGATATGACGGGCAAGGCAAAGCTGAAGCTTCCGAAAGTCGACGATAAGACCGATATTTACAATCACGTCGCGGGCTGCACCTACGGCTACTCCGACAGACCTCAGACGGGCGAATTTGGCACGATAAAATATTTCGGCGATACGGAGTGCGAATTTACCCGCGATACTACGCTTTACAGAGTGCTGAGCGAATACGGCGGCGGCGCGGGAACGCGCGAAAATCCGTACATAATCGGTCATTACGACCAGCTTATAAGGCTCTCCGACAGACAAGCAAGCGGATATTTCGTCCAGACCGCCGACATTAAATTCCCCTCGGACGTTAAGCGCAAGCCGATTGATACAAAGATAATTTCGCGCGGCTATGAAAATAAGTCATATGACTTCTTCGTATACGACGGCGGCGGTCACACGATAAAGGGCTTGTCGGGAACGGGCGGTCTGTTCGGGACTATTTCGGGCGCGACTATCAAGAACGTGGTTATCGAGGGCGCGAATATAAGCGCGGGCGATTATGAGAATGTCGGTATCTTATGTAACGAAATATCTTCTTATTCGTTTGGCGGCGCGGACGGTGCGCGTGACTATGCAACGGGCAACTCCAAAATTCAGAACTGTACCGTTAAGAACGGAAAAATTGACGGAGAAAACGCCGTAAACGTCGGCGGTGTCTGCGGATATGGCGGTATTATTTCGGACTGCCTTGCAAGCGAAATCGCTATAAACGGCGGTGAGAACGTCGGCGGTATCGTCGGGAACGCTTGCTCGGTAACAGGCTCTCTTGCAAACGGTATTACGACAGGCGGCGAAATAAAATCCGCGGGAGGTATCGCGGGAACGGCTTACGGCGTAAAAATCTTTGATAACAATTCCGACGGTTATTATTCGGGCGGTAATATAATCGGCTGCGGAGTGCGGACGTTAGTTTCCCGTGCCGAAAACAGCGGCGGCATTGTCGGAACGTCAACGGCGCGGACAGGCTCGGCGTATATAAAGAGCTGCTATACCGCGAATATTTACCTCAACGGTAAAAACAACGGCGGTATCGCGGGCGCTGACGGTGAGTTTATGCCGCATAGGATAGTCTACTGCTTGGTCGATAACGCCAACGGCTACGCGGTCATAGGCGGTAACGATGTGCGGTCGGTAAGCAAGACTATGGTGCTTTCCGTTCCCGCCGACAGCGGACTTACGGTTGACGGAGTGCTTTCGGTGCTGAACGCTGCGGGCAGCGGTTACGGCAATTGGGAGCGCTCTGCTGATAAAAACGGCGGGTATCCCTACCCGTCAAAAATCAAGTTTTAGGAGGACATCATTATGGACAAGAATTTCAACAAGCTGAGCGAAAAGGAGCGCATAGAGTGGCTCGTCGACAGGCTCATCAAGACGGAGGAAGAACGCGACAGCGCCCTTGACCGCTTGGAGGAAAAGGAGCTTGAAAACCTTTCGCTCCGCGGCAAGCTGAGCGCTATCGGCTACATTCTCTGCGAAGATGACAGCGACGACCCCGATATTTCCGACAACGATAATTTTGACATTCCCGATCTGTTTTAAGGAGGATTATGATGTACAACAAAATAACGTTAATGGGGCGGCTCGTTTCCGCTCCCGAACTCAAGGCAACAAAGGCGGGCGTTCCCGTTACTTCTTTCAGCATTGCCGTTGACAGGCGGTATAAGAAAAAGGGAGAAAAGCGGGAGCGCGACTTTTTCAATATCGTATGTTGGCACAACAACGCGGAGTTTGTCTGCAAGAACTTCACCAAAGGCTCTATGATTTTGGTTGAGGGCGAAATGCAGACCCACCGTCCCGAAACAAACGGCGAGGGCAAAGCCTATACTTGGTATGAGGTCGTAGCAGACCTTGTATCGTTTACGGGAGAGCGCCAAAACACCGAGCGTACCGCCGACACCGCGCCCGTTATTCCCGAACAGGACGGCATAACGGCTCTTTAAACCTTACATTATAAAGCTGTGCTATCGGCGCAAACAGGACGTTTGCGCGGTTACAACAAAGTCGGCGGCAGGACGCCGCCGACACAAAGTAACTGCTATACGGGTTGAAAGGGGGTTATTATGGCAGATGATAACAAGCAGGATTGGGGATTTTACATAATTCCCGACTTGCGGACTTGGGCGTTTCCGAAAGAGTATGAGCAGGAGACCAAAATCGAACATTTCAATACGCTTGATGAAGCGAAAAATCGTTTTGACGAGCTGCGGCACAAGCCGTATATTTTCGAGAAAGCCGTCGGTAGCGACGGTCAACCCTCCGCGCGGCTCACTTTGGGCGTTGAAAAAACTGCGGCGGCTTTTGATATTCTTCACGTCCGCGGCGGCGAAAACGTTTTAGTGACGGATTTCACAAGGGATAAGGAATTTTCGGCAGATGAGGGATTATTGGCGGTCATTCGCAAAACGGTTTCCGACATCGGCTTTGATGCGGTAAGTCATTATCCGAAGTTGGAAAACGGAAAATACGGCGCTCCCTCTCTTGTGCCGTTTAACAAATGGGCGGCTGAAAATCCACAATATGATTTGGCGTACAAAGCCGCGCCGCTTTATGACAAGCCGTTTGCGTATGCAAAGGAAAACGGCGAAATCGATAAGTGGCGGATCAGCTTGCGTGAAACGGAAAACTGCGCGAAACATATTGAAAAACTTATCGGGCAGTATCACGTTGATTACGGACTGAACACCGACAAGATAATCGAGGGCGCGGTCGGAAGATACGGCGCGGAACACGTCACGTTAGCTCTGGCGGCTACAATTCAGCAGAGGGCTTGGGACGGGCGGTTTTCCGCAAAAAACAAGGAATGGGCAAGCAGCATTGATTTTCCCGAAGAAACACGTTACAAAGCGATAAATTTTAATTCTCATTCCACGCTCCTTGACGCGGTTGTCAAGGATTACAGGGAATACTTATTGACTTTGGAGAAAAATCTTGCCGAAAAGCGGGATATTTCAAATACCGAACATTCACAAGGAGGTTCAATTATGGCTGAACACAACACTACTTTTGAGGTTTCCTCAATGCTCAAAATCGACGACGGCAGCAAGACAAAGGCGCTTGCGAACATTGTCATCAACAAAGAGATCGCGGTAAACAACGTCAAGGTTATGGAGGGCGAAAACGGATTGAATGTCGTTATGCCGAGCAAAAAAGTCGGAAACGGGTATGAGGACGTTGCTCACGCTACCACCAAAGAGGCGCACGAGGCGCTGAAAGAAGCTGTGATGAACAACTATGACAAGCTGATAGCGTCGGGAGAGCAAAATCTGAAAAATGATCTGAATTTGGATAAGAATAAACCCGCCGTTTCGGATATAAAGGTCACGCTCAAACCCGTAAATCACGCAACGGTCAAGGCGTCGGGACAGGTCAAGATCGACGATTGTTTTGTGATAAACGACGTTAAAGTAATGCAGCCGAAAGACCCCGAAAAGCCTTTGTTTGTATCTATGCCCTCTTATCCCAACCAAAAGGGTACTTATACGGAACACGCGCTCCCGATAACAACGGCTATGCACGGCAAGCTTAATGATGAGGTCGCGGTAAAAGCATTCCGCAATATGGAAAAAGTGGAGTATAAGGGCGTTAAGTACGCCGAGCTTGGCGATAAGAACGCGGGCGAGATCGCCGCAACGTCTAGGCTTAACAACTCGTTTGCCGAGAAACTGATGAACGAACTTGACAAGGCGGGCGTTACTTATCAGGCGCGTATCGGCTCTAACACGGGTACGGTAATCTCCGTGAACTTTGCCGACAAGCCCAGACTTGACGAGATACATCAAACGCTTGTTAAGGCGCTCAACCCCGAAAAGGAGGAAAAGAAGCCCGAAACGGCGGCTCCCAAACAGGACGAAAAGCCTAAGCAAAAGCACGCAAGGCATTGATTTTTAGCCGTTCTCCCCGACTTTAACAGTCGGGGAGAATTTTTTTCAAAAACCACTTTACTTTTATGGTTTAATGTGGTAAACTGTATATAAAGGAGGAAATCTTCAATGGCACGAATTGACAGTGTGCTTGAAAATTACGAGAAAGTCACGGAACGTCTCTTTTCCGACAAGGCGGCGTTTGCGGAATATCTCAAATTCGCGGGCAAATTCTTTAAGCTGCCCTCGGCTCAGAGTATGGCGGTATACGGCGCAAATCCCAACGCCGTTATGGTAGCCGACTACGACACTTGGAAGAAATTCGGCAGGCAGGTCAAGAGAGGAACAAGCAGTATTGCCGTACCCTACAACGGCGGTCTGAAGCACTTCTTTGACATCTCGCAAACGGCGGGCGATAAAACGCCGTATCAGTGGACGCTCGACAAAAATATTGCCGCCGCGCTCATCGAGGAAACGTATGAAAACGAGGGCAGACGTTTTCAATCGCTCGCGGGCTGTCTGAATTGCCTCGGTGCGGAAAAGGCGCGTAAAAATCTTGAAAGCGCCGTGAATACGCTGAACATTTCCGCTGACAAGCGCAAGGGATTTGAAAAATCCTTTATATCTATGGTGCAGTACCTTATCGCGGCGCGGTGCGAGTTGGGCGGGAATTTCAAGTATAACGGTACGGCGGATCTGTCGACTCTCGATATGCTTAACAGCCGCGCCGAAAAGGAGAAGCTGTGCGAGTTCATACAGATAACGGGCAAGTCGGTGCTGTTATCTTTGGAACGCTCGATAAACAACATTATTATGCAAGGGAGGACAAATGATTATGGAAGAAATAAGACAGATATGGTGCGAGGAGGACAAGAAGTTCTATCCCGAAACCAAAACGGAGAACGGCAGAACGTACAAGCTCGACCCGGAGACGTTCGTGTATCTGGAGCAAATGGAGCTGGGGCTGACGGACGAGGAACAGGCTCTGATGAGCGAGGAAATAGGACAGTACGGGGAGAAGTGGAGGGCGTATATGACGGAGAACCACCCCGAAGTGATACCGTCGCTGCAAGGTCGGCTGAAATGGGACTTAATACCCCGTCAAGTGGACAAGGAGGCTCTGGAGTATCGGGAGCTGCTGAGGAAACAGTACGCGGAGAAGAACCCGCGCCCTACAACGTTCACGGAGATAGCGGCGTGGGAGAAAACGCTCGGAATGATAACAGACAGGGCGATAATGGAGGACATAGTGCTGAATTATCGGGATTAAATGCCACATATGGCACAACTTCACAACAGACGAAAGCGGAGGAACATTCCCCCGCTTTTTCTGTTGAACAAGCCGAGGAAATAGCGGATAATGTAGCGGAAATAAGTGCTAATGTGTACGCAAAAAACCGAGAGGAATATTGGAATTTAACGTTTAGAGATTATTATTTCGCGCGGACAGGTGAACAGTTAAATTCCCAAAACACTCCCGAACACAACATAGAGGACGTGCTTCTAAACGGAAATCCTCAAATCGTTTCCGATTACCTTAAAGAGGTTTATGCAAGGGCATATGACGATTACACTATAATCAACGAGGGCTTACTTGCGGAGAATACGCTGAAACTTATCGAGAACGCCCTGACAGCCGAGAGAACGCCCGACATTCCCGCTGACTTGGATAAATTCTATATTGACAGGGAAAGTGAAACCGTCAAAATGGTATATTACCATCCCGACAGTACGGCGGGGGGACAGCTTGTCTGCAACGAGTTTGACTTTGATGATATAGCCGCGGCGTTAAGCCAAAAAGACCCTGTGTACTACATTCTCTCGTCCTGCAAGCAGACCGTCATTGATGTGGATATGCCGGGATTTGACGAGGCGGCACGGGATTTTCTCGCCGATACCGAGGACTTCAACTCGCGTAACGAGCATTATCTTGATAAACTGTTCTCACTCGCCGAGCCTACTTACACGATTTTGCAGCTTAAAGACGGTGACGATACGCGCGATTACCGTTTTGCCGATTTATCGGAGCTGCGCGAGAGAGGGCTTTCCGTTGAACGCGGCAATTACAACGCCGTATACAGCGGCAGACTTGCAAACGGCGTGACACTCGAAGATATTTACACGAAGTTCAACGTAGATATTCCCGACGATTTTCACGGACACTCGCTTTCAGTCGGAGATATTATCGAGATAAGCAGCGACGGTAAAACAGCGGCGCACTATGTTGACGGCTACGGGTTTGAGGAAATTTCCGATTTTTCGCTTGAACGCAAGGAGAATATTCAGCCTGAAATGCAGTCAAGCACGGAAATTTTCAAGGCAAAGACCGCAGAAAACTTTGTTCCGATTGACGGTTTGAGCGCGACGGATATTGAAAACAGCGTTCGGGAATATGTACAAGATGTTTTGGAACGCGGGGAGGTCAACGCGCAAATCGTTGATCTGGCGGTCGTAGGCTCACGGAGCAGAAATTTGCAAGACGAACAGTCCGATCTGGACGTTGCGGTCGAGTTTTCCTCCGAATTAAAGGAGGACGCGCTGTTCAATATTCTGCACGATGAGCCGTTCAGCATTGGCGGCGTGACGGTAGACATTAACCCCGTTCGCGCGGAGGAAACGGGTACGCTTGGCGAGTATCTGGAGAACGCCGAAAAAAACATAGTGGAAAATCACGAGCGCAAACAAGCGGAAAAGCAAGCCGAGGAAAAGAACGATAATTACTCCTTAGAGGATATTATTTCCGAGGTGCGCGGCGGCAGAACAGCGAAAATGATTTTGTCAATATCACTTGACACAATTTACGCAAAGAATTTTAGCAAGT
>CANDVA010000028.1 GCA_947389015.1 uncultured Clostridia bacterium | reverse complement strand
TTTCAATTATATCACATCTCCCTCGCTTTGTCAACTACTTTTTTTAAAAAATTTATTTTTTATTTTCACCCTTATACATTACTTAAATATACATACCTATTGTTCCGAATCGTTGGCAAGCCGTCTGCCAAATTTCCGATTTACCGTATTATAACCATTTACTCCCTTATTAAACATCAAAATTCGCGGTTTTCACTGTACTTTCACGAAAAAAATCAAAAAAGGGCTTAACATTTTAATTAAAATGTGCTATAATGATTATATACGTCAAGTTGGGGGAATGCGCAATATGCTTTTATTGTATATGCGTACAGTATTTATACAGCCTGTTATTTAAGAGGTGATCAAAGAATGAACAAAAGAAGAAATTTTCGTTACATTAAAATTAAAGACGACGAACCAAAGAAACCTAAAAAGCGTGAAAAAGGCAGAGTGTCGCGTAATATCGGACATGCCCTGACAGTCGTCGGGACTACAATATCGTCTATGCTTCTCATCTTTGTTATTATGATGTGTATCGTTGTGACGGTAATTACAGTGTATATCCTTGATTTTGCCGACAACGGTTATGACGCTAATCTTCGTGACGCCGAGATGAAGTACACGACCATGATATACAGCTACGACGCCGACGGAAAAGAGGTCGAGCTGAAGCGCCTGTACGAGGAAAGAAACCGTATCTGGGTCGATTATGAAGATATCTCGCCGTATCTGATCTACGCCGTTGTTTCAACGGAGGATAAGCGCTTTTACGAGCATAACGGCGTCGACTGGAGAAGAACGGTGTACGCGCTCGCCGCGGACGTTCTCAATCTATCGGGGCAAGGTCAGGGCGGCTCGACTATCACTCAACAGCTTATCAAAAACCTCACAATGGACGACGAGCAGACTTGGGAACGTAAGCTCCGCGAGATTTTCAGAGCATTGTCGCTTGAGGAAAAATACACAAAAGTCGACATTATTGAGAGCTATCTCAATGTTATTTGGCTCGGAGGTATGACCTACGGTATCGGCGCGGCTTCACAGCTGTATTTTGGCAAGGACGCAAAGGATCTTGATATTGCCGAGGCGGCTATTATCGCTGGTATGATACGAAACCCCGGTTACCGTTCGCCGTATGAGGACCTTGAAAACTGCAAGTACTGGCAGGAATACGCGCTTCAGAATATGTACGAGCAGGGCTACATCAATACCAAGGAGTACGAATCGGCAAAGGTTGAAAAGGTTCGGTTTGCCGGCACAGTTTACGGCGACTCTTTCGGCTATACCGACCCGCGCTCGATCCACACGGACGAGCCCGAGGACAACGAACCCGACGAGGACGATACCGTTGACGACGATTACAAGGCATATCGGTGGAACGGCTATGAGGTCGATCAGGACTGGTATGTCGATGCGGCGATAGATCAGGTCATCAAGGACTACGCCGATCTCAAGGGCGTTACCTACACCTCCGCGAGAAGAGATATCTACAACGGCGGATATCGTATCTATATCAACGAAAATATGGCTTTCCAACAGCTTGTCGAGGAGAAATTCCGCGATCCGCTCCTTGTCGTTACGTCTTACGATGAAAACGCCAAGGAGGACGATCTGCTCCAGTCGGCGTTTGTTCTGATGGACTATTCGGGAACCGTTTTGGCGGTAGCGGGCGGTCTCGGAGACAAGCCGGGTATAAACTGCTTCAACCGCGCAACGCAGGCGACGCGCGCACCGGGCTCGACGATGAAGCCGATCTCGGCATACGCGACGGCGGTACAAAACAATCTTATCACCTATTCGACCATGCTGCCAGATAAGGGTATCAGTATCATCGACGACAGCGAAATAAAAACCTGGCCGACGAACTTTAACTTTGCGGGCGGCGACGGCTCGCTCATGCCTATCTGGGAGGCAGTCCGTGAGTCGCGTAACACCATTGCGGTAAGAGTGGCGCAGATGCTTACTCCGCAGGTTTGCTACAATCAGCTCACCCAGAATCTGGGAATTACGACGCTGGTCGAGTCGGATATCGACTATTCACCGATAACGCTCGGCGCGCTTACCGACGGTATAAAGCTTGTCGAACTGGCGGCGGCTTATCAAATGTTCGGAAACGGCGGTATTTATTACGAACCCAAGCTGTACAGCAAGGTTATCGACAGTAAAGACAACGTTATCTTACAGCAGAATTTCTACGGAACACAAGCGATCGACAGCGACGCGGCATGGGTAACGAACCGAATGCTCCGCACGGTAATCACGACGACAAGCGGATCGGGACGCTACGCTAGCCTTGAAAACGTTGAAGTAATCGGCAAGACGGGTACGTCGAACGACGATCTCAATCTGTTGTTCGTCGGCTGTACGCCGAATTATATCGGCGTAGTCTGGATGGGCTACGACAAGAACAACCACGAGGTCTACAACGGCGACGGATCTCACAGATACGGCGCGCAAATATGGTACGACATTATGTCGGAAATCGAGGATACCTCGGCGATCAGCAAGTTCACCCCCGACTCCTCGGTGTTGGAGCGCAGATTCTGCACAGAGACGGGACTGATCGCTTCCGCAAAATGTACGAGCACCGATGTCGGCTACTACCGCAAGGGCAATATTCCCGAATACTGCTCGGGCAACCATGTGACCGAAGTTGAAAAAATAAAGTCGCACTGGGACGAGGTCGACGCGGAAAACAAGAAAGAGCTTGAGGAAAGACTGAACGGGTACTATTAAAAAATAAACGGCAGCCGTGCTTTATGTGCGGCTGCCGTTGTATCTGCACAAATAAAAAGGGCGCTTAATGCGCCCTCAGTTTATTCCGAATTATCAGCCCGCTCTCTGAACAAGCTTAGAGCGCAGGCAGCGTGAACAAACATTAACTCTGCAGGGAGTTCCGTTTACGACAGCCTTTACCTTTTTAACATTCGGTTTAAATGTTCTGTTGCTGCGTCTGTGAGAGTGGGAAACCTTAATTCCAAAGGAAACACTCTTGCCGCATATTTCACATTTAGCCATTATATAACACCGTCCTTCCGATCAGTATTTTATCAGTAACAAATAATATTGTATCAGAAATTGCGTGAAATTGCAAGTAATATTTTTATTTTTACCGAATTTTTGTGCAATTCCACAATAATACTATTTCTCATTTGCTTTTTTTTGCCGTTTCAGACAACGAGCATAATTCAGAAAACGATAAACCCGACTTTTTTCTGAACCTTTTGCAGCGTCTTGCGCGATACCTTATACGCCTTTTCGGCGCCCTGCTTCATACAGCTCTCGATATATGACTTGTCCGAGGAAACGCGCTTGTACTCCTCCTGCATGGGAGAGAGCTTGTCCGCTACCGCCTCGCCTACCGCAAGCTTGAAATCGCCGTAGCCCTTGCCCCTAAACTCAGCCTCGATCTCGTCGAAACTCTTACCGGTAGCGCCGCTGTAAATGGACATAAGGTTGATTATGCCGTCTTTGCCCTCGCGTGCACAGACCTCGGTCTCGCTGTCGGTGACGGCACGCTTGAACTTACGGATTACAGTGTCGCGGTCGTCAAGCACCGAAACGGATGCGTTGGCGTTCTCGTCCGATTTGGACATTTTCTTTGTCGGCTCCTGGAGCGACATAACTTTTGCCGTAGCTTTGGTGACATAACCCTCGGGCATTGTGAACACGTTGCCGTATATGCCATTGAAGCGCTGGCAGACGTTACGCGCAAGCTCCAAGTGCTGCATCTGGTCGACCCCCACGGGGACCATATCCGCCTGATACAGCAGTATATCCGCCGCCATTAGCACGGGATAGGTGAACAGACCCGCGTTGATGTTGTCGGGGTGCTTGGCGGATTTATCCTTGAACTGCGTCATTCTGGACAGCTCGCCGAATTGCGTGTAGCAGTTGAGCAGCCAAGCAAGCTCCGAGTGGTGGGGATTGTGGCTCTGTACAAAAAGCGTGGATTTTTCGGGGTCGAGACCCGACGCTATCAGCAGCGCGTAGCTCTCCTTTATCTGCGCTCGCAGCTTTGCGGGATCCTGCCGCACCGTAAGCGAATGAAGATCGGCGATACCGTAGGTGCAGTCGAACTCCTCCTGCATTTTCACCCAATTGCACATCGCCCCGAAGTAGTTGCCGATAGTCGGAGTGTTGGTGGGCTGAATAAGACTTAATATCTTCTTTTTCTGTTCCATTTTAGGTTAACTCCTTATTTTATTACTTAAAAAATTCTTTCGCGCACTTTCCGAGAATTTCCACGCCGCGGTCTATCTGTTCGTCGGTCGGGGTGGAGAAGTTCAGACGGAATGAATGTGAAACGCCGTTCTCGTCTGCGAGGAATGCGTTGCCCGGCACGACGGCTACCTTTTGGTGAACAGCCTCGGTGCAGAACGCGTTCATATCATACCGCTCGGGGATATCCGCCCAGATGAACAGTCCGCCTTCGGGCTCGGAATAGGTCACGCAATCGGGCATACATGAGTGCAATGCGTCCGCCATTCGCTTGTATTTAGCGCGGTAAATGCCCTGCAGACGCTTTAAGTGCTCGTTGAAATCTACCGTAGTCACGAAGCGGTAAGCCAGCATCTGCGCCCATATGTTGGTGTGGACGGTACTGGTTTGCAGTCCGACCACCGCTTTCTGAACAAGCTCGGCAATTCCGCAGAGATAGCCCACGCGAAGTCCCGGAGCAAGCACCTTTGAAAAAGTTCCCGCATATAGCACGTAGTTCGCGGTATCAAGCGATTTGTAGCTCGGAACGGGCGTTCCCGCGAAGCGGAGATCGCCGTAGGGGTTGTCCTCGAGAATGTAAATGCCGTACTTCTTGGCAAGCTCAAGCACCGCTTTTCTGCGCTCAAGGCTCGTGGTGTTGCCCGTGGGGTTCTGGAAATTGGGTATCGTGTAAAGAAATTTCGTGCTCGGATTGGCTTTAAGCGCCTCTTCGAGACGTTCGGGAATAATGCCGTTCTTGTCTGCGGTCACTCCCACGAGCTTTACGCCGTAGCTCCTGAACGCATTCAGCGAGCCGACAAAGCTGGGATCTTCGCATAAGATCACGTCGCCCTCGTTGCAGAGTATCTTAGCGGTGGTCTCGATAGCCTGCTGAGCGCCCGCCGTTACAATGATCATATCGTTCTCCGCGAACATTCCCTTTGATCGCAGATCGTTCTCGAGCCAATTGCGCAGCGGCATATATCCCTCGGTAACGGAGTACTGGAGCGCGTTCACGGGCTCGCTCGCGAATATCTCCGCGGAGAGCTTGGCGATAGTGTCCACTGGGAACGCCTCGGGAGCGGGGTTACCCGCGGCAAAGCTGATGACCTCGGGGTCGGCGGTGAACTTTAAAATCTCACGTATGGCGGACGGGGCAAGCCCCGATACCTTATTGGAAAAAGGCTTTAACATTTTGTATTAACCTCCATTTACTTGACTAAAAAAAATCAGAATTTATGTTAGCAAGGCGTTGCTGTTGTTTTATTTTTGATATGGCGAGATTTCCCGTCATATTTTGCGGCATATATTTCCACACTAACTTCGGTGCAAGAGGACACCCTTCGGGAGAGGGGGGAACAACAAAATCCAACAAAAATGCGGAGTTCCCCCCTCTCCCTACGGGTTTCCTCTTCCGATCTTCTTCCCCTCTCCCACTCCCCCTTTTCCGCATTTTTTTGCGGCTCGGGTTTGAAGAAAATTTCACTTGGATATATACGCCACACGCGCTCCTCGTTCGTTTACCAACTTTGACCGAAACGTTGAAAAGCCGTTCATCTGTGTGGTCGCCTTGCTAACATAAATTCCGATTTAACATAATAAAACCATTACATTATAATTATACCACACTCAAATAATTTTGTAAAGACAGTTAAAGAAATTTGACAAAAAAAACATTCTGTGATATAATATATTTTAGATATGATTTATTTTGCTCCTTTCAACCTTCGGTTATATTTTCGCAAAATATACTATCGGTATATAATTGCCTACCAACGCGGTTTGTCATAAAACGAAATGTAATACGCGCTATGACATAAATTTTATGTGTGCTTCGCAAAAAACGCTCAATTTGTCAAATAATTGAAACTTTTTTAATATTTCCGCTGACTTCTATTATGGCACATACAGCGGACGGCGGAGCGCGTGAAACCTGTAAAGCGAGGTGAAACGCCGTTGGATAAAAACGAGATCGACTTATATTTCAACAATTCATATGCGCAAACGTTCACTACCGTATCGCGGTTTGTACTTAGCCACGCCTCGCGTTTCCAGGACGCGGAGGATATTATCCAGAATATCTATGCGCGCTTTTACAAGCGCATTTCCGAAAAAGGATACGAAGATATCGAATCCGTTGAGGCGTTTCTGATAAATATAGCAAAGTTTGAATGCAGAAGCTTTCTGTCGGGATTTATCAAGCGGCGTGAAAGAGTTAAGAATATGTCGGATTTTTCAGAGGAGGAATCCGCCGCGCTCGAAGCGGAGTTGTCGCGCGACGAACCGCTTTTCGACGAGGTGATACATAATAAAATACTCGCAAAGCAGATCTTTGACGACGTTATGCAGAAGGACGAAACAGTGGGGAGAATTTTTTATCTGTACTTTGTCTGTGATATGAAACTGGAAGAAATTGCCGAGACAATGGATATGAAGCTGTCCACGGTAAAAACAAAGCTGTATCGCACTATTGAGCGACAAAAGAAAAAATTCAATTTGTGATATTTGAGTGAAATTACAAGGAAAGGGGGCTGACTTGTGGATAAACGTGACTTTTACAGAGAACTAATGGATAAATACGCGTTTGATAGGGATAAGATATATATCAACGCGAAAAACGGAAAATTTGCGGGGAATAAATTGCGCAGGCAGCCGCTTCCGATTTATATAGGAATGACTGCGGCGGTAGCTGCCGTTGTGGTCACGGTGGGGACTATTACCGTAACGCAGCTTGGAAAACCGAACGTCATCGATCCGCTGCGCGCGGGCAGCTCGGTCGCGGAGCTGCCTGACGATGAGCGTATCAAAAAGGGACAGAACGACGTGCGCGATAACGAAAGCTCAAAGGAGCTTTTCGACGTGCTTGTCAGCTTTGAGAGACCGCTTTCGTCGGCTGAGGTTCAGCGCGTGCTGTTGGCTCGCTCGGAGGGCAGCGTTCCGGTCAGCGCGCTGTATATGAAAGACGGCTCAACAGTCATCGGAACCGATAGCGTCGCGGAGACGTTTGGAGCAAACGTCGGCGACAATATCACCGGCGCTAAGATAAGATGCGCGGGATATCTGATGACGCAGCTTCAGGACGACAGTCTTGTTTTTGCGGTGGAGATAATCAACAACGAGGATCCCGGGCTTATCTCTCCTATTACCGATGTAACCGGTGTTGGCGTTAACATCGTCGACAACAGCTCGCAGAGTTCCGATATCAGCTCCCAAAACAACAGCGTTGACAATGAAAGCAGCAGCGAGAGCAGTTCAACGGAACCGCCCGTATCGAGTACACCCGAGAGCAGCGTTAGCGAGCCTAACGTACCTCCCGTTTATGAGATAGAAAATCATATTTCCGCTGTTGACGGCGGATATTCTCCCGCTGTCGTGCCTAACGAGAACGATTTCTCGCCTATGGTGCCGATAGATGTTATGATAGCGTTGGCGGATAACGCTGATTTGCCGTATAATCCCGACAGATTCTCTTATCTGACCGAGGATATCGGCGCAAAGCAGGCTTATTTTCTGAATGATAACACGGTCTATGTGCGGACAGAAAATGATATACGTTTATATACCGTGACCGATGAAGCGGTCAGTCTTGCTGCTTCGCAGGAGTGCGCGGATACGACGGTATTCTGGATCGCCGAAAACGGCGGACGGCTGTTAGCACTTGGCGCTGACGGTAAGCTGTACGACGTTGACGCGAACAGTGCAAAAATAAACGATGTTTCCCTTGGCAGCGCGGTAGGAACGGGTATCGTTTATGAGATTGCTTACAACGAGGAAACAGGTATTCTGGCGCTGAACGTATTTGAAAACGGCAATTACAGCCTGAAAATTTACGAGGGTGGCTTTGAAACGGCTAACGTAAAGACTTTGTACAGCAGTCAGACGGCATTTTCTCTGGTTGCCGCAAATTACGGAATAGGCGACTTCGGCGCAAGCGTATTTTTCGCGGCTTATTCGGGAAGCGATCTGTTGATATACAAGGCATCCTCTGTGGAGGAAGCGTCTGTTATAGCCACTGTTCAGGGCAAGTACGGCATTACTCACAACGCGGCGTTTACTCACGCACTGCTTAAAGGCGATATGGTCAATATGATATTCGATCCTTCGAGCTATGAGCTTATCGCGCTTCCCGACGCGAACGCGCAGTTCGGCGTTTCAAAGCACAGTTTTTTTGCAAGTGATGGGTACTATACGATCGACAACGGCGTCAAGACACCGAGCGGAGGTATCTCCGTTATTGCGAAGCTTGACTTTAAGCGCAGTCTTTCGCGGCACTATATGGCGGCTGCTGAAAACGGCTCTGTGCGGATCGTCAACGGTATATATACCGACAGAGCGAAAAATGATTATCTGACGTATGAGATTCCCGAGGAGAACGCTTCAACGGATATGCGCTCGGCAGTCAACGCGGCTGTCGGCTTGCAGAACGCGCTTGCGGGCGGACTTTGTGAGAGCTGCGGAATCACCGATAAGACAACGCTTGAAAATCTTATCGCGATTTGTTTCAGCGAGACCGCGGCGGAAAATCTGAAGAAGCGCTGTACGCTCGGCGAGGGTGAGGCTCTTGAGTATTCAAACGGTTTGATTTATTCTATCAACCTCTCCGATACGGTGCTTGTAATTTCCGAGGAAACGGAAACAGGCGCTAACGGAACGCTTTATATCAACGCAGGCAGCTTTGACGGAAAAACGGCGTATTATTCATGTGCGGTCAAGCTGCAAAAATCCGAAAACGGCTATAAAGCGGACGGCGTTATTGAATAAAAAACATATTATCCCCGTTTACCCTGCGGCGACACACCTCATGCCGCAGGGTAAACGGGGAGTTTTCGTATAACGGGGTGAAGATATGAACAGAAAATTTGCGGTCGCGTCGGTGCTGACGGCTCTCGCCGCGGCAGCGGGAATAGTTGTGTGGCTCGTTATTCGGAACGTTCCGCGCGAAAACCCCGCCGCCGAGATATACCTGAACGGAGAGCTGCTGAAAACCGTCTCGCTGGCAGAGGAATGTGAGTTCACCGTGGACTGCGGGAACGGTCATAACACCGTGACAGTACGCGGCGGTGCGGTCTCGGTCACGGAGGCGGACTGCCCCGATAAGGTATGCGTCCGGACGGGCGCGATATCGGGAGGAGCGGTGCCGATAGTGTGTCTGCCTCATCGTCTGGAGATACGCATCGTTGACGGCTCTGACAGCGTCGACGCCGAAATATGAATAATAATGAAAAAAGGCGTTTTTTAATACGCTCCCCCAACTATCGCGACAATATCATACCGCGGAAATCACTCCCGATTTTTCGCGGTATTTTTATTTTTTATATTGCTTTTTCTCGGACAATAGTGTATAATTAAATAAAAATATACGAAAGGAACGGCAATTATGAAACGTTTTTTGTCAATTATCACCGCTCTTGCGATGACGCTATCTCTTACAGCGTGTTCCAATGACGCGGAAAGCTTGCCCGGCACTCCCGAAAACTCGGTTCCGACAAGCTTTTCAGAAAATTCAGACACTCCCGAGAGCTCGTCAACGAGCACTGTCGAAAGCTCCTCAACAACTGACAGAGCGGAGGATTCGACTTTATCGAGTAATGCCGAAAGCTCGACCGCAACGAGCAGTACCGAAAGCTCGACCTCGACGAGCAGCACCGAAAGCTTGACCGCAACGAGCAATACCGAAAGCTCGACCACAACGAGCAGCGCCGAAAGCTCGACCACAACGAGCAGCGCCGAAAGCTCGACCTCGACGAGCAGCACCGAAAGCTCGACCTCGACGAGCAGCACCGAAAGCTCGACTGCAACGAACAGTACTGAAAGTTCGACCTCGACGAGCAGTTCCAAAAGCACCTCAACTACCCCCGAGCCCGATGAGCCTTCCATTAAGCCGGTGCTTTCCAACCCCAACGCTTCGTCCGAGGCTGTTAGGCTGTACGAGTATATTTGTGATACATACGGGAACGCTATTATCTCGGGGCAGCAGGAGTCGACCTGGAAGGGCAGCGAACAGTACGAGTTCGACTACATATACAACAATACGGGAAAATACCCCGCGATACGCGGTCTGGACTATATGAACGATGACTTTAGCGGAGTAAACAGGCGCGCCAAGGAGTGGCATGACCGCGGCGGCATTGTCACGATATGCTGGCATTGCGGCTTTGATTTCAGCGGTAGCTGGGACGAGTGCATGAAAACCGTGCGCCGCGATTGGGAACAGGCGCTTACCGAGGGCACTCCCGAATACGAAAGCCTTATCGCGGGTATGGACAAGGCGGCAAAGGCGCTCAAGGAACTCAAGGACGAGAACATTCCCGTGCTGTGGAGACCGTTCCACGAGCTGGACGGCGGTTGGTTCTGGTGGAGCAAGGGCGGCGCGGATAACTTCAAGGAAATGTGGAAGATAATGTACCACCGTTACACCGACTACTGGGAACTTGACAACCTTATCTGGGTACTCGGCTATTCGGGCAACGGACGCGGCTACGCCGATTGGTACCCCGGAGACGAGTATGTCGACGTTGCGGGAGCGGACTCCTACAACGACGGTGCAAATCAACGGCTATACGCGTTGGTGAAAAGAGTGGTCGGCAATGAAAAGCCCGTCTGTTTCCACGAATGCGGGCGCATACCTACCGTTAAGCAATTGCAGGACGGAAAGGCAGGCTGGGTATGGTTTATGACCTGGCACACCGAGCACATCACAGATCATAACCGCACGGACGATCTGAACGCTATATATAACGACGAGTACGTCATAACGCTTGACGAACTGCCTCCTTTATGAGAAAGGAACTTATATGTATATTGCCAATGAAAAAAGATACGATAAGATGATCTACAGGCGCTGCGGAAAAAGCGGCTTGAAGCTTCCCGCGGTTTCGCTGGGACTGTGGAAGAATTTCGGGCACAATGGCTGCTTCGCGAATATGGAGGAAATGGTGCATACCGCGTTTAATCTCGGGATAACGCATTTCGACCTCGCCAACAATTACGGCAATCCCTACAACGGGAGCGCGGAAGAGAATTTCGGCAGGATACTCGCCGATATGCGGCAATACCGCGACGAAATGTGCATTTCCACAAAAGCGGGCTACGAGATGTGGGCCGGTCCCTACGGCGACCGCAACGGCTCACGCAAATATCTTACCGCCTCGCTTGACCAAAGCCTGAAGCGCATGGGATTGGAGTATGTGGATATTTTTTATCACCACGTCTTTGACCCGAACACTCCGCTTGAGGAGACCGCTCTCGCATTAAACTATATAATACGGCGCGGCAAAGCGCTTTATGTAGGCATTTCCAACTACAACAGCGAGCAGACCGCCGAGATATCGGCGATATTCCGCGAGCTGCACACTCCGTTTATCGTCAACCAACCGTCATATTCTATGTTGAACAGATGGATAGAGGACGACGGTCTTGATGAGTACGCTCGTGAACACGGTATCGGATTGGCGGTTTTTTCGCCGCTGTATCAAGGATTTTTGACTAACAGGTACCTTGAAGGTGTGCCAAAGGATTCGCGTGTGGGAAAAGGCGATACGTGGATAGGTGAACAGCTTGACGATCAAATGAACAAACGGCTTAACGCTTTGAACAAAATTGCCGAGCGGCGCGGGCAGACCCTTTCACAGATGGCACTGTCGTGGGTGCTGCATAACTCCGCAGTCACTACCGTGCTGATAGGCGCAAGCAGACCTTCGCAGATCATCGAAAACGCCGCTTGCATCGAGAAGCTCGATTTTACCGCCGAGGAGCTTGACGAAATTAAAGCTTTGATCTGAAATCAAATTAAAAAAATGACATAAATAACCGCTTTTCAATATATTATTTCTACCGATATCGGTATAATATGATCATGGGATAATTTGCCGAAACGGTATAATGCTTTGAACGGACTTTTGAATATTTACATGGAGGCGCTCAAATGGAAAAGATAATCCTTGACTGGAACAAATATATCGCGGCGGCTCGGGCGGCTGTCGCGGAGGGTATCGTACTGCTGGAGAACAACGGTGCGCTGCCGCTGAAAAAAAATGAAAACCTCGCGGTCTTCGGGCGAATTCAGGAACACTACTATAAGAGCGGTACAGGCTCGGGCGGCATGGTGAACGTCGACAAGGTGTGGAACATCACCGAGGGGCTTGTAGAGTGCGGGATATCGCTTAACGAGGAGCTCCGCGCGGAATATGCCGAATGGGAGAAGTCTCACCCATTCGACCCGGGAGTGGGCTGGGGCGGTGAGCCGTGGTCACAGGAGGAAATGCCGCTGTCCGACGAGCTTGCGGCGCGTTCCGCAGAGAAGTCCGCGGCAGCGCTATGCATTATCGGAAGAACCGCGGGCGAGGAGCAGGATGCGACCGATACCGAGGGCTCTTACCGTTTGACGGCAACAGAGCTGGATATGCTCAAAAAGGTACGCGCGCACTTCAAAAAGATGACCGTGCTCCTGAATGTCGGCGGAATAATCGATATGAGCTTTGTAAGCGAGGTCAAGCCCGACGCGGTTCTGTACGCGTGGCAGGGCGGAATGGTCGGAGGTCTCGGCACGGCGGACGTACTTACCGGCAAGGTATGCCCGAGCGGAAAGCTGACCGACACGATAGCGAAAAACGTTTCCGATTATCCCTCGGCGGAGCATTTCGGCAGCGCCGAGCGCGAGTTCTACTGCGAGGACGTGTATGTCGGATACCGCTATTTCGAGACGTTTGCCAAGGATAAGGTGCTGTACCCGTTTGGATACGGACTTTCGTATACTAAATTTGAGCTTTCAACCAAAAGCGAGGGGCGGGACGATATTATCGCGCTTGACGTTACCGTAAAAAATATCGGCGAACGTGACGGCAAGGAGGTCGTTCAGGCGTACTTCCAAGCGCCGCAGGGCAAGCTCGGAAATCCGCTGCGTCGGCTCTGCGCGTTTGGAAAAACCAAGACCCTCTCACCTGCCGAGGAGCAGACCCTGCACTTCGAAATAGCTCTAGACGATCTGGCAAGCTACGATGACAGCGGTGTTACGGGAAATAAGTCTTGTTATGTGCGAGAGGAGGGCACATTCACGTTTTACGTCGGAACGGACGTGCGCTCGGCTGCTGAGGTTTACAGCTTTGCGCAGATGGATACAGTTGTTGTCAAACGCCTGAGCGAGGCTTGCGCTCCCGTGCTGCCGTTTGAGAGAATAAAGCCCGAGCGCGACGGCAACAGTTATAAAGCGGTAACGGAGAGCGTTTCCACGGCTACCATGGATATGGATAAGCGTCGCGCGGAAAATCTCCCCAAGGAGATACCTCAGACGGGCGACAGGGGCATAAAGCTCGCTGACGTTGCCGACGGAAAGCGCACCATGGACGAATTTATCGCGCAATTTTCCGATTACGATCTGTCCTGCATTATACGCGGCGAGGGCATGGGAAGTCCCAAGGTAACTCCCGGAACGGCTGCCGCGTTTGGCGGCGTTACCGACGCGCTCACGGGGTTCGGCATACCCGCGGGCTGCTGCGACGACGGTCCGTCGGGAATGAGACTGGACTGTGGCACAAAAGCGTTCAGCCTGCCTAACGGAACGCTGCTCGCCTGCACGTTCAATACCGAGCTTACCGAGGAACTTTACACAAGCGCGGGCATGGAGATCGCGGCGAACAACGTGGAGTGCCTGCTCGGTCCGGGAATGAATATCCACCGTCACCCACTCAACGGCAGAAACTTCGAGTATTTCAGCGAGGATCCGCTCGTTACGGGAAAGATCGCCGCGGCTCAGCTCCGCGGACTTCACCGCACGAGCGTGACGGGTACTATCAAGCATTTTGCGGGCAACAATCAGGAAACGGGGCGGCACTCTATCGACTCCGTTATATCCGAGAGAGCGCTTCGCGAGATATATCTCAGAGGCTTTGAGATCGCTGTAAAGGAGGGCGGCGCGACTACCGTCATGACGACCTACGGCTCCCTGAACGGACTGTGGACGGCGGGCAGCTATGATCTATGCACGACTATCCTGCGCGGCGAATGGGGCTTCAACGGCTTTGTAATGACCGACTGGTGGAGCGTTATAAACGACCGCGGAGAAGCACCGCGCGAAAATAATTTCGCGGCTATGGCAAGAGCGCAGAACGATGTTTATATGGTGTGCTCGGATTCCTCGCAAAACCTCACGGACGACAACACACTGTCCTCGCTTGAGGCGGGAACACTGACCCGCGGAGAGCTTCAGCGAAACGCAGCCAACGTCTGCCGTATGCTGACGGGCAGCCGCGCAATGGCACGTCTGCGCAAAACGGCTCCCGAGATCGAGATAATCAACCGTCCCTACGCGGACGACAGCTATGACGCGGAGGACGTAGCATTTTACCCGACAAAGAACGGCGAGCTTATCCTGCCGTTGGACGGCATATGCACGGACAAGGGATCGTCGTATGTATTCGCGCTGGACGTAGATATTAAGGGCAAATACGCGGTCACGCTTTCGGCGAAATCCAATCTGAGCGCGACGGCGCAAAGTCCCGTTACACTTTTCACAACGGGTTTTCCGTCGGCGGTGTTTACGTTCAATGGCACAAACGGCGAGTGGAGCGAGATCGAACGCCCTGTCAATATGTACTCGCGTTTTTTGGTGTGCAGGCTGTATTTCGGCGGCAGCGGACTGACGCTTAAAGAAATGCGCATTAAGCTTGTCGGTGATCTTCCGGTCTTATAATATGACTATGATGACCTTGTCATACTCAACATCACGCTTTCCGCTCGGTCAGCCTTGCACGTGGTGTACACTAAACAATACAGCTGTGAAGTTTTTTGTTGTTCTCCGCCACGTTTCGGGCAAAATAATAACGGTAAGGATTTGGACTAATAAAATAGCAGCCGACCTCTTTTGAAGTCGGCTGTTATTTTATTCGGTTACAAGTTCCCTGATCTTTACCGTTTTTATCTTGCCGGAAACAAGATATGAGAATATCAGGAAGCACAGGCAAATCACCGCTGCCGGAATTGCGAAAGATGAGATATCCGGTTTCGCGTTGAAGCTGGTTATACCGACGCTGCGCAGCATAACGCCGAGCGTCTTTCCCGCGAGAAAGTATCCCAGCACTCCGCCGACCGCCGCGCCAATTGTCGACACGAACAAGAACCTGAACGCGAACTGCCGCCGTAAATCCGACGACCTAAAGCCCGTCGCCTTGAATATGCCGATATCCGTGCGCTCACGGACGAACGCTTTAGAGCATACCATATAAACAACGATAAGCGAAAACAGTATCGAGAAAGCGTGGATTATCACGCGAATGGCGACTACCACGGCGTTTATGGCGTCGTCGATCAACACCTCAGCGATATCAGCCTCGATAATATCCCCGAATTTTTCGTTCAGTGCCGTCACTATTTCCCCGCAGAGAGCCTCGTCGTCGCTTTCGAGATGATAATTGCAATTGAACTGCGCATTGCAGTCTATTCTCATTGCGCCCTCGTCGGAAATGATGAAACATCTTCCCGTGTCGTTTAAAAGCTGCGTCGTGCCGGTTATAAGATATTGTTCCTTCTTCCCGCGATAGCCTATCGTCACCTCGTCGCCTATCTTTACGCCGAACTCCTCCATAATAACGGGGGTCACGGCGATCTCATTGTCGTAGAGCGGCGCGCGTCCGGCCTCGTATGGAAGCTGTGACGGGTCTTTATAGACCGTCGCCAATATCTCCTCGCCGTCAAACGAGAAGTACAACCAAGCGGTGTAATAAGCTCTCCTGATCTCGGAAAAGCGTTCTATTTCATTTTCGATATCTTTAAGTTCATTGTCGGACAGCCGCTTTTTCGGCTCCGCGTATACCTCCGATACTATAAGCCCCATAGCCTCCATAGCCGATTTTGAGGACAAGGTATTCGCGAGAGAATTCACCGCCACCATAAAGAACATAAGTATCGCAGTTATCGCGAGAGTTCCGACATATCGGCGCTTCGCGGTGGTTAGCTGCCGCAGCGCGAGGCTCGGCGAAAGCAGCTTTTTGCTTATAGGAGCGTTAAGTCTGCTGTCGAAATATATCTCGTTTTTCGCGCCCGAGATAGCCCTTACGGGAGATATTTTGTTTACCTTCTTGGTCACGAAGAATATCGCTGCAGCCGACAGCGCGAACAGCGCCGCTATTATCGCCGCGACTATCCCGAACGGAATGCTCGTGACGGCGGGGATCGCGGTTATCCCGACGAAAATGTTCGAGGTAACTCCGACAAGCGGAACGCTGAAAACTATTCCGATAACCGCTCCGATTAACTCCGCCGAAAGATACTGCAACATAAACAGCGAGCGTATCTTTCCCTTGCCGAAGCCCTGCGCCTTGAGCACGCCGAACGTCACGTAGTTGGTTTCGATCTCCGCCGAGATACTGTGCACCGTAACGATAACGACGATCGCCAGCAGAAACGCTATAAATACCATTAAAATAGACGTAATGACCTCTACCAGAAGCGCAGTGTAGTGAATGTACATTTCACGCGTACCCGAGACTATCGCCATATCCGTCACGCCGTGCTCCAGATTAAGCTCGCGGCGGAGTTTCGCGTTGGTCAGCCCGCAGCCGTCCGACTTGTACAGCGAAACAATTTTTCCGAGAGCGTGACGCTCCTCTGTCTGCGCTTCGGCAACGGCGGAGGAGAGCTCGTCAAAATCCTCGCCGCCTATGATGAAGCTCTTGTAGCCTATCATGGAACAGCCGAGTAACGGATCGAGCAAAACGCCCTTGATGGTAAAATCGTACTCTCCCGACAAAAGCTCCAGCGTGAGAGTATCTCCAACTTTTCCGCTCATGTCGGTGAGAAATCCGAGCGGAACGTATATTTCGCCCCTTTGCGGAGCGGGAGCGCCATCCGTAACGCCGTTATGCTTTTCGTTCAGCAGCCGGATATTTTCATCCGCCTTTTTCACAAACATCGGGTTGACATAATCCTTGCCTTTCATATGCGCTTTATCAGTGATGATGATATCGTCGGTCTTTATGCGCTCTATCCGTTCGTCGTTTTGCAGAAATTCCGTGATCTCATCGGTGAGCCTGTGCGATTGATAAGCTATAGATATGTCGGGAACATCACACAGCTCGTTCGCGTCCTCAATCCCCTTGACCGCGCTTTCCTTGATGCTCAGAATAGTCGTCACACTCATAGCGATGATAAGCGCAAGCAGGATAACGCTTACGAACGAGCCTTTCCTGCGGCGTATATTCGCCTTGAATAACGTAAGAATTTCCATACCGCACCGCCTTACCACTCAAGTGAGGTGAGCCATGCATTCACCTGCGTTTCGCGCGATTTTTCGTCCTCGCTTCTATACGGCGGCAAGGTAAGTTCGCCGATTATTTTCCCGTCCGAAATGTACAGAATACGGTTCGCGCGGAGCGCCGCGCGTATGTCGTGCGTTACCATAAGGACGCTCTGACCCTCGCCGTTAAGCTCCGTGAGCAGATCGAGAACGTCGGTCGTGTTGCGGCGGTTGAGCGCTCCCGTAGGCTCGTCGGCGAACAGCACCCTCGGCGAGTTTATGACCGCCCTCGCGACTGCGCAGCGCTGCTGTTCGCCGCCCGATACCTGCGTCGGCAAATGATCCTTGATATGCGACACCGACATCTGCTCCAGCAGCTTGTCGACGCGTTTTCTGACCTCCGCGGCAGACTTGCTCTTATTAAGATACCCCGACACCGCTACGTTCTCGAAAAGCGTCAGGTTGCTGACAAGGTGCATCTGCTGAAAGATAAAACCGAAATCCGTGTAACGGAGCTTTGCAAGCTCGCTTTCTTTCATCTTTACTATATCCTTGCCGTTATACACGACCTCGCCCGCGGTGGCTCTGTCCATGCCGCTTAACGCGTACAGCAGCGTAGACTTCCCCGAGCCGCTCGCGCCCATTATAACGGTGAAATCACCCTCGTACAGCTCGAAGTCCACGTGCTGCAGAATGTGAGCCTGACCGCCGTTGTGCGCAAAGCTTTTGCACAATCCTTTTGCGGATAAAACAGTATTTTTCATAAATTTTGCCCTTTCTTTTTTGATACTTCTATTTTACCGCAAAATATATTAAGAAGTCCTTAAGAAAACAAAAAATTAACGTCGGAATAAATTTTATTTCGCAATCGGCAAAGTCACCCTTACTTCAAGCCCTCTGCCGTGATTTTGCAGAACTACCTTTCCGTCCATTTTCTCCGTTATGTATTTCACGATATAAAGACCCAGACCCGAACCCTGCTCGTTTCCGCAGTTACTTCCGCGGTAGAATTTGTCGAAAATAAACGGCATATTCTCGTCGGGAATTCCCTCGCCGCGGTCGCGGAAATGCACGGTCAAATTTTCGTCGTCTTTCGTGAAAAACACCTCGATATCCGTTTTCGCATATTTTCGCGCGTTGTTTATAATGTTCTCGCATACTTGAGTAAATCTGTTTTTGTCGGCGTTCACGAATGCGGTGAAATTCGGCTTTCGGAAAATGATATCACCGCGCTCTGCCGCTATCTCGCTTATAACGGTCTCCGCGAATTCGCATATTTCCACGCGTTCGGGAACCAACTTCAGCTTGTCCAGATCGGACACGGAATGTAAAAACAAATCGTTTGTTAGCCGCGCCACCTCGTCGCATTTTTTCGTGATAACGCTTAAATACCGTTCGCGCTTTTCATATGAGCTGTCCATATTCGCGGAAAGCCCCTCGACATACGCTCTTATCGACGCTATCGGCGTTTTTATGTCGTGGGAGAGCGTAGCTATAACGGTCTTGTTGTTTTCAATAGCCTCGCGCTCGTTTGCGCGGGCTGTCGTTATCTCATTTCTCATACTGTCGAACGCCCACGTGAACTCACCGAAATAGTTAGAACGCTCGTATTTCAACGGAATGTCAAAATCACCCGAGGATATCTTCGCCGCAAAGTTCTTCATTTTTTCAAACGGCCGCAGTATCGCAAAATAAATATACCCGAACGCCGTAACGAAAAATAAAACGCTTACGCCGCACAAAACGGGAATGGCGTTCACGCCGCTTTTTTGAACCTCGGCTTTGCGCATATTTTCCTGTAAAGCGGTTATTTTCGCGTTTGCCGTTTCGACATCGCCGTTTTTGCTAAGTCTGCCGATCTCGTTAAGGTCGACGATATATGCCGCCCTCTCATCCTCGGGATCGACGCTTTTCGACGACAGATAAAATCCCGCCGAAAGCAGAATTACCGAGAGCGAAAACAAAACCGTAACAACAATAAGCTTATTCTTCATTTCCGACCTCCAGCATATAACCTACCTTAAAAACCGTCTTTATGTACCTTGGCTTTGCGGGATCGTCCTCGAGCTTTTCCCTGAGCCAGCGGATATGTACCGTTAATGTCGACGGCTCGACAAGCGAAAACGCGCCCCACACCTCGCTTAACAGCTTATCCTTGGCTATTGCCGTGTTCTTATGCTCACATAAAAAGCTGAGAAGATCGAATTCGCGCAGAGATAACGAAATGATCTGTCCGCTTTTTGTGACCGTCCGCGAGGTGATGTTTACTCTTACATCCCCAAACGTCACAAGCCTTTCCTCCTCGGAAAATCCGTATGCGCGGCGGATAAGTGCGTTTACTCTTGCCAGCAGCTCCTGCATGGAATACGGTTTGGGGAGATAATCGTCGCCGCCGATATCGAACCCCGTGATACGGTCGGTCTCGCTCGTCCTCGCGCTCGCGAATATAACGGGAACGCTCGACACCTTTCGCAGCTCCTTACATATTTCAAAGCCCGTCGTCTCGGGAAGATTTATATCAAGCAGCACAAGATGATATTTGTTTTCGGACAGCATATCAAAAGCCTTGGACGCGTTTTCCGCGCGGCTTACCTCGTATCCGTAGCTCTCCAGCATCTCGCCGATTATAAATGAAAGATCTTCATCGTCGTCAACTATCAGAATATGTTTTCTCATTGTGGTTTCCTTTCCGCTTTGTAAATTTTCATCTGATACCATTATATCATTTTGCGGTTACTAAACAATGGCTTTATAATATTTTTGTATATAAACACCAAAACGGCACTCTGCAATTATGCAGAGTGCCGAATAATTATTCCGCGTTCCTTTGCTTGTCAAGCTCCTTCTTACGTCGTTTAGCCCCGCCGCGAAGCTGCTGGGTGCGAGCGATCTCGTATTTGCAGCCGCTGTCGTGAGGGTTCTGTCGGAACTGCTCCAACGCGAGATTACACAACTCTATAACGCGCTCGGGGTCGCCGCTTGCGCTGTCGAGGAACTGCGCCCGCGACAGATAATTCATTCCGATCCCGTAAACGTTCTCGGGGGAGTGCTCGCGGAGAACGTCAAGCTGCTTGTCGTACAGCTCGTCGCTCTTTTCCCACTGTCCGTTGTCGGCGTAGAAATTAGCCAGCGTGTGATAATACCCCGCAAGCTTTTCCGAATCGCCAAGCCGCTCGACTATCGCGCCCGCCTTGTCATACCACTCCAGCGCCTCGTCAAGCCGTTTCAGCGACCAACAGCACCGTCCCGCGAGCCTGTAATGCTCATACAGTTCCATATCGTCCGCACCCGACTTCTCCATGCGGTCTATAATCTCGAGCTTTATCTCCAGCGCATGATCGAAATCGCAGTGCAGGGCGTTCGCGTAAAACTCGCCGTCGAACAGAACGTTCAGCTCATCAAGCGATACCGTCGCGTATTTCTCCGCCTTGCGCTGCGCGAGGGTCTTGCGCGGCACAACGTGCAGCATTGTGATACGCCCGCATTCGGGATCGAATTCCGCCGCAAGAAATGCTCCACTGTCGTTGTCGAAGCAGAGCGAAATATGCTGCGCGTTCCCATCGCCGGGCAATATCAGCGACTTGTCCGCGCCATGCTTTTTCAACACCGCGTTTATTTCGTTCTCCTCCTCGAACACAAACGAGTCCGCCGACGCGAAAAGCTGCGAACAGAACATCACTGTCAGCATTCCCTCAAGCGTTCCGTTGTCGGAGGGCGTCCACATAGTTCCGTCGTCCGACTGCTCACCGAAAACTATCCGCAAATAGTCGCACTCGTCCATGCGGATGGCTACCCAAAGCTCGTTCAACGCTCCGACAACAAGGAGATGTATATCCCCCTCCTCGTCGCTGAGAAGCACTCCGCCCATTCCATCGGGGTGGAATAGCTTGAACTTGCCGTCGCCGCCCTCGTTGATCTCGAGATAGCCGTAATTCTCCAGAAACTCCCTTAACATCGGCGGCAGGACAAGCCCTCGCTTTTTCTCGTTTTTGATAAAGTCGCCGTCCCATACGCCGCGTTTTTCGCCGTCGTAAAACAACGACATAGCCTCCAAAGGGTTCAGATTGTACAATACAGCCATTTTATCACCTTTAAATCTTCTTAAATTTCTCGGATCGCAGGAAAAAGAACCGCGCAAACTCGCCCTCTATAAACTCCGCCGCCGTAAACGTCCGCATTTCCTCGCTGAAGCAGATCGAGTATTCTCTGCGCAATCGAGGATCGTATGTAATTTTCATCAAGTCTACACCGTTTTCCCTCAGCATACGTACTGCAATCTGAGGATCGTCGACGATCACCGCGCCGTCGCTTTTCAACAGCACCCCGCACACCATGACCTTAAGTATCTCGGAGATCGTGTCGTCGCTCGGCAGTATCTGCGTGTTCTCGGGAGTCTGCTTGAGCAGGAATATCTCGGGGTTTGCCGCTCGCTCGTCGGAGATCGCGACCTGAAACGCGCCAACTCTGCCGATTATCAGCAGCGGCATCTCTTTATTATCGCCGTATTGGAACACGCGCCGCGTCATTATGTTGGGATGGAGCATACGAACGCTGTCCGAAAGCCTGTTCACCGTCATATAGCCGTACTCCGAAAGAAAACGTTTCAGCATATGCGGCAGGACGATATTGCGCTCATTTTCGTTGCGCGCAAAGTCATCCTCGGGGAATCCGTCGGTCTCTCCCTGATACAGTATTTTCATTGCCATAAACGGCTCAACATTGTATAAGACAGCCATTCTTACACTCCCCAATCACGATAATCTTTCTTTGAAGTCCTCGTAGCCGAATTCCTTCAGCAGCTCGGGCTCCATATTCTCGCGAAGCAGCCAAATAGACGGCAGCGCTATGCCGTTGAACGTGTTGTTTTTGCACATTGAATATATCGCCATATCCTCAAACACAAGGCGGTCGCCCTCCGAAAGGGCGCGTTCAAACGAATAATCGCCGATGATATCCCCCGCAAGGCAGGTGTTTCCGCCCAAACGGTAAGTGAACGCTTTCTCGTTCGGCATTCCCGAGCCTTGTATATTCGGACGGTACGGCATTTCCAGAACATCCGGCATATGACACGCCGCCGACGCGTCAATTATCGCGATATCCATACCGTTTTTGAACGTGTCGAGCACCGTCGTAACAAGATACCCCGCGTTCAGCGCGATTGCCTCCCCCGGCTCGAGGTATACCTCAAAGCCGTACTTTTCGCGGATATCCCTTACGGTTTTGATAAGTAATTCGCGGTCATAGTCGGGGCGAGTGATGTGATGTCCTCCGCCCATATTAAGCCACTTTATCCGCCCGAACAACCTGCCGAATTTGCTCTCCACAGACGCCAAGGTCTCGACAAGCGCGTCCGCGTTCTGTTCGCAGAGCGTGTGGAAATGCAAACCCTCCACCCCATCGGGCAGCTCATTCAGATTGCCGAGCGTAGTGCCGAGACGTGAAAACTCGCCGCACGGGTCGTATATTCCATGCTCCTGAGTAGAATATTCGGGGTTGACGCGAATCCCGCAAGAAACGCCCTTTGCCCGTTCCCGAAACTTCTCGTACTGCCGCGCGTTATTAAAGATAATATGTCCGCATATCTTAGCGATCTCGTCGAAGTCCTTGTCGCGATATGCGGGCGAAAAGATGTGGTTCTCGCGAGCGAACGGCTTTGCCATTTCCTCATAACCGAGCCGAGCCTCGTACAGTCCGCTCGCCGTACAGCCGTCGAGATACTCCGCGATAAGCGGATAGGTCGCAAACGCAGAATACGCCTTCTGCGCCAGCAGTACCTTACACCCCGCGCGCTCCTTTACGCTTTTAAGTATCTCGAGATTTTCCCGAAGCCTTTTCTCGTCGATCACGTAACACGGGGTCTCGACTTTGTATACCCAGTCCATACGCCTTACCCGAACATCAAAGGAATGAATTTTTCCGTGTATCTGCTCCAGAACTCCATATCGTGATTGCCCGCCGACTCCTCGTAAATATGCTCTACGTTTTCTCTCTCCAGAAATTCGTGCATTTGACGGTTGTTTTCCAGCAGAAAATCCTCGGTTCCGCAGCACAGTAAAATCTCGGGCATTGGTCTACCCTCTCTCTTTATCTTCTTAACAAGAGTTTCGGGGTTATTATCGCTTTCAAGCAGCTTTGACGGCTCGCCGAAGCACTCACGGTAATACTCGTAATTGCCGTGGGGATCGACGCTGCCCTCCGTCATTTCGGCGACCTTATGCACTATCAGCGCGGACGACAGTCCCGCGGCTTTTCCGAAATTCTCGGGATAATAAAGTGCGGTATGCAGCGCGCCGAAGCCGCCCATTGACAGTCCCATGATACAGGTATCTTCCCTGCTTTCGGCAAGCCCAAAAGTGTTGCGCACATATCCGAGCAGTTCTTCCCCGAGAAACGAGCAGAACTTATGCCCCGTGGAGATACCGTCAAGCCAGAAAGCGTTTTCTCCCGAGGGTATTACTACCGCGAAATTGTACTTTTCGCAGAGATACTCGGGAACCCAATTACCCGCGTCTCCCGTATAGCCGTGGAGCAGAAAAAGCGTTTTCATTTTCCTGCGGGAATACTCGGTTTCCTCGCGCGGCACGCCGTTCCTTATGTCATTCGGAATAATCATCTGAAAGGTCGTGTAACGCTGCAAAGAATTTGAATAGAACCGTATGGTCAAATTTGACATATACATTACCTCTTTCCGTTTTTTATAAATTGGACAAGCTCTTCAACGTTATCAAAATCGTCATAGTCGCCGTTTATCCCCTCGCGATGATATACAACGCCGTTTTTCTCGTTCCTTTCAAGACAGTCGAGCAGAGCCTCAACGCCATAGCGCTTGACAAAGAGTGTGAACCCGTATGGCTTTATTTTCGACAAAAGCCCCTTTTTGCAGTCGATTTCACACAAAAAGCAGTTCGATATACCCTTTTCGCGCGAGCATTTCAGATTTTCGCACCAATCCCTATCGGGACATTCGCCGGAGTCGCAGCCGCCGCACTCCGCGTTTTCGGAGCATAGGCAACAAGCCAATCCGCACCGCGCTATTCCAAGCTCTCTTTTCATTCGTTTCCCTCCCGATTATTCCGTCGTACTTCTTTTATCCCGATATCGACCATTACCTTTAAAAATATCAAATCATTATGATCGGGATTATCGACCCTGAACGTACAGCCGCACACATTCTCAAATATCTTGCCGAAAACCTCCTTGCGCCGTCCGCCGCCGCACGAACCGCAGTTCCCGCAATGATCGATATGCCACCAAGCGCTTTCCTTGATATTGTTGCTGACGAGATATTCTTCGGGAAGCTCCATATCGTCAGACCAGACCGTCCATCGGTTTTCCTTTTCATCGGGGTCGTTTATCGCAATAAAGCACACGCATTTATCACCGCACTTTACCCAATAATATATCTTGTCCTTCCAACATTCGCAATTGTCCTTGTAAAATGTAAGACGTTTTTCCTCGAGATAATTGACAAAATCCAAGGCTATATCGCGATCGTCCGCCGATAATTCCCCGAATATACAGTCTTTGATACTTGGTTCGTTCATAGACCTACGTTTCCTTTCAGTCTACCAAAACGGGATCGCGATCCTCCTGCCACGGCAGACCCCACTTATTGAGCGCGTCCATAAACGGACCGGGGTTCATCTCCTCAACGTTAAACACGCCCGGCTTCTTCCACTCGCCCGTAAGCACCATAGCCGCGCCAATCATTGCGGGTACGCCGGTGGTGTAGGAGATTGCCTGCGAGCCGACTTCCCTGTAACATTCCTGATGATCGCAGACGTTAAACAGGTAGTAATTCTTGTCCTTGCCGTCCTTTTTGCCGCGGAAAATGCAGCCGATATTCGTCTTGCCGACGGTGCGCGGTCCGAGAGTGGACGGGTCGGGCAGCACCGCTTTAAGGAATTGCAGCGGAACGATCTCCCTGCCCTCGAACATAATGGGCTTTATCGAGGTCATTCCGACGTTCTCAAGGCATTTCAGATGTGTGAGATAGCTCTGCCCGAACGTCATAAAGAAACGTATGCGCTTTATGCCCTTGATATTCAGCGCGAGGCTTTCAAGCTCCTCGTGGTGAAGCAGATACATATCCTTTTCGCCCACGTCCTTGAAATTGTAGACGCGCTTGATCTCCATAGGCTCTGTTTCTACCCACTTGCCGTTCTCAATGTAGGAACCTTTTGCCGATACCTCGCGGATATTTATCTCGGGATTGAAATTTGTCGCAAACGGATAGCCGTGATCGCCGCCGTTGCAGTCCAGTATATCAATATAGTTTATCTCGTCAAATTCGTGCTTCATTGCGTATGCCGAAAACACGCCCGTAACGCCCGGGTCGAAGCCGCATCCGAGAATAGCGGTGATACCCGCCTTTTCAAAGCGCTCGCGGTACGCCCACTGCCACGAATACTCAAACTTCGCAGTATCCTCGGGCTCATAATTCGCAGTGTCAAGATAATCCACCTTAGTCTCAAGGCAAGCGTCCATAATATGCAAGTCCTGATACGGGAGCGCGACGTTGATGACTATCTCGGGCTGATAGCTCTTGATAAGCCGTACAAGCTCGGGAACGTTATCCGCATCCACCTGCGCGGTTGAAATTACCGTCTTGGTGGTCGGCTGTAATTTCTCCTTGAACGCATCGCACTTGGACTTGGTGCGGCTCGCTATCATAATTTCAGTAAAAACCTCGCTGTTCTGACAGCATTTCGCGATAACGACGCTTGCCACGCCGCCCGCGCCAATAATAAGTGCTCTGCTCATTCCTTTTCCTCCCCGTTAAATGCCTCAAAATCCACATCATGCTCAGGCACTACCGCGTAGAACACCAGCTCGTCCTGACCCGAGTTGCGCAGCGTATGCTCACTGCCGAACGGACAGTACGAACACAATCCCGCGCGCAGTTCCTCCTCGACGCCGTCGCAGGTCATAACGCCGCTTCCCGTGATAACGAATATGATCTCCGAGCTTGTTGTGTGTCTGTGCAGACCTATCGATGCGCCGGGACGAAGCGTTACCTTCATAATGCGGTTCACGTCGTCAGTATACATCGCCATACGCGTGTTTTTCTCGCCGCCGCGAAAGTTCTCAATAGTCGAATGAACGATCTTGTCAAAATCAATAAGCATAACAGTACCTCCATAAAATAATTATAGGTGTTCAAAAACCAAAAGATCCGCTAAACAAAATAATGCTGCCGCGATCAGAATAATCGTCGCCGCCTTAGCCGCCGCTCCCGACCTTTCCCCGAGTTTAAGCAACACGATAACCGCGGCTGCAGCCACAAAAGACGACACTCCCGCCGCAATACGGAATATGTACATAGTGCGGTAATTCGCGTTCAGATACATTTCGGTGCTCACGCTCTCGCCAAGCGATGAAAGATTTTGGTTCAGCTCGCCGAGCTTGTGTCCTGAATCGGAATCGAAACCGCTTACCTCGCACATAAGCGTTACCGTGTCTTTCGCCAAGCCGTTCTCATCAAAGTTTTCTTTATACCACGACGGGCTTGCCTTGATAAGAAACGGGATTGTTCCGCCCTCCGCGTAGACAAAGTAGAAATGCTCGCTGCCCGTCGGTATCAATCCGTTTATCCTGTGCTCGACCTCGTAGACCTCCATTGCAAGATATACCGATGATATCTCGCAACGAGCGCCTATCTCGGGCGAGCGCGAAAGCTGCGATATTCCGCTTTTCGACATTCCCGCGATACCGGTGATAAGGTTGTACAGCGTCCACCCCGCAAACACCGCCGCCGTTATGATCAATGCAACCGTTCTTTTCATTTTTCCGCCGCCGTTTCTCTGAGAACGTCGCGAACGTTCTGCGGCAGTGCGAAGCAGCCGCTGTGTACAAATCTGTTGTAGTAGCCCGTTTTCAAGCTCTGCTCAACCCACCATTCGGCGTTCTGGTCGTTCACCGGGTGAAATTTCTTCGAAGCGAACCCGAACAGCCAGTGTCCGCTCGGATATGTCGGGATATGCGCCTGATAAACGAGCGCTATCGGGAAGAAGCTCTTTATCCTGCTGTGAGCGCGCTTCATCGCCTTTGCGTATTCATTGTAGAACGTGCTTTCATGCTGATTGACGAGAATACCGCTCTCGTTCAGCGCCTTGTAACAGTTACCATAAAACTCTTTCGTGAACAAGCCCTCGCCCGGTCCAAACGGATCGGTGCTGTCGACGATTATCAGGTCGTACTCATTCTCCGCACGCCGCACGAACTTCAAGCCATCCTCGTAGTACAGATGAACGCGAGGGTCGTCCAGACTGCAAGACGTGGTCGGCAGATACTCGCGGCAAACCTCCACAACGCGCCTGTCTATCTCCACCATATCGATATGCTCTACGCTCTTAAAACGGCAAAGCTCGCGAACCGCGCCGCCGTCGCCTCCGCCGATAACGAGCACTTTCTTTATTTCGGGATTGACCGAAAGCGGCACATGCGTTATCATTTCGTGATAAATGTACTCGTCCTTTTCCGTAAGCATCAGATAACCGTCCAACACGAGAATTCTCCCGAATTCCTCGCTCTCCAGCACGTCGATCTTCTGGAACTCGCTCTGCTCCGAGAACAAGTGCCGCCTTATCTTTATCGAAAACTTCACGCTGTCCGTGTGATTTTCGGTGAACCACAGATCCAATTTATTTCACCCCGTTTTTTAATTTGTAAATCATCTTTTCGGCGGTCTTGTAAGGTAACTCGGCTTAACGAAAGCCTTAACGAGCCACATCGGCAGTCTGTGCGCATTGCACATCACCCAGACCGATATCGCCACAAAAACCGCCCACACCGCCGTCATTATTCCGCAGGCGATAGACACCGCGCGCTTTCCCTCCGCTTCCTCGCGTTCCGCGTCCTCGGGCGCAAGCAAAACCTTATCGTAATACCGTATGCTTACAAGCTCATCCTTGGCGGTAATGACCGAAAGCCGCTCGCCCTTTTCAAGCGCGTACAGCCCGTCAAGGTCGCACATACCCGCCCAAGCCCCGTACTCCACGCCCGAAAGCGTCAGAACTATTCTGTCCTCCTTGCGGTACGAGCCCTCGTAGACAAGCTCGGCTTGTACATAGTCGCGCTTATTGAGTCCGAGGTTCATCAGGAATATCCACATTCCGACTATGTACGCCAATATCAGCGCCCAGATGAAAATAAACTCTCCGGGGTTGTGGACGTTGCCGTTAAACAGCCGCGAACGCTTGTTGTATTCGCGCATTTTCCGCCTGTAATTTCGCTTTTGGGTGCGTGAGGAATTTTTTCTCCCCATTACTCTACGACCTCTAAGCGCTCCACGTTCATATCCTGCGGACCCGTCAGCGAACAGCCCTTTTCCTTGGCGTAGGCTATATAATCCAGAATATCCCGTGTGATACGCTCTCCGGGAGCAAGTATCGGTATCCCGGGCGGATAGCACATCACGAACTCGCCGCATATTCGCCCCGCCGTTTGCTCGATAGGCAACGATATCCGATTTGCATAAAACGCCTTTTGCGGCGGCAGGTCGACCGTCGGGTTTATGTATTCGTGGTCGTACAGACCTGCGGGAGAACGCCCGTAAAGCCGCTTTATCTCCGAAAGCGCACTCACCAGGCGCTCTATCTCGAGCGCCCTGTCGCCGCCCGTAATTATCGCAAGAATGTTGCCGATATCGCCAAATTCTATCTGAATGTCGTACTCGTCGCGGAGCAGATCATACACCTCTATCCCAGCCAAGCCCATTGCGCGCGTGTGCACCGAGAGCTTAGTATTGTCGAACGCGAAGAAATCCCGTCCGTTGCAAAGCTCCCCGCCGAATGCGTAGTATCCGCCGATCGCGTTTATCTCTCCGCGCGCGTACTCAGCGAACTCCACGGTCTTAGCATAGAATTCCCGACCGCGCAGCGCGAGATTTTGCCTCGCCAGATCAAGCGAGACCATAAGCAGATAACTCGCCGAAGTGGTCTGCGTAAGATTGATGACCTGTCGTACGTAGTCGGCGTTCACGCCTTTTCCCATAAGCAACATTGCGCTCTGCGTAAGCGAACCGCCCGTCTTGTGAACCGACACCGCCGCCATATCCGCGCCCGCCGCCATTCCGTTCACGGGCAGACCCTCGCCGAAATAAAAATGCGTTCCATGAGCCTCGTCGCACAGCACCAGAAGCCCGTGCTTATGCGCGATATCAACGATACGTTTCAGATCCGAGCATATTCCGTAATAGGTGGGGTTATTCACCAGAACCGCCTTAGCGTCGGGGTTTTCGAGAATAGCCTGCTCTACCTCCTCGGCAGTCATTCCGAGGGGTATTCCAAGCTCTTTATTTATCCCCGGATTAACGTAAACGGGAACAGCTCCGCATACCACAAGCGCGTTTATGGCGCTGCGGTGAACGTTCCTCGGAAGAATTATTTTCTCACCCGACTTGCATACGCTCATCACCATAGCCTGAACCGCGCCCGTAGCACCGTTCACGATAAAGAACGCGTTTTCCGCGCCGAAAGCGTCCGCCGCCAACTCCTGCGCCTCTTTGATGACGGAAACGGGATGGCAAAGATTGTCAAGCGGCTTCATTGAATTCACGTCGTTTTTGAGACATCTCTCCCCCAAAAAGTCGGAAAGTGCTTTATTTCCGCGCCCGCCCTTATGCCCCGGCACATCGAACTTTACCACACGGTTGGTCTGATAATCGTTCATAGCGTCCAACAGGGGAGTTTGATTTTGGTCAAATTTGTATGTTCTCATTATCAGTAAATGTTCATTCCGCTGAAAATTTCGATCATTTCGCGGCGAAGATTGTTTGTTATCGCAAGGCGTTCCTGTGGGTGAACCTCGTATACGTCCGTATTGAAAAGATAATTCTGAAGCTCTATTTCCTTGATAAGCATTTTGGTATGGAAAATATTGGACTGATAAACGTTTACGTCCATTGCGTCGTATTTTGTAAGTGTTTCAGGGTTGATAAATTCCTGAATGGAGGACATTTTATTGTCCATAAAGCACTTTTTGCCCTCCACGTCGCGGGTAAAGCCGCGAACGCGGTAATCTATAATTATGATATCGGAGTCGAAACTGCCGATAAGAAAATCCAGAGTTTGCAGCGGAGATATCTCCCCGCAGGTCGCAACGTCAATATCTACCCTAAAAGTGGAAATAGCCTTGTCGGGGTGATATTCGGGAAACGTATGCACGGTAATGTGGCTCTTGTCGAGATGAGCGTTCACCGAACAGCCAGCCGACTGAAAGTAGTTCAAACCCTTATTGCAGGAGCCGTCAATATGATCGGGATCGATACTGCCCTCCGCGAACATCACGTTCACCGAAGCTCCCTGCGGCTCGTAATCCTGCTTGGAAATATTGAGAACCGTAGCGCCTATTCTCTCGGTAACGGCGCAGAGGATACCCGTAAGTCTCTCGGAGTTGTACTGCTCATCGATATACGCGATATAATCCTTCTGTTCTCTCTCACTTTTTGCATAGCACACGTCGTAGATATTGAAGCTAAGCGTTTTTGTGAGGTTGTTAAAGCCATACAAAGCCAGCTTTTTTTCCAACCCTAACATCATTCCCTTCATACTCTGCGGGCGATCTTTTTTTGAACGTTTTCCCCGCAAATTTATTGACCGCAGGTGCTTGGATTTGCGCACACTTGCAGTTATAATAATTATATCATATTATATGGAAAATAGCAAGGGCTTTTGGAAAAATATTTTAGTATTGTCGATAAAAAAGCGGCATAATAATGCCGCAAAGGGTATAAATCAGAATTTATCTTAGCAAAGAGTTATTTGGTTCGCTGATTAGTTTTTTCT
>CANDVA010000027.1 GCA_947389015.1 uncultured Clostridia bacterium | reverse complement strand
GTCATGTTAATTCGTTCTTTTCTGTATTGTTCAATTTTCAAGGAACTGTGCGCCGTTTTAAAACGACTTATAAAGTATATCACTTTCGGAACAACTTGTCAAGAGGTTTTTTAAAAATTTCCAAAAAAATTTGACATCCTCGTTCCGAGACAGGATATAACCCTTTCGGGTGGAGGCGCCACCCAGATTCGAACTGGGGGTCAGGGTGTTGCAGACCCATGCCTTACCACTTGGCTATAGCGCCGAAAATAGCGCCGCTAGTGCGCTGGAGCGGATTACGAGGCTCGAACTCGCTACCTCCACCTTGGCAAGGTGGCGCTCTACCAGATGAGCTAAATCCGCAAATGGTGCCTCCGATCGGAATCGAACCAATGACACGGGGATTTTCAGTCCCCTGCTCTACCGACTGAGCTACAGAGGCACAAACAAAACTCTGTCGGGTTTTTGCAGCATTTTCGCAGCTCTGCACATTGGCGACAACCATTGCAGAGACGGAAACTGGCGACCCGGATGAGACTCGAACTCACGACCTCCGCCGTGACAGGGCGGCGTTCTAACCAACTGAACTACCGGGCCGAATTCGGCGCATTACACAATGCGCCGATCATGGTGGAAGTTATAGGGCTCGAACCTATGACCCTCTGCTTGTAAGGCAGATGCTCTCCCAGCTGAGCTAAACTTCCGGCTGCCGCCGTTTCAAGCGACTATTATATTATACACGTTTCGATTTAAAATGTCAAGCATTTTTTGAAAAAAATTACTCTTTCAGCAATTTCAACATTTCATCGGCGGTAAATCTATACTTTTTATTGCAAAAGTGACAACAAACCTCTGTTTCTTTCTGCTCTTCGGCAAGCCGCGCAAGCTCCTTTTTGCCGAGTGATATCAGCACTCGCTCCGTCCTCTCGCGCGAACAGTCGCAATGATAGCACGCATCCCAGCTGTCCAGTATCTCTCCATCCAGCCCCACAAGAGCGTTCAATGCGATATCCGACGGGTCGAGCCGTCTCTCAAGCATTTGCTGAACCGAGTCCATTTTCGCGAGGTTTTCATCCAGTACCTTTACGGAATCGTCCGAAATAGGCGGTACTACCTGTACCATATAACCGCCCGCCGCCTGCACTCCTCCGTTCTTATCGAACAGAATCCCAAGCGCGCACACTGTAGGTAGCTGCTCGCTGACGGAATAATACGCGGTAATATCCTCCGCGATATTGCCCGAAACAAGCGGTATCTGTCCGACATACGGCTCCTTCAGCCCCATGTCCTTGACGACGGTCAGCGAGCCCTCCGTGCCGATCACGCTCCGCACGTCGAGCGCTCCGTCCTCGGTCAGCGGGACGTTCGCGCTCGGGTCGCCCGCGCAGCACTTCACGTTACCGCGGTAGTCGGAAACCGCTGTCAATGTGCCGCACGGTCCCCCGCCGTTTATTCTGAGTGTCAGCGTATCCCCCTCATATTTCAGCATCGCGCCCATGATCGAGACCGCAGTGGTCATTCTTCCGAGCGCCGCTGTCACAACGGGCGTCGCCATATGCAGCCTTGCCATTTCCCTTACCATATCCGTGGAGTCGATAGCCGAGCAAAGCACACCGCCCTCCGCGGACAAAGCTCTTACAATTTTTCCCATTCCATTTGCCTTTCGATATTTTTATCTTTATTTATCAAATCCTGCTATAAATATTCCGCTATACATATAATATTGTATGTCAACCGCAATTATAATGTGCGGCGCTTTATCACCGCTGACATTACAGCTTGTAATATTTAATGCCTTTTCGCCAAAAACAGTAACTTTTCGCTGTTTTCCGCCGGCAAATTAAATGTGAGATATTCCCACACATTCACAACCTCAAAGCCAGCCGCGTTCAGCATTTCGCGCACCTCCGCCTCGGAAAACGCAATTTCTCTGAAATGCTCCTCACCGCGCGAATATGTACCGTTTTCTTCTTCAAAAAATAAATCAAGATCGATATCAACGCCGTTGTCCGCTTCGTCGAACGAATTCTGCCAAACGCAATAAACGCCGTCCACATCGTAAACGAATGTATTTTCTCCAAGTATCTCGCGTTGCTTGTACGGAGTATTCACATCAAACGCAAACACGCCGCCGCTCTTCAAATTCTCGCAGACCTTACCGAAACACCGCTCCCAAGAAGCTTTGTCCGGCAGATGATTTATGCTGTCAAGCGTAGAGATCACCGCGTCCGCAGGCTCGCCAAGCTCGGTTTCTTCCATATGCTGGAGAATCCATCGTATCTCGCTTGACTTTTGCGCAGCGTAACCGAGCATATCAACGGACGCGTCCTGACCTATCACATCAAAGCCGCGGTTTTTCATACGAACCGTTAGACTGCCCGTACCGCATCCCATATCCAAAAGCCGTCTGCCGTCCGTCATTTTGCACAATATCTTAGTGTAATATTCGGCTATTTCATCATACGGCACATTAAAGGTCAGCGCATCGTAGGCCTCGGCGAAATCCTCAAAATAGCCCTCGCCACAGCACATTATTTCTTGCCCTTCATACGGTCGAATACCATTTTATAGCCGCCTGCCGTTTGATAGGTCAGCGTTTTGTTGACACGGGAAATAGTAGCCGTTGACGCGCCCGTCGCGTCAACAATGCTGTTATAGACATTGCCATCGGTCAGCATGCTCGCGACATGAAGCCGCTGCGTGATAGCGCTGAGCTCCTGCGGTGTGCACAGATCCTCGAAAAAAGCCGCGCACTCCTTCTCGTTTTTCAGCGTCAGCACCGCCTTGTAAAGCAGCGCCAGATTTTCATCGGATTTTCTCATAATACTACCTCCAAATTCCGAGGATCGCTCCTCGATTTCTTCTGTATTTTATTTTAGCATAATAAAGCTTAAAAGTCAACCCCTATTTTTTCCTTTTTTCTATTGTGGTTATCCACAAAAAACATTGAGTATTTTATTGTTATTACACAATCTTTTGACAAATGGGAAATTTTTTCTTTCTGTTTTCCCCATTTTAACCACAAATGTGTTATAATTTAAACAGAGCAGGAGGATCCTGCTGCGCTGATCGGAGGTGCACCATGTGGTCAATTACAAAAATACCGATAGCGGCCGAAAACGGCAAGGCGTTCGAGACCTACGGCATATGCTGCGGCGATACCGTTGTCAACGATGTTTCGCTCCGCAAGAATGACATAGAAACCTTTGTGGAGAAGCTTAACCTGTTCGGCGCGTCGGAAATTCACGCGTTTGACTTGGTTGAGAATTTTCTTGGAGGATAACAGTCAAGCTGCTTAGCCTTACTCAATAAAAACGATCAAAAAAGACTGCGCCAAAAAAGCGCAGTCTTTTCCGCTCTATACCGATTTATCTGGAATAACTGGTTGTCTCTCCCGTATCTTCGCACTCCGCAAGCGTGCCCGAGCCATCAAAGGAATATCGGTAGACCCGACAAGTGCCGCCTATTGAGAATGAGCTCGTATAAGGCGAGAAAAATGTCGAGACGATGCTCTCCGCATCCCATTTCAGCCGCTCGCCTTCAACGGTCAGCTTACCGCCCAGTGAGCCCTTAGCGGAATAAAACGTCTCGGGCTCGCCGCCCTCGGGGTCGCACAGCAGCAGTACGGCGGTATAATTATCCCGCACCAGAGGAGTAAGCTCCTCGCTGCTTATCTCGTAAGTTCCTTTTTCAAACGTATATTCCAGAATATCGGAGATCTCGTATCTTCCTCCCTCTCCGGCCTGTTTCGGTACGGCATACGCAGACAGATATACCCTACCCTCAAACTCCGCCATATCCGTAATATGATAGTCGCAGCCGTCTCCCTCGTAGACGAAATTATCGGTGATATTTCCGTTTCTGTCAAGCTTTGCAAGATGAGCGTAACTGCCGCCGGTATAATCTCCGAGCTGCACCAGATAACCGTCTCCCAGCCGCGCGGCGTTCCATATGCCCTTAACACCGACCTTCGTTTTACGGAAGCTTAGCTCGTTACCGCTAATATCGTATTGACTAAGGCACAGATACTCAAGGTCTCCGCGGCTGATTACCGCCCACGTTCCGTCGCCGTTGTCCAGCACCGCGCCTATATATTCGTTCTCAAACCCGTGATCGAGCCTGCGTTCCCAGAGCTTTTCGCCGCTGTCATCGATACGCGCCAGCAGACCGTAGGTGCACCCCGGACTTTTGGAGCCATCGGTTACATTCCAACAGTCTATTTGCCCCCAAACAGCAGTTCCCGCGGACGTCATTACGCAGTCTTTGATATAGAGCTCGTCGTCGCCCCATTTTTTTCCGAGATTGGGGAAACTCGTTTTCCAGAGCGTTTCATCGCCGCGGAGACATTCTACGGTGACATTGTCCCACTCCCAATGCTCCGCCCCGGGCGGTAATTCGTAGTCGATCTTGTAGTTCACGTCGGCGTTCGTATGTGAGCCGCACCATGCATTGACATTGCTGTTCCACAAAGCGGACAGTTCCTCGGGAGTGGGCTCGTCTTGAAGGATCTCCACCCCGGGGACGGAACGCCTTATGACCTCGGCGGTCTTGCCGTTGATAAATCGGTTCGTTGAGATATCGCGGTACACCGCCTTGATATCCTCGCGGCTGAGCCCCTCCGCGGACAGACCGTTTTCCGCAAAGAAATCCACGGCGGCATTGTATTCCCGCACCTCCGCGGCAGCGGCAACCCCCGTAAGACTCACCGCCAGCACCAGACAAGCGGCGACGGGCGCCCACACCCGATAATTAAAGCGCACACGCTTTTTATTTTTAAGCCCCGCCTTCCGCAGAGCCATTTTTTCAATACGCCGCGAAGCGCCCCTCGGCAGCTCCGCGCCTATATCATCCGTAAGTATCTCGTCAAGCTCACTAGGCTGCATAGCGCCGAGAATATCTTCCAATCTATCGTTCACAGTCATTTCCTCCAATCAACAAGACTTTTCCGAAGCTTTTCTATGGCACGGCTCGTCCTTGTGTCGACGTTTGACGCCGACATGCCCAAGCGCGCGGCTATATTTTTTGAGGGCTCTCCCAAATAAAACTTACGCAGAATTATCTCACGGTCGGGCTCGCCCAAGCCTTTCACCGCCAAAAGCACCGCTCTCCGCAGCTCCCGACCCACCAGTTCGCTCTCCAATGAAGCCCCGTCCGAATTCGCGCTCATTTCCTCGTCCAAGGGAAGAACCGCCGCGTTCCGCCGCGCCAGATCCACGGCGTTATGCCTCGCTATAACGCACAGCCACGCCCGAATACTTCCCTTTGACGGATCGTACTTATCCAGCTCCAGATAAAAATCGCCGAACGCGTCCGCGGCACATGCCTCCGCGTCGGCGTCGCAGAACGCCGAACGGGGGAGATTTCGCCTTACCACGGCATAAACCAGTCCTCCGTATTGCGACATTAGCGCTTTTAATCCCTTTTCGGGATTACCGCGGAGCAAGTCCAGCAATTCCGCGTCACGCACATCATCACCTCCACGATTAAATTTATCAAGCTCGATTCATCTATCTATGCGCGGAAAAACGAAAAATCTTACAGTTTTCATGGATTATTTTAAAAAAATTATCCCCATTGCAGGGGATAAGCAGATCAGTATGCTTTTTTGTTTGACTTTTTTATAAACTCCAGAAACTCATCGCCGGGCAAGGGCTTTGAGAAATAATAGCCCTGAATGTAGTTTATTCCGAGATTTTCCATGGTGTAGAACTGCTCGGCGGTCTCAATGCCCTCGGACACAATTTTCAGATCAAGTCCGCGGATCATATTCATCGCCGCGTCCATAATGTACTTAGCCTTGCCGTTCTCGAAATATGCGTTCGTCATTCCCTTGTCGAACTTTACGATCTCGACGGGCATATCCATAATGTAATTGAGATTGGATTGACCCGTTCCGAAATCGTCCAGCGAGAAAGTCACGCCGTAATCCATAAGCCTCTTCATATTGTCGAGCAAGGTTTTACGCGCGTTCATTGAAGCGGACTCGGTAATTTCAAGGTTGATAAGCTCGGGAGCGACGCCGTTCTCCTCCATTATCCGTATGTAGTCCTTGGCAAGCTCGTTGTAAGCACACTGTACCACCGAAAGATTTACCTCGATATACTTTACGCCGTACTGCTGTATCTTGGTCTCGCTGATAAAGCGGCACGCCTTTCTGAACACGATCTCTCCGAGCTGTAAGATCATTCCGTTATGCTCGGCGATTTCTATAAACAACCCCGGCGGAACAAGCTCCCCGTCATCTTTGCGGATACGGACAAGCGCCTCGGCAGATGTAAAGCGGTGATCCTCTGTGGAGAAAATAGGCTGAAACCAGACCTCCACGCGGTCGTTCGTTATCGCATCCATAATGAGCTGACCGGTATCTTTCTCGAGCCTCAGCTGCGCAGCCAGCTCGGATGTTACCTCGTAGAAGCGGTTTTCGGGCAGCTCGCTGCCGTCATGACCGACATAGCGCATTAAATACAGCAGTTCCTCCGTATTGTCAGCGACCATCGAATCGGGCACGTATACCCAATTTGGTGAAACAAGAATTCCTCCGTTCTTGCCCCAGCCCTTTTCAAAGCGCTTACGTATAGTCTTGATACCGTTTTCGGCAGTCTCTCTGCCGGGATAGAGCAGGAGTATCTCATTGCTTGAATTCCTGAACACTATCATATCCGTCATTGTTGACAGATACCTTACCGCCTCGGCGATAATTTCGCCCTCGATATCCGAGCGCAGCGCCCTGAACGACCCCGGAGTGATTATTATGCCGAGCACCGAGAATTTTTTGTTCATACCGTACAGTTCACCCGTATACTGCATAAAAGCTTCATGATTGAACAATCCCGTCTCCCTGTCGATGTTGAAGCCGGGGTTTTCAAGCCTGAGATAGAGCACCAGCATACCGACCGAGCTTGCGAAGCCCACTAAAAGCAGCTTTGGGTTGAAGAACTGTATCAACGCCGCAAGGATCCACACACCGAGCCACGTCATTACGGCGATACGCTTGGTGCGGCTTATCTTCGCTTTGTCCTTGATAAGGCGCACCGTAACGAACACGACCGTCGCAAGCGCAAAGCTGTAGGTCGCGTAATCGCTCGGACCTGCCGAATACAAAACGCCCGTCGCCTCGTCCGAGTAGAACTCTATCGGAAGCGCGTAGATAAGCACCACGGCAGCCGCCACGGCAATGCCGTAGCGGAGCATTATTCTGTTGTATTCTGTTTTGACGGTGTAAATATCCGTACATATATACATCAGCGCGAAGAACGACACGCCCACCAGCGTTACAAGGTAAGATTTGCTGATGATCTCGACTACGATCCCGGGAAAGATATCCCGTCTGCTTATCGCAATGCAGGAGAAGATATCGAACATTATGCAGACAAACGTCATGCAAAACGCATTCAAGAATGCTCTGCCCGTATTCAGCTTAATTGTCTTTTGGCTCTTGTAAAAATACAGCAGTATCGCCATCAAAGCCAATCCGCAGCACTGCATCTGAATGGGCATACGTTCACCTCCCATAACGATCGGGCGCGCGGCGCTCGTCCGCGCTGCTCGTTTTATATCAAGCATTACTTCTATATCATACCATTTTTTAAATAAAATGTCAAGTTGTTATGCGTAAAAAGTACCGTTTGTCTCCAGCATAATAAATAAAAAAGTTTTTAAAAACCCCCTTTACAAACCAAAAAAAATATGATATAATGTTAGTGTTGTGCAATTCCGCACATAAAAATATCCAATTTCACGGATAGCGGATATAGCTCCAAAGGAGACGCACCGAGTCCCTATGCTGTGATATCGGAGAATAATGAAGAGGTGTACTATGTTAAGAAAAGAAGAAAAGACCGCGGTTATCGAGGCTAACCGCAAGCACGAGAACGACACGGGCTCTCCCGAGGTGCAGATCGCTATCCTTACGAAGCGCATCAACGACCTCACCGAGCACATCAAGGTCCACAAGAAGGATCATCATTCCACACGCGGACTTCTGAAAATGGTCGGCCGCAGAAGAAATCTGCTCAATTATCTCCAGAAAAAGGATATTGAGCGTTATCGTGCTATCGTTGCAAAGCTCGGCTTGCGTAAGTAATTGAGAACTGGGGCAGGAGAGCGTTTTTCTGCCCTTTTTCACTTTATTTCGCGGCGGAAAAAGAGGGCGCAGAGCTGCATAAAACTGAGCTTCTGCACTGCGTAAGGCAGCGCGCAAACGCAACGTTTGCGCAGTTGCCCCGATTGAACGCCGAAACGTCGTTCAACACAGGGCAGCCTGCGGCGGCTGACTTTTTTGCAGAACGGCTGTGCCTTCACGGAAACACAAATTATGAAAGGAAATACAGACAATGTTTGAAAATTACAAGGTATTCAAGACAACGTTCGCGGGCAGAGAGCTGACCGTCGAAACGGGCAAGGTCTGCGGTCTGGCTAACGGCTCGTGCTGGGTACGCTACGGCGAGACCGTCGTAATGGTAAACGTTACCGCTTCCCCCAAGCCCCGTGACGGCGTGGATTTCTTCCCGCTCGCGGTGGACTACGAGGAGAAGCTTTACTCCGTCGGAAAGATCCCCGGCGGCTTTCTGAAGCGCGAGGGCAGACCGAGCGAGAAGGCTATTCTTACTTCGCGTGTCGTCGACAGACCTATGCGCCCTCTGTTCCCCAAGGATATGAGAAACGACGTGGCGATCACCATGACGGTGCTTGCAGTTGACCCCGACTGCTCTCCCGAGATACTCGGAATGATCGGCGCGTCCATCGCGGTATCTATCTCCGACGTTCCGTGGAACGGACCTATCGGCGGTATCTCCGTCGGTCTGGTAGACGGCGAGATCGTGCTTATGCCCGATCAGGAGCAGAGAGCGAAGTCCGACCTCAATCTGACCGTGGCAAGCTCCGAGAAGAAAGTCGTTATGATAGAGGCGGGCGCTAACGAAGTCCCCGACGACGTGATGTTCAACGCCATTATGGCGGGTCACGACGAGATCGTAAAGAGTCTTATCCCGTTCATCAAGGACATTCAGGCGCAGATCGGCAAGCCCAAGTTCTCGTTTGAGAGCATGGAGGTCGACCACGATATGTACGACGCTATCTCCGAGTTCGCTATCGAAAAGGTTCGCTACGCTATGGACACCGACGACAAGAATATCCGCGAGGAGCGTTTGCAGCCCGTATACGCGGAGGTTCACGAGAAGTTTGACGAGCAGTACCCCGAGCAGATCGCGATGATCGACGAGTGTATGTACAAGCTCCAGAAGTTCGTTGTACGCCGCTGGCTGCTCGACGACGGAAAGCGCGTCGACGGACGCGCGCTCGATCAGATGAGACCGCTCGCTGCGGAGGTCGCGGTGCTGCCGAGAGTTCACGGCTCGGGTATCTTCACGCGCGGTCAGACGCAGGTAATGACGATCTGTACGCTCGGTCCCGTTTCCGACTCCCAGAAGCTGGAGGGTCTCGACGACGAGGACGGCAAGCGCTATATGCACCACTACAACTTCCCCGCCTACTCCGTGGGCGAGACAAAGGCTTCGAGAGGTCCGGGCAGACGCGAGATCGGTCACGGCGCGCTCGCCGAGAGAGCGCTCATTCCCGTTATCCCGTCCGTTGAGGATTTCCCCTACGCGATAAGACTGGTTTCGGAGGTCCTGTCCTCGAACGGCTCCACCTCGCAGGGCTCGGTATGCGGTTCGACACTGGCGCTTATGGACGCGGGCGTTCCGATAAAGAAACCCGTCGCGGGCATCTCCTGCGGACTTATCACCGAGGGTGACCGTTGGATGACCATGGTCGACATTCAGGGCGTCGAGGACTTCTTCGGCGATATGGACTTTAAGGTTGCCGGCACTCACGAGGGTATCACCGCCATTCAGATGGATCTGAAGATCGACGGTCTAACTCCCGAGATCATTAAGAGCGCGTTTGAAAAGACCCACAAGGCGCGCGACTATATCCTTGACGAGGTAATGCTCAAGGCTATCCCCGAGCCCCGCAAGGAGGTCGGCAAGTACGCTCCCAAGATGCTCACGACAAAGGTTCCCGTGGACAAGATCAGCGACGTTATCGGCAAGGGCGGAAAGGTCATTCAGAAGCTCTGCGCGGACTTCGAGGTCAAGATCGACGTGGACGAGGACGGAAACGTATTCATCTGCGGCGCGGATCTCGAAAAGGCGAACGCGTGCGTTCAGGTTATCCACACTATTGTCAATCCGCCCGAGATCGGCGCTATCTACAAGGGCAAGGTCGTTCGCATTATGAACTTCGGTGCGTTTGTCGAGATCGCTCCCGGCAAGGACGGAATGGTTCACATCTCCAAGCTCGAGAATCACCGCGTTGAAAAGGTCGAGGACGTTGTTTCCATAGGCGACGAGATAATCGTTAAGGTAATGGAGATTGATCAGCAGGGGCGTATCAACCTTTCGAGAAAGGACGCTCTCGCGGATATCGAGGCTAAGAAAAAGGCTCAGCAAGGTTAATAAATAATTACAGCCCGAAAATGAAGATTTTCGGGCTGTTTTCCGCCTTATTTCCGTTTATTAGCGCAAACGCAACCGTCGGTTGACGCATTGAAAAGCGGCGGTTGGTAGTTTGCAACCACGAAAAATGATAGAATTAGCGTATCGGAAGCAACGATTTCCGAAGGGAAAACGACCCCAAAATAACAAATGAGGTGATTTTATGATTTTGACAGACAAATTGGCAAAACTCAGAAAGAAGAGTGGAATGTCACAGGAGGAGCTTGCCGAGAAAATGAATGTTTCGCGGCAGGCGGTGAGCAAGTGGGAGGGCGCGCAGAGCATTCCGGACCTGGAGAAAATTTTGCAGCTCGGGGAGTTGTTCGGTGTAACGACCGACTACCTTTTAAAGGACGAACTGGAGGACGAGGAATTTGTCGGGAAAGACGCGCCGGACGGCTGCCGCAAGGTCACGCTCGCCGAGGCTAACGAGTTTCTTGAATTGCGTAAAAACGCTTCTTGGAAGATCGCACTGGCGACGTTTATAAATATCGCCGCAGCGGCGCAGTTTATAATATTCGGCGGCACGACAACGCTGCCCGAGCCGCCGTTCCCCGAGAACGTCGCCGCCGTACTCGGAATGGCTGTGCTGCTGATTATGGCGGCGGCAGCGGTGGGAATCTATCTGTACACCGACGCTCAGAGCAAGCGGTACGAGTTTCTGGAAACGGAATCGTTCGAGACGGAGTACGGCGTTGTCGGAATGATAAGGGAACGCCAAAAGGCATACCACGATACCTACGTCAGAAGCAACATTATCGGAGCGTGCCTGTGCGTCGTTTCGCCCGTGCCGACGTTTATCGGAGCGCTGGCGGCGAGCGACTTCCAGAGAGTGCTGCTGTTGGCGGCGACAATGCTTATCGCGGGCGTCGGAGTGGTGTTCTTTATTACCGCGGGAGTGCGCGAGGCGAGTATGCGGAAGCTGCTCCAAGAGGGTGACTATACCCCGAAATACAAGCGTCGTGCGCGGCTGGCGGCAAAGATCTCGCCGATATACTGGGGAATTACGGTAGCCGTTTATCTGGTTTGGCTGCTATTTATCGACGGAAGCTCCCGGGAATCGAACTCGTGGGTGGTGTTCCCCGTAGCGGGAGTGCTGTTTGCGGTGGTGCTAGGAATATGCGGCATAGTCGATCGCAATAACAAAAACGATAATATGTAACGGTTTACATCGGGGCGATATTAAATCCGTGTTCCAATGCGTCTTTTGTGCAAAAGTGCCAAATTTTACATTTATTTTTGTAACATCAATGTTGATTTACACACATATTTTGCTTGATTTATTTTCAAAAATATTGTATAATAAGGTTGTGAAGCTTTTAATTTAATCCAAAGGAGCTGGAATTATGAACATAGACAACCTCACTCTGTTGGACGTAATCGACCGTCAGACCTTGCAGTCGCTTCAGGACGCATTTGCCGAAGCGACGGGAATGGCGGCGCTCGCGACCGATGAAACAGGCTCTGTAACGCGCTTGAGCAACCCGACCGAATTCTGTATGAGCCTTACGCGCAAGTCGCCGATAGGCTGTGAACGCTGCAACAAGTGCGACCTGCAAGGCGGTTCGGATTCGTCGCGCACCGGTCGTCCGTCCGTTTATTACTGCCACGGCGGACTGGTGGATTTCGCCGCGCCTATTATCGTCAACGGTCGGTATATCGGCTCGCTTATCGGCGGTCAGGTGCTGACTCAGGAACCAGACGAAGCAAAGTTCCGCAGGATCGCCGCCGAGATTGGAGTAGACCCCGACCGCTATGTCAGCGCGGTACATAAGGTCAAGATCGTTCCCAAGGAGCAGATCGACGCAGCGGCAAATCTTCTTTATCAGATGGCAAACGCACTGTCCGATGTGGGATATCAGCGCGTGCTCGCGCAGGAACAGGCGGACCGCGACGCTTCCATCGTAGCGGAAATACAGGATCAATTCACCGATATCAACGCGCAGACCGACGAGTCCGTGAATGCTATAAAGAGTCTTACGGACAGCTTTAAAAATATCGAGGATACCGTTGCCGCAGCAGCGAAGGCTGTCGCAACCACCGACAACATTATCAAGACCATTGAGAACGGCTCTACGCAGCTTACGCTGATAGGCTTTAATGCGTCTATCGAGGCAAAGCGCGCGGGCGCTGCGGGTCAAGGCTTCAACGTTATCGCACAGGAGGTGCGCACTCTCTCCGACAAAAACACAAAGCAGACCGCCGAGATAGAGAAGACGCTCAACGGCATCAAAAAGTCCATGAACGACGTCAACGAACAGATAAACGGCGTTCACTCCGCTATCGAGCAGAACAGCGCCGTTATTGAAAAGCTTCGCAATATGCTCGAGAACGTCAACTCGCTTATATCGAAAATCAAGTAAAACCTCCGCCCTAACGCGGAAAACATATGATGAAAGGAATGTTTGCTATGAACCGTTTTATTCTCAACGAGACCTCGTATCACGGAAAGGGAGCGCTTGCCGCTATTGCCGACGAGGTCAAGGGCAGAGGCTTTAAAAAGGCGTTTATCTGCTCCGATCCCGACCTGATCAAGTTTGAGGTCACAAAAAAGGTCACGGATATTCTTGATAACGAGAGGCTTGCGTACACTGTCTTTTCGCAGATCAAGCCCAATCCTACTATTTCGGACGTACAGGCAGGCGTTGCGGCATTCAAGGAATGCGGCGCGGACTATATCATCGCTATCGGCGGCGGCTCGTCTATCGACACGGCTAAGGCTGTCGGCATAATCATCAATAACCCCGAGTTTGCCGATGTGAGAAGTCTGGAGGGCGTTGCGCCCACAAAGAAGGCTTGCATTCCCATAATTGCCGTTCCGACTACCGCGGGCACGGCCGCAGAGGTCACTATAAACTATGTTATTACCGATACCGAAAAGAACAGAAAAATGGTATGCGTTGACCCGCACGATATTCCCATCGTTGCCGTTGTCGATCCGGACATGATGAGCACGATGCCCAAGGGGCTTACAGCGGCAACGGGCATGGATGCGCTCACACACGCTATCGAGGGTTATATCACCAAGGGCGCGTGGGCGTTGTCTGATATGTTCCATCTCAAGGCAATCGAGATCATCTCGAGCTCGCTGCGCGGCGCGGTAAACAACGATCCCGATGGACGCGAGGGTATGGCTCTCGGTCAGTATGTTGCGGGAATGGGCTTCTCAAACGTAGGTCTCGGTATCGTCCACTCTATGGCGCACCCGCTCGGAGCGCTCTATGACACGCCGCACGGTATCGCGAACGCGATAATCCTGCCGACCGTTATGGAGTACAACGCTCCTGAAACGGGCGAAAAATACCGCGATATCGCCAAGGCTATGGGCGTTAAGGGCACGGAGAATATGTCGCAGGAGGAATACAGAAAGGCGGCTGTCGAGGCTGTAAAGCAGCTCTCGAAGGACGTCGGTATCCCCGACGATCTGAAGGACATCGTAAAACCCGAGGATATCCCGTTCCTTGCGCAGTCCGCGTTTGACGACGCCTGCCGTCCCGGAAACCCGAGAGATACCTCGGTTGAGGAGATCACGGAGCTTTACAAGAAGCTGTTGTAATTGAAAAAACTTCCGCCGCCGTTGGAGCGCTCCAACGGCGGTTTTTATTTATAGGGGCACCGCGGTGAATATTTGATGAAAACGAGAAATCGGGATTGACAAACCTGTTTCACCGAATTATAATAACATAAACGAATAAAAAACTGAAAGGTAAGACTTATTATGAACAAAAACAAGTACACGCTGACAAATCCACGCTCAAACGATAAAACGCGGAGAATATTCGGGTATATCTGTGAAAATTTCGGTACGAATATCATCACGGCTCAGCAGGAGAGCATATGGGCGGGCTCGCCCGAATATGAAATGGATCATATATTGAAGGTCACGGGGAAGCTTCCCGCCATGAGGGGGCTTGACTTCAAGGCGAACGATTTCGACGGCGTTGTGGCGCGCTCAATAGCGTGGACAAAGCGCGGCGGCCTCGTGACTATCTGCTGGCACACGGGCGTTGCGATAAGCGATTATCCCGAGTCTAAGGAGGACGATCCCGATTTTGAGCGGCTGTTCACGGAGGGCACGGAGGAGAACACTACCCTTATGTTAAGCTGGGATAGGGCGGCGAGAGCGCTCCAAGAGCTGCGCGACGCAGACGTGACCGTCCTGTGGAGACCGTTCCACGAGTTCGACGGGCAATGGTTCTGGTGGGGCAAGGGCGGCGCGGAGAATTTCAAGCGCCTTTGGAGATTGATGTACGATAAATTTACAAATGAATATAAGCTTGACAACCTTATATGGGTGCTCGGCTACGCGGACTTTGTCAAGGACGGGTGGTATCCCGGGGACGAATATTGCGATATAATCGGCTCAGATACCTATGATAACACCACTCACAAGGCGGGGTGGGATCTGCTGAAAAATCTGACCGACAAACCCATGGCGTTCCACGAATGCGGAAACGTTCCGCCTGTACGCGATTTTGTGCGCGACGGCGCTGTGTGGGCGTGGTTCATGACATGGCATACTCAGTTCCTTATGACCAACGATAACGAAACACTGCGCGGGGTTTACAACGACCCGCGCGCTATAACGCTGGATAAACTGCCCGAGGACTTGACTAATTAAGTAAATCTTATTTAGCTTTTACTGTTGACAAAATTACGGGAATATGTTATAATGATAATAAGTGTAATGCAACCGAAAGGAGGCGGCAAGAGAGCGGAGTGCGACTTTTACCGTTTACAGAAATGCAGCTAGCCGTAAACGATCCGCTTTTGTTCAATTTATGGAAAAAATACTTATTGTTGACGATTCTGAAATGAATCGCGAAATCCTTACCGATATGCTTGCCGACGAGTATGAAATATTTGAGGCGGCTAACGGAAACGAGGCTGTAACTCTTCTCAGCGAGCGCAATACCGAAATTTCGCTTGTGCTGTTGGATATGGTCATGCCCGTAATGAACGGGCTGGAAGTTCTTGATATAATGAACAAGAACGGCTGGCTGTCCGATCTTCCCGTAATTATGATAAGTTCCGAGGATTCGGCGGAGGCTATCCACAAGGCGTACGAGCTTGGCGTTACCGAGTTTATTCGCCGTCCGTTTGATTCGCTGATCGTTCAGAAGCGCTGCCGCAATATTACCGCGCTGTACGCTAAGCAGAAAAAGCTCGCGGGACTGGTTGCGGATCAGTTTTACGAGAAGGAAAAAAATTCGCGCGTCATGATCGAAATATTGGCGCATACCGTCGAGTTCAGAAACGGTGAATGCGGTATGCACGTCATCAACGTGCAGAGCTATACCGAGATACTGCTCAGGGAGCTTATCAAGATAACCGATCGGTATAAGCTCACGGAGGCGGATATTTCGCTTATTTCAACCGTTTCCGCGTTGCACGATATAGGAAAGATATCTATTCCGGATGAGATACTGAATAAACCCGGCAGGCTCACAAACGAGGAGTTCGCGATAATGAAATCGCACTCCGCGGTGGGCTCTCAGATGTTGTCCGAGCTGCCGTTCTACCGCGACGAACCAATTGTCAAGCTCGCGTATTCTATCGCGCGCTGGCATCACGAGCGTTGGGACGGACGCGGCTATCCCGACGGACTGAAGGGAGACGATATCCCTATCGCGGCTCAGGCTGTGTCGCTCGCGGACGTTTACGACGCGCTCACAGCGGAGCGCGTTTACAAGAAAGCTTTCTCGCACGATACCGCTATCGAGATGATATCCAAGGGCGAGTGCGGACAGTTCAATCCGCTGCTGCTCACTTGTATGAATAACCGCGCCGAGGAGATGCGTCTCGTTAAGGAGGGCAACGGCGCGAATATCCGCGGCGAGGACGAGATCAAGGAATTCGCTCACGAGCTGCTGAAAAACGACGCTATGTATTCCTCCGACAGGCTTCTGCATCTGCTGGAATACGAAAAGATGAAGAACCGTTTCTTTGAAGGCATTACGGGCGGATACTCGTTCGAGTACAACGCGGTCTCCGATATGCTCACGCTGTCCGCGAACGGTGCGGAGGTTCTAGGCGCCGAGGAGACGATCATCGATCCCACGCATAATGAGACCTTGATAAGCGTATTCGGTCAGAAAACGCTTGCCGATTTGTCGGCAAGGTTCAGGTCTATGTCTGCGGAACAGCCTATCGTGCAGTTTTACGTACATCAGCTTATTACAGTAAAGCCCGGTGAGGCAACTCCCGTGCAGACATTCAGAATAACCGACACTGCCGAGGAGCATCGCCGCTATCCCGCGGATACCCACTGCAATACATATAAATTGGTGTGCCGCACTACGTGGACACTTGAGGAGCCGCAGCGGTATACGGGCGTTATCGGAAAGCTCGTTCCCGCCGGGAACGCTTACGGACTTATGAAAGGGGCGGACAGCAATGACATTAGAAGCCTTTTATAATGAGATTGGATCGGATTACAAAGCCGTTCTTATGAGAATGGGCAATTCCGAGAAAATGTTGGGGAAATTTGTAAGAAAATTTCTGAACGACAAAACTATGGGAGATCTGAGCACATCGTTTAACAGCAAGGATTATCCCACCGCGTTCAGAATGGCGCATACGCTGAAAGGACTTTGCGCAAATCTGGGGCTCGACAAGCTTCAAAAGTCCTCCTCCGAGCTTACCGAAGCGCTTCGCAACAGCGTAGCAGACAATGCCGCGGAGCTGCTTGAACAGGTGCGCGCCGATTACGATATGACAATAACTGCTTTGGCACAGCTTGACGAGTGATCATTTACAGAGGTGAGTTCAAATTGACAGCATCCAATAAAAAGAAAACTGCCGGATTTCTGCTTGCCAGTCTGGCTCTGCTTATTGCTGTAATCGTAGGCACGCTTTCCTTTTTTGTATTGACAATGGAGCGTGAAAGCCAGCAGGTCATTAACAATGTAGGAACTATCTATATGCAGGGCATGAGCGAAAAGATCGCCATGCACTTTGAAACCACGATGAATCTTCGTATGAATCAGCTTGAAACCATGGTCATAAATCTGCCGCCCGAGGAGGCTGAATACGGTTCAGATCTTATCGGGCAGCTCCAACACGAGGGCACTATACGCAGCTTTGATTATCTCGCCTTTTATGATTGGGACGGCAAGTTTCATATGATATACGGCGACGAGGTGCAGCTGGAGGATACCGCGTCGTTTCTGGGTTCGCTGCGTAACGGAGAAAAGAAAATCGCCGTGGGACATTCACGCACGGAAGAAAAGATCATAATGATGGGTATTCCCACTGCTTACCCGATGGAAAACGGAGAAAAAAGCATTGCGCTTGTCGCGGGAATCCCCGCTTCGTATATAAACGAGGTGTTGTCGCTGGACATTGATAACACGCTTACATATTCGCATATCATACGCCGCGACGGAAGCTTTATAGTAAAAAATATAGACCTGGATCTGAATAACTACTTTGAAAGGATACGCGCCACATTTGCGGAGCACGGAGACGACGGAGCGAACGCATTCATAGATGAATTGCGTGACGCGATGGAGGAGCACAAGGACTTTTCGTCCGTAATGCCTATCCTTAACGAGCGCAGTCATATTTATTGCACTCCGCTGGCTCATTCGGAATGGTATCTTGTGACGGTCATGCCTTACGGAGAACTGGATAGCACAATAAACGCACTCGACCACGACCGCACAATGCTTTTTGTGGTGTGTATGGTCATCAATCTGTCGGTGATCTGTCTGATATTTTTCATGTATTTCAGGAACAGCCGCAAACAGATGCAGATGCTGGTTGAGGCAAGACAGGACGCGGAGCACGCAAACAAGGCGAAAAGCGAATTCCTGTCCAATATGTCGCACGATATAAGAACACCTATGAACGCTATCGTCGGCATGACCGCTATCGCGACGGCGAATATAGACAACAAGCAACAGGTCGAAAACTGTCTGGGCAAGATCGCGCTGTCGAGCAAGCATTTGCTTGGACTTATCAACGATGTGCTGGATATGTCGAAGATTGAAAGCGAAAAGATGACCCTCTCAATGTCCGAGATCTCGCTCAGAGAGGTCATGGAGTCTATCGTCAGCATAGTTCAGCCGCAGGTTCGTTCAAAGAGGCAGAAGTTTGACGTGTTCATTTATGATATCGAAACGGAGAACGTATACTGTGATAGCGTGCGCCTTAATCAGATTATCATCAACCTCTTATCAAACGCTGTCAAGTTCACTCCCGACGGCGGCTCTATTGAGGTAAGAATGTATCAAAAACCGTCGGAGAAGGGCAATAATTACATACAGGTGAACATCGAGGTACAGGACTCGGGTATCGGAATGACTGAGGAGTTCAAGAAGAGCGTGTTTGATGCGTTCTCACGCGAGGACTCCAAGCGCGTTCACAAGACCGAAGGAACCGGTCTCGGAATGGCGATAACGAAATATATCGTCGACGCCATGGACGGAACGATAAACCTCGAGACCGCCCCCGGAAAGGGCACACACTTCTTTGTTACGCTCGACCTTGAAAAGGCGGAGATTCGCGAAGAGGAAATGATACTTCCAAACTGGCATATGCTGGTCGTTGACGACAATGAGCTGATCTGCCGCAGTGCCGCGGAATCGCTGAAAAATATCGGTATCGAGGCGGAATGGACGCTCGACGGAGAAAGCGCCGTGAAAATGGTCGCGCAGAAACAGAAAAGCAATATCCCGTACCATATAATACTGCTTGACTGGAAGCTGCCCGGTATCGACGGCGTTGAGACCGCTCGGCAGATACGCCAAACGCTCGGCGACGATATCCCTATTCTGCTGATCTCGGCATATGACTGGTCGGATATCGAGAACGACGCGCGTGCGGCCGGCATTTCGGGATTTATCTCTAAGCCGCTGTTCAAGTCAACGTTGTACTACGGACTGAAACAGTTTATGAGCAGCGAAACACCGTCTGCCGCAGACGCTGATAATGTCGTAGAGCGTCCCGACGACGAGGTTACCTTCGATAATTTGAAAATACTGCTCGCAGAGGACAACGAGCTCAACTGGGAGATCGCGAACGAGTTGCTGTCCGAGCTGGGATTGGATATCGACCACGCCGAGAACGGAAATATCTGCGTTGAGATGTTTAAGAACAGCGAGGTTGGCTATTACAAGGCGATACTTATGGATATCAGAATGCCGGTTATGTCGGGCTACGAGGCTGCCGAGGCGATACGCGCGTGCGATCGCCCCGACAAGGATATCCCCATCATAGCGATGACCGCGGACGCGTTCTCGGAGGACGTGAAGAAGTGTCTAGACGCGGGAATGAACGCGCACACCTCCAAGCCTATCGACGTCAATACCGTCGCGAGACTGCTTGACAAGTACATTAAAAAGTGATCTAAACACAACAAAAACGCGGCTGAACCAACAACCGCGTTTTTTTATTGTTCGCTTTTTAATTACATTTCAATAATTACCTCGTTTACGTCTTTGAGAATGTTCTCGGTGATAAGATTCTCGGGTAGCTTTTCGCCGTTTACCGTAACGGACTTTACGCCGTGCTGCGAGCCGTTGGGGTTCTTAACGGTAACGTTCAGCCTGTGACCGCGGAAGTTCTTCTTCATGGTAAACTCCTTCCACTCCGACGGTATAGACGGGTCAATAACCAAGCCCTTTGTATTGGGATTAAGTCCGAGAATACCCTCGGTCGTGCCTACCATGACCGTGGACGCAGTGCCCGTCAGCCAGTGAACGTGTGCCCTGCCCGCGAAAGGACTGTCCTTGCCCTCTACAAACTGACCGTATACATACGGCTCAAGCTCGCGCTTTTCAGCTTCGTCGTTATAGGTCGCGGGAGCAGCCTCCGTCCAGTATTTGTACGCCATATCGCCGCGTCCGAGCTTAGCCTCCGCGAGGATAAGCCAGCCCTGCGGCTGCGAGAATATACCGCCGTTCTCCTTTATACAAGCGTTGAAGCAGTGCATAAGCGCGCCGTCAAACGCGTGATCTACATAAGGCGGATACATTACCATTGCGCCGTAAGGCGTGTTCAGCTCGCGCTCTACGCTGTCAAGCGCCGCGGTCGCCTGCTCCTTTGAAGCAAAGCCCGAGATGACCGCCCACGACTGCGGATTGAGCCACATCGACGCCTCGGGATCGGTGCGCTTGCCGATGACCTCGCCGTCCTCCTTATAGCCGCGGATAAATCTGTCCTCATTCCAGCAGGCATTGAGGATATCGGTAAGCTTCGAGTTTATCTCGTCGAGATACTTCACGTACTCGTTATCGTTCTTCTCGACTGCGTAGCCGCGCAGTATCTTTATAGCGTAAACGAGCTGGAACGCAACGAACGTGCTCTCGCCCTTTTTGCCCAGACGAAGGCAGTCGTTCCAGTCGGCGTGCAGACCGGCGGGCATCCCGTGGTTGCCGAGATTGTTCATCGAGAACGAGATCGCTCTCTTGAGATGATCGTAGACCGTGCCCTTTTCGCTGTCGTTCGCGTAGTAAATCTCCTCGTCGAGGAACGCGGTGTTTCCGCTCTCGCCGATATATTTGGCGACGGTCGGGAACAACCACAACGCGTCGTCCGCGCGGTAGGACGGGTGTCCCGTCTCCTTAACGTACTCGGGATCGTCGGGCGTATTCTCGTGACCCGCGTTATGAGTGTACTTGACAAGTGGCAGACCCGCGCCGTTTGTTACCTGAGCGGACAGCATAAACACGATCTGCTCCTTTGCCATTTCGGGCGCGAGGTGGATAATTCCCTGAATATCCTGAACGGTATCACGGTAACCGAAGCCATTGCGCAGACCGCAGTACTGGAACGAAGCCGCGCGCGACCAGATGAACGTGATAAAGCAGTTATACGCGTTCCAGGTGTTCACCATATTGTTGAAATTGGGATCGGGAGTGTTGACCTGAAGATTGTCGAGCTTACCGTGCCAGTAGTTCTTGAGCTCGTCAAGCTCCTTTTCTACAACGCCGTCCTTTTCGTACTTGGCGATAAGCTCCTTTGCGGTGCTTTCGTCCTTCTGACCGAGGATATACGTAAGCTCCTTGGTCTCGCCGGGCTGCAATACGATGTCAGTCTGGAGCGCGCCGCAGGAGTTGCCGCAGTAGTTTAGGTCGCCCTTTAAGCCTTCCTCGATCCCCTTAGGATTTGCGTAACTTCTGTAAGTGCCGACAAACGCGTCACGATCACCGCAGTACGCGTCAACCTTAGCCTTCGCCACGCCGAGGAAACGCGATCTGCCGCCCTGAAGCTCGTTCTGACGCTGTAGCACGAAGTTTCCTTTAAAGTAGGTGTGGGTAATGAACAGCGTGTACTGGAGATTTACCTGATCCTGCTCGTAGTTGTTATCGTTGACAAATTCGCAGTAACCCGTTACGGAAAGCTTGCGGGGCTTGCTGTCTGTATTGGTGATCTTAGCCGCCCAGACCTCATAGGTCTGACCCTGCGGAACGTAGTAGGACACCTCGGACTTTATGCCCTTGTACTCCGAGGAGATGACGGTGTACGCGGTACCATGGCGGCACTCGCTCTTGTACTCGTCAAGGGGCTTGCAAACGGGAGCCCACGAGCCGCTCCAGTATTCGCCGCTTTCGCTGTCTTTGATGTAGACGTACCGTCCGGGCTGGTCGTTGGCAACGCCGTTGAATCGGTAACGTATAATACGCCCGTTAGCGCCGCTCTTTTCAAAGCTGTATCCGCCCGCGTTATTCGAGATGATAGCGCCGTAGTTAGGGTCGCCGAGATAGTTTGCCCAAGCCGAGGGCGTATCGGGACGCGTGATAACGTATTCCTTGTTTTGCTCGTCAAAATGACCGTAGTTCATAATTGTGACCTCCGTATTAAATTTACAGCTGAAAGGCTGATTTGTTTTATTGGTATGAGTTAATTATAACACATTTTTGTCAACTTACAAGGGCGGAGTTTTGTACAATTTTTTTGTTTGTTTTTTGGGCAATATTACGAAAAGGCTTTAAAGCAAATCAGGATTTATACCAGTAAGGTGTTGCTCGGAGCGCGGATTACCTTTTTCTGTCACTGGCAGAAAAAGGTAATTGATCAAGGATTTTGCCTGTTGGCAAAATCCTTGATTTGGGGAAAAACAAGAGTTTTTCCCCAAGCCCTTTTAGCGCTTTTTTTTGCCGCTTTGCGGCGTTTCGGGCTCTGCCCGAACCCGGCAAGGGCTCTGCCCTTGCATCCCGCCAAAGGGACCAGTCCCTTTGGAATCCCGATTTTGGGGTCATAGTGTTACTGCGCTATATTCCGATTTAACTTACACAATGTTTGCAAAAAATCTTAAACTATGCTATAATAAACACATAATATAAACTCACGCGGGCAATCTTACAAAAATGTAAGAAAAATGTAAGATAAATAAATGGCGAATTATTTTCGGCTGTGTTATAATAGTAAACAGAGAACAGAGCGGAGGGTGCATAAAAACCTAAGCCGCATACACACAGCACATTATCCTAAAAACCGCCCTCCCCTGCTCTCCTATATAAATAAGGAGTTTTACAATATTATGGCACTGCTTGAAGTCAACAATATCAAAAAAACCTATGTACAGCGTTTCGGCGGAAATAAGGTCGAGGCGCTTAAAAATGTTTCATTCTCTGCAGAGGAAGGCGAATTTATCGCTATAATGGGCGAAAGCGGCTCGGGTAAGACCACCCTGCTGAATATACTCGCCGCGCTCGACAGACCTACCGCGGGCAGCGTTATCCTCGACGGGAGCGATCTCACTAAGATAAGGGAGGGCGAGATGTCTGCGTTCAGGCGTGATAATCTGGGGTTTGTGTTCCAGGATTTCAATCTGCTTGACACGTTTTCCGTCAAGGATAACATACTGCTGCCGCTCGTTCTGCGCGAAATGAAGTACCGCGATATGGAGGAAAAACTGATTCCGGTGGCTAAATCGCTTGGTATATCCGCGCTGCTTACGAAGTTCCCGTATGAGATATCGGGCGGTCAGAAGCAGCGTACCGCGGTTGCTCGCGCGATAATCACTGATCCGAAGATACTCCTCGCCGACGAGCCCACGGGCGCGCTCGACTCCAAGTCCAGCGACGAGCTTTTAAAGCTGTTTGGCGGTATCAACGCGCGGGGACAGACTATTCTTATGGTAACGCATTCCGTAAAAGCCGCGTCGCACGCGCGCAGAGTGCTGTTTATCCGCGACGGCTCGGTGTTCCATCAGATATATCGCGGAAACGGTTCTGCAGATCAGATGTACCGTAAAATTTCAGACGCTCTTACGGTAATGTCCGCGGGAGGTGAGGCTGTATGACTACGCTCTACTCACGACTCGCGTTTGTCGGGATAAAAAAGAACGGCAGAGCGTACGCGCCGTATATCCTCACCTCGTCGCTTATGGTCATGATCTTCTATATTATCGGCTTTCTCGCGGGGAACCCCCTGCTCTCGGAAATGAAGGGCGGCACCGGAATGAGCGAGATACTTGCTATCGGCATTATCGTAATGGCGATATTCTCGGCTATTTTCTTGTTCTATACCAACTCTTTCCTTATTAAAAGGCGCAAGCGCGAATTCGGACTGTACAATATCCTGGGTCTCGGAAAATTACAGATAGCACGGATACTGATATGGGAAACGCTGCTGATGTACGCGGTCTCGATAGTCGCGGGGCTGGGATTCGGAATGCTGTTTTCCAAGCTCGCGGAGCTGTTGGCTACCCGTATGCTCGCCGAGCAGCTTGTGTACACGTTTTCGGTGGATATCCCGTCGATAATCGGAGCGATCATCTGGTTCGCTATCGTGTTTGCCGCGATACTTATGAACTCGCTTCGGCAGCTTTTCTTCTCGCGTCCCGTTGAGCTGCTGCACTCAGAGAATACGGGTGAGCGACCTCCGCGCACTAATATCCCGGGAGCTGTCATCGGGCTGATACTGCTCGGTTTCGCCTACTATATGGCGGTGACGATAGAACGCCCAGACGTTGCTCTTGTCGCGTTTATGTTCGCGGTGATTATGGTGATTATCGCCACCTATCTGCTGTTTATTGCGGGCAGCGTGGTGATGTGCAAAATTCTGCAAAAAAACAAGAAATACTACTACAAGACCAATCACTTTGTTTCGATCTCGCAGATGGCTTACCGTATGCGCAGAAACGGCGCGGGACTGGCATCTATCTGCATTCTGGCGACTATGGTATTAGTTACTATCTCGTCTACAACCTCATTGTTTATCGGCGTCAACGGCTTTGTTGAACGTAAGTACCCATATGACATAATGACGACCTCTTACATTCACGAGGACGTTAAGGACTTTGATAAACTCTATGAGACGATAAATAAAGCCGTCAAGGACTACGGATATCCGAGTGCTCCGCACGGCGAGTATATACAGCACCGTTTGGGACTGGGCACCGATATGCTGCGCGATTATATGGGCGTTCCGCTTCCCGACCCCGACGGGGATACCGAGGAATCGAATTATTATGTCTCGGGAAACTTCTACCTTATTGAGGAATTCGACGAGGTAGAAGAACTTGGCATTACGCTCGGCGAACGAGATATCGCAGTTTACGAGCCGCTGACCGAGCACGTCAAGCATATGGGCAGGCTCACTATCGGCGACGTCGGAGAATTCAACATTATCCCGATAGAGCAAAGCCTGAAGTTTGACGAGGAGGAGTTGTACTCGACAATTGAGATACCCGTATATTTCTTTGTAAAGGATATTTCGGTGCTTAACGAGATATTTCAATATCAGTTATCGGAGATCGGACGTTCGCTTTATATCACATATAATTTCAATATCTCCGACAGCGAGAGCGATCTGCCCGAAATACAGCAGGTCTGCGATATGCTGAACTCGTATGACGTCACGGGGGTATTAACACAGGAATACGACATGGCGATAGATATTGACACGCGCGCAACTCTCCGTGACAGCTACTACGGCATTTACAGCGGGCTGTTCTTCCTTGGCATTTTAATGGGCGGCGTGTTTATCCTCTCGGCGGCGTTGATAATGTACTACAAGCAGATAAGCGAAGGTTTTGAGGACGCGGCGCGGTTTGAGATACTGCAAAAGGTGGGAATGAGCCGCCGCGAGGTTAAGTCCACGATAAACTCGCAGGTGCTTACGGTATTCTTTCTGCCGCTCGCGGCGGCGGGTATGCATATGGCGTTCGCGTTCCCGATACTGTCGCGGATGCTGCGGCTGTTTGATATGACGGATACGGGGCTGTTCGGAATGATGACGATAAGCAGTTTCGTGGTGTTTGCGCTGATGTACGTGCTGTTCTACAAGATCACCTCGCGCAGTTATCTGGGTATAGTCAGCGGCAACGGGAAGTAGGTGGATCATGAAAGCAAAAGCGATCCTTGCGGCAGTTGTCGGAACAGTCGTTATCGCAGCAGGGGTGCTTGCGGCGCAACTGCTGAACAGAGCGGATGTTCCCGAATATTACGCGCTTAAAGAGTTTTTCTTTGAGGGAGATTTCGATGAGTTCCGCGCGGATATGTTTAATTGGTACAAAGCGGTCCAGCGCGAGGACGGCGTAATGCTTGCTGAAACTGAGTATTATGGCAAGGACATACTGAACGATTGGAAATCCGGCGGCGTTTACAAGAACGTTCCCAAGGACGGGTTCTGGTATTTTGCCGTATCTCCGTCATATCTTGAGGAAATCGGCTTAAGACCGCTCGACGGCAGCATCGACGAGGCTTGGGATGGCGTGCGGCTGTATTTGCTGCCAAACACGCTCAACGAAAGGGTTGCCGAAGAACTGAAAGTATTCCTCACCGAAGACGCGCTGAAAGCCGCGGACCACGGAGGAATTGAAAACGGATTTACGGAACGGCACAAGATCGCGTTTTTGAAGTACGCACCCGATAAATATTACACCTGGCGTTCCGAAACGGCGCTGCCGGCATTTGACGATGCGCCCGTGTTCTATGTATGTACGACGGAGAACATGACATCGTTTGAAAGCGAAAGCCTTATTGCAACAGGCGTTGACGGATATATCAAATTCAAAAACGAAAACACGCTCGGAAGATTTAAAGACGAGCCGCTGTTCAAAAACTACGGTCTGAAATTCGCAAAAACAAGCGAAATTTACAAATAACAAAATAAAACATTATACGGGAGGACTCAGCAATGAAGCAAAAGCTTGAAAAGGCCACACACAAAACATTCGGCATAATACTCGCGCTTGCCGCAATTCCCGCCGCGATAGTATTCGTAATCATATGGTTCGCTTCGAGAATGGGCGGCAAGGCAGCGGGACTGATCGCGAGGAGTAATCATGAAAACAAAAAAGAAAATTATAAGAACGATTTTTAGTATTGTCGGTATCGTTGCGGCACTTTGTGTGGCGGTAACCGCGTTTTTCGCAATAAAGGGCGCAGTAATGTGGAACAACGCCAAAACCGAACATCCTGTCGACGCTCTTGTCGCTCAGTTGCAGGCGAAGGATGATTTCGCGAGAATATCCGAGCTGCCCGATTTCTACATAGACGCGGTCATCTCGGTCGAGGACAGAAAATTTCGCACACACAACGGCATCAACTTGAAGTCGATAGCGCGGGCACTGCTGTACGATATCAAATCGCTGTCGTTTGAACAGGGCGGCTCCACGATCACTCAGCAGCTCGCCAAAAACCTTTGGTTCACGCAGGAGAAGAAGATCGAACGTAAATTTGCTGAGGTCTACGCAGCATTTGAGCTGGAAAACGCGCTGTCAAAGGACGAGATATTCGAGCTGTACGTGAACACGATTTACTTTGGCAGCGACTACTACGGTATCACCGCCGCAGCGCGAGGTTACTTTGATAAATCGCCCTCGGAGCTTTCCGAGTATGAGTGCGCGATGCTCGCGGGACTGCCAAACGCGCCGAGTGCCTATTCGCCCGATGAGGAGCCGGAGCTTGCGAAGCAGCGTCTCGGGCAGGTTCTGCAGGCAATGCTCGATAACGATGTGCTGTCGGAAAACGAAGCCGAGGAAGTAATGGCTCGGGAGTGAGGGATGAGTATTATGAAAAAAATTTTTATCGGCATCATTTTGGGGATTGCCGCTTTGATCGGCGCGGGGATATTTCTGATCTATCCTCCAAAAGCCGCATATTATACACAGATCGACAATGCAAAACGCGAAGAAAATCACTCAGACGGCGGTGTCGTGGATCTGACCGGCAATATGAGATATCTTTACACTCTGGAAAGCTACTCCTCGGACGGACATGAAAAAGAGATTACTTTCGGCGCTGATAATATTCTGAAAGACAACGCTTACCTGAAACTGGAATACGCGCCGATAAGGGGAGTTCTTTCATGGTGCGAAGTTGAATGGGAAGATCTGCCTCCAAAGGTACAAAGCAATATGCAACGGTACTGACCATTATGGCGAATAAAAATTTTTCTAATTTTTAAAAAAACTCTTGACAAATCTGTTTAAAAGTGTTATAATTATTATTGTTGTTGGAGTTACTCTGCAACAGTACGCGCCAGTAGCTCAGCTGGATAGAGTATCTGGCTACGAACCAGAGGGTCGGGGGTTCGAATCCCTCCTGGCGTGCCACAATGAAACCGCTTAACCGTTAGGGTTGAGCGGGTTTTCTTGTTTTGGGGCAGGCAATAGTTAAGGTGCATAATTAAATTTTCGTGCGCCGTTTGTGCGCCATTTTTATAAAATTTCATTAAACGATACCGAACAATACGAAAAATAGCCGCTCGAATTTCAGATCGAGCGGCTTGTTGATTATGAGATTTTGGCGTTCTTCTCTTTAGGCTCGTCGAATATCACATCTGCAATGCAGTTCGCGGCTGCTTCGTCGGCTTTCCGCATTATATGCCCGTATTTGTCGGTTGTCGTGCTGACCTTGCTGTGACCTAAGCGGCGGCTTATACTTATACTGTCAACGCCGTTAAAGTATAGAACACTGACCATTGTGTGGCGGAACGCGTGCGGGTTAATATGCGGCAGCCCGTACCGCTTGGAGAAGTCGGTGCAGTAGCTTGTCAAGCTGGTGGGGTTCATCGGTGCGCCGTTCTCCTGCGTGAATACAAAGCCCGTATTCTGCCATTTGTCGCCGTATGCGGCTTGCTGCTCCAACTGCCAGCGCCGATATTCTCTCAACAGTTCCATAGTCTGACCTGGCAGCTTTATGTAACGCTGCGAGTTTGCCGTTTTGGGCGTATCTTCATATATTCCCCGATCGGACGTGTACAGCAGATTATTGCAGATATAAATTTGCTCGTTTTGCCAATCAACGCAGTTCCATTTCAAGCCCAGTATCTCACCGCGCCGCGCTCCCGTGATGAGCAGCAAATGAACAGCCGCTCGCCATTTTATCGGCTCTTGCTCTAAACAGTCGCGTATACGCTTTATGTCGTCCACTTCAAAGTAATTCGCTTCCTTTGCTATAACTTTGGGCGGCGTTGCCTTTGAGGCGGGATTGTACGGGATCAGCAGTTCCTTTTCGGCTTGCGCGAGAACAACGGAGATAAAGCGGTGATGTTCCAAGATCGTCTTATTTGAGAGCGGCTGCATATTCTTTTGCACATTGAACAATGCAGCGGTGCTCTCGCCCAATGCCGCCGCGATTGCGTCCGCTTTATCGGCGGCTATGTTCTTTCCGTGAACCGCGTTAGCAAAGGTATTTACTGCTACTCCCGCCCTTTGAGCAACGGCTTTGTGAGCGATATCGAGCGATTTTAGGCGAGCGGCTAAGATCGTTTCTCCGCTTGACAGATGTCTAGCCGCCGCTATGCCCGTGCGCTCTCGTAAGCCGCTCTTGGCAAGCTGTGAATATAGTTCGTTAAGGTGCTGCGGTCGGATATCATTGAGCTTTAAATGTCCGATACCTTGATTTATGCGCTCCGCCAGCTTACGGTATGAGTAGATCGTGTTGTGCTTTACCCCGCTGCGCTCTTTCAGCTGAATGACGTACTCGGCATACTCCGCGAACGTCTGTTTATTGTCAAGCTTATAACCTCGCGTACACTGCTCCTCGTACTTCACAGCAAAGCGGTTCAATTCTTTTGCGATCTGCTTTTCAGTCATTCCCTTTTCGGGTTTGTATGATGTTGTGAACGGCTTCAAACGCTTTCCGTTGTTATCGTAGCCGTGATATACTCGGATAGTGTAGCTTGTTATGTTGCCGTTCTTGTCGCGGCGCGGGGTGATGTTAGCCATTTGGGTCACAGTCCTTTTTATTATTGCTCCTAAACGTGCAAGCTCTTTCGGAAAAAAAATTATTAATTTCTTCTAACGCTTTAAGGCTCTCATCGTCTAGGGCTTTATTTATATTACTTTCTATCTCTGTAATTAAGTGTGATGTTAAATACATAATATCACTTTTTATAAGCGGTAAATTTGACCACACACCTGTAAGAAGTATTTCTCCTAAAATATCATTGTATTTCTCGCCGCTTGCCCTTTTTTTGGCAATGTCTTGAGCGTGCTGCCGTAGTTTATAACCATAATCTTCAATATGGATAAGCTCATTCAGTATTTCTCTAAAAGTTTTGGTTGAAAAAAGTTTTTCTAAATATGCTTCATTATCAATTTTACATCTCCAAAGCGTATTAGTTTCCTGTATATAACCAATGGCATCTTCTGAAAGCCCCAAATAATCACACACTGCTTTTTTTTCAGTTTGCTCTGTATCTTTGCTCTTGGAACGTCCTAGAAGGTAATCGGTTGAAACATTGTAAGCACTTGCAATTTTCCCTAGCGTAATGATGTCTGGAGCCGTTTCTCCCGAAATCCATTTTGAAATATTCTGGCGTGCTACTCCGATTTTTGCCGCTGTTTCGTTTTGCGTTTCGCCTTTCGTCAATTCACGAAAAATATCATTAAAGGGGCTTTTTTCGCGTTTAGGTCTACCCATTTTCTTCTCGTTTACCATAATGCTACCTCTCCATCGCGCACTTATATTTGCATTTTTTCAAAACCAGAAAAAACTATTGACTTTTGCTTATTTTTGTGTTATACTCATTATAGCACATAAAAGTGCATTTGTCAAGAGAAAGTAAAAAGAAATTCAGTTTTTATTTTATTAAAGGTGGTGATTTTATGAGTAAAGCAACAGAAAACGCAGCTATTCAAGCACGTAGGGAATACTACAAAAAATGGCGTGCCAAGAATAAAGAGCGCGTACGCGAGTACAACCGCCGTTTTTGGGAAAAGAAGGCGGGAGAGCATACCAAGAACGCCGAAAAAGCAGCTTCGGAAAATTAAAAAGCCGCTCGGTGCTGGAACACCGAACGGCAAGACGGAACTCTAACACAGGTAAATTAGGTTAAAAAGCTCCAATGTTATTATAACACATTTTTCGGAGCTTTGCAATCGGAAAGTGAGGAAATTTTGAATATTTCAGATTTTATACCCGTAGGACGGTCAAATGCTATCCTGATGAAAACTCTCTCGGAGCGAAAGGGCATTAAACCGCGCGAATGTCGTCGCTGGGTTCAGCGCGAACGTGAGCAGGGCGCGCCTATCTGTTCAGATTGGGAGCACGACGGTTATTATCTGCCTTTAAACGTAAGCGAAGCGCTTATTTACTTGCGGCAGCAAAATGCCCGGATAAAGAGCGCACGAGCGGCTTTGCGCGGTGTCAAGAAATACATCAAGGAAAACAAGGGGGAATGACGTATGGAAAATACTATGAAAAATCCCCGAATGGAGACTATTTTGACCGCCGCTGATATTTACGGGTTAAGTCCCCACTGTGTACGCCGCTGGGCGGCAGAGGGAAATGTTATTTCCGTTCGTGCAGGACGCAAAATCTTGGTAAATACTGACAGTTTGCGCCGCTTTTTGGAAACAGGACAGCCACAAGGAACACCGCCGAAAGCCGCTCCCCACACTGAGAACGCGCCGCGCATTGCGCCGATCTCGTTAAAGTAGGTGGCAATATGGGATTTATAAAATTGCCTGACAACCTCAACGAGTGGGCGTGGTATAATGATAATGTCGCGCTGTTGGTTTACATACGGTTGAGGCTTGCGGCAAAATACAAAGCTGCCGATGTTGGAAGTGTCCATCTGGAGCGCGGACAAGTGTTGACAAGCGTTTCAGAGCTCGCGCGAAAATGCGGCGTTACAATTCGACAAGCAAGGACGGCGTTGGAGCGTTTGAAATCGACAAACAAAATAGCAATAAATTCAACCCCGCAAAACAGCATTATAACACTGCTTGACTACGATTGTGAGGGAGCGTGCGACAAGCAAAACGACAAACAAACGACAAACCAACGGCAAGCGGAATGTCAAACCAACGTCAAACCAACGACAAACCAACGTCAAACCAACGACACAGCTTCTTTATTAAAGACAGATAGACAGATAAGCAGACAAGCAGAGAGCATACACGCGCGCGCGCGCGAACCCGCCGAACCCCCTGTTGATGTCAAGAAAAAGAACGAACCCGAAAAGCGCAAATTCGCCGAGTTTGTCAGTATGACCAATGACGAATATTCGTCACTCGTTACGAAACTCGGAGAACAAGGCGCAAAGAGGTGCATTGAGATACTTGACAACTACAAGGGACAATCGGGGAAAACATACAAGTGCGATTACAGAGCGATCTTGAACTGGGTGGTATCGCGATACGAGGAGGAGCAGACTAAATGCAGACCGTCCTCGCAAAGCAAACCGCAGGGCGCGTCTAACTCAGGCAATCCGTTCACGGATTTGCTTAGAGAGCTTGACGAACAGGAGGCTAAAGAAATTGACGTACCGGGATACAGTACAGATTATGGAAATTCTTAGGACGGCGTACCCAAACTACTACAAAAACGTCGGCGATATTAAGCAAGCAGCGGGCTTGTGGTCAGAGCTTTTCGCGGACGATGATCTGATTTTGTCAATATCACTTGACACAATTTACGCAAAGAATTTTAGCAAGTTTTT
>CANDVA010000026.1 GCA_947389015.1 uncultured Clostridia bacterium | reverse complement strand
ACTTCAACGGTACAGTTGTTCTCAACGGCGGCGTTATGGCTGACGGTACTGTTGCACAGAACGGCGAGTTCCGTTACGCTAACGGCGTGACCGAGACTGTCCTTGCTCAAAAGGCTACCGATATCAGCGCAGATCAGGAGCACACACTTGTTGATCAGTCTACTTATGATAAGGTTAAGGCTGATGCTGTTTGGGATGCGGTAGGCGTAGATGTTGCTGATAAGCAGACCTTGAACGTTACCTTTATGTTCGACGGCGAGCGTTGGGTAGCTGACACTGTAACCGATACAGACGGCAATATAGTTGACGGCGCACGCGCTTCCGGTCTCGAGGCTCGTCCTGTTGACAGAACTGATGCTTCCGGTAAGGGCGGCTTTGAGGTTATCGCGGGCAAAGACCCGATGACCGGTGAAGATATCGTTGTTACCAACGCTATTTTTGATGAAATGAAGAATGGCGGCGTTAAGAAAGGCGATACTGTTACTATCCAGTTTGAGAACTCCGCACAGAAGACTTATGCTCCCAAAAACGTTGGTCTTGATGAAGACTATGATGGAACAAAGAAAGCTTTCTCCATTGCAGACGAAGACAAGATTTCGCAGGCAGACATGGTTGGTAAGGTTAGCTTTAAACTTGACGATGGTATAACCGATGATGCTATGAGTGCTGATATGCAGACCGCTTTGAAAGCACTTGATGATGCTGAATTTAAGTTCACATATACTGACGGTGTTGCAGGAGCTATAACCGACGAGGCTGCTAATTCGAAAATTCAAGTAGACACAGATGGTGTTGTTACTTATGAGGATGGCGATGTAAATATTACCTTGGGTAAGTTTACTGTTGGTACAATTGATGCTCCTGGTACTCCCGCGACAACAAAGGATACTTTTACAGCCGGAGCGATAACTAATGATGACGCTTCTGGTGCTGGCGGTACTCTTGCCGTTGCTGATGCAAATGCGTTTAGCACTGCATTTGCTGCTGCAGGTCTGGCAGATGGCGCAGTAACAGGTGTTGTTTCTGGCGCAGGCGTTAATATGAAGCTTACGCTTACTGACGCTAATGGTAAAACCGTAGATATTAAAGCAGGTGACGCGGCTACTTGGGGTCTGACAGCAAATCTGGGCGGACTTGCTGCAACTGATAACGTTTCGTTTACTGTTACCAAGGCAACCACTAATGTTCCTGCGGTACCTGCTGGTCCTAAGACTGGAGCTACAAGTGACATTGAATTTGGTGTAAACGTTGATGCTTACAACTATGCTGAAATGAAAGATCTTTCGGTTCACTCCGTTGCAACTCCCAAGGCTGCAACTATGGCTGCTCAGGTTGCAGAGGCTGGCGTTTCCAAGGCAGACAGCTTTGGTAACTCTACCGGTGTTCTTACTTACACCGACAACCTCACCCTCCAGACAGGTGCAAGAACCAAGGACAGCGTAAACTTCTCGTTCTCCTATAATCAGGACGGCACGGCTGACATGGGCAGTCTCGTTGCTAACCTCGACCTGTCCAGCCGCTCCACCGGTCTGAACACCGCTTCCCTGTCCCTCGCTGATCAGAAGAGCGCTAACTACGCTATCGATCAGATCGACAAGGCTATCAACAAGACCTCTATGGTAAGAGCTACATTCGGTTCTATCCAGAACCGTCTCGAGCACAAGATCACCAACCTGACCACCACTTCCGAGAACCTGACCGAAGCAGAGTCTTCGATCCGCGATACGGATATGGCGTCCGAGATGATGAACTACACCAAGTTCAACATTCTCCAGCAGGCTGCTCAGTCTATGCTCGCTCAGGCAAATCAGCAGCCGCAGTCCATTCTGCAGCTCCTCGGCTAATTCCTTTAGCTCGATTTGCTTATCAAAAACGAATAGTTTTATCCCCCGAGAGATCGGGGGATTTTTCGCGGAAACACTTGACAAATCAAAATCGTTGTGATATAATAAATATGGAAAGAGAATTCAACAGATTTAAGTACCATTTGTTTAAAAAAATGCCCCCGGGAGACGGTCAAATCTTACCCGGGGGACTTTTTTATGTACGCACGCGCGCACGAGACAGGCTTTGCTTACCGGTTGTCGCCGCCATCAAGCCATTTGCGGATAAGCTCTACGAGCAGTCCCGCTTCGACGGAAATCAACAGATTTAATAAATGTACCATTTGTTCACCTCCCCTCGTAAAAGGCTCGGTGTAAGCCGGCAGCTTCATTATACCATATTTGTCGGAAATTGTCAATAAAAAGCTCCCCTGTTATCAAGGGAGCTTTCCTTGTTATTATCAGAATTCCAGAGCCTCGCCGCCGCCGAAATACAGTATTCTGTCGCCGAGCATTTCGTCCATGAGATCAAAGCCGCGAAAGCCCGTGCAGTGACAGGCGTAGACCTTTTCCGCGCCCGACAGCTTGATCGCGCGCGACTGCGCCGTGACGTAATCCGCGGAACAGTTGAGCGTCTTGGGGTTGCTGCCCGCGAAGTGGAAACCACCGATCACCGCGAGTATCGGAATATCGTGCCAGCGCCGCTGAACGGTCTCGAGCATATTCGCCGCGCCGCAGTGAAAGCACCCGCCGATAAGCACCAGCCCGTCCGCCTTGCGCTTTTTCGGAAAGATGACCGCAAAGCTCTCATCCGAGAAGTCAAACGGCTGCGGCTTTTTTTCCTCCTCCGATATCGCGAAATAGCTGCGGTCGGGGTTTATGCTCTTCTCATCGAAGTCCTCGCAGCTCGCCAAGTAAAAGCCCTCGCAGACCTCCGAAAAGCTGTTGAACAAAATCAGATTGTGGGCGTACTTCTTGAAGAACCCTCTGCCCTGCCCCACCGCGGACTTGAACAAGCCGTTTTTCCTGAATACCTCGGTCTTTGCGCCCACGCGGAGGTAGATGTCCGCGCCCGGGTTGATCTTCATTATCTGGTCGATACCGCCCGTGTGCGCCAAATGGCTGTGCGTGAGCACAACCGCGTCGACGTCGTTTATCGGCAGCCGCATACGCTTTGCGTTCTCGACCGCCTTTCCCGTCAATCCCGTGTCGATAAGGTAGTTTCTGCCGTTGTACTCGACAAAAAACGACATTCCCTCCTCAAAAAACAGCTTTTCATTTACCGCCGTATTTTCGATAAGACAAATAATCCTCAAGAATTCTCCCTCACTTTATGTGTTATTGCGGATTGGTGACCTTGCCCAGAAATACGATCTGATCCTCCGCGCTGTCGTATATCATAAACGCGAACGGGCGGTCGAGCGTGACCTCCTTTTTCTCGCGCTCTACCGGCATTGCCGCCGCGCAGTCTGTCACGATCATAGTGACCGCTGCTGCCTTTGTGCCGTTTTCGTCAAGCTCGAGCTTGGTCTTTTGCAGAACGTCCGAAACGAACAGCTGAACTTCGGAAATTCCCGAAAAGTCCGCGTTCTCGGGATCGAACAGCTCCGACAAGCCGAACGCTTTAAGCGTTTCGGTAAGCGGTATCTCTGTCTCGAATTCCAGTCTCGGCATTGCCGCGTTTACGTCGTATTCATAGCTCTCGCTCTCGAGCAACGACGGAATGTCAAGGCTCTCTATCGTGAAATCGCCCGTCTGCTTGGGTAAAATTCCGATAAACTCCAGACCGTTGATGTAACGGCAGCTGAACGCCGTCGCCTTGTCGTTCTCGAAATAGCTGTCGCCGCCGTTATGCATAAGCGGAATTTCCTTTGACGTGCCGTCGGACAGCGTGAACGTCTGCTTGTTGTCCTCGTTCACGAACCATTGTTCTCTCCACGCCGACTCGAAGTATATTGTGTTGATAAGCACCGCCGCGATATTGTCCGAATAATCGTTGATTATCGTCGGGATCATCTTGTGGGTCTTTTCGCTTACCCAACCGTTTATCTCGCCCAGCGCCTTTTCCTTGTTCCCAAAATCAATATTGCGGACCTCCGCTTTGAACTTTTCCGTCAGCCTGTTTTTGTAATCCTCGTTGAACGGGAGGCTGTTATTTGCCCAGAACGAGTTTGCAAGCTCGAAAACGTTTTTCCAATCCTTATCGTATTCCGAAACGTAATTATATTGGCTCTCGACGATCTGCATATATCCGTCAGCGAAATCGGAATAATTATCCGTGCCGAGATATGTATCGAGCGCGGCCTTTGAACCGCCGCCCGCGCCCTCGGCGAGCAGCCCGAGCGCCATATTCAGTGATAGCGGGCTGAACATACTGTTATCCTTGCCTTGACTGATAACGTCAAATAAACGCACGGAGGTGAGCATATTATCGGCGGTAAGCTCCACGGGAGTTATTTCCCCTCCGTTAGCCGAGCTGCTTACTTCAACAGGCTCGGGGGCGCCGCTCTCCTCCTGTGAACTGCTCTCGGTTTTATCGGAGCTGCTTTGCACAGCGCTCTCCATACTCGACGAAGATGATGTGCTTTCGCTGCTCGTTGCTGAACTCGTTGAACTTGTCGAGTCTGTGGAATTAACGGAGCCTTGTCCGCCGTTCGCCGCCGAGTACAAGCCTCCGTTCTCGGAGCAACCGACAGTCAGGGCGAGCGCGAGTGTAGCCGCAAGCGCAGAGATAATTCTTTTTTTCATATTATACCCCCCTTTAAGGCTCTGTGACCTTGCCGAGAAAAACGATCTGTTTTTCCTCGCGGTCGTATATCATAAATGCGAACGGACGGTCAAGATCAACGTGTCTTTCCTCGCGCGGCAGCGCTGCTCCTACCAAAAACTCCGTAACAGCCGCGGCTCTTGTGCCGTACTCGTCAAGCTCCAGACTTGTCTTTTGCAGCACGTCGGTAACATACAACACATCGTCGGATATCCCCGAAAGATCGGCATTATCGGCGTTGAACAGCTCCGACAGCCCCGCCTCGGAAAGCGCGTCCGACAACGGCAGACTTGTCTCGAATTTCAATCTCGGCATCTTTGCGTAAACATCGTAGTCAAAGGTCTCGTTCTCCAACAGCGACGGTATGTCAAGGCTCTCTATCGTGAAATCGCCCGTCTGCTTGGGCAGTATCCCGATAAAGTCCAGTCCGTTCCTGTAACCGTATCTGAACGCGGTCGCCGCGTCGTTTTCGTAATAGCCGCTGACGTGCTTTCGCATAAGCGGCAGCTCCTTTACCGAACCGTCAAGCAGCGTAAACGTTTCTTTAGAGTTTTTATCAATATTCCATTCGTCGTTCCAGCGCGACTCAAAGTATATGGTATTGATAAGCACCGCCTTGAGATCGTCCGGATAATCGGCTATTATCGACGGTATCATCTTACGGGTCTTTTCCTTGACCCAGCCGTTGATCTCCTTTATTGTGCCGTTCTTGTCGCCGAAGTCGAGATTGCGAACCTCCGCGCCGAATTTCCGAGTTATATCGCTCTTATATTCTTCTTTGAACGCGGTGTTCTTGTCCGCCCAGAACGAATTTGCGAGCTCGAAAACGTTCTTATTTTCGCCGTCAAGTCCCGAATTGACATCATATTTTTCCTTAACGACCTTCATATAGCTCTCGGCGAACGCTCCGTAGTCGTCCGTTCCGAGGTACCTGTTGAGCGCTTCCTTAGAGCCTCCCTCAGCGCCCTCGGCGAGCAGCCCGAGCGCCATATTCAGCGACAGCGGGCTGAACATACTGTTTTTCTTGTCCGCGGTCACAGCGTCGAACACGCGTATCGAGTTTTGAACATTGTCTGAAGTCACCTCAATTGGGCTGAGCGCGGTGTGCTCCGCGCCGCCGATAATTATGTCGGCGTCATTAACACCGTTTTCGGAGCAGCCGACAGTCAGGGCGAGCGCGAGTATAGCCGCAACCGCGGAGATAATTCTTTCTTTCATTCGACTACCCCCTTACGGCTTCGTGACCTTGCCCATAAACACTATCAGCTCTTGCGCGGGATCGTATATAAGGAACGCGAACGGGCGGTCGAGAAAGACCTCCTTACGCTCTCTCTGTTCGGGCATAGCCATGCCGCCGTTTAGCATTACCGCTGTTGCCGCGGCGGCCTTGGTCTTGTGCTCGTCAAGCTCCAGACGCGTCTTTTGCAGAACATCCGATATCCAAAGCTCTGCCTCGGACATACCCGAAAGGTCGGCGGTATCCGCGTCAAACAACTCCGACAGCCCCGCCGCGCACAGCGCGTCGGCAAGCGGAAGATTGGTATCGAAGGTCAGCTTGGGCATACGCTCGGAAACGTCGTACTCATAGCTCCTGCTCTCCAGCAGCGACGGTATATCAAGACCTTCAAGCGTAAACTCGCTCGTTTCCTTGGGCAGTATCCCTATGAACTCCAGACCGTTTTTGTAACGGTAATTGAACGCGGTCGCCTTGTCGTTCTCGAAGTACGCGCCGCCGCTGCTGCGCATAAGCGCGAGTTCCTTTGTCGAACCGTCGAACAGCGTAAACGTGTCCTTGCTGTCCGCGTTGTAATCCCACTCCTCGACCCATGCGCTCTCAAAGTAGACAGTATTGACGAGTATCGCGACGGTCTCGGGAGCGATATCCTCCAGCAGCTTCGGGATCATCTTGTGGGTCTTGTCCGATACCCAACGGTTGACCTCGCCTACGACCTTGTCCGTCTCGCCGAAGTCCATATTGCATATCTCCGCGCCGAATTTTTGCTTTACCGCATTCTTGTAATCCTCTTTGAACGGAAAAGCGCCGTCGCCCCAGAACGAGTTCGCGATCTCGAAATAGTTGTCGTCCTTGCCGCTCTTGCCGTTGTAGTTCTCCTTTGCAAGCTTCATATAGCTTTCGGCGAACGTGCCGTAGTCGTCCGTTCCGAGATACTTATCAAGCGCCTCTTTAGTGCTGCCCTCCGCTCCCTCGGCAAGCATACCGAGCGCCATATTCAGCGAAAGCGGACTGAACATACCGTTGTGCAGCTCCTCGCTCGCCGTCACCGCGTCGAACAGACGGACGGAGTTGAGCACATTATCCGTTGTCACCTCGATAGGCGACATTAAAGTCCGCTCATGTTTGCCTGCGACCATACCTCCACTGACGTTTACGGGCTGTTCGCCACAAGCCGTAAGCGACAACAAAGACAATGCGGCTGTAATTGCTGCAATAATTCTCTTTTTCATTCGGTATTCCCCCTTGTTTCAATACGGGAACACCGGCAAAAGAGTTACTTCGGCATTCCCTCTCCGTGCTTCTGCACGTACTTCTTTATCGCCGCATAGCTCTCCACGCTAAGACAGTGCTCGATACGACACGCGTCCTCCGCCGCTATATCCTCCGGTACGCCCATAGAGGTAAGCCAGCTCGTAAACAGCAAATGCCGCTCGTATACACGCTCCGCGATCTCCAGTCCCGATTTCGTAAGCGTAATATATCCGTTTTTGTCAACGGAAATGCAGCCCTCCTCGCGGAGGTTTTTCATCGCTACGCTTACCGACGGCTTGGAAAAATCCATTTCCGCGGCAATATCAACCGAGCGCACCTCACCGTTGCGATTATGCAAGATCAAGATAGTTTCAAGATAATCTTCCTTGGATTCAAAAATTCTGTCTTTCATAGCTCCGCCTTTTCATAATAATTCTGTTGCTCAAGCTTATTGTACCACTTTTCGGCAAATTAGTCAAGTACTGCCGGAATTATAGTATGATGTCGGCGGGTTACGCTCTCATATATAATACCGAATAAATTCCAATTTGGTTTCATTTTTTTAAATTTTAATTTTTACATACTCAGCATACGGGCGATAACACTGCCCTCGTACACTATCGGATATTCTCGCAGAGAAAAAATAACTCCGTCGACCGGCGCGGTGACCTCCTGCTCTACCGTTCCCGTGATCGGCGTTACGATCTCGCCGATGACCGAGCCTTTCGCGAGCCACATATTATGCTCCGCAGTCGGCACGAATATGCCGCTCCCCGTTGAATGAATAACGTGTACCGCGCCGTCCGTCGAGACCATGGGGTGCGATATGCCATGTTCCTCCTCCGCCCAGATGCCGAGATGGTGCATCAGGTTGAAAATACCGTGCAGGAGCTGATCGCAATATTCGAGGTCGATACGCTGTCCTACGCCCATTTCAACCACCAGCGTGGGCACGTCCGCCGCAATGAGCGACTCCGCGAGCGAGCCGTCGCCGACCGCTCCCGATTCATGCACCCACACCATATCGGTATTGAGGAGCTTCGCGTATTTCATAAGAAAGTCGCCGTTCTCGGGACGAACGCGCACCTGCGGTATCTCGCGGATAAAGATATTGCTTGAGTGTATGTCCACGCACATATCCGCGCCCTTAATATCCTCAACGAGCTTTTTCGCGATATTTTCGGCAATAGAGCCGATATTCGACCCCGGAAAAACGCGGTTCATATCCAGTCCCGTCATCGGGAACGCTCTAGAGACCGATTCCATACCGAGTGGATTCACCGCGGGGTATATATCAACGATACCCGTGAGGTTCGCCATATTCGCCGTTATCTTCTTCACAAGCTGATAACAGATATACTGCCCCTCCAGCTCGTCGCCGTGGATACCCGTAACGATAACGATACGCTTGCCGTTCTCGGCGTTTACGCCGCGAAGTGTGTTCTTTTTTATCGTAAGCTCCTCGTCAACATTAAGCCTTACGGTAACAATATTTTCTATCATAAATGTCTCCTGTTCTTGAAAATCAAAAAAACGCCGCGGCTGCGCCGAAAAAATAAATTCCGATCATACATCACTTTGCTGTCTTCGGTCATCACGAATAAACGGCTTTTCAATCATATTATCAAGCAATAGTTTATACTTATCGGGACGGCGGTATGCGTTTCCGTGCACTTCTCTTTCACGGTATTCGCGAAGCATATCAATGTCAAGCTCGGCGATGTATATGCCCTCTTTGCCGTCCGCCTGCAAAATACAAGTATCGCGCGAGCCTTCAAGCTCGGGAAGATACGCAACGCCGTCAAAAACGCTCGAGCCGCCGTTGCAATCGGGCACGGTCTCGGGATAGTTGCAGGTCGCGACAGCCAGCATATTTTCGTATGCCCGCGCCCGAAGCTGCGAAAGACGGTTGATCTCCATGGGGCAGGCATTGGGTACGAGAATAAGCTCGGCTCCTTTGAGCATCAATATTCTCGCGCTTTCGGGAAACTCTCTGTCATAGCAGATCATCGCGCCGACCTTGATCTTACCCGCCGCCGTGTCAAGCCCGGAAACATAAAAATCTTCGCCGCGCCCAAGGTTCCGCTCAACGTCAAAATCGCACGTATGTACCTTTGCGCACACCAATCGGCGTTCCCCGAAACGGTCAAACAGCACCATCGAATTTCTGGGAGCGCCGTCGGTTTTCTCAAGCAGAGTAATGCCGACCGCCATTTCAAGCTCCTTAGCGGTCTCGGCAAACGCGCTTGTGAATTCACCGTCTGCGGGGATCGCCTCGGATATCCATTCCTCGACGGGACGGTCGTATATACGATAACCGTTGCTCCACATTTCGGGGAACAACGCAATATCCGCACCCAGAGATTTTGCTTTTTTACAGAATCCGATGCCCTTTTCAAGGTTCTCGTTCAGTGTGCCGCACGGCGCGATCTGCAATAAAGCTATTTTTAATAATTTCATTCAGCGTCCTTTCTTATTCTACGGACTTCAGAGACTCTACCATGCTTATTTTCTTCAAAACCCTTGTCATTATCAGATTAACGATCAGCGAGAACGCGACGGTCACAAGCAGCGCCCAGATATAGCTCGGGAAATGAATATTCCGCCCGAACATTACTTCGTCGAGCTCCGCAGTCTGAATAACAAACATACAAAGCGCGTGTCCGAGGAACATTCCCACAACGCCGCCCATAACTGACAGTATGATATTTTCTCGGAACACATAGCTTGAGACCTCCGCGTCGTAAAAACCGAGGACTTTAAGCGTCGCGATCTCGCGTATACGCTCGGTAATGTTGACGTTAGTAAGGTTATACAATACCACAAACGCCAGCGCCGCCGCCGAAACTATCAGCACCACCGTTACGAGATCCATAATTTGCAGCGTTTCGTGAACGCTCGACAGCGAGCTTGCGTTCATAATGACTGCGAGCACATTCTCGTTTTTCAGCATATGCTCCGTAAAACCGTTCTGCACGTCCTTATCGCGGGAAATTCCGTTGTCGAAATATATCATGTTGTAGTACGGCTCGCCGCCGAAAATCTCCTTGTACAAGTCCTCTGAAAGATATAGATAGTGGCTCGTATACTGCTCGGTAATGCCCGCGATCTTTACCTTTTTGTTTACGCCGTCGCTTACCTGCAAGGTGATCTCGTCGCCCTGCTCCGCGTTCAGGAGCTTTGCCGCCTTTTCGGTGATGACCGCACCGTCTGTTAACGTCAGCTTCTCGCGGGATACGCGATCGTGCAGGTCGATAAACCGCTCGAACAGCTCCGCGTCCTCGACGGCGGTAACGTATACCTGAACGTTATTTCCCGAAAACTCCGTGCCGTACTGCTTTATAAGCGCACGGGTATACGCGGTATTTTCATCGTAGTCGAGAAGCGTGTCGTAAATACTGTTCAGCTCCGAGGGCTTGATATCCTCGTCATACGCCATATATCCGCTGTACTTATATATTTCGTCATACTGCAAATTAACGATATCCGATATCGAATCCTTAAGCCCGAAGCCCGTCAGCGACAGAGCCGTACAGCCTGCGATACCGACCACCGTCATAAACATTCTGCGTTTGTAGCGGAAAAGATTTCGTCCGCTTACTTTGGCAAAAAAATTCATATGGTTCCACAAAAGCGGTATCCGCTCGATAAGCACGCGCTTTCCCGCCTTGGGGGCTTTCGGTCTCATAAGCGACGCTGGCGTCTCCTGCAATGCCTTGTTGCAGCTGAAGAACACCGTCGCCGCTATCGCCAACACCATAGAACCTATGGACACGATCATATTTTCGGGCGTAAACAGGTAGTGTATATCGGTGATATTGTACATCATTGAATACGCGTACACGATAACGCTCGGGAACAGGAAACAGCCGCCGACCGCGCCGACAACTCCGCCCACCGCCGCGCCCGAGACCGCGTACGTCATATAGTGTCGCATTATCGCTCCGTTGGAGTAGCCGAGAGCTTTCAGCGTACCGACCTGCGTGCGCTGCTCCTCGACCATTCTTGACATTGTGGTAAGGCATACCAATCCCGCCACAAGCAGGAAGAACACGGGGAATATCGCCGCTATCTTGTTTATTCTCTCGGAATTGGACTCGTATTCCGCATATCCGACATTGTCATCGCGCTTGAAGATATACCACTCCGCGTTGCCGACGTCGGATATCTTCTCCCTTGCCTCGGTAAGCTTTCTTTCCGCGTCGGCGATCTCACGGTTGAACTTGTAAAGACCGTCCTCATATTCCGTGAGTCCGTCCTCGTACTTTCGTTTAGCCTCCTCCAGATCTGCAAGACCGTCCTCGTACCGCTGCTTGCCGTCCGTCAGCTCGAGCTTTTTCTCGGCAACGGTCGCCATGCCCTCGTAATACTGAACTTCTCCGTCCGCGAGCCTTTGAACCCCGTCCGCATACTCCGCGAGGCCGTTAGTGTACTCCTCCATACCCTTGACGTATTCCGACTTGCCGTCGGCTAAAAGCTCCGCGTTTTTCAGATATTCCTCCAATCCCGCGGCGTATTCCGCGAGACCGTCCGTTATCCGCCGCTCGCCGTCGTCAAGCTGAGCCTTTGCCTCCTCGAGCTCTTTTTTGCCGTTATCGATCTGTCTTTGCGCACTGTCGATCTGACTGCTGCCCGCGTTAAGCTCTGCCCAGCCCGCGTCGACCTGCTTCTGCGCGTCCTCGAGCTGCGACTCGCCATCGGCAATCTTCTGCTCGTTATCTGCTATCTGCTTTTTTGCTTCCGCTATCTTCGCTTCGCTGCTTGCGATCTCTGCCTCCGCTTGTGCAACACCGTCGCTTGCCGCCTGCATTGCCGCGCGCGCAAATTCCAGTAATTGCGCATTGGTCTCGGGATCCTGCTCCAACCGCTGAACCTCTTCCTCGGCTCTTCTGAGTATATCCTTTGCCTCCTCAAGTGCTCTTTTACCATCCGCAAGCTGCTTCTCGCCGTCCTCGACTTCTTTCTTTGCGGCTTCAAGCTGCTCCTTGCCCGCATCCAACTCCGCGCGGTTTTTGTCGATCTCGCTTTGCGCGGAGTTGAGCTGAGAGCTTCCGCTGTATAAATCTCTGAGCGCGGCGTCTACCTCCGCCTGCGCGTCGTCAAGCTCTTTTTTTCCGTCGTCGTATTTCTTTCTGCCCTCCTCGAGCTCCTTCTTCGCCTCGTCTATCTGCTGCTTTGCCTCGTCGAGCGCTTTCTTTCCATCGGCAAGCTGACGCTCGCCGTCCTCGAGCTCTTTTTTCGCGTCCTCGAGCTGCTTCTTCGCGTCGTCAAGCAGTGGCTTGTTTTCCTCAAGCTCGCGCTTTCCGTCCTCTATTTTCTGCCACGCGCCGGCAAGTTCTTTTTCCGCGTCGGCAAGCTGAACTTCTCCGTCCGCTATCTCCTCGCCCGCGTCGTCAAGCTCCTTTTCGCCGTCATCGAGCTGCTTCTCTGCGTCGTCGAGCTGCTTTTTCGCGTCGTCAAGTTTGCGCTGCCCTTCCTCTCTTGCCTCGGCAAGCTCCTTTTCGCCCTTGTCAATTTCCGCCTGAGCGTCGTCTATAACCTCGTTGTATCGGATAACGCTCCGCTCTTTTCCGAGCCGCTCGAGCTTGTCGGAAATCTCGTCGCGCAGGGTCATGTATTCATCGGAATAGCTCTGCATATTTTGCAGTTTATCGGACTTTATATATATCTCGGTGTAAACGTCCTGAGTAAAATGCTCCTCGGGAACTATCATAAACGCGTCGATAGCGCCGTCGCCGATATTGGTGCTTCCGCGCTGAGTTTTGGAAATATACATCGGGGTATTGTATATCCCGACGATCTTGTATTCGGTTCGTTTTAGCGGGAATTCGTCCGCGCCCGTGAGATCCTCAAGCGTTACCGTATCGCCTACGTTTATTCCCCCGCCGAGAATATTGTAGCTTACGATACATTCGTCGTCCGCTGCCGGAGCGCTTCCGTCGAAAATATCGACCATATTGATCTCATCTGAGGTCTTTGAATACACACGCGTAAGATATTCACGCTCGTTATCGTGCATAGCGAGGTCGGTATATTTGGACGCGTATACCCCGTCAACGCCGTCTATCTCCGCGATAGCCTCCGCGTCGTCGTCCGTCAGTCCGAACGTTGACAGCACGCGAAGATCGAACAGGTTATGTCCGTCATAATAATCGTCCGCGGAGACCTTCATTATATCGCAGGTGGCGCGGACGCCGCTGAAAAATCCGACTCCGATAGCGCATATCAGAAAAATCGACAGAAAGCGATTTCTCGACTTGGATATTTCGCGTATCGTATTCTTGTTTATCGCTTTCATTTCTCCTCCGTTACCATTCGATATCCTCTACGGGAGTAGGATCGCTGTTAAGGGTCATTTCGGCGACCTTGCTGTTTTTTATCTTTATCACTCTGTCCGCCATTGGAGTTATCGCGGCGTTATGCGTTACCATTATTACCGTCATACCCTCCGTGCGGCAGGTGTCCTGCAACAGCTTCAGGATCATCTTGCCCGTGTTGTAGTCGAGCGCGCCCGTGGGCTCGTCACAAAGCAGCAGCTTGGGCTTTTTCGACAGCGCTCTCGCTATCGAAACACGCTGCTGCTCGCCGCCCGAAAGCTGCGCGGGGAAGTTATGTATACGCTCGCCGAGACCCACCTTCGCGAGTATCTCCTCGGCGGGAATGTAATCCTTTTTGGTCTGCGCCGCTATCTCGACGTTCTCCTTTGCCGTAAGGTTAGGCAGCAGATTATAGAATTGGAAGATAAACCCGATGTCAAAACGGCGGTACAACGTGAGCTGCTTGCGATTGTAGCCGTCAACCCTAGCTCCGTCTACGGAGATAATTCCCTCGTCGCATGTGTCCATACCGCCGAGCATATTGAGCACGGTCGTTTTTCCCGAGCCGGACGGTCCGACGATAACGCACAACTCGCCCTTTTCAATATCGAACGTCATTCCGTCGGCAGCGTTTATCGTAACCTCCCCGACGCGATAACGCTTATAAACGTCCTTTAATGTAACAAAAGCCATACTTTCCTCCGCATTATAGTATAGAATGCCGGCTTTCCGCAATTATACGGAAACGGCACCGCATTGCTGTACGGTGCCGAATGAATATTTCAGCTGCTTATTACTATTTTACATTTTCACACCGAAAACTATGTGTTTCTTTGTTGAATAATGAGTGAAAATAAATTTATCCGCCGATTTTGTCCTTACCGCCCATATACGGACGAAGAACCTCGGGAATATTTACCGTACCGTCCGCGTTGAGATTGTTCTCGAGGAACGCGATAAGCATTCTCGGCGGCGCTACCACGGTATTGTTGAGTGTGTGCGCAAAGTACTTTCCGTCCTTGCCGTTGACGCGTATCTTCAGACGGCGAGCCTGCGCGTCGCCGAGATTGGAGCACGAGCCAACCTCGAAGTACTTCTTCTGGCGCGGCGACCATGCTTCGACGTCGTAGCTCTTGACTTTAAGATCGGCAAGGTCTCCCGAGCAACACTCGATAGTGCGCACGGGGATATCCATGCTGCGGAACAGGTCGACGGTGTTCTGCCAGAGCTTGTCAAACCACATAGGCGACTCTTCGGGCTTGCATACCACGATCATCTCCTGCTTTTCAAACTGATGAATTCTGTACACGCCGCGCTCCTCGATACCGTGCGCGCCCTTTTCCTTACGGAAACAAGGCGAGTAGCTTGTAAGCGTTCTCGGAAGCGTATCTTCATCCAAAATGGTATCAATGAACTTTCCGATCATGGAGTGCTCGGACGTACCTATCAGATACAAGTCCTCGCCCTCGATCTTGTACATCATAGCGTCCATTTCCGCAAAGCTCATAACACCCGTAACGACGTTGGAGCGTATCATAAACGGCGGAACGCAGTAGGTGAAGCCTCTATTGATCATAAAGTCACGGGCATACGAGATAACGGCGGAATGCAGACGCGCGATATCCCCCATAAGATAATAGAAGCCGTTGCCCGCAACCTTGCGCGCGGAATCGAGGTCGATACCGTTCAGCTTCTCCATTATCTCCGAGTGATAAGGAACCTCAAAATCGGGAACTACGGGCTCGCCGTAGCGCTTTATTTCAACGTTCTCACTGTCGTCCTTGCCTATCGGAACGGACGGGTCGATAATGTTCGGGATCGTCATCATGATCTTGTTGATCTTCTCGTCAATAATGGGCTCCTGTTTTTCAAGCTCCGCAAGCTCCTTCGCAAATTCCGCGACCTGCGCCTTAGCCTTTTCCGCGTCGTCCTTTTGACCGTTCGCCATAAACTTGCCTATCTCTTTGGAAATACGGTTCTTGTCAGCGCGGAGAGCCTCGGCGCGTTGAAGCGTCTTGCGGCGCTCGAGATCAAGCTCTATCACTTCGTCGACAAGCGGCAGCTTGCTGTCCTGAAACTTCTTCTTGATGTTTTCCTTTACCGCGTCGGGATTTTCTCTTAAAAATTTAATATCTATCATTGTTCTGTCTCCTTAATTTTCTTGAAAATGCCTGAGTATTCCCTCAAGCTGATCTTTGTCACCGAAGCTTATCTGCAAAACGTTTCCCTTTTTGCCCTCGGATATCTTGACCTTAGTGCCGAGCTGCTCCGTAAGGCTGACCTCGACTTCGGTGTAGTAAGTCATTCGCGGCCTGATCTCGTGCGTCTTACCCTCATATTCCTCCTGAAGCCGCTTTGTCTCACGCTTCGCGATCTCCTCCACCTGACGCACGGATAACTCGCCCTCGGCTGTCTTGTGCGCCAACTCGATCATCAGCGCCTCGTCCTTGATCTTTTTCAGCGCCTTACAGTGCCCTGCCGAAAGACTTCCGTTGCGCAAAAGCTCCTGTACTCCGTTCGGCATTGCCAACAGACCCAGACTGTTCGCAATTGACGAACGCGCCTTTCCGAGGGCTTTTGCAAGCTTGTCCTGCGTCATATCGTACTTGTCGATAAGCTCCTTGTAGCCTATCGCTTCTTCAATCGGATTGAGGTTTTCGCGCTGCAGATTCTCTATCATCGCGATCTGCATTGCCTGCTCCTCGGTTATGTCGTCGCGGACGATAACGGGAATCTCGCTAAGCCCCGCCATTTTCGCGGCTCTCCAGCGGCGCTCTCCCGCAATTATCTGATAACTGCCGTCCGACAGCGACCTCACGATAAGCGGCTGCAAAACGCCGTGCTCGGTTATCGATTCGGCAAGCTGCTTTAAGCTCTCGTTGTCAAAATTTTTTCGCGGCTGATCCTTGTTTGGCTCTATTTCGCTGAGTCGAAGTACCGTTCCGTTCTCGCCGCTTTCAACGCTGTTGTCAAAGAACAGATCGTTAAAGCTGCTTTCAGTTTTTCTTGGCATTTACCTTCTCCATTTCACGACATTTTGTTAAAACTTCCTTTGACAATTTAGCGTAGGTCTCCGCGCCCTTAGAGCCTTTGTCAAAAAAGATAACCGGCTCGCCGTGGCTCTGCGCCTCGGAAATACGGACGTTACGCGGTATCTCCGTCTTGAAGATCGCTTTTTTGTCAAACGCGCTCTTGATATCGTTCTTGATCTCGTTCGCCGAAAGCAGACGCTTATCCACCATTGTAAACACGATGCCCATTATTGTCAGATCACGATTAAATTTCTGCTTAACATTTTTAATGGTATACATAAGCTGTGCCAGACCCTCACGCGCAAAATGCTCGCAAACCATGGGCACGATTATAGTATCGCACGCGACAAGCGTATTTACCGCCAGTACGCCAAGCGACGGCAGACTGTCGATAATAATGATGTCATAATCCGCGCGGATTTGCAATACCGCCTTACGCAGCTGCATATTCTTCTGCTCCATATTGGTCAATGCAGGCTCCGCGTCGCTGAGCTTAGGATTTGCGGGCATTATTGAAATATTCTTGTAGCGCGTCGGGATTATTGCTTCCGCGGGGCGGCAGTTTCCCGTAACTACGTCGTATGTAGTGTAGTCAAGCGTTTTCTTTTTTATTCCGAAGCCCGTTGTCGAGTTGCCCTGAGGATCGAAGTCGATAAGCAAGACCTTTTTTCCAAGCGCTCCGAGACCTGCCGCGATGTTCACGGCAGTAGTGGTTTTCCCTACTCCGCCCTTCTGATTTACAACTCCAATTACGATACCCAAGATTTTTCCCCCTCTTTTTGAGAAATTATTACCTATATATTATAGCATACTTATCGACAAAAGAAAAGCCCTTTTTACAAAATTGTTCCACGTGGAACATTTTTTCGGCAAATTGACGAAAAATGTTCCACGTGGAACAATTTAAATATTAAATCTCAACGTTGAACAGTCCACAGTGTTGCGTTTTTATATATTTATCGGAAATTTGATGGTATACTCATAAAATCTTTCCGACTTTTCCGTTGAAAGCTCGCACGGTATCTTGTCCTCTTTAATACGTTTAAGCAGTGCGTTCAATGAATTCATATACAATCGCGGCGGCGCTGTTATCGGCAGCCTTTTTCGCTGCTTTTTTTCGTGCTTCTGCACTCCATTGAGCACTTGATTGACAAGCTCTTCAGTCTGCGCAAGATTAAGGTTTTTCGTTATTACCTTTTCAATGACGCTCAATCTGAGCTCCACATTTTCGATACGAACCAGCGACCGCGCCTGCCGCTCGTTAAGATTTCCCATGATCAGCATTCGGCGTTCCGTATCGGAAAACTTCAAAAGCCGCAGTTTATTTGCGATTGTCGACTGCGCTTTTCCCAGCCTCGCCGCAGCATTCTCCTGCGTCAATCCGTAGAACGATATCAGCTTCTCAATTGCCAGTGCCTCTTCAAAATAGCTTAGATCCTTGCGCTGGATATTCTCTATAAGCGCCAGCACTGCCGACTGCTCGTCGTCAACCGTCATCACAATACACGGCACCTCATTCAACCCCGCAAGCTTAGCCGCGCGCATTCTCCGCTCACCGCTGATTATCTCGTAGACCGCGCCCTTTTTTCTTACACAGATCGGTTGGATAATTCCGTTTTCTTTAATACTCTGCGAAAGTGAAAGCAGCTGCTCCTCGCTGAACTGTCTGCGCGGCTGCGATTTATTCGGAGTAAGCTCGCTTAGTTCCAGCATAACCACCTGCCCCGCTATCTTTTCCTTTTGCTTAAAAAATCCTGTCATAACTTCTACCTCCTGTAAATTCATTTTAGCACAGGCGGGAAATTATTTCCACAAAAACTTTTCGCATTTCCCGACACCAATCAACCTCGCACAACAGAAAAAGCCCCGTCAAAGGGGCTTTTTTGTGATATTCGCATAGCTGCGCGGATATTTTGTCGGAGTTTGCGATATCTTTTTTATAATGACAAGTCGCCTGCCGTCGCCGTTCGGGAGCTTATAATCAAGCATTTTATCGAGCTTACCGCCAAGCTGCTTTACGGAATTTTCTGCGGCTTTGACCTCCTCATTGACGGATTTCAGCGCAACAAATCTTCCGCCGACCTTAACAAAAGGCAGACAAAGCTCTGTCAAAACTGGCAATGCCGCAACGGCTCTCGCGGTCGCATAGTCATATTGTTCGCGCCGCTTTCGTCCAAGCTCTTCCCCGCGCGCGTGAATTACCTCAGCATTCACGCCGACTTTCCCAAGCGCCATCTCCAGATAAGTACAGCGCTTGCCAAGACTGTCGCAAAGCGTCCCCTTCAGATCGGGGCGAACAATCAACAAGGGCAGCGACGGAAATCCCGCACCCGTTCCCACATCAATAAAACTCGCACCCTCGGGAATATCGAACATTGCAAACGGAAGCACGCTGTCGATAAAATGCTTCATTACAACGTCCTCAAACTCCGTGATCGAGGTCAGATTAACATTCTTATTGTATTCCGTCATAAACTCAAACAGTATGCGGAACTGCTCCGCCTGCCGCTCCGTTACGGCAATATCGGCGACCTTAAACATCTCAATTATTCTCTCCGTCATTACGCTCCCCCCTTTCCCGCCAACCAGATCAACAGCACCTGAACATCCGCGGGATTGACTCCCGAAATACGTCCCGCCTGTCCGACGTTCAGCGGTCTATGCTTGTTCAGCTTCTCCTGCGCCTCAAGCCGCAAACCACTTATTGACTTATAGTCAACGTCCGTCGGCAGTTTTTTCTCCTCAAGCCGACGCATTTTTTCGATCTGCTCCATTTGAATCTTTATATAACCCGAATACTTCATCTCAATTTCAAGCTTATTGATAAGCGAAAATTTCAGCCTTGGTCTATCGGGATCAAATTCCGCAAAATCCGAATAATACAGCTGTGGACGTTTCAGCAGCTCAAAAAGACGCATTCCCGCGGTTATCGGCGACGTTCCCTTTGCTGCAAGAAGCTCATTTACCTCATCTGTAGGGTGAATTGTAACGCGCTTTATCCTCTCCAGCTCATCCTCAACCGCCTTACAGTCGACCTTGAACCGCTCATACCGCTCCTCGGAGACAAGCCCGACCTCGTGACCGATCGGCAGCAGCCTTTCGGGAGCGTTATCCTGCCGCAAGATCAAGCGATACTCACTCCGCGAGGTCATCATACGATACGGCTCGGAACAACCCTTAGTCACCAGATCATCAATAAGCGTACCGATATAGCTTGTCGCGCGATCAAGAATTATCGGCTCTTTTCCCTTTATCTTCCGTACCGCATTTATCCCGGCAATAATTCCCTGCGCGGCAGCCTCCTCATACCCGGAGGTACAGTTAAACTGTCCCGCGCCGTATAATCCCGAAATTTTCTTGAACTCTAATGTTGGTAACAGCTCCAGCGGGTCGCAGCAGTCGTACTCGATAGCATACGCGGGGCGCATTATCTCGACATTTTCCAAGCCTTTTATAGTCCGCAGAAACTTCAATTGAACGTCCTCTGGCAGGCTCGAGCTCATTCCCTGCAAATAGTATTCGTCGGTATCCAAGCCCATAGGCTCGACAAAAAGCTGATGACGCTCCTTATCCCTAAACCGCACGATCTTATCCTCAATACTCGGACAATACCGCGGACCTACGCCCTCAATTCTCCCCGAGTACAACGGTGAACGATCGAGATTTTCAAGAATAACGCGGTGAGTTTCGGCATTGGTATACGTAACATAACACTCGGCAATATTACGCATTTCGCGTGTATTGTCAAACGCAAACGGCATAATATCCGCGTCACCGACCTGCCTTTCCATTACCGAGAAGTTGATTGAACGTTTATGAACACGCGCGGGAGTTCCCGTCTTGAACCGCCGCATAGATATCCCGAGCGCCTTCAGACACTCTGTAAGCTCCGTGCTTGGCAATACATTATCGGGACCCGCCGCGTAATTTAATTCGCCAATATGTATCTTACCGTTCAAATAAGTCCCCGTCGTGATTATCGCCGCTCTGCACGGATAGACAGCGCCGAGCTTTGTCCTCACGCCCTTCACACGCCCGTTCTCAACGTCGACCGTCGTGACCTCGGCTTGCTTGATAAACAAATTTGGCGTATTTTCCAACGTCTGCTTCATATACAAATGATACTTCACGCGGTCGCTCTGAACGCGCAGACTATGCACGGCGGGACCCTTTCCCCTGTTCAATATGCGCGACTGTATAAACGTAGCATCCGCTGCCCTGCCCATTTCGCCGCCGAGCGCGTCTATCTCGCAGACTATCTGACCCTTAGCCGAGCCGCCGATACACGGGTTGCACGGCATATTCGCGATACAGTCAAGCGAAAGCGTAAAAATCGCGGTTTTCAAGCCAAGCCGAGCCGCTGCCAAGGCAGCTTCGCACCCTGCGTGACCCGCGCCGACTACGCAAACGTCGTATTCTTCAAGTATATAATTCATTGATGATCCTTTCAATTATTCTAAAATGTTCCACGTGGAACATTTTCAAAACCGCAAAATTTTTCCCGAACCGCGGCTCGGGAAAAATTATTAAATTTATCAATCCACGGAGCTATCAGTATCGTCGGCAATCTCCTCGCCGTCGTCATCGGGCTCGTCGTCGGGAATAACCTCGGCAGCCTCCTCCTTGAGCGAAGCCTCGACCTCCTCCTCGGAAACCGTCTCGACCTCCTCGGTCTTTTCCTCATCGTCATGAGGAGTACGCGAAAACGTTACAACTCTGTCCTCCGCGCCGAGCCGCATTACACGAACGCCCGAAGCGGTACGCCCCATAACGCGCAGATCATTCGCGCGGATACGGATAATAACGCCGTCAGCGCTTATCAAAATAACGTCATCATCGGGACCGAGCGTGCGGATACCGACTATATACCCCTTTTCGTCGGAAACGGGGTAATTCTTCAATCCCATACCGCCGCGGCGCTGCAAACGATAGCTTGCCGCCGCACAGCGCCTGCCCATTCCGCGCTCGGTAACGGTGAGTATCGTCGCATTCTCGTCAAATATTTTGGTCGCTCCGACGATATAATCATCACCGCGGAACTTGATAGCCCGAACGCCGCGCGCCGTTCTTCCCATTACACGGATATCGCTCTCGTTAAAACGTATAGCCGCGCCGTTTCGGGTAGCCGCCATAACGGTGCAGTCGCCCTCAGTGAGGAACCCGCCCGCTATTTCATCGCCGTCTACCAAAGTAATAGCGCGCAAACCGCCCTTTCGGATATTCTTGAATTCGGAGAGCTTGGTACGCTTTACAAGACCGTCTTTGGTAAGACAGATAAAATACTTGTTCTCGGCGAAATCCCTGGTCGTCATCATAGCCGCGACTTTTTCTTCCTCAGACAATTGCAGCAAATTTACAATATTCATTCCGCGCGACTGCCTGCTTCCCTCGGGTATCTGATAGCATTTCAAGCGGAACATATTGCCCTTATTGGTTATGAACAGAATGTTCTCATGCGAGCTAGCGATAAACATACTGTCCACAAAATCCTCGTCGCGCTGTTTCATTCCCGAAACACCGCGTCCGCCGCGCTTTTGTATATTGTAGACCTCCGCAGGCTGCCGCTTAATATAACCCATATTAGTGAACGTAACAACACAGTCCTCTTCGGGGATAAGATCCTCGATATCGACTTCTCCGCTCACGGGCTCGATAGCCGTGCGTCGCTCGTCACCGAAGCGCTTCTTCACTGCCGAAAGCTCCTCGCCGATAAGGTGAAGCAGCTTGCTTCTGTCGGCAAGCAGTTCCTCCATGGACTTGATAAGCTCGCGCTTCTCCATAAGCTCGTCGAGAACCTTACTCTTTTCCATACCCGTCAGTGCGCCGAGCGTCATCTTCACGATAGCGTCCGCCTGAACCTCGGTAAGCGAATAAGTAGCCACAGGGAAAATACCCGTAGACGAAACGTCAACGTCCTTGAAACGCTCGATCAGTCGCTCCTTGCCCTCGGGAATATTCTTACTTGAACGAAGGATCGCGATAACCTCGTCAATAAAGTCAATAGCGATCATCAGACCCTCGAGAATATGTTCGCGCTCCTTAGCCTTGTCAAGATCGTATTGTGTACGGCGCGTAACCACGTCGATCTGGTGATCGAGATAGTATTTCAGCATTCCCATTAACGTCAGCGTTTTGGGCTGTCCGTCAACAAGAGCTATCATAATAACGCCGACGGTATCTTGCAATTGGGTATAGGTAAACAGCTTGTTCAACACAACGTTAGCGTTGGCGTCGCGCTTCAGCTCAACGACTATACGCATACCGTTTCTGTCCGACTCGTCACGGACAAAGGAAATGCCGTCAATGCGCTTGTCGCGGATAAGGTCGCCGATATTCGCGAGCATACGCGCCTTGTTTACCATGTACGGTATCTCGCTGATGATAATGCGCGTGTGATTGTTCTCCTCAACTATCTCGGTACGTCCGCGCAAAATTATTTTTCCGCGCCCCGTATAGTACGCCGAGCGAATACCGCTGTAACCCATAATAATGCCGCCCGTAGGGAAATCGGGACCCTTGATGCAGCCCATTATCTCCTCGATAGTTACCTCGGGATTATCTATCATAAGCATCAGCGCGTCGATAACCTCGTTAAGGTTATGCGGCGGAATATTTGTAGCCATACCGACCGCGATACCGTTTGAGCCGTTTACCAGCAAATTCGGAAAACGCGATGGAAGCACCTTAGGCTCAAGCAGCTTGTCGTCGTAGTTGGTCTGAAAATCAACAACTTTCTTGTTGATATCCGAGGTCATTTCGTTTGCGATACGCGCAAGTCTGGCCTCGGTATAACGGTAAGCCGCGGGCGGATCGCCGTCTATCGAACCGAAGTTTCCGTGACCGTCTATCAGCGGATAGCGCATGGAGAAAGTCTGCGCCAGACGGACAAGTGCGTCGTAAACCGAAACGTCGCCGTGCGGGTGATACTTACCGAGCACCTCTCCGACGGTATACGCACACTTGCGGAACGGCTTGTCCGAAGTATTCCCCGCCTCGTTCATCGTGTAAATGATACGGCGGTGAACGGGCTTAAACCCGTCGCGGACGTCGGGCAGCGCTCTCGAAGTGATGACCGCCATCGAATACTCGATAAACGACTTCTTCATCGTATCTTCCAGACCTATATCGTGAAGCTTTTCCAAACTAAAATCTATATCCATTTATCCTCCGTTATTAAACTCTTTTTACCTTTACACGTTGTCGCTCTCTAATTTCTTAAAGAGAAAATCCCTCACGGTATCCTCCTGTTCCTTTGAAAGACATCGTTTCGGAAAGCAGTATATCTGCCGCCGATTGAAGATCAGCAGCAGCGAATCCTCGTTTTCATCAAAATTCAGCAGATCGTCGCCGAATTTAAAAACCGTTTTCAGCGGCGTGATTATCTCCTCGTCCTTATCCTCATCTATCTTGACGTCGACTTCGTTTTCCTTGGGCTTGATTATAGTCTCCAGCTCGATCTTTTCAGGATATATCGTACAGCGGTACTCCTCTGGGTTCATATCCTTCAGCGCGGTAAGTATCTTCTTTCGCGTACGCGACTTATCTGTCAGACAATAAAACAGACCCAGCGCGCAGAATACCAGCGCGAAATACAGCGGAACGTTCGAGGGATTAAGAACTATCCCTCCTATGACCGCGACTGACAAAAGCGAATACGCCGCTATCGACAGCTTTCCCCTTTTCGTCGAGAAGTGCTGCTGAAATGTTTTCATTGCGCCGTCCGTCTCGTCAAGGGTATTGTCGTAGCTGAATTGAGCTATCGGCTCTCCCTTTTTCACCTGCTGCTCTTTATTAAGATCGGGTAATAAACTGCTTGAAATAACGATCACCTCTTAAATATCAAGATTTTCGGCAAGCTTAGCATTTGCCTCTATAAACTCGCGGCGCGGTTCTACCTTGTCGCCCATAAGAATTGTAAGAATCTCGTCCGCCTTAGCCGCGTCCTCAACGGAAACACGCAGCATTGTACGCGTCTTGGGGTTCATTGTAGTCTCCCAGAGCTGAATGGGATCCATCTCACCGAGACCTTTATACCGTTGAACGTCGACCTTTCCGCCGTCGCCGCCGAGCTCGGCAATGTACGTATCGCGCTCCTCGTCGGAAAACGCGTAGCGCACCTGTTTGCCCTTAGCGACCTTGAACAGCGGCGGCTGAGCGCAGTACACATGACCCTGCTCGATAAGCGGTCTCATAAAGCGGAAGAAGAACGTCAGCATAAGCGTGCGGATATGCAGACCGTCAACGTCGGCATCCGCCATTATAATAACGCGCCCGTAGCGCAGCTTGGTTATATCGAATTCGTCTGCGATACCCGTGCCCAGAGCTTTGACCACGGGCAGCAGCTTCTCGTTATTATATACCTTATCAACGCGCGCCTTTTCAACGTTCAGCATTTTGCCCCAAAGTGCAAGAATAGCCTGAAAACGTCTGTCGCGGCCCTCCTTAGCCGAACCGCCCGCCGAGTCTCCCTCGACGATGTATATTTCGGTGTGAGTGGGATCGCTCTCCGAGCAGTCCGCAAGCTTGCCGGGAAGTCCGTTGCTGTCCATTATGGACTTTCGCTTTGCCTCCATAGCCTTTTTAGCCGCGTCGCGTGCCGCCTGCGAATTTGCCGCCTTGTTGACGATTATCTGCGCAGTCTCGGGGTGCTCCTCGAAATAGTAGGTAAGCTGCTCCGTCGCGATCTTATAGACTGCGGGCTGGACCTCGGGATTTCCGAGCTTACCTTTTGTCTGCCCCTCAAACTCGCACTCGGGAAGCTTGACGGAAATTATCGCGTTTATAGCCTCGCGGATAGCCTCGCCGCTGTAACCCGTAAACGGCTTTTCCTCCTCGCCCTTTTTAGCAGGCTTTTTCTTTGTCTTGGACTTATCGTTTTCCTTGTAAGTCTTGGCAAAATCGTTGACTACCTTACTTAATGCGCGCTTAAATCCAAGCTCGTGCATACCGCCCTCGCCCGTGTGGATATCGTTCGCGAACGAACGGAAAACCTCGCTGTTGAAGTCGGTGGTATACTGAAACGCAGCCTCGACAAGAATACCGTCGACCGTGCCGTTAAGATAAATTATATCAGGATGCAGAACCTCCGCTCCGCGCTTTTTGTTGAGCCACTCTATATATGAGCGGATACCGCCATCGTACTGCATGCTTTCCTCAACGATATTGTTTTCGTCGCGGAGGTCGTGCAGGGTAATTTTAAGTCCGCCGTTCAGAAACGCCTTTTCGCGCATACGTTCATTTAACGTTTCATAGCTGAATACAGTAGAATGGAAAATCTCACCGTCGGGCTTGAACGTTACCTGTGTACCCGTATGATCGGTATCGCGGACGACTTTTATAGGTTCGGAATACTCTCCGCGATCAAAGTGCTGAAAATGCACGTTTTTGCCGTCGTGTATCTCGACCTCCAGCCACTCGGACAGTGCGTTTACGACCGACGCGCCGACGCCGTGCAGACCACCCGAGACCTTATAACCGCCGCCGCCGAATTTACCGCCCGCGTGCAGCACGGTAAACACAAGCGTCGCCGCTGAAATTCCCTCGGTGTGGTTTATGCCCGTCGGTATACCTCTGCCGTTATCTATAACGCGAATAACGTTATCGGGAAGTATCGACACGTCTATTTCGGTGCAGTACCCAGCCAGAGCCTCGTCAACCGAGTTGTCGACTATCTCGTAAACGAGGTGATGCAGACCGCTCTCACCCGTCGAACCTATATACATACCGGGACGCTTGCGGACGGGCTCCAGACCCTTCAGCGCAACTATATCGTCCGCGCCGTAATTATCCAATACCTTTTCATCTTCAGCCATAAATAACTCCTTATCTCAAATCACCTATATTATATATAGTATACCACAAATTGGCGTAAATTTCAAGTATTTTAAGGTTTTTTGAGCATTTTTTTCAATAAATAAAGCGTTTATTAACGCCAAATTATCCGCTGATCTGACAAAGATTTTTAGGCATTTTTTTAATAAAGTTATAGTTTTAATGCGGGGGCTCTGGTCTGTCGGTCAGCCCCTCTGTCACTTTGTGACACCTTCCCCACCGGGGGAGATCACCCCGCTCCCCCGCCAAAGGGACCTGTCCCTTTGGAATCCCGATTTTTATACTTTAGCTTTTCCGCAAGCCCTGCAAAGGGCTTGTTTTTTTACTTGACTTTTGGTGTCCAAATGTGTTATAATTATGATAATCAAAAGTGAGGTGACATAATGAGCCCAAGAGCAGGAAGACCTACAGATAATCCAAAACCATATAGGGTTTATGCACGTCTTGATGAAAAATGCAAGAGCATTCTTGATAAATATTGCAAACAAGAAAACGTACCTCAAATGGAAGCTGTAAGAAGAGCAATTAAAAAGCTTGAAGCAGATTTAAAAAATAATTGACTTATCAGGCGCTTTGTACATTTACAAGGTGCTTTTTTATATAAAAAAAATTTTAAAAAAAACTTGACTTTTGGCGTTCAATATGTTATAATAATTTTGGCGTTAATAATTAAAGAAAAAACGCAAAAAATAAACCGCTGCCCCCTCTCGATAGAGCAACGGTTTATCTTACAAGAAACAGGAAACCCTGTTCATAAATATTATACTATAAATAGGGTGTTCTTGTCAAGTACATTTTGAAAGGAATTTTTAATTATGGAAATTTGGCGGAAAATCTACGAGCAATATTACGAGGGCAGCCTAAATATAAAGCCTCCCGATCCCTCCGCACATGAGATTTACAAATCGTTGGAAATGGAAAAGAAGCACGATATGACGCAGGAACAGATAGAAGAATTTGAAGATTATATTACCGACGTAATAATCGACGCGGAAAAGCGCGGCTTCTACGCGGGCATGAAAATCGCCCTGCGGCTTATATCCGAATAAAAAACGGGGAGCGAAATGCTCCCCTTTATTTTCCGCGTTTAACGATCGTGCTGTGCGAAACGTTGGAAATATATGTCTTGTCGACCGTAACGACAAAGCTCTTTGGCATATCCTCCGAAACGTTGACGATCCTCCCTTTTTTCTGACACGAGTTCAGATAATCGGCAGTCACTCTGCTGACCGAGCATTCCTCAATATCGAATATCCCGACAACGTCGTCCGACCGCACCGACACTTCTCCGCCCAGAAACAGAAACATATTACCTCATCTCCGTAAACACACCGCCGTCCGCCGTCCATACCTTTCCGCCCGACATCGACGACAGATCGTCAATATTACAGCAAGTAATAAAAACCTGCGATTTTTCAATATTATGAATAACAAAATCACGCCTTACGCAGTCCAGCTCGCTCAGAATATCGTCAAGAATTATCACGGGATCGGTCTTGTTCTTGCGGCGTATTATCTCCGCCTCGGATAACTTCAGCGCCAGAGCGACGCTTCTTACCTGTCCCTGGGACGCAAAATCCCGCGCCGCCATTCCGTTGATATAAAAATTCACATCGTCGCGGTGAATTCCCGCCAAGGTATAGTGAAGCTTCATCTCCGTCTCAAGATTTTTCTCCAGCTCGGAAAGATATTTCTTATACAGTTCGTCAATATTATCAAAATCTATACTTTCCGTCTTAAAAACGGAGCTTATATATTCCATTGAAAGCTTTTCCGCGCCGTCCGTCAAATCGGAGTAAATGTCCCCCGCGCACTTTTTCAGGAACGTAAAATATTTCAGCCGACCATAGGTAACGTTTATACCCTCCGCGGCAAGCACTTCGTTCCATGCGGCAAGCTGCGCCGCAACTCCGCGCGTATCGCCGTTATTGAATGACAATATATTATTGCGCTGCTTCAATCCCTTATTATACCTCGAGAGCTTTTTCAAATGCGTTTTAGTCTGCATAAGGGCGACGTCGTCCAGATAGTCGCGCCGCAGCTCGGGAGCACCCTTTATCAGATTTAAGTGTTCGGGTATAAAAACAACGTATTTCAACACTCCGTATAATTCCGCAGCGTCTTTCATTTTGATACTGTTATATTTTACCGATACGCAATTTTTACTGATAGTATAATCAATAATATTTTCACGTTCGGTAATATCATCACGAAAAAACAACTTCACTCTGACTTCCGCCTTGGGATCGTCCGCGGGAATATACTGCGAAAAACGAACACGCCGGAAGCTGCCGCCCAGACAAACCGAAACAGCCTCGCATAGATTGGTTTTACCTTGGGCATTACGTCCGACGAAAATATTCAGATTTTTATCAAGCTCAAGCTCCGCCTCGCCTATATTCCGAAAATTGCGTATATACAGCTTGGTAATATACATTATTCCTCGGGATTTGCGGCTTTTTCCGCCTCAGCGGCGGCAGCTCCCTCCTCGTCGAATACTACCTTATACTTCTTGTTCTTGTATTCGATAACGTCTCCGGGCTTGATCTTCTTTCCGCGCTTGGTGCAGCACTCGCCGTTTACGTTGAATTCGCCGAGGTCTATCAGTATCTTAGCCTTTGCGCCCGTCTCGGTAAATCCCGAAAACTTTACGAGCTGATCCAGCTTTATCGAGGGTGTAATAATTTTAAGTTCTTCCATCTTTATCCATCCTTATCTGTATTTAGTATTGACAAAATATATTATTTTAAACGCATGGGCAGCAGCAGGAACGTAAATTCCCTGCCCTCCATGGGTGTAATGATAACAGGCGATACCGCCGAACCCGTAAATATCAGCTTTACCGTATCGGTATCGGACGCCTTGAACGCGTCAAGCAAAAACTTTGCGTTAAAACCTATCGTTATCGGCTCTCCGTTATACTTTACCGCTATCTTGTCGTTGACCTTGCCGAGCGCCGTCGAGCAGTTCACCGTCAACGAATCGCCGTTAAACTCGCAGCGCACGGGAGACTTGTTTTTCTCGTTGATAAACAGCATCGAGCGGTCAAGCACCTCCATTATCTCGCGGCATTTTATCTCCGCGTAAACTGTATCGGTGCATTCAAGGTGCTTTTTGTACTCCATAAACTCGCCGTTTATCAGACGAGAGATCATGGTATAGCTGCCGATCTCAAACGAGATCTGATTTTTTTCTATACTGATGGTGATATTTTTATCGTTTTCATCTGAAAGTAAATGAACCAGCTCATCCAATGTTCTCGCCGGAACGATAAACTTAGTATCCTCGTAAGCCAGAGGCTCGCGGCGGAGCGCTATTCTGATACCGTCCACAGCCACAACGTTCAGCACGTTCTCCGAAATATCAAACAGACAGCCCGTAAGCGCGGGCTTTGTATCGGTAACGGCACACGCGTACTTTGTCTGGATTATCATACTCTTAAGCGTTTTTTGCGGAATGGTAAATCCGTTTTCAACGCTTGCCTGCGGAACGGGAGGATACTCGTCCGCTCTCATGCACATAACCGACAGTTCGGACGCTCCGTTGACAATTGTCGCCATATTATTTTCACCGATATCAAAATTCAGAACACCCGACGGCATCTTCCTTATAATATCGGACAGCATTTTTGCGTTGATAACTGTACTTCCGCTTTCTCCGTTCTCTACCGTTATTTCCGTTCTGATACCTATTTCAAGATTATATCCCGTAATAGACAGAGCGTTACCGTCGAGCTCCATAAGAACACCCTCAAGAGCCGCGATTGTGGATTTAGACGACGCAGCCTTTGAAGTAGTCGTAACAGCTTCAAGAATAACGTCCTTTGCACAACTGAATTTCATTTCGGAAATTCTCCTTTCAATTGTAAGAGCCATGCTGCCGACCGCCGCTGAACAGCCGCCGTTTCACACAGCTCCGAAAAAATCAAAACTTTATATATTTATATTTTTAATAACAATAATAAGGGCGGTTGAAACCGTGGAAAAAAATATTCCGCCGCTCCTGCAAAGGGCTTGTCCCCGATTTTTTTTCAACCCTTAAATATTGAAAAAAAACTAAAAAGTTGAAAGCCCTCAAACCGTTCAACACCGTGTTGAAAAAAACCGAAAACACGTTGAAAAAATATCTAAAAATCAACAATTTTTATTGATTTGTCTTGATATTCTTTATAATATCCTCGACGATCGAACGGAAACCGCTGTCGCGTTCCATTTCTTCCTTGACGGACTTTATCGCGTATACTACCGTTGAGTGATCGCGCCCGTTGAATTCCTGCCCTATCGACTCATACGGCAGACCCGTAACATCCTGAATAACGTAAATAGCGACCTTGCGCGCCTGTGAAATATTAGCTGTTCTTCTCTGTGAGCGCATCTCGTCTGGCTCGACATTATATATTTTGGCAACCTCGCCTATGATCTTGTCAACGGTCACGGGGATAGGCTGATGATCGGTAACGATATCCTTGATGACGTTCTGCGCTACCGCGATAGTCGGCTTGACCTGCGATACCATATACAACGCGTTCAGCTTTGTAACAACGCCCTCTATCTGTCGGATATTTGATTTGAGCTTTGTTGCGATATAGTCGATAACGTCCTCGGAGATATTGAAGTGCAGCAGTTCGGCCTTGCGCTGAATGATTGCGAGTCTTGTCTCGTATTCGGGAGGCTTAACGTCCGCCGCGAGACCGCTTGAGAACCTTGTCCGCAGTCTGTCCGAAATTGATTTTATCTCCTTTGCCGGTCTATCGGATGTAAGCACGATGACCTTATTCTGATTATACAGCTCGTTGAAAATGTGGAAGAACTTCTCCTCGGTCTGCTCCTTACCGGCAATAAATTGGATGTCGTCAATCAACAGAGCATCTGCGCTTCTGTATTTTTCATCAAAAATTTCGACGTTGTTCGCGGAAATGGAGTGAAGAAATTCGTTTGTAAAAGTTTCTGCTGGAATATAAATAATATTTATCCCCGGGAAGTTAGCCTTCATTTCGCTTTCAATAGCTGACAGCAAATGCGTTTTTCCGAGTCCCGAATCGCCGTATATAAACAGCGGATTGTACTTCTCGTGTTGTTTTTTTGATACAGCCTTAGCCGCTGCGAATGCAAGGTTATTGGACGGACCTACAATAAAATTATCAAACGTATATGTCATTTTCTTGTCGATCACGCCGACGCTTTCACTAACGGGTTCTGTCTTTATTATATCGGAGATAGGCGACTTCTGCACTGGCATATTGTCGTCGACGATTATCTCGACGCCAATGGGAACCCCGAGAATTACTTTGAGCTGCTCTTGAATATACGGCAAATAAAGGGAGGTAAGAGTTTCCTTTTTAAATTCCAGATTGGTCGCAAGTACAAAGGTATTATTCTCCATTTTTACCGGAACAAGCGGATCAAGCCACAGCTCGCGAGCCGCGCCGGAAATATCGTATTCCTTTACGCAGTTATCTACTACGCATCTGTAAATATCCGAAAGAGAGGTCAAAGGGTTCATTATTTTTTTCACGATCCTTTAAAAATAAAATATCAAAAAAATTCACAAACAAACAGAATTTCATATAATAATTATACCATAAGCGACAATTTTTTTCAAGCAGAAATAACGCCATAAAAAACCCAATAAACTGTGAATAATAAACAAATACACTTATTTTTTAATTAAAATTTTTGAATATATCAAATTTTTTTACAGTCTGTCCACAGATTTTTAACAATGTTCCGTTGAAATTAATAAATGCAATTATACCCGCGGGAAAGTAACCCGTAATGTTGAAAACTCGGTTGAATATGTGAAAAAGTCCTTTATTTATGTCATTTTTTTCTTGAAAACATATTCTTTTTTTTAATATGCGTGAAAATAAATTTATTCAAAGTATTAAAATATACAGATTGTTATTTTATTATTTTTCAAAATAATAATACTTAGAGATAATTTTAATAATTATTATCATTATTTGTTAATAATTATTTTTAAATATATAATTCAACAGCTTTTTCTCAGCATTTTCCAACCGTAAAATTGTGGAAAGCATGTGAGTTATGTTGAAAACTATGTTGAATATGTTAAAAAACCGCTCTATTAAGACAACATTTTTTAAAGTGGATAAGTTATAAGTCAAGTTGAATATCTGTTAATTTTTTGAGGATAACTTTTTTATTAACTTCTTGGTGTTAAATGTTAAATAAATAAAATCACTTTATCGTTTGATAAAGTGATAAATTAGAATTTATATCAGTAAGGTGTTGCTTAAAGCGCGGATCACTTTTTTCTGCCACCGGCAGAAAAAAGTGATTTATCGGCGATTT
>CANDVA010000025.1 GCA_947389015.1 uncultured Clostridia bacterium | reverse complement strand
TTCATTATAATTCTATTACATGGATTGTGTCAAGTTTTATTATACAACATCAGAATATGGCGGAAAAAATGCCCCTTGAAGCCACCGTTTCAAGGGGCATTTCGTGTAAGTGGTCAAATATGTGGTCGTCGGGATTTTTGCTGCTATTTCCGGTCAAGCTAAAAAGCCGTGACAGTGTAGTATCAAGAGGTATTTGCGGAATCGGGTTCTGGAATATGCTCCTGCGCGTTTATGCTCCCGAAGAGTGAATTTAATGTCCTCTCCACCGCAAATGGCTTTTTATAGCTATTTATGCTCCACGTCAAATCCTTTTTAGCGGTCTTGTATCCGTTGTTTCCGTGTGTTCCAAAGCTGTCTATGGTCAGATATGTGGTCATTTTTCCGCAGCCACCCAAATGAAACTTTTAAATCTAACGTTATTATAGCATAGAAAAGAGGAAAAATCAAGTCAAAATTTGAGCCGCTGTAAACAAAGAAAAGAACATGGAAAGTTTATTCCATGCCCTCTGTAAAAAACACATCAAATGTATTGCATTAGTTGTTGGCACTCAGTTTTGCTACAAGTATGAAAGCAATTATAACACCAACTACACAGTTCTGTTTTTTTGTCCGCGATAGATTCCCCAAACAGCAAGAATGGCAAAGATACCCAAAATGAAGATTGCCATAACTGGATACCCGACGCTCATTCCGAACACGTTGAAAGCCTTATAGCCGCCGAACACTTCTTTAATCATCGTGACATTCGCAAGACCAAAATCCACAAGCGCACCAAGCCTCTGCGTAACGGTATCGCCCATTGCCGCCAGAGCCACGTTCACAAACAGAACAGCCAGACTTACACCCGCCGTACCAATACGGCTTTTCATACGGGAGGATATAAAGCAGATGATCAGACTATAAACCGCGCCGGTAAAGATGAGCCACGCGGCTCCGATGGCAGCAAGCTGCCAGACCTTAAATTGAAACATGGATTGGGCATAAGTGGGAATGGACTGAATAGCGGCGTCCCAGCCGTGGAAACTCCCGTGGGGCAGAAAGCCGAAAATAAAAGTAGCGGTCAGATACAGCATAACCACAACAGTGGAGGCAACAAGTACGCTCAGCAGCTTTGCCGTGACGATTTTCCGTCTGCCGTTTCGTGAGCTTAAGATCAAGTTGTCCATGCCGCAGGAGCGTTCCATTGCAAAAACCGGAGCGATGACAAAGGTCAGCGGCACGAACAGCAGGAACTGCATCATATGCTCTCCCCAATTGTTGAACAGGTTTTCCCATAGCAGGGTATTTGCAAACTGCGGTTCACCAAGTTCTTCCAGCCTTTGCAGGGAGGCGGAGAACTCACGATATTCAAGGGAATTCCGCTGCCCCCGACGTTCCAACTCCGCGATCTTATCTTGCAGAAGGGCGATGCCGTACGGTTCATCGGTACTCTCAGGCGGTGTGCCAATCCAATATTCATCCACCCGTTCGGCATAGGCGTGATAGTTCACCGCCAAAATAATTTCCGGTTGGTCTTTGACGCTTCGGGCAATCATCCGTGCGTCTGTGCCGTACCGAGCGCTGACCTCCTTATAGATTTTTTCCGCTTCCGCCGCCTTTTCACTGTCAAACGTTCCCTCCCAATCAGTGGCTGCTTCTTCGTAAGCGCGGTAGCTGTCATTGCCGCCAATCAGGAACATGGTGGAGGTCAGCCCGACCACGCTGTAAAGGATAAGCAGGCATATTAACAAAAACAAGGTTTTTTTGTTGAGCAACAGCTTTCGCAGTTCAAATCGAAATAATGACATAAAATTACCTCCCGTTCTTTTCAGGCAAGTAGTTGAAGAGATACAGATAAGCGTCCTCCAGCGTTGGTACGGCTTGTACCGCGCCGCCGTCGGGTTTTGCATCCTCAATAACGCGAACCACCATACAGCCGTCTTTCGCCCTGACATTGCTGATGACAGCCCTATTCTGATAGTCCACAAGCTGCTCGGCGGGCATATTTACAAGCCAGACCCGACCCTCCATCATACGGATATATTCCTCGCACGTTTTGACGTGTTGTATGATGCCGTGCTCCATCATCATGATCTGCGCTGCGATCTGCTCAACATCGGATACGATATGCGTTGAGAGCAGCACCAGACGATCCTTTGCATAAGCGGAGATAATGTTGCGGAACTTGATCCGTTCATAGGGATCTAGTCCGGAGGTGGGTTCATCCAAAATCAAAATCTTCGGGTCGTCCAGAAGAGCTTGTGCGATGCCCAATCTCCGCTGCATTCCGCCGGAATAAGCGGTGCATTTTTTGTTCAGATCGTCCGACAAGCCGACGCTGCGCGCTAATTCCCCAATCCGCTCTTTTGCGCGTTTTTTTTCCATTCCTTTCAGCGCCGCCGAGTATTCAAGGTAATCCCTGCCGGTAAAGTCGTCGTAAAAGCTGACGTCTTGGGGTAGATAGCCGATGTTTGCACGATATTCATCACCCGCGGCATAAATGTCATTTCCGTTATATGTGACGCTGCCTTTTTCGGGGCGCAGCACATCTGCCATTATACGGATCATGGTTGTTTTCCCCGCGCCGTTGGGCCCCAGCAGACCGTAGACCCCGGTCCCCATCGTGAGGGAAATCCCCTTCAGAACTTGTTTGTTCTTGTAGCTTTTTGTGATATTTTCAAAATTCAATTCCATAAGTTACCTCCTCGCCGGAGCGCCGCCGCCTCGCATACCGACGGCAACCTTGATGGTGGAAAAGTCCGCACGGTTAAATTTACGGACGCACAGCACAAAGAAAAAAGTGCCAATCAAAATTGTAATAGCCAGCCCCATCAGCGGCGTAATGACAAATCCGCTAACGGAGAACGCCATACCCTGTTCAACCAGTTCCTCCGTGGTCAGCGTATACGCTCCCAAAGCGATATAACGAAAGATAGAGGTTGTATAAGTCAGCGGATTCAGATAGACGATTGGCAGGAGAAAACCGGGGATAATGGTGGTGGGAATATACGCACCGGAAACAAAGGTAAGGGGCATCATAATCATAGAACTGAGGGTTTGAAAGGCAGGGGAGTTCCGTGAAACGGTCGCCAAAAACAGACCGATGGCGCTGAATGCCATAGCGGAAACCAACATTACCGAAGCCAACAGTAGAATTTGCAGGACGCCCACCCGCAGTCCAAGCACAATGCCGCAGATCATAGTAACGACACCTTGCAGCGTGGCGACGATCGCTCCCGACAGAATGTGCCCCATGGAAATCTGCGTCCGCGCGATGGGTGCTACCAAAACCTCTTTCATATAGCCGCCGGAAATATCGGACAGGATATCGGAGGAATTATTGACGCTGACCTGGAACACGCTCATGATTATCACGCCGGAAATCAGGTAAGGCATGGGCGCGTCAAGTCCGCTCATGGAAGATTTCATCAGGAACGAAAACATCACCAGCATAAACATGGACATAAAGAGCGCTCCAAATACCCGTCCCTTACTTCTGATATAATTCAGTAAATTTCTTTGTACAATAGCTGTAATTGGGTTCATTCTCGAATCTCCTTTCCCGTAATTGCCAGGAACACTTCGTTGAGCGTTCCGTTCTTTACTTCAAAATCTGTAATTTTGCCCCTATGTGCTGATAAAATTTCCAGAGCGGCAGGAGCTTTCTTCGTATGGAACATAAGCTTGTTCCCATCTTTCCGATAGGAAACCTCTCGTTCACGCAATGCTGCTTCCAATGGTTCAGTTTGAGTACAGACAACATCCACCTCCGTGCCTGTATATAAGTGCTTTAGGTTCTCCGGAGTATCATGGGCAACGATTTTTCCGTGATCCATAACGACAATTTTTGAACAGACCTCCGCCTCATCCATATAGTGGGTAGTCAGAAAGATCGTCATGTTTTTCTGCTTTTGGAGCCGCTGAATATATTCCCACACATTGGCCCTGGTCTGCGGATCAAGACCTGTGGTGGGTTCGTCCAGAAATAAAACTTTGGGGTCGTGCACAAGCCCTCTTGCGATCTCAGCCCGTCGTTTCATCCCGCCGGACAGACTGCCCACCGCTGCTCGTTTCCATTCCGTAAGCTCCACCAGATCAAGGGCAAAGTCGATTCGCTCCCTCACTTCGTTCTTCGGCACCTTGTAGAAGCTGCAATGGTATTTCAAGTTTTCTTCCACTGTCATTTGGGTATCGAGAGTGGAATCCTGAAAGACGATTCCTATGTCCTTTCGCACCAAGCTGCGTTCTTCACAAACATCATGACCGTTGATAGTCAGAGTGCCATCTGTTTTGTCAAGGATCGTACACAGGGTGTTGATAGTCGTGCTTTTGCCTGCGCCGTTGGGACCGAGGAAAGCAAAAATACTGCCCTCGTCTACGGTGAAAGAAATATCGTCTACTGCCGTAAAATCCCCGTACTTTTTAGAAAAATGTTCCACTTGTATGATTGGATTCATGCTTTTACCTCCTAAAAAATTAAGTCCTATGCGAATTGCTCGCATAGGACTTATCCCTATAGTGATCTATAGTGCCTCAGCTATTTTATTGTTCAAACCTTCATTTTTATAAAGAGTGTCACCTCCAAATGTCGCCCAGTTCAATTAATCTGGCTTGTATGCGAACATAGGCTTTTGCATCCTCTTCCCCTAAAGCCTCCAGCATTTTTGCCACTGAATGGATCATTCCGGTTCGGCGTTCCTCAACCATGGCTATGCCTTTTTCTGTCAAATAGACAATGACCTGCCTGCTGTCCGATGGATCGGGTGTTCGCGTGATCATGCCTTGCCCCTCCAAAGATTTCAGCATGGCTGCAACCCTCGCCGTTGTCAGCATAAGCGCCTTACTCATGTCCTTGGGATATGCGCGGTTGTCGTTTGCCGCCAGATAATTTAAGGCTAAAATCTCTCCCCTTGCAATTTGGGACATGGTTCGCTCCATCTTGATTTGCGGCGCAGAGGCGCGCATATCAATCAGTTGTTTTGCCAATTCGGAGTAGTCCATACGCTGTCTCTGCCTTTCTAAATTACTAACTCTGTTAGATATTATAGCATGTTTCTTTGTCGTTGTCAATAGGGTAAGAAAAAAATTTTTCAAAAAAAACTTCTGTCCTTAATTTCGAAGGTCGATTCCCTGAGGGTTTCTCTCTTGGTTTCGTCATGTCGTCCTTCTTGCCGTAACCATGTACTCATATCTGCTCTACCGTGAAAACAGAAAGTCGTTTCAATGCTATCCGAATTACAAGAGCATCGGGAAAGCACTCCATATGTCGCGAAACACCGTCAGCAAATATGTTCAATTACACGTTGACAAGGAGCTTATAACCACAGAGCCGACCGCTATTCGCAACTCAAAGGGCATGAAACTCAACGGAAATCTGCTCTACACCATACTCCCGATTGAGCAAACAAAGCAGTATTTTTACAAGCGACAACTCGAAAATATAGACCAAGCCATCGCGGATGATAAGCGGCGAAAGAAGATAGAAGCTCTCACCCCTAAGTCCAATAAGCAAGCGGTTTGATGGGATTAGGGGATAAAAAGGCAAATATTATTTGAAAGCAGGACAAAGCGAGGTGTCGGCAAGCCGCCCCCTCACGGTTCACATCGGACGGCAGAGCCGACCGTTAGGAGCATTTTGAAGAAAAAAGACGCATATCAAAAGGCGGTCTCTTGGGAAAGGAGCAAAATGGAGAAAACAGCGATCAGATTTGATGCGGAACTCAAAGCGGAAATACAGAATATGATGAGTGAAGCGAACGCGACCTCAATGGCGGATTTTGTCCGACAAGCCACGGAATTTTATATCGCGTACCTACGACAGAAGAAAAGTATAGATTTTCTCGCACCCTTGCTTGCGCAGACGATAAAGTCAGAGATCGAAAGTGTGGAGAAAAACATTTCATCTGTTATCTATAAGCTGGCTGTGGAACAAGCCATCTCAAATAATGTTGTGGCTTACTACAACGGAGTTAACGATGAAACAATTACTGCGTTGCGTGAGATGTGTTCAAAAGACGTAGCAGAAAATAATGGAATCATCACATTTGAAGAGGCGATGCGATTTCAGAACTCGGAGGACGAATAATGCCGAAACTTATTTGCACAAGCAGATACATCAAGAATTCCAAATCCAAGAACGCAGGTAATCTCATAAAATATATGGGAACGCGCGAGGGAGTGGAAAAGATGTCGAATGGTTATGATAACAAGCCCGCTACTCAAAAACAGCACAGTTTAATTTGCGATTTACTCAGAGCATACCCGCCCGCTTGGGAATATCCCGAATTTCAAAAATATATAACCGAGTATTCAAAGGGAGCAGCGGCAGAATGCATAAACGCTTTTATAGAGCGCAACGCTGACCAAATTCAAGATGTAAAAAAATTAGTTTCATATATGGCAGAGCGCCCTGGCGTTGAGAAGATAGGTAAGCATGGTTTGTTTTCTCAAAGTGATGACAAAATGGACTTGGATAAAATCTGTGACGAGGTTGCGAACCATGAGGGCGTGATTTGGACTCATGTGATCAGCTTAACTCGCGAGGACGCGGAACGACTTGGGTATAACAAGGCAGCAGCATGGCGCAAACTTGTCCGCAGGAATGCTATGCAGATAGCGGAAGCGCATAAGATACCGATTACGGAAATGAAATGGTATGCGGCATTCCATAACACAACGCACCACCCGCATATTCATTTGGTGGTATATTCGGACAATATCAAATACGGCTACTTGACAAAAAAGGGTATTGACAGCCTACACAGCATATTCGCGAATGATATATTTCGCAATGAGATGTATCATCTTTTCGCGCTTCAAACTCAGATGAGGAATGATGTTAAGGCGGCAGCGGATCGGAAGATTGAAGAATTGCTAAAGCGAACAACGGAATCTGCGCCTTGCAGTGAAAATATATTTTTTCTTATTTCGCAGCTATCCGAGCAACTCAAGAAGCATAAGGGAAAAAAGTTATATGGCTACTTGCGGAAAGATGTAAAGACTACAGTGGATGGCATTGTAAAAGAGCTTGCGAAAGATAAGCGAATCGCGGATTTTTATGTAGAGTGGAATAATATCAACCGTCAGAAATTATCTATCTACCATGACAAACCCGATCCGGATATCCCTCTGGAGGACAACAGGGAATTCCGCAGCATTAAAAATGCGATTATAAAAGCGGTTTGTGAGTTAAATAACGATACCAACACTAATAAAATTGCCTCCGACGCAAGGGTAACCAATATGGTCACCTTATGGGTTCGGTTGATTGGCAGCATGATAAATGATTCGTATCAACAAAGACAAGCAAAATTAAATAACCAGATTGACTCGAAATTGAAATCTAAAATCGAACAGAAAAAACGCGCTCTCGGAATCAAAACAGATCATTCTGTCAAAGGTGTCAAAAACGACGACCAAAATTTGTCGATGTGAGTACTGGATTTATTCGGGAAAATGTGGTATGATGTGTGGTTACAAGGGAGGTGCTGTCTATGGCAAAACGCAGACCGTCGGGCGACGGAATGGTTCGCAAACGTGAGGACGGACGATGGGAAGGACGAATCGTAGTTGGTCACAAAAATAATGGAGAACCGATATACAGATATGTCCTCGCTAAAACCCAAACGGAGCTAACACAGAAGTTGCACGACAAAATTGAAATTTACCGCGACGCCGATCTCAGTGAGGACTGCAATATGACGCTCGGAGAGTGGCTCGATAAGTGGATCAACGAGTTTATGATTTTCACAATAAGAGAGGGAACGCTGTCGGCATATAAATCGCTTATCGAACATCAGATAAAACCTTATCTTGGAAATCGTCCGCTGTAAACGCTTACAACAAATGAAATTCAAAAGTTTTACAATGCGGTAAAGAAAAACGGACGCGTACATCAAGATAAAAACGGCAGCAAGGAACTCGCCGACAGCATGGTCAGAAAAATTCATATGCTGCTACATGAATCTCTTGAAACAGCATTAAAACAGCGTCTAATCGTAAATAATCCGACCAACGGAACGACCATTCCGAAAAACAATTATACCGCCAAGCAGATCTTGAATGACGAGCAACTAGACAGATTTATGGAGATCATAAAATCCTACGAACGGTGGTATGATTTCTTCTACACGGAATTGACCACGGGACTGCGTCGAGGTGAGATATGCGGACTTCGCTGGGAGGACTTCGACGAGCAGAACGGTAAACTTAAAGTTCGCCGAAGCGTAGGCAGAATAAAAAACGGGATTCTCCCGATTGGCGAGACCAAAACCGAAACTGGTATGCGTGAAATCCTACTGCCGCCAAGTACAGTCGAATTGCTTGCAAAACGAAAATAAAACGCTGTCAGTGATTGGATATTCTCGAATTTTTACAAACCCGAAGAACCGATAAATCCGCAAAGCGCATATACTCACTTGAAAGTGCTTCTCAAAAAAGCAGAACTGCCTTTGATACGCTTCCATGACCTACGACACACATTCTCGACACACGCAATAGCGGGCGGCGTAGATGCTAAAACGCTATCCGGAATTTTAGGACATACGAACGCCAGCTTCACGCTTGACACGTATACCCATGTCACGACGGACATGCAGAAAAACGCGGCAAAGATCGTGGGCAACTTTATGGACGATATAATAGGGGGAATGAAACTTGGCTAAACGGAGGAAACAGGGCGAAGGCACTTTAAGATTACGCAAGGACGGAAGATGGGAAGGTCGGATAGTCGTCGGCTACGATGATAAAGGCTTACCCATAACTAAGAACGTCACCGCGAAAACCAAAACCGAATGCGCAGAAAAACTTGAAGCTCTTAAAGAAAAGTATGGCAAGCCAATAGAGAAAATAAATTCCGAAATGCCATTCGGCGAATGGATTGATTTCTGGTACAGAACATATTGCAAACATACGATTCGATTGACTACTCAGCTTGAATATGAAAGCAGAATTTATAGTCACATCATACCCGAAATCGGATCGATACCTCTAAATAAATTAACGCAATCGGACTTACAGCAGTTCTACGCGCGAACAAAATCCGGCGGTCGGAGAATAAGGGTGGAAGCATACGGCGCGGGATTATCCGACAGAGTGATCCGAGCGATACACGCGAACTGTAGGTCAGCATTAGAAAAGGCAGTACAAGAGGGCTTGATAAGAATAAATCCCGCGATTGGCTGTAAGCTGCCGCCAAAAAAGTCAAGGGAAATGAAAGTACTTACGCAAAGCGAAATCATCAGATTTCTAAACAGAGCGAAAGAAGAAGGCTACTACGAACTCTTCCTGCTCGAACTCGGAACGGGAATGCGCCGCGGAGAGATACTCGCCCTAAAGTGGAGCGATCTCGATTTTAAAACCGGGGGACTTCGGATAGAACGACAGGTCAATGTGTTCAACGGAGAGCAGATAATCTCCGAGCCGAAAACCAAAGCATCTATACGAACGATAATACTGCCGCCGTCATTGCTTCAAATCTTGTCGGAATATAAGAAAAACATTGATTCCGAATGGATATTCCCGTCACCGCTCGACAGCACAAAAACTCGTCACCCTTCCGCAGTCCGCAAGCGATTGCAGATTATGCTGGAGCGGGCGGGCTGTCCCAAAGTAAGATTTCATGACCTCAGACACACATTCTCGACGATGGCGCTTGAAAACGGAATGGATGTGAAAACGCTCTCGACAACAATAGGTCATGTCTCTTCCGAAACGACGATTAACATATACAGCCATATAACGGATACCATGCAGCGACAGGCTGCCGCGAAGATAGATCGCAAAATCGGCGGCACAGAAGAAGAAATTCCGAGGGCAGAGGAACGAGCAGGGGTAGATACCCTCCTGCCAGATTTCGAACCGTACAAGCCCAAATGTCGCAAATCTGGCACAGGCTGTGTGACGATGATAAACAATCACCTGTTTGAGGGGCGCTATACACCGACCAATGCTTACGGAAAGCGCGAAGCTCATAACATATATGCCAAGACAAGAGAGGAATGCGAAGAAAAGCTGGCATTGATGATAACGCAGGTCAAGGCTGACATCAAGGCAGAGAAAGAGCGATTGAAAACGGTGAACGAATCGTTCAGCCTTGGGATTCGATAACGAATCGTTATTGAGTGCGTTCAAAAATTGAGCCGCAGTAAACAAAGAAAACAGCCCCACTTCGTGAAACGCGAGGTGGGGGTATTTCAAAACTGCCGTTTTAAGATAGGTAAATTTTCTAAAAAGCAGCTATTTACAAGCCAATTTCCCATAAAAAATAGTCATATCTTTTAGCTTGAAAAAGTCAAGCGTATGTGTTATACTGAATATAACGGGCGCTGGAAAAATTTTTTTGAAGATCATGTCACACAGCCCAAAGTCGGTTGTCTAATTATATAGGAGGTAGAAAATTATGAATAATTTAACAAATGAAGAACTGCTGGCATTGATCAACAAAGCTGTTTCGGGTGACAAGAAATCTCTTGAAACCATTCTGACAGGAGTTCAGGATCTTGTGTTCAACCTTTCACTGCGTATGCTCGGAACCTTTCAGGACGCGGAGGACGCGTCGCAGGATATTCTGTTGAAAATAATTACACACCTGTCGTCATTTAAAGGCGAGAGCGCGTTTTCAACATGGGTATTCAGTATTGCGGTAAATCATCTTAAGAACTACAGGAAGCATATGTTCGCGAAATTCCCGCTCAGCTTCGAGTATTACGGCGACGACATACTGAACGGAAAGATCGAAGACGTTCCCGATCTGACGCAGGACGTTGAAAAGGCTGTTCTCGCGGAAGAACTGAAAATGTCCTGCACCAACGTAATGCTGCAATGCCTTGACGCGGAAAGCCGCTGTATTTTTATTCTTGGAACGATGTTCAAGGCGGACAGCCGTATCGCGGGTGATATTCTGGGAATTACTCCCGAAGCATATCGGCAAAGGCTCTCTAGGATCCGCAAAAGGATGGCGGACTTTTTAAGCGAATACTGCGGTGAATACGGGAAAGGGAACTGCCGATGTGCCAAGAGAGTGAATTACGCCATTCAGAACCGCAGGATATCCCCAAACCGTTTGGATTTTACCTCCGCTGAACAAATACCGCCCGAAACGACTGTTAAGGTGAAACAGGCAATGGAGGACATCGATGATATCTCACAAGAATTTTCTTTCTGTAAGACATATCAATCTCCCGACAGCCTTAAAGAATTTATCGAGAACTTTTTGAACGGCACAAGCATTTCGGTGGTACGAAACGCATAGGAGGTTTTTAGTGAATACGAGAGTAATTTTAAATTATCTGACCGGATTAAGCAAAAATAATAGCCGCGAATGGTATCACAGCCATAAAACCGAATACAAGGAGGCTAATTTGGAATTTGAAAAAATGCTTCAGGCACTCATTATCCGAATAGGTGAATTTGACGGCAGTGTTATCAACAATATCCCGAAGGAGCTGACATTTAAGCTGAATCGCGATACGCGGTTCAGTCATGATAAATCGCCGTATAATCCCGCTTTCCGCGCTCATATTTCTTCTATGGGTAAATTGCCGATCCCCGTAGGATATTATATTATGATAAAGCCGGGCGATCAGTCGTTTATCGGCGGCGGTCTGTTTGCCGATATGTTCAAGGACGCAACGGCAATGGTAAGAGATTACATTTCTCAAAACGGCGATGAATGGGAAAAGATAATCAACACGCGCGATTTCGGCAGGCACTTTAAAGTACAGGGCGCGGCTTTGAAGAATGTTCCGTCGGGATATGAAAAAAATCACCCGCAGGCGGAATACTTAAAATTCAAAAGCTGGTATCTGGAATATTCGATAAAGGATTCCGAGGTTGAAGATGCCGAGGCGTTTCTGACGCATACAGCGGAGCTGTTTCGGATAATGAAGCCGTTTAACGATTATCTTAACAGAGCGCTTTACGGGTTTAAAATGCCGACAAGGTGACTAAATATTTAAAAATCAGTTCGTTGAGAAATTGAGCCGCAGTAAACAAAGAAAACAGCACCCGCCCTAAAATAGGGCGGGAAGGAGTGTCCAAAACGGACACTCCTTCAAAACTGCCGTTTTGACAGAATTGCTTTTCGGACTTAGTAGAGATTTAACACCGAGTTACTCAAAGGTCGGTTTAAGCTACCTTTCAAAATCGGTACTCCGTGTTTCACGAGGTACCGATATAGGTGAGGGTACAGATGCGTACCCCATAAATTACTTGTCAAAAATTGATCCGCATTAAACAAAGAATACAGCATGAAAAATAATAACGGGATGATTTATCTCGCCATCATATTTGATGTCAAAATTTGAGCCGCATTAAACAAAGAATACGGCGGCACAAAAAACACCCGCCCTAAAACGGGGCATCCTTTAAAACTACCAAAACGGTAGCTTTGGAGACGGGGTAAAGAAATGTTACTGCATAAAAAATTAAACCGCATTACACAGCCCATAAATGGCTTTATAATGCGGTTTGTGGTCGAGACGACGTGATTTGAACACGCGACCTCTGCGTCCCGAACGCAGCGCTCTACCAAACTGAGCCACGTCTCGATTATAGAATTTTTCACCCCAAATTTGGTGTAAGTGGTCAAACATGTGGTCAAAGAGATTTTTGACCAAGATTTCCGCCCGACAAAATCACCGTAACGGTGTAGTGTCAAAGGCAATATGCCGCAAACGGCTCTACAACGCGCTCCAACGGTTCTATGCTCCCGAACGCAGCGCTCTACCAAGCTGAGCCACGCCTCGATTATAGAATTTTTCACCCCGAATTTGGTGTAAGTGGTCAAGTATGTGGTTAAAGAAATTTTTAACGGAAATATTAAACTGACCATAATCCCATAACTCTGTATTGCCAAAAGAAATGCAAAGCGGCTAGTTCATGCAAAAGCATTTAATTGAAATATAATACAAAGTATATAACAAACAACGACAATAATCTATTACTTCAGTACTTTTTCATTATATCACAATATTCAAAAAAAATCAAGTACTTTTTTAAAAAAATGATTATTTTATTAAATATAATATATAGATATACTAAGGACATAAGCAATAAAGTGCTATCCGAAATTCGTCAAAAGCAGAAAAATAGTGGGCTGTCCCCACGCTTCCATAAGGAATGTAAAACTTGCGTTCGCATGACCTAGAATTCCAGATAGTGTTCTCACGTCCACACCACCCGCGATAGCATGGGGCGCAAATGTGTGCCGCAGCTCGTGGAAACACATTGACGGAAGCTGTTTTAAATAAAGTAAAAATCCCCGTTCCCCCTCTCCCCGTGCAAGCCGAAATAGTCCGCATTTTAGACCATTTCACGGAACTCACGGCGAGGAAAAAGTAGTATGAGTATTATTCTAAGAAAATGTTTCTTTTCAACAAAAATGTCAGTATCGTCACACTTTCGGAAATTGCAAAAATCGGAACGGGTAGCAGTAATACAAATGAGGAACTCGATAATGGAGGTACCATTTTTTGTTCGTTCGCAAGAAGTGCGGCGAAAAAATACTTTTGAGTATTATGAAACTGCCAATATTATATCTGGCGACGGCGTTGGAGTAGGCAAAATATTTCATTACGTAGAAGGAAAATGTGCTTTACATCAGAGAGCATATAGAATACATATTACTGATAAAAACGTGATCTCTAAATTTTTTTATTATATGAAAAGCACATTCTTGCAATATATGGCGTATGGTATTGATGATGAAAAGGTGTGGGACATCAACCGCGAACAGACGTTCTGCGTTTCGAAAAGAATTCACGATATAACGGAATATATTCTCGATCATTTAAATTCAAAAACATACCGAAATTAAAAGATGTATTATTTTAACGCCTTGACGAATATCAGCGAAGTGGCTGAGGGCAAGCGCGGAAGAATTGAAGAAATCCGCCGCAAACAGCGTGTAAGCGGATTTAATTCAATTTTCGCGGTCGCGCCCGTTCAAATGGCAAAGTTGTATTATGAGGAATTTCAGCGGCAGATGAGCGAAAAGCCCGAAAAACGGCTGCGCGTTACGGTGATTTTCAGCTACGGCGCAAATGAGGGCGAAGAGGACGGTAGCCTCGACGAGGAAAATCCCGAGGACACAATCACTCTCTAGCAGATCTCGCGTGAGTTTCTCGAATCAGCGATATCCGATTGCAATGAAATGTTCCGCACAAATTACAGCACCGATGGCGATAAAATTCAGAATTATTACAAGGACGTTTCTTTGCGAATTAAGAATAAAGAAATCAACCTTTTAATAGTTGTGAATATGTTCCTGACGGGCTTTGACACGACTACACTCAATACGGTGTTGGTGGATAAAAATCTGAAAATGCACGGGCTTATTCAAGCGTTCTCGCGAACTAACCGCATACTTAATTCCATTAGGTTCTCGTAAATATCATATGTTTCCGCAATCTTTAAAAGCACGTTAACGCGGCTATCTCGCTTTTCGGCGACCGCCGAACGAGCGGGCTTGTGCTCCTGAAAACCTTTAACGACTATTACAACAGCTACACGGATGAAAAGAGCAAAAAGAAATGATGATGAAGCACTTAGAGGAACGACGAATGTCGTCAGGAGCAACAAGCAACTGTTTGCGCGGTCGTGCTGAACATTATGTGATAATCGTGATGTTTCTATTATGTTCACCTTCTTCTGTTCACATAACTGCCGCAGTATTTTCCCTATGTCCGCCTTTATATGCCCATATATTATTTGCCTCCTATATTTCGGCGCAAATACTATACGATACTTGCTATTCCACTTCGAATGTGATAAACTATGATTGTCATCCATTTGACTTCCTCCTTTGCTTTCTGGATGTGGTCGCCAAACCTACTTCTATTATAGCACCGGAGGTTCCTTTTTTGTTTTCATCTAAAGATTTTTATTCCACCGCTTCAAGCGGTGGCTTTTTACGCTAAAGCAACAATAACGAACCGCAGGCTTAAAAGACCTGCGGTTTTCTGTTTGGAGGGAGCGACATGAACAAACTAAGGGTAGCGGCTTATTACTGAGTAAGCACCAATCATGAAGAACAGGAATATTAAGTGGGTCATTCGCGAGAGAATGCTTGAGGGAAAAGTATGCCTTAAGCGTGGAATATATGTATAACAGAGTGTCACTGTACGCCGTCCAATACCAAAGATGTGCCGTTACAGGCAAGTTGCTTTGGATTGACGAAATTCATTGTCACCATAAAAAGCTGATTAGTCAAGGCTGTACGGACGAATACAAAAATCTGATAATTGTCTATATCGACATTCACAAGCTGATACATAGCTTGTACACAAAAAATCGGAGGGGTTGTACTCTCCGATTCTTTTTTGAAAAAAACTTTTGTTTATAATTGTATTACACCTCAACGTCCGCTTCATAATCCACACCGTCAATACCGAAACCGAACATCGCGTAAAAGTCGCTCCAGTAGCCGTCGATATCGGTAAGCTCCTTGAAGTTGTCGGCTGATAGGCTCTCCCACGCCTTAGTGACCTCGGACTGTATTTCGGGGAGCATTTCCCAATCGTCCATGCGTATCCGACCGTCGCCGTCAAGATTAAGCTCGTTATTGAAGAGCTTTGAGAACAGCCTGTACATCTGCTCGATACAGCCCTCGTGATTGCCGTGCGCTTTCATTACCTTGTAGAGAATGGAAATATACAGCGGCACTATCGGGATAGCTGACGACGACTGCGTAACAAGCGCCTTGTTGACCGATACATACGCTTTCACACTGGTCTCGGTAATCTTTTTCGAGGTCGCCAAAAGGTGCGCTTTGGCTCTGCCGATCGATCCTTCGTAATACATCGGGTGGGTAAGCTTTGGACCGATATAGGAGTACGCGAGCGTTATCGCGCCGTCCTCAATAGCGTCCGCGGCTTTGAGCGCGTTAATCCAATCTTCCCAGTCCTCGCCGCCCATTACCTTAACGGTAGCCTCGATCTCCTCGTCGGTGGCAGGCTCTATCGTGATCTCGGAGATCGTGTTGTTGCGCAGATCTATTGTCTTGTTGGTGTATGGCGCGCCCGTGGTCTTGAGAACGCTCTTGTAAACGGTCTCGCCAACAGTTCTCCTCGGAGCGGCGAGCGAATATACGACCATATCCACCTTGCCGAGATCGGATTTGATAATGTCGATGATCTCCTTTTTGCACTCATCGGAGTAAGCGTCGCCGTTGACGGACTTAGCGTATAAGCCTTCCGCGGCGGCGAACTTCTCAAACGCCTTGGTGTTGTACCAGCCCGCGGTGCCAGTCTTGTTTCCGCCGCCCTCCTTGTCAAACATAACGCCGAGGGTAGACGCGCCGCAGCCGAACGCCGCCGATATCCGCGACGCAAGTCCGTAGCCCATAGACGAGCCGATGACCAGCACCTTTTTTGCGCCGTTCAGTCTGCCCTTGGACTTGACATAATCTATCTGCTGCTTTACCGCAGCCTCGCAGCCGACGGGGTGGGCGGTGGTGCAGATAAAGCCTCTTACCTTAGGTTGAACTATCATATTTGTATCCTCCTGTTGTATTATAAATGTATTATACCACATTTTCCCTTCATTTGCAAGCGTAAATCAAAACAATGCATAAAATTTGCGAAATGTTACAAAATGGTTACAAATAATTACAATACTGTAATAAATATTGAATTTTTTTCAAAACGTGATATAATATTGATAGATAAATACACATAAAGGGGGAATGTATAATGAAAAAGCTTATTTCGGTTATCGTTTTGACCGCTTTGGCTGCGGCTGTGACAGGGTGCGCTTCCGAGGGAGCAATGTCCGAGGTATCGGGTATCGCGGACAGCACGGTCTCGCCTATCAAAGAAGAAAGCGCCGTTATCTCGTTGACCGAAGAAGAACATAACATTGAGCCCTTTGCCGATAAGGCGGTCGATATGGCCGCCGTTGTTAAGGAGAATACACAAACAATAGAACTGACCGAGGAGCAGACCGCGGTCGTGACGGAGCTTTTCGATACCTGCGCGAAAATGGATCTGCTGTTCTTCAACAGCAATTACGAGTGTAAAACTGCGCTCGATATTTTTAACGGTACGGAATATGAGTGCGCGAGGATATTCGCCGACTGCAGGGGAACGAATCCCGAGGGTTTTTCCGTTACGACGGCGGGCAATCTCAACAATGACAGGCTGATAAAGTACACAGGCACGGCTGTGGACACCATTGAAGAGTACAACGCGCTTCGCCGCCGATATTTTACCGACGGTTTTATAGAGCGTTTCGATTATGCAAAGGAAACTGCCGGCAACAGTATCGCCAAGCTTTGGGAGGAGAACGGCGCGGTTTACAGGACGTGTTCCGATGGCGGCATGACGGTAACGCTCGGCGAGGACGGCACGGCGATACCGCTGTACGTCCGCGGCTGCGAGGAGGATAACGGCGTGATAACGGTGCGGGTGTTCAAGGATCTGACGGCACTTAGCGGTCGGCCCGACGGGGAAGTGCTGACGTTCACGCTTGCGATGCAGTCGGAGGGCGGCTTCAAGGTTGATAAGGTAACGGACGGAGACAGCAATGATACCTTTAAATTTTATGACAAATTCGAGCTGATGATGTAAATTGAGCTTTTACTCGGAACGCGTGCAAAATATCATAAACAAACCGCGGCAATGTCCGATAGGCATTACCGCGGTTATATTTAATAGGAATTATTTCCGTACTACTGCAAGCCGCGTCATTTTTAACGCGCTGCTTTTATTCAGCACGACGTATTCGCGTGAATTTATCAGCGCTTCAGTTCGTCAAGCGCCCTTGCGATATCTCCGTCGATCAGTATCGACTGCGCGGCGATATCCCGCGGACAGCTCGCTTCTCCAAGATTTATGCACGCGTAAACAGCCTTCGGATTTGCGGCGGTAAGCTGCCAAAACGGATACTTTATAATAACGGGTGTGTTGTATCCGACGCCCAGCTCAAGGTATAATATACGCGATTTTTTCCGCGAACGGATAAAATCGGCATAACGTTCCGCAGCTCTATGCCAACCCTCGTCCTCGACAAATTTATCGTCGGCGCGTAGATTCATTGTAAGCGGTTTTCCGCAATGAGGGCATTTCGGCAGCAATTCGGACGGTATTTTCATATTGCTTTGCCGTTCACACATCTGCCCAATGACTTTTTCGTTATCGAACGTTTCATTACAGCAGGGCTCGGAGCATTGAAATAAACCGTAATCGCCCTGTGTGTAGAACAGCCGCTTTTTATCAAAACCCGATTTCAGAAAACAATGATCGACATTGGTGGTAATTACGAAATAATCTTTGTTTTCCACAAGTGAAAGCAGATCGTTGTAAACGGATCCAAGCGGATCCGTATAGCGATTAAGCATAATGTTTCTACTCCAGAACGCCCAGAATTCCTCGTTCGTTTCAAACGGATAAAAACCGCCCGAATACATATCGTGAAAGCCGTATTTTTCCTCAAAATCCGCGAAATTCTCGCGAAAACGCTCTCCCGAATAGGTAAACCCCGCCGCCGTTGAAAGTCCCGCGCCCGCACCGATCACTACCGCTTCGGCAGAATTAAGAGCCGAGTTCAAACGCTCAATTTCCACTGAGTAATCGCTTGTAGAGCGTGTGGTCTTCGTCCTTGAAAACATTGAAAATCACCTCGATATCGGAATTGTTACGCAGAAATTCGTTAACCGTTTTAACGGCGATCTCCGCGGCTTTTTCATTCGGAAAATGATATTCTCCCGTAGAGATGCAGCAGAATGCGATGCTCGGGATCCCGCTTTGTTCAGCCGACTTCAGGCACTCGCGATAACAGGATTTCAACTGTTCGCAGTGCTTGTCGGTAAGCTTTCCGCCGACATACGGTCCGACCGTGTGGATAATTTTGTCGCACGGCAGATTATATGCAGATGTTATTTTCGCTCGTCCGACCGGCTCGTCAAAGCCCTGTTTTCGCATTATCTCCGCGCACTCCAAACGCATCTGCACTCCCGAAAATGTGTGTATCGCGTTGTCGATACAGCCGTGACACGGACAGAAGCAGCCGAGCATTTGGGCGTTCGCGGCGTTGACAATCGCGCCGCATTTCAGCGTGGTAATATCGCCTTGCCATAAGTAAATACGCGGCTTTACGGGCGATAGTTCCTTGTAATTTACAACGCCCTTTTCGGCGAGCTCACCTTGAAGAAACTCGTCCTGAACCGCAAGAAATTCCTCCGAAACAGGTTTTGGAGCGCGCACGTTCACAAGACTGCGGAACAGTCGAAAACGCTGCTCGGTGTCTTCGGGAACGGCAATATTTTCATAGTCCGAGTTCTCGGACAGAAGATGTTTTATCAAATAATTCAGCTTATCCGTTGTGTTCATAGCGCGCTCCTTTACCGTTTTGTTAGCCGAAGAAAAATCCTGCCGTCATATCAAGGTAATTCTCGCCGCCGTAATTCGGATACTCGGCTTTGACCTTAGTCTTGAAATCGTCCGCGTTTTTGCAGTCCGCGGCGAGCGTTTTCAGGCTTTTGAGGTAATCGATCTTTGTCTGCGCGTCCTTTAGATCCTCGGGCGTGTAGTGCGAGGTAAGGATCAAATCATAACCTCTGCCGATATAACCGTTAAGCTGTTCTATGACCGCGTCGGCGTGTGCCGCTCCCGCGATTATCGAATGGCAGTCGTGACCGAGCATATGAGTGTACACGGCATTTATCTCGGGTATTTCCACATCAAACGCCTCGGATGTCTGGGTGATAATGAAGTCAATGCCGCCAACGGTGATTTTACCCTCGCCGATAATGTTTGTGATCTTGTGGACCGAACTGTCAAAGGCATTTCCGAACGCGCCCGCAAAGTTGTCTATAAGCGCTTTTCCGCCGCCCTGCTCGGAATACTCCACGGCGTTTTGAGTGGCGTACTTCGGAACATCCGGCAGGAACGACGCGCCCGCTCCGTGATAAGCGACGAACACGCCCTCGATCTTATACGGTGCAAGATACTCCGCAAGCTCCGTGCAATTATCGAAGAAGCAGGGCGATTCGATAACGGCTGCTTTCCCACTTTTTTCGACAACGAAGACCTCGTCGCTTATAGGATCGTTGGTTTTGAAGGCGTGGAGCTTTACCGTGCCGAAATCGTATACGTTTACCTCGCCCTTTGCAAGCTTTACGCTCTTAAATGTGTTCTTGTTCATAGTAATATCCTCCTGAAAAATATTGGAAGAATAAGCGCTTTCTCTTTCCTTGATGATATCATAACACTTTTTGCGGCGGCTGTAAAGTACGCACTTTTTTATTACTCGGTCACCTTTCGGTAACCTTTGCTGTACACTGTGATAAAACAGCAATAAAAATTTTTCTTGACTTTTTGACGTATATACATTATAATTAAAATATAACGCTTGATTTTGAACTGTTGGAGGAAATATTATGCTGACAAAAGAGGAAATGCCCGCTTGCCCCGTAGCCACGACCGTTGCTCTTATCGGCAGCAAATGGAAGCTGCTTATCATGAGGAATCTGCTCTCCCGACCTTGGCGGTTCAACGAGCTGCGCAAGGACTTGGAGGGAGTAAGTCAGAAGGTGCTTACCGACAGTTTGCGCTCAATGGAGGAGGACGGGATAGTTATCCGCACCGTCTATCCCGAGGTGCCGCCGCGTGTTGAGTATTCGCTCTCGGAGCTTGGGAAGTCCATGCGCCCGATCATGGACGCTATGGAGATATGGGGAACGGAATATAAGAAGAACAGAGTATAGTTATTTACCGTAGTCACCAACGGATTTTGGATGGTTTTATGCGAGCGATCAATTTGAGGCAAGACGCTCCGAAATCGAGCGCATAAAAATCTCCGCGCTTAATTGTAAGCGCGGGATCATACGTTTTTATAATTTATTGGCAATATGCTTATTGCTTACAGCCTTAATGTAAGTCTCAGGATCATCATCAGCGCAAAGCTCTCGGCGAGCCTTACCTTTGATCCCGTCTTCCGCATTGCATAGGTCATGACCTCGGCTACCGCGCAGAACTTGTCAACGAGCGTTATCATAAACGTTTCACGATGACGCGGAAGAGAAGTCGTCATCGGCCACATATGGTTGATAATCATATCGCTCTCAAGCTCGTTAAGCGGGAACATCTGCGACGCGTTGTAGAACGCGATATTCGCGTGCTCGGCGGGGTGAGAGTTTGCGACCTTTTTATGGGTCTTGCGGTTGTAAAAGAACAGATCGTGGAGCATCCCCGCGCGCGCCGCCGATCTTGCGTTAAGGCGGAAGAAACGGCAGATCAGGAAATTGTAATAGGACACGTTCAGCGAGTGCTGAAAGCGCGTCGTGCCGCAGTGATGCCTGAATTCGCTCAGGCTGAGCACAGATCTGTCGTCAAGAAGATCGCGAACGCAAGCGTAATATTCGTCCTGTTTGGATAAGTCCTTTTTTGAGAGCACGGCTCTGAACATAAATAAAATCACCTTTACAGAATTTGTTTTATATTGATGGTATCTATATTGTAACTCATTCTTCGCTTTATTTCAATGGTATTTTTTTACTTTGTGAAATATTCACAAAATTTTTTAAAAAAGTTTGTGCAACTTGAAAACCCCATTATTTTTCCTTTAAATTTAGCACGTAAATTGTCCTATACGCCCTAACGCCGCTTTAAATCTTACCTAATTAAGCTTAAATTTTATGATAACGATTACTTTTGTGCAACATTAACAAAAACGCCCCTTTGTTTTTCTATATAATTAGGGGTATTGTCGGACTTGTAATAATTAAGTATTTGGTGTATAATTAAGTTATGGGATTTTCTTTAAAAAAGTATATTGGCGTTTTGAAATCGTTTTTAAATATAATTTTGGAGGTGCGGTATATTGAGCAATTTTAAATGGATGCCACTGGCGGGGTTAAATCTGTCCGCCGCTAATCTTGCGGCAGCGGAAAAGCTGCGCAGGTTCGGCTTTGCGGTGAACTGCGGAGAGTTCGGCTCGGAGAAATACACCAAGGCGGGGCTCTGCATTTATGACGTGCTTGCGGAAAAGGAGAACCCGAATATTCTTATCGTCACAAAAAACAGCGAGCTGTACAGCTGGTACAGAGTGATGGTGACGGGGCTTGGCGCGGATTTTAAAATTATCACCGGCGCTCCGAACGCGCTGCTGTTCTTTAACGAATTCGGCGCGGGACTGTATCTGATGTCCTCCGAGACGCTTTTTGGGGACAATGTTCTGAAAAAGAAGGCAAACAAGAGCTTTTTGTGGGATCTGATAATTATTGATGAGGAGCTTAACGGAGGTGTTCCCGATTATAAGAAGTACCGTGAGAACCTTGTGTGGTGCAGCGACAGACTGCTGATAAATACGCCGTTCCCCGCAAAAACGGACGATGACAAGGCGGAGCTTATCTCGCTTGTAAAGAGCGTGTTGTCGGACAGCGAAAAGGCGGAGAAGGCGGACGAGATCGGCTTTGACGCGGGAGCGTCACGGCTTGACGAGGAGTCGGCGGTCATGAGGTATTTCGACGTGCCCGCGTATTCCGATAAGTTTATGCGCAAGGTGACGTTTGTAGAATACGGTTTTGATGAGGACACCATGGTGAACCTTCGCAGGCGCGTTGATCTGCGTTCGGGACTGCCCGCGTACCGTTTCGGCGGCAACGTTTTCGAGGCTTACGACTGCGAGAAGTTCGAAAAGGAGCGCCGCGCCTACATAAAATCATCGTATACACGCTCGGACGTCGAAGATTTAAGGACGTTCGATAAAAAGCTCGACAGTCTGCTCAAATACCTTGATGAGGAAAACGGAAGAGTGATGATATACTGCTGCGATAAGGAAACCGCGGAGTATTTGCGCAAGGCGCTCACCTGTATGTACGGCGCGGATGTGAGAGTAGCGCGCGACGAGCTGTCGAGACCCGAGGATATCGCAAGAAAGCTTTCGGTCAACGTTGAGAGCGATCACCCGAGGATACTGATCGGTACGGACAGTCTCGGTACTGTCGGCGACGGAATGAGCGGCGTCGACTGCATTATCAATTACGAGCTTCCGCTGTCGCCCGCACTGCTCGAAAGAAGAATGACAAGACACGGCAGCGCCAAGGAGTCGGAGAGAAAATTTGTTATCTTCTGCGACAAGAACAATCTGTTCGACACCTGCGCACTTGAAAAGGTGCTGTATTTACAGCTTGAGAACGGGTTCTGCGGAAAGCTTCCTGCAAGGAATATCCTGCTTGACGTTCCCGAAAAGGCGGACTGCCTGAATAATCTTATCGGAGATCTTAAGTATATACGCGGCGTTGCAAAGGAGATAGACAATTGTCTGGACCTTATCAAAAAGGTAAAGTGCGAGTACGCTATCCCGGAGACGCAGTCTATTGCCAACAGCAAGCAGCTCGCGGAATTCGCGGAGAATATGCTCGACAGAATGTATAAGCTGTTCGGACTGAACGATAGCTCCACCAACGACGATATCGCGGCGGCGATAAACGCGCTGAGCGGTTTGTGTATCGTGCGCGACGGAAGGCTCGCGAAGTCTCCCGAATGCGGCGCTATGTCGGATTCGTTCACGAATGACAGCTACTCCAATCAGCCGTTCGCTCTTGACGCGCTAAAGGGTCTTTCCGACGCGAAGGCGCAGATCGACGAGCTCCACAAGGGCAGCGACTTCCACCTTAAGATCAAGCAGGAGATAGTTTCTCTCAACGACTGCATACAATATCCCGTGCTGTACGGAATATGGAAATACAGGGCAAAGGAACAGGATTCCGACCGCTCCTTCAAGGATTATATCAAGATATATAACGACGGTATCTGATTTGTTGTTTAAGGCTCCACCGTGCGGAGCCGGGCCGATAATTACAAAAGCGCGGAGAAACGAGGCGTAGATAATGAGCGAGAGCTATGAAACAGTGGAAAAGCTGCTCGGCGACTTTTTTGAGCGAAACACAGCGGGCGACAAGGAGGGTATGAAGTCGGTTATCGACGATATTCAGCAGAAGCTGAAATCGGGCGCGGTCGACAGCGATCCTTTCAAGGACTATTTCAACAATATGTATGCCGGCAGAGGCGCTATAAACGTAAACGGCATTGCCAAGGACTATCCGAGAGAGTCCATCATACGCGAGCTTTTGCAGAATGTTTTCGGGTGCGATTACGAGTCGCCCGATATCAAGGTGATGATAGAGTTCCTCGACGAGGGGCAGGTAAAGCTCACCTACAACGAGACGGGATTTACCTTGGCGCAGGTGTTCTACTACCTTTCCGTAGGACGCAACGATGGCGATAAAAAGCGTGAGGGACGCTTTGGCCTCGGTGCTAAAAGCGTTTTCGCGAACGTTGACTGGTTCAAGATGCGTTCGAACGATTATTCGCTGCGCGTCGTCAACGACGACGGTACGCTCAAGGTGCGCGAGCTGGAACTTAACGGACAGCATTTCAATCATACCGAGGTCGTGTTCGCGCTGCCCGAGAACGAGCAGGAGGCGCTGCATGAAAACCTGACGACGCTCACCTCGAAAAAGGGAATTTATATCAATATGGTAGACCTCTGTTTCGCGTTTATCAGAAAGAAAAATCTGAAAGCGGTAGACGAGGAGGAATGCGTTCAGAGAACGTTCAACATCGCGATCATAAATTACGGAAAGCCCGAGGTCGTTTACAAGATACAGCTTTACCGAAAGAATGAAAACGATATTCCCAAAGTAAGATTTTTCGAGAACGGCAAGAGCGTGGCGGATTTCCTCCACGCGGAGCGCGACGGGTTTACATATCTTATACCCTACGCTATTTCGGGCGCAAAGCGCGACGCGGCTAAGGTGCTTATGAGCAAGTACAACTACTTCTCCACCTACGAGCTGACGGGCTTTGTGCGCGCGAACAACGTGGATTTCGTTGACGAGCAGCTTTCCGCGTTCTTCGTTTCCGTGCCGAATAAGTACATCACAAACAACCGTTCGGGTATCAAATACGATTCGCTCGAGGAGTGCTCGGGCAAGATCGAACAGGGTATCCTCTCCGTTGCGGACGACTATAAAAAGCTGTTCGTGCTGGAGCTTGCTCCGCGGCAGGACGTTCCCGACCGCTATATGCTCCGCCCGAAACAGTATGTTTTCGAGTTCTTCTACAACTATGTCAACAACAGCAGCATAGTAAAGGGGCTGCGTGAGAAATTCGGCGACAGCGTTTCCGTGCTGTTCCCGCACTCGCCCGAGCCAGTGTTGTTTGAGAGTCTGCGCAAGAACGGCTTCTTTACCGAGCGCGACGGCGTCTCCAAGGAGGAGCACGAGGACGGCAGCGCGGCAAAGGCTCTCGAGCAGGATGTCGAGCAGATGAACAACTGGTACGGCAAGGATGACAACCATGTTCTCGTCGCGCGGTATGACTGGGTAGTCCCGGGGACGGACGAGGGAGGCAAGGAGTACCTTTATTCGTTCTATCAGGACGGGAACCAATATTTCATCTCCTCCGACGGCGGTCACAAGATAAAGGACTACGAGCTTTCCGCAAGTTTCCGCAGCATTATCAGCCTAAAGCTCAACGAGAGTATAGTAAACGGATCCGTTGCCGATGAGAACGCGCTGGCGAACGCGTTTGCGGTTATCGACGAGATGTTCGGCGAGAATTACCGCATTTCCATGAAGTACTTCCAGTTTGTCATCACATCTGGCACGGCGACCGTTCAGTTTGAAATTTCCAAGATCAACATAGGCAACCTCAAGAAGGCTTACGACACGCTGGCGGCTCATGAGATGAGATTCGAAAATCATCAGATCTTCAATCAGGTCATCACGCTAATGGTGAACTCGTTCACAAACGGCAAGGACACCATTCAGTTTCTTCAGGAGATCAAGAGCCAGGGCGGCGAGGTAACATTGGCGCTCGATATCAACAAGCGCTATCGCTTCTCCGTTTACGGAAAGCAGTTTATGATCCCGCCGAACATTACAAACGCGGAGCTGCTTGATATCGTCGGCGACGTTTACGCGCTTATCGAGAGTGGACTGCTCAACAACCGCGTATTTGACTTTCCGTATTCCGCGGGACGGTTCAACTTCGATACCCAGGACGTTCTGTCGGTGCTTCCCGACGCGCGCAACGCGGACGCTGTCGCGCAGATCATGGCTAAGGTATTCGTGTGCGATCTCGGTATGGATAAGATCGCGCTGCTGGATAAGGACAACAAGCTGAAGAAGATCGTTGACCTGTCTGCGCCTATCGAGGCAGAGGATATGACCAACAGCTCCAAGCTCGTTATCCTGCGCGACGGTATGTCAAAGCCTCAGTATGCGGGATTTGCGGAGTTCCTGCTCACGGGTAAGAACAAGAACCGCCTTTCAGCGCTGTATTCGGGAACCGAGGAACCGAACGTAGTGCTTCTCGATCAGCTGCCCTACTATTACAAGCCCGTTCCCACGATCAGCCGAAAGGAGTTTGAGTATCTGCTCGGGCAGGTGCGCAGGATCGCGCCGTATGAGAAGGGCAACAAGAAGGCTTACCGTAACTATTTCGCGCGCGACATAAACGCAAAGCTGTATGGCTACGGCGGAGTATGCCCGTGCTGCGGATACGAGACGGGCGTGCTGAACAGCTTCGTTGTCAAGAAGTTCACGATAGGGCTTATGAACGGTGAAAAGGAGCAGAAGTTCAACTTCTCGCTGTATCTCTGTCAGAACGACGCGGCCGCCGCTTCGGGTTGGCTTATCGACGATGTGAGCATCGGCGGTATGACCCCGTTCCTGTGGCTGGAGGAGATCGCGGGGATCGACAGTATCCCGCCCGAGTTCCTGTATTGCCGTATCAAGTTCCGCAGACAGGTGACCTACGATATAGTTGAGCCCGGTGACACCAACGTTCCCGAGACCGTATACGACGGCGCTCCCGAGGTGCTTGACATAGTGCTCAGCCCGATGATGGCGGCTAAGTGGTTTGAGGACAATGCGTCCCCCGCTACTCGTGAGGCTGCTATAAAGGATGCGGCTAATGTCGAAACGCCTGCAGAGAAGCCGGCGGCGGATAACGAAGCGGTGCTTGAGGTTCCCGAGGAGGACGGTGACGAGCTTGTTACGGAGATCAAGCCTACCGAGGAGATCAACCGTATGAGAGTAGGCGCGGAAAAGGGCGCGATGTCCGGAGGCTTAGCGCCAAAGCGCCCCAATAATATCGGTGACGTTCAGATGTAATATCATATAATTGAGTAATAAACCGTCGCTCGTGCCTGGCCGAACGGCGGTTTAAGACTGTTATTGAGAGTGTGAAAAAATTAACTATAATCAACTATGAGAAAGGATTGGTGAATTTTGAGTAAACTGCATTCCGTCAGACTGCCGCATTTCAGCGGCTCTGCGGAGCAATTGACGAGAAAGATACCCATGCCCGAGATAGTGGCAATAAGTATGCTTCAGCATATAGGCGCGCCCTGCGAGCCATGTGTGGCGGTGGGTGACAACGTTAAGATCGGACAGAAGATCGGCGATACGGAGGCGTTTATGTCCGCACCCGTTCACGCGTCGGTCAGCGGCGTCGTTAAGGAGATCAAGGACGTTATGAACGTCGGAGGGCGGCTGTGCAAGACGGTCGTTATCGCGAACGACAACAAGAATGAGATGTCTCCCGACATCAAGCCGCCTAAGGCAGACACGCGCGAGGAGTTTATCAAAGCAGTGCGAGAGAGCGGAGCTGTGGGCTTGGGCGGCGCGGGTTTTCCGACGCACGTAAAGCTCGCGTATGACCGCAGCAAGGTCAAGATAGACTATCTGCTGCTGAACGGCGCGGAGTGTGAACCATACATCACGAGCGACTACCGAGAGCTTATCGAAAATTCCGACAACGTTCTCGCGGGTATTGACCTTGTAATGACTAAGCTTGAGATACCTAAGGCGATAATCGGTATCGAGGCAGACAAGCCGCAGGCTATCGCCAAGCTTGAAAAGCTCGCGATACGATACCCGAATATTTCCGTGCAGCGTCTGCCGAGCGCGTACCCGCAGGGCGCTGAGAAGGTGCTGGTGCATACGCTTACGGGTCGTATCGTCGGCGAGGGCAAGCTGCCCTCGGACGTCGGCTGTATGGTTATGAATGTTTCAACGGCGGGCTTTATTTACGGCTACATTAAGACCGGCGTACCGCTTGTCAAGCGCCGCATCACCGTGGACGGCGACGTAGTGAACTCCCCCGCGAACTTCTTTATCCCCGTGGGAACGCTCCTGCATTCGGTAGTCGGCTTTGCGGACGTGCGCCGTCAGCCAGACAGGATAGTCCTAGGCGGACCGATGATGGGCGCGTGCGCGTTCGATCCCGATACTCCGCTCGGAAAGACCAACAACGCGGTGCTTCTGTTCGGCGGCACAAAGGAGCGCAAGCAGAGCGCCTGCATTCGCTGCGGACGGTGCGTGAGAGCCTGCGCGGTCAATCTTATGCCGACCGAGCTTGAGAGCGCATACGACGCGCGAGATGCCGAGGCTCTTGAAAAACTTAAGATAAACCTTTGTATGAATTGCGGCGCGTGCAGCTTCGTCTGCCCGGCGAAACGTCAGCTTGCCGAGAAAAATCAGCTCGCCAAGGATTTCCTGCGGCAGAGCAAGGCAAAACAACAAGGAAAGTGAGGTGGGGTAAATGAATAAATTGTTTGTCGAGTCCTCGCCGCATATTCGCAGCGCGTGGACTACGCAGAAGATAATGCTGAACGTGATAATCGCGCTTTGCCCCGCGCTCGTTATGTCAACGTACATATTCGGCATAAAGGCTCTGCTGCTCACGGTCATCTGCTGCACGTCATGCGTGCTGTTTGAGTTCGCTTTCAACAAGATAACAAAGCGTGAGGATACCATCTCCGATCTTTCGGCGGTCGTTACGGGTATGCTGCTGGCGTTTAATCTGCCCGTTGATCTTCCCGTTTATATGGCGATAATCGGCTGCTTTGTGGCGATCGTTATCGTGAAATGTCTGTTCGGAGGTATCGGTCAGAACTTCGCCAACCCCGCTATTACCGCGAGAATAGTGCTTATGATGTCGTTTGCGGGCGCAATGACGAAATGGACCGCGCCGTTCGCGTGGAAAGAGGGCGTGGACGCTACTGTGTCTGCTACACCGCTTGCTGCGGAAACGCTCCCGTCGATGACGGATATGTTCCTCGGCTTCCGCGCGGGCTGTCTGGGAGAGACATGTATCGCGGCGCTGCTGCTTGGCGGTCTGTACCTGATGTTTATCGGGCTTATACGTCCCGCTACGCCTTTGTGCTTTATCGGCACGGTAGCGGTGCTGTCGTTCTTCTACGGCGGCTGCGACGTTAACTTTATGCTGTACCAGCTTATGTCGGGCGGTCTTATTCTGGGCGCGTTCTTTATGGCGACCGACTACGCGACGACGCCGCTGACAACAAAGGGCAAGATCATATTCGGCGTGGGCTGCGGACTTATCACATTCGCGATACGACAGTATGCGTCAATGCCCGAGGGCGTTTCGTTCTCCATTCTGGTGATGAACTGCCTTACTCCTCTTATTGACAGATTTACCGCGCCGAAGGCTCTCGGAACGGTCAAGCCGAAAAAGGAGGGTAAGCAATGATGGAAAAGCTCAAACCCGTTTATGTGCTCGCGCTTATTGCGGCAATAATCTCGGGGCTTATCATAGTGGTGTATAACTTCACCTACGTTGACACTACGAATATCCTCACGGATAAACAGGCGGCTGCCGTAACGACGATCTACGGAGGCACAAAAGACGATTACGAGATCGTTCCGCTTGTAATAAAGAACGAAAATAACGAAAACGTACCGACCGAGCTTAGTAAAAAGCTGACCGACGCTGGTCTTGATATCGCAAAGATCATCCAAAAAAAGAGCGACGGAAGTCTGGCTTTCGAGTGCCTTGTAAAGGGCTACAAGAAAGGCTTTGACATTATGGTCGGCGTTAAGGACGGAACGGTCGCGGGAGTTGCGATAGTGTCCGTCGGTGAGGAGACACCGGGTCTGGGTACGAACACCAACGACCCTAAATTCCTCGACTACTTCAAGGGAATTTCGGACAAGGCGGTTATCGTCAAGACCGCGCCGTCTGCGGACGGAGAAGTTCAGGCGGTAACGTCGGCTACGTTCTCGTCAAGGGGCGTTGCGACAGCGGTAAACACCGCGCTTAAAGCGTTTAAAACAATGGGAGGTGAGGCACAGTGAGCTATTTAAAGGAATTTACCAAGGGATTGGTTAAAGAAAATCCGACGCTGGTAACGCTGCTCGGAATGTGCCCGACCCTGGCGATAACCACCATGGCGAGCAACGCTATCGGAATGGGTGCTGCGGCTACGTTCGTACTTATATGTTCCAATGTCGCGATCTCGCTGCTGAAAAAGTTTATCCCCAAGCAGGTTCGCCTGCCCTCGTATATCGTGGTCATTGCGGGCTTTGTAACGCTCATCAGCCTGATATTGCAGGCGTTTGTACCCGCGGTTTATGACGCGCTGGGTATTTATCTGCCACTTATCACGGTAAACTGTATCATTCTCGGACGCGCGGAAATGTTCGCGTCCAAGAACAACGTAGCCGCGTCCGCTCTTGACGGCGCGGGAATGGGTATCGGCTTTACGCTGGCGCTGCTGGCGGTAGGCTCGATACGCGAGATACTCGGCTCAGGAACGTGGTTCGGTTTGCCCCTCATCCCCGAGGCGGCACAGGAAGCTATAAAGCCCATGACGATATTCGTACTGCCCGCAGGAGGATTTTTTGTGCTGGGCTGCGTTATCGCCCTCGTGAACAAAATCGCCAACCGCAAGCCTCCCGAGGCAACGGGCTGCGCGGCTTGTCCCAACAGAGAAAGCTGCATAAGCGTTGAAAAAGCCGAAAGTACGGTTGAAAATACGAAAAAGGAGGAGAATAAGTAATGGATCTTGCTAAAAGTATGATGATAATTCTCCTCACGGGTATTCTGACCGATAACTTCGTATTGTCAAAGTTCCTCGGCATCTGCCCGTTCCTCGGAGTTTCCAAGACCTCAAGCGGTTCGCTCGGTATGGGCTGCGCGGTTACGGCGGTAATGGTCTGCGCGACCGCGGCGACGTATCCGCTGTATCACTTCTTCCTCGTCCCCATGCACTTGGAATACCTGAACACAATACTGTTCATTCTCATTATTGCTCTGTTCGTGCAGATGATCGAAATGGTGTTGAAAAAGTACATTCCCGCGCTGTACAAGTCGTTGGGCGTGTATCTGCCGCTTATTACCACAAACTGCGCGGTTCTCGGCGTTACGCTGCTGAATATCGACAACGGCTACAACTTTCTTGAGAGCATTATAAACGCGCTTGGCGCGGGTCTCGGCTTTATGATCGCTATGCTGATATTCTCGGGAGTTCGCGGACGGCTGGAGCGCTGCAACGTTCCCAAGGCGTTTGCGGGTATGCCGATAACTCTTGTTGCGGCGTCTATCGTGTCCTTATCATTCGTCGGATTCGGCGGACTGGTTGACGGACTTTTCGGAGGTGCATAATGGAGATATTTATGACTTATGTTCTTCCCATTATTATTTTTGCGGTGATTGGCGGAGCGGCGGGCGGATTGCTGCTGCTCGGCTCGAAGTTCCTCGCAGTGGAAACGGACGAAACGGTAGCGAAGATCGCCGAAGCGCTCCCCAGCGCTAACTGCGGCGCGTGCGGCTATTCGGGCTGCGAGGGATATGCAAAGGCAGTCGCAGCGGGCGAGGCACCCAATAACAAATGTAAGCCCGGAGGAGCTGCCGCAGCGGAGAAAATCGCCGCGATTATGGGTCAGGAGGCGCTTGTCTCCGAACGTGAGGTCGCGTTTGTGCGCTGCAACGGATGCAAAGGCGCGACCGAGGAGCGCTACACTTTCATTGGAACGCCGTCCTGCGCGGCTACAGAGCGCTTCTACAATGGCAAGAGCAATTGCCGCACAGGCTGCGACGGATATGGCGACTGCGCCGCCGTCTGCCCCGAAAATGCTATCTCGATAATCAACGGCGTTGCAGTGGTAAATCCCACGAAGTGCGTTGCTTGCGGAAAGTGCGTTGCCGCATGTCCGAATCATCTTATTGTGATCCACCCCGCGAAGCAGAAAGTCGACGTTCGCTGCTCGTCCAAGGATTCCGGAAAGGTTGCAAAGGACATCTGCAAGAACAGCTGTATCGGCTGCAAGATATGCGAGAAGAAGTGTCCTGAGGGCGCTATCACCGTTTCCGATAACCACGCCACTATCGACTACTCGAAGTGCACCGGTTGCGGAGCGTGCGCGGTCGCTTGCCCGAGAAAATGCATACTCATTCTTCCCGAGTGTCAATAATTGATATAGGACAGTTGAGTTTTTGTATTAACGCATGATTATGACAAGGTGCGCGCCGTCTGATGTTGATCACAACGTTGTGATCCCTGAGCGGTGGAACACCGAGAATTTGTGGTGATACAATGCCCACAGTTTTAAAAAATGTGCTCGATTATCTCAACAATGAGCTGGCGTTGACACTTCAAAACGCACTTCCAAGCATACGATAACCTACATAAGCAAAATTAGAAAGAATATGCCCATGTATAAGCCTATACATGGGCTTTTTATTGTAGCTTTAGCGGAAAAACCACCGCTTGAAGTAGTGGAATAAAAATCTTTAGATAAAAACAAAAAAGAAACCTCAGGTGCTATAATAGAAGTAGGTTTGGCGACCACATCCAGAAAGCAAAGGAAAAAGTCAAATGGATGACAATCATAGTTTATCACATTCGAAGTGGAATTGCAAGTACCATATAGTATTTGCGCCGAAATATAGGATGCAAATAATATATGGGCATATAAAGGCGAACATAGGGAAAATACTGCGGCAGTTATGTGAACAGAAGAAGGTGAACATAATCCGGATCACATACATATACGGGCCGCAAGAACCAATAAGCAAAAGAGCAGCCGCTTAAGCGGCTGCTCGTGAATAAGATGCGGACTTTTCAATGCGCCTTCAGGCGCAAGCTAGTATTAGGCGCTTGAAGCGCCAATGCAAACCACGCGTGGTTTAATTGTGCAAAAAGAAAAAGCTACATTTTTGTGCAATTTGCACTAAAAATATAGCTTTCAACATGGCAGGGGCAGAAGGACTTGAACCCTCGACATACGGTTTTGGAGACCGTCGTTCTACCAACTGAACTATACCCCTAAAAAAGAGACAAAGGCAAAAGCCTATGCCTCTCAAACCCATAATGGTGCGCCAACAGGGACTTGAACCCCGGACCGACCGGTTATGAGCCGGTTGCTCTAACCAACTGAGCTATTGGCGCAGATAGCTCAACAATGAGCAAATTGGTGACCCGTACGGGAATCGAACCCATGTTTTCGGCGTGAGAGGCCGACGTCTTAACCGCTTGACTAACGGGCCATAAATTTTAAGGAATAGGCCATGTTCCCATTCCTTAAAAAACTTGGTACAGCTTCAGGGACTCGAACCCTGGACCCACTGATTAAGAGTCAGTTGCTCTACCAACTGAGCTAAAGCTGCATAATGTCGGCACCTATCTATCTTCCCGGGCAGTTGCCCACCAAGTATTGTCGACGCA
>CANDVA010000024.1 GCA_947389015.1 uncultured Clostridia bacterium | reverse complement strand
TTTTCATTATAATTCTATTACATGGATTGTGTCAAGTTTTATTATACAACATCATGCGGCATTTCATAACACAACGCACCACCCGCATATTCATCTGGTGGTCTATTCGGAAAATATCAAGCACGGCTACTTGACGAAAAAAGGAATCGACAGCTTGCATAGCATATTTGCAAACGATATATTTCGCAATGAGATGTATCATCTTTTCGCGCTTCAAACTCAAATGAGAAACGAAGTTAAAAGAGAAGCGCAGCAGCGAATAGAAGAATTGATGAAACGAACAACGGAATCCGCGCCGTGCAGTAAAAATATATTTTTTATTATCTCGCAGCTATCCGAGCAGCTCAAGAAGCACAAGGGCAAAAAGCTATACGGATACTTGCAAAAGGACACAAAGGAAATTGTAAATTCTATCATTAAGGAACTTGCGAAAGATAAGCGCATAGCGGATTTTTATGCGGAGTGGAACAACATCAATCGGCAGAAGCTGTCTATCTACCACGACAAGCCCGATCCCGATATTTCACTCGAGGACAATAAGGAGTTCCGCAGCATAAAGAACGCTATCATAAAAGCTGTTGCGGAAATTGACAGCAGCAATGATTTTGAGGTTTCAAATTCTAAGGTTACCAATATGGTCACCATATGGGTTCGGTTGCTTGGCGGATTGATAAATGATTCGTATCAAAAAAAGCAATCGCGCCTAAATAATCAAATCGATTCAAAGCTGAAATTAAAAATTGAACAGAAGAAACGCGCTCTTGGGATCAAGACAGATCATACTGTGAAAGATGTCAAAAACGATGGGCAAAATTTTACGTTTTGAACACTGGATTTGTTCGGAAAAGTGTGGTATGATGTGTGGTTACAGAGGGAGGTGCTCATATGGCAAAACGCAGACCGTCGGGCGACGGAATGGTTCGCAAACGCGATGACGGACGATGGGAAGGACGAATCGTAGTCGGTCACAAGAACAACGGCGAACCGATATACAGATATGTTCTTGCGAAAACTCAATCGGAACTAACTCAGAAGTTGCACGACAAAATTGAAATGTATCGCGACGCCGATCTCAGCGAGGACTGCAACATGACGCTCGGCGAATGGCTTGATAAGTGGATAAACGAATTCATGACCTTTACGCTAAGACCAAGTTCTTTATATGGTTACGAAATGATAATAAAATGTCAAATCAAGCCTTATCTCGGAAACCGTCCGATGTCCGCGCTTACTACAAATGAAATTCAGAAATTCTATAATACCGTAAAGAAAAAAGGACGCGTACATCCCGATAAGCAGCATGGTACAGAAATATCGGATAGCATGGTTAGAAAAATCCATTTGCTGCTACACGAATCACTTGATATGGCGGTAAAGCAAAGGTTGCTCGTAAGTAATCCTACAAATGGGACAACAGTTCCCAAAAACAATTACAAGGATAAGCAAATTCTGAATGATGAGCAGCTTGACAGATTTATGGAAATTATAAAATCCGATGAACGGTGGTACGATTTCTTCTACACCGAGATTACAACAGGACTTAGAAAGGGCGAAATATGCGGATTGCGTTGGGAAGATTTCGATGAGCACAGCGGAAAACTTAAAATACAACGCAGCGTAGGCAGAATAAAAGATGGTGTTCTCCCAATCGGTGAAACAAAAACCAAAACAGGAACGAGAGAAATATTATTGCCGCCAAGCACGGTGGAACTCCTCAAAAAGCGAAAGGAAAACGCTGTTGGCGATTGGATATTCCCGAACTTCTATCTCCCCGAAGAACCGCTCAATCCGCAAAGCGCATATACTCACTTGAAAGTGCTTCTCAAAAAAGCAGAACTACCTTTGATACGTTTCCATGACCTACGACACACATTCGCGACCCATGCAATAGCGGGCGGCGTAGATGCTAAAACGCTATCCGGAATTTTAGGACATACGAACGCCAGCTTCACGCTTGACACGTATACCCATGTCACGACGGACATGCAGAAAAACGCGGCAAAGATCGTGGGCAACTTTATGGACGATATAATAGGGGGAATGAAACTTGGCTAAACGGAGGAAACAGGGCGAAGGCACTTTAAGATTACGCAAGGACGGAAGATGGGAAGGTCGGATAGTCGTCGGCTACGATGATAAAGGCTTACCCATAACTAAGAACGTCACTGCGAAAACCAAGACGGAGTGTTCCGAAAAACTTAAAGCCCTCAAAGAAAAGCATGGCAAGCCTACCGAGAAAATAAATTCCGAAATGCCATTCGGAGAGTGGATCGATTTCTGGTATCAGACTTATTGCAAGCACACGATTCGCGTTACCACTCAGCAAGAATATGAGAATCGAATTTACAAGCATATAATTCCCGAAATCGGGAATATCCCGCTGAATAAGCTAACCCAATCCGACATTCAGCAGTTCTACGCAAGGACAAAGTCCGGCGGCAGAAAGATACACACCGAAATATATGGTACAGGGCTTTCCGACAGAGTGATTCGGGCGATACACGCCAACTGTCGGTCAGCGCTTGAAAAGGCAGTACAAGAGGGCTTGATAAGAATAAACCCTGCAATAGGCTGCAAGCTGCCGCCTAAGAAATCCCGAGAAATGAAAGTGCTTACGCCAAGCGAGGTTATACGCTTCCTCGACCGCGCAAAAGAAGAAGGCTATTATGAACTCTTCCTACTTGAACTCGGAACGGGAATGCGCCGCGGAGAGATACTCGCCCTAAAATGGAGCGATCTGAATTTCATGACAGGTGAACTGAGGATAAATAAACAGATAACCGCACTGCATGGGGAGCTATTCATATCCGAGCCTAAAACTAAAGCGTCTATAAGAACGGTTATATTACCGCCATCGCTTCTGAATGTACTGTCGGAGTACAAGAAAATGATCGCTTCGGAATGGATATTCCCATCACCGATTGATAACACACGCCCAAGAACGCCTGCGGCAGTGCGCAAACGGCTCCAGCTGATATTGGAAAGAGCTGGCTGTCCGAGAGTAAGATTTCATGATCTACGTCACACATTCGCGACAATGGCACTTGAAAACGGAATGGATGTAAAGACGCTGTCAACAACGATAGGTCATGTCTCCTCCGCGACAACGATAGATATTTACAGCCATATAACCGACACCATGCAGCGACAGGCAGCCGCAAAGATAGACCGCCGAATTGGCGGCTCAGACGCCGAAATTCCGAGGGCTGAGGAACAGGTAAGGGTAGATGCCCTCCCGCCCGATTTCGAGCCGTACAAGCCCAAATGTCGCAAATCCGGAACGGGTTGTGTCACGATGATAAACGATCACTTGTTCGAGGGGCGCTATACACCGACCAATGCTTACGGAAAGCGAGAATCCCATAACATATACGCCAAAACCCGCGAGGAGTGCGAGGAAAAGCTCGCGGCGATGATAACACAGGTCAAGGCTGAAATAAAGGCGGAGAAAGAGCGGTTGAAAACGATGAACGAGTCGTTCAGCCTTGAAATTCGATAACGAATCGTTATTGTGTGCGTTCAAAAATTGAGTCGCAGTAAACAAAGAATACAATCCCTACTTCGTGAAACGCGAGGTAGGGTCATTTCAAAACTGCCGTTTTGACAGAATTGACTTGTTCATACTCGGGCGCGATTTATCCCCGAATTATTCAAAGATCGGATTATGCTACCTTTCAAAATCGGTACTCCGTGCTTCACGAGATACCGACATAGGTGAGGTTACAGATGAGTACCTCATAGATTTTTTGTCAAAAATTGAGCCGCAGTAAACAAAGAATACGCCAAAAAAACCTCCGCACTAAAACGGTACTTAGCAGGTCGCCCCAAAGCAAGGCATCCTTCATGACTTCTCGCCTACCAAAGCAATACTTGAGGGGATGTAACGAATCGTTACATCCATGAAAAACAAAACCGCATCACAGCCCTCAAAAGGCTTTGTAATGCGGTTTGTGGTCGGAGTGGGGAGAATCGAACTCCCGGCCTCGACATCCCAAATGTCGCGCCCTGCCAACTGGGCTACACCCCGATTTTATGAAATTTTTCTCAAAGTGGTCAAATATGTGGTCAAACGGATTTCCGACCAAGATTTCCGCGAAACGAAAGCGCCGTGACGATGTAGTGTGAAAGGGAATACGCGGAAAACGGCTCTGCAAAGCTCTCCAACAGTTCTATGCTCCCAAAACAAGTGGGTGACCGTTACCCTACATCTCGATTTTATAAAATTTTTTCTCAAAGTGGTCAAATATGTGGTCAAACGGATTTCCGACCAAGATTTCCGCGAAACGAAAGAGCCACAACGATGTAGTGTGAAAGGGAATGTGCAACAAACGGCTCAGCGAAGCGCTCCGACGGTTCTATGCTCCCAAATGAAGTGCGGTACCAGCTCCGCTACATCCCGATAAAAAAACGGCACGAAATGTCGACCTTATATATTATACAGCTTTTTTTATATTTTGTCAAGGGGTTATTGCGGCGACAGGCATTATTTTTACGTTAGAATAGGCGGCGACCCCTTGTTTTAACATTCGCATTATTTCCAGCTCGTCGACCGCGTCGGTGAGAGCGTTGTGGCGCTCGCGATAACGCGTGTTGCCGCTTAACATTCGGTAAATGCTCTCCACACCGTAACCGCTTTTCAGTCTGCCCGTAGCGCAGCAGTCGGCGTTGTGAGGAATTTTCGGATTGTATTGCCGATAAGCGGCAAGCTTCATTATATCATACCAATCAAGGTATTGAAGCTCGGGAAGATGACGATAATCGAAAAGAGCGTTATACGCAAAAATATCTGTCACATCATAGCGTTCCAGAAATCCGCGCAGATCCTTCATTGTTGCGGCTCGTGAACACTCCCAATCGGGCGTGCAGACATACAACGTATCCGTGTACATTCCGCCGTGATCCTTATACGGAGTAAGTATGTAGTACCGTTTAGCGAAAAGCGCAAAGCTATCGAAGTCGGAGACCGCTATCCCGATCGACATTACCTCGTCGCGCCATGTTGTTTCTGTGTCTATTACCGCAAACATTTTGTCCTCCCGATATATCCAAAAAATTATAATTATCCCTCCGACATCGGTTCGGAGGGATAATACACAAAATCATGTCCTTGCGCAGCCGTCAACGGAGAGTATCTCGCCCGTGATATATGAAGCTAGGGGACTTGCAAGGAACAGGAACGCGTTCGCGATGTCCTGAGGAGTACCGATCCTGCCGAGCGGAATAGTGGAGGTGATATACTGACGCGTCTGTTCGGGGAGAGCGGAGACCATATCGGTATCGGTAACGCCGGGCGCAACCGCATTTACGCGTATCCGATCCTTTGCCAGTTCACGTGCGAGCGACTTGGTTATACCGTTCACTGCAAACTTGGAGGCGGGATAACCAACGCCTGCGGGCTGTCCATAAATAGATACCATTGACGAAGTGTTGAGAATAACTCCTCCGCCGTTTTCTTTCATGATCGGCGCGGCAGCTCTTGCGGTATAGAAGCAGGAGTTTACGTTAAGCAGCATGATCTTGTCGAAATTCTTCGGGTCGTAATTGTACAGCGGTTCGGAAGCGCTTATTCCCGCGTTGTTGACAACGACATCGATCCTGCCATACTTTGCCTTGACCTCGTTGATAGCCTTTTTCACACTCGCATAATCCGTCAAATCGGGAGACATACCCTCGACTTCAAAAGCTCTGTTTTCGGCTTTCAACGCATCGACAGCCTTCTGCGCGGTCTCGGGCCTCGAACCGCAGAGAACAACCTTAGCCTTGTTTTCAAGGAACGTATGCACGATAGCATATCCGATACCGCGCGTTCCTCCGGTAACAAAAGCGACCTGATCCTTTAATAGCTCCATAACCACATACCTCCAAAATAAATTTGTTAAAGTAATTATACCACATATTATTTCAAATGTCAACAGCGATATTCGGAACAGGTCTGTATTTCAAGAGACGAAACAATCAAAAAATGCCGTTTATACGATTCTTTTGCTCTATAATATACAGCAGCATTTCGCGATTTGTTTTCGCCAACTCCTTATATTCGTTGACGCTTTCAAAATACGCCACGCAAATCATCTGTATAGAGCAAATAACATAGTAGACAGCCTGTTTTTCCTCAGGTGTCAGAGGATTGACGCTATCGTAACCGTGCAGGATAGAATCCAATATTTCCGGGAATTTATCATAAGCGTTTTCGGTATCCCGCTGCTCGGACAGTATTCCCGTGGCGCAATAGCAGGGATCCCATAAACGCACGCTCCGTTCGCTCAGCTCAAAGTCGGCAAAACCGATTACTTCGCCGTTATTAAACAAAATATTGCACGGATTGGTGTCGCGATGTATCAATTGCTTGGTCAGCTTTTCAAACAGCGCGCCGAAATCTCGAATATACTCCTCAAAAAAGCTCTCCGAAATCCCCATATTCCATTGAATATTCTGTTTTTTCACGAGCGGCAACGCCCATTCGGTCACATGCTCAAATAAGTTCTGCTCGAACGGCTGAATGTCACTTTCTACCTTAGCCAGTGCATTATGCAGTTTGGCGATACTTTGTCCGTATTTGAACCCGAAATCACCGCATTTCGCACCAAAGCGTTCGGCTTTGGACAGCGGCTCGCCCGTTGACTTGCGTATCAGCACAAAACAATTCTTATCGTCCGTAAGCTCTCCGCCGTCTTTTGTCGGGATCGGGACCGCCGCGGCGAGACCTTGCGACGCCATAGCTTTCGCAATCCGTGCGTTCAGCAGCAGCGCTGCCCTATCACCCGTTTTAAGTATATAGTCCTTACCAACTTGCCATACATTGTTTGCCGTTTTTGTACCGTCCACGATCTTCACGTCGCTGATGGGCAGACCCTGCGGAATGTCCCAATTGTTCAGTACTTTTCTCAATTCTGTTTCAGTTAACATAGATAATACCTCCGAAATTGATTGATGAGTTCCGTAAATGGATAAATATTTTTTTGGAGAACAGCCATACATTCGCAAAAATGCCTTGTAAAATCCGGCATAGGTGTCGAAGCCGTAATCCATAGCCACGTCTATCGCCTTGCGCTTAACGCTTATTTCCTCCAGCGCGCGATCCAGACGCCGCCTGTTTATATAGGCAGCCAACGACACACCCATCACCTGTGCAAACAGGTATTGATAGTGACATACCGAATAGCCGGCCATCTGAGCTAATTCCTCGGGCGTAATATCGGTTTTTAGGTTTTGCTCAATATAAGCGATGCCTGCTCTGATAATGTCGGTGTTTTGCATGAAAGTCCTCCTTCCTGGGATAGCTTTATTATATCACATAGGAACGTCAAAAACATTTCCTGTTCTTCGAAAGTCATAAAACAGCCGAAGCGTGTCAATATTAACGCCCGATACCTGTCTCTCGGTCAATATGAACACACTTCGGTATTATGTTAAAAAATTTGTACGCTCTGATTTAAACCTCGTAATATCCCGCAAAACATGGCGGAACGGTAATTTTTGCGTTGTTCACGGACAGTCCCTCGCCTACCGAATATATTTTCTCCTTCAGGAAAAACTTGCAGTCGTAGGTCACTTCTCTGTCGGCGGGGTTTATTATCACGAGAATTTTTTCGTCTCCGCCGCTTCTTAAATATACCAGCGGATAGGCATTCTTTTCGGCATACAGAAATTCTATCTCACCGTGGCTTTGCAAAGCGGCATGTGACTGACGGACTTCAATAAGCCGCTTTATTTCGTTATAAAGCGAGTTTTCGTCGGTCATCTGCGCCTTTACCGTAGGGCGGTCGGGACTGTTGTCCTGCTTAATGTAAAGCTTATCCGAGGGTGCGGAGCTGAAGCCCGCGTTGGTGGAATTATCCCATTGCATAGGCGAGCGCGATCCCGTTCTGCCGTAGCCGCCTTCGACCGACGCGAGCCCCTCCACGTACCGCATTCCGATCTCGTCGCCGTAATAAATAAACGGCGCGCCGGGCATTGACAGCATAAACGCAAAAGCCACTTTTAGATCGTTGCCGTAGCAATCGCGGGCAAGTCTGTCCATATCGTGATTTCCCGAGGGTATGCAGATAAGTCCTTTTTTATTGGATTTTACGTAATTTTCGATATATTTTTTCACAAATTCGGAGACGTCTCCCTTGCCGCGTCTTGAGAAAAACGGCTCGCCGCAGCGGAACAGATCGTTATAGTGCGACGGTCCGAAATGCAGCAGAAAATCCATATGGAAACCGCCCTGCAACGACTTGTCAGGCTCTCCCCACTCGGAGACCATTGCCGCCTGCGGAAATTCCTTATCGAGAAATTCGCGGACGTTCTGCCATAATTTTATAGTTCCCTTGCCGTCCTCGTCGTGCTTTACCAACGACCCCGCCATATCCACGCGAAATCCGTCGCAGCCCATTCCGAGCCAGAATCGCATAATGTTTTTCAGCTCCTCGAGCGTAGCCCTCGCCCCCTCGCTGTCCATTGACTGCTGCCATTTTTTATCGGGATCGGGCTTGTAAAAACCATAATTCAGCGCGGGCTGATGTGAGAAAAAGTTTACCGCACACGAGCCGTCCCTGTCGGAAATACCGCGTATACAGCCCATGCCCTGAGGCTCCTCCCAGATACTGTCCGTCCATACATAGCGGTCGGTGTACGCGTTTCTTTCCGCCCTCATAGACTCCTTGAACCACTTATGCTCAACGGAGGTGTGCCCGGGGACAAGGTCAAGAAGAATGTGCATACCGCGCTTGTGGACCTCGTCAAAGAGGCACTTTAAATCCTCGTTAGTGCCGTATCGCGGCGCGGCGGAATAATAATCGGAAACATCGTAGCCCGCGTCGCCGAACGGCGATTTAAAGCAAGGGTTAAGCCATATCGCATTGCAGCCAAGCGCCTTAATGTAATCGAGCTTGCCGATTATCCCGTTGAAATCTCCTATACCGTCGCCGTTGCTGTCACAGAAAGACTGGGGATATATCTCGTAAAAAATTGCGTTGTCAAGCCACGCGGGCTGATTGATCGTATTCATGATCAAAGCCTCCTTCAATAAATTATATTTCCGAAATATCAAATTAATATTCTTAATAATATAATACTATAAAAAAACGCTAAAAGCAAGCAAAATAATACTGATTTACAATACTATAATATTTTTGACGTTTAAAAACAAAATAACTTTTTTACTTTCCGAAACGTATTTCGGCGGGCGTTCGTCCGTAATATCCGCATATTTTTCGGCAAAGGCCGTTGGCGCAGCAAAAGCCCGTATTGGTGGCAATATCGGCGAATTTCATATTGGTATGGCAGATGAGATCGTAAGCTTGTCTGCGTCGCTGCTGAAAAAAGGTTCAAACACGATAATACTCTTCGAGACAGAGGGAAAGAGCGCGGATAAGATACTTTTTTTCGACACTCCCGACCTCTGATAAAACATCAAAAAAGGCAGCCTGTACAGACTGCCTTTTTAATACTTTAAGAAATAATGGCGAATAATATTCCTTACCGTCGAATTAAGACTTGCTCTTGATATACTCGTCCATTGCCTTTGCGGCGGTCTTGCCCGCGCCCATTGCGAGGATTACCGTAGCCGCTCCCGTTACCGCGTCGCCGCCCGCGAAAACGCCCTCGCGCGAGGTTTGTCCGTTGTCGTCCGCTATAAAGCAGCCGTGCTTGTTGGTCTCGAGACCCTTTGTGGTGTTGCGGATAAGAGGATTGGGCGACGTGCCGATCGACATTACCACGCAATCAACGTCAAGCACGAATTCGCTGTCCGGCTTCTCGATAGGTCTGCGGCGACCCGACGCGTCGGGCTCTCCGAGCTCCATTTCAACGCACTTCATTCCCGTAACAAACTTGTGCTCGTTACCGAGTATCTCAACGGGATTATTCAGCGTTTTGAAGATAATGCCCTCTTCCTTTGCGTGCTCGATCTCCTCGTTACGCGCCGGCATTTCTTCCTCGCCGCGGCGGTATACTATGTACACGTTCTCAGCGCCGAGACGCTTTGCGCAGCGCGCCGCGTCCATCGCGACGTTTCCGCCGCCTACGACCGCAACGCTTGTATTCTTTTTAATAGGCGTATCGGAGCCCTCCTTGTACGCCTTCATCAGGTTTACGCGGGTAAGGAACTCGTTCGCCGAGTATACGCCCTTGAGGTTTTCGCCGGGAATATTCATAAATCTCGGCAAGCCCGCGCCCGAACCTATGAAAATAGCCTCAAAGCCCTGCTCAAACAGCTCGTCTACCTCGATAGTACGACCGATAACGACGTTGGTCTCGACCTTGACGCCGAGCGCCTTCAGGTTGTCGACCTCGTGCTGAACGATAGACTTCGGCAGTCTGAACTCGGGGATACCGTACACCAGAACACCGCCCGCGAGGTGCAGAGCCTCAAAAACGGTGACATCGTAACCCATTTTCGCGAGGTCGCCCGCACAGGTAAGTCCCGACGGTCCCGCTCCGATTATCGCGCACTTGTGTCCGTTCTTCGCGGGAACGGCAGCCGCCTCGGCCGAGTGAGCGTTGTGCCAATCGGCAACGAAACGCTCCAGTCTGCCTATCGCTACGGGCTCGCCCTTGATACCGCGAACGCACTTGCTCTCGCACTGCGTTTCCTGCGGGCAGACGCGTCCGCATACCGCGGGCAGCGAGCTGCTCTTGGCAATGACCTGATAAGCGCCCTCGAAATCCTTTTCGCGTATCTTGGCGATAAACGCGGGAATGTCGATAGCTACGGGGCAGCCGCCCACGCAAGGCTTGTTCTTGCAGTTAAGGCAGCGCTCCGCCTCGTCGAGCGCCTGTTCCTCGGTGTAGCCGAGAGCCACCTCTTGGAAATTTTTATTGCGGACGTCAGCGTCCTGAACAGGCATCTCGTTCTTTTTTAAGCTCATATTCGGCATTTTACTTTACCCCCTTAAAGAGATTGCAGACTTCCTCGCGCTTTCCGATCTCGAATTCCTTGTACATGGTGCCGCGCTCCATCGCCTCGTCGAAGTCGACAAGATGACCGTCGAAGTCGGGACCGTCAACGCACGCGAATTTTGTCTCGCCGCCGACCGTAAGACGGCAGCCGCCGCACATTCCCGTGCCGTCGATCATTATCGGGTTCATGGAAACTACGGTCTTTATATCGTACTCCTTGGTGAGCTTGCATACGAACTTCATCATGATAAGCGGACCTATCGCGATCACCTCATCGTACTTGTTGCCCGCTTCAATAAGCTCCTTGAGCGCGTCAGTAACGAGACCCTTTGTTCCGTGCGAACCGTCGTCCGTCATCATCTTCATAACGTCGGAAACCGCGTTGAATTCGTCCTCGAGAATAACCAGGTCTTTGTTTCTGAAACCTACGATAGAATGTACCTCACAGCCGCTGTTATGCAGCTTCTTTGCGATGGGGTACGCGATAGCGCAGCCCACGCCGCCGCCTACGACAGCGACCTTTTTCAGCCCCTCGGTATGTGAAGCCACGCCGAGCGGACCCACAAAATCGTGAATGTACTCGCCCTCGTTAAGGTGATTGAGCAGCTCGGTAGTAGCGCCTACGATCTGGAAAATAATGGTGACGGTTCCCTTTTCGCGGTCAAAGTCGGCAACGGTAAGCGGAATGCGCTCGCCGTCCTCGTTGACGCGCAGAATGATAAACTGACCCGGCTCGGCTTTCCTCGCGATAAGCGGAGCTTCCACCTCCATAAGCGTAACGGTGGGGTTCAGTACTTGCTTTTTAACTATTTTATACATTGAACAGTTCCCTCCTTATTCAATACAATAAAATTATATCACAAGCTCTGTTTTTTTTCAATAGTTTTTCCGTTTTTTTATGTTATTTATTGTAATGCTGACGTAAGCCGATAGCAATGCGATAAACCACATTTAGGAAAAGATTTCATCATTTTTTCACAAAAAGTCTATTGACAAATTATTGAAATCGCTGTATAATGTAGCATATCCAACAAGTTATTTTGTAGTGCAACTCTTTTTGTTAAAGGAGAATAGAATATGAACAAACGAGGTATAGGGGTTCGGCTGAGCATGCTGAACAATGCGGTGCGACGGTATATCGACCGCTACACCGAGGGTAAAAAGGCGCTCGACAGTCTCACATGCTCAAATGGGTGGATAATAGGCTATGTCTGCGAAATGAAGGAAGAAGGCAAGGACGTTTATCAGCGAGATCTCGAAAACAATTTCGGAATCACACGCTCCACTGCTTCAAAGGTGTTGGGACTCATGGAGAAAAAAGGATTGGTGGAGCGCGTGAGCGTCAGTCACGACGCGCGGCTGAAAAAAATTATTCCTACCGAAAGATCGCTTGAAATCGGGCGTATCATCAAGGAGGACAATGAAAAAATGGAGCTTTTGCTCAGAAAAGGTTTTTCTCCGAAGGAGCTTGAACAGCTCTACGGTTATTTAGAAAGAATACAGACCAACATAGAAGCCGCGGAGAAGAACATCAGAAGGGAGAGGGTATAATGATAAAAACGCTCATTAAGTGCGTCCGCGACGCGAAGCTGACGGCGATATTGACGCCGATATTCGTGCTTGCCGAATCGCTTATAGAGGTGTCTATACCGACAGTCATGGCGGATCTTATCGACAACGGTATTACTGTCGGCAATATGGACAACGTTCTGAAATACGGCGTGATACTTATAATTCAGACGCTGGGTGCGCTATTCTTCGGCGCGACGGCCGGCTACACCGCTTCGCGCGCAAGCTCGCGCTTCGCAAGAAATCTTCGTCAGGATATGTACTACAATATACAGCAGTACAGCTTTTCCAACATCGACAAGTTTTCCCCCGCAAGCCTTGTGACGCGTCTTACCACGGACGTTCAGCGTGTGCAGATGGCGTTTCAGATGATTACGCGCATATCGTTCCGCGCGCCCGCTATGCTGATCTTCGCGTTTATTTTTGCGTTCAGGACGGATCACAAGCTGTCGACGGTTTTCCTTTGCGCGATACCGTTTCTGGCTATCGTACTTGCGATCATAATGAAGCTGGCGTTTCCGATGTTTGAAAAGACGTTCACCGCATACGACGACCTGAACGAGGTGGTCGAGGAGAACGTTCACGGTATACGCGTCGTAAAGAGCTTCGTACAGGAAAAACACGAGATCAACAAGTTCACGGGGGTTTCCGACCGTATCTACAAGCTCTTCAGCAAGGCGGAGAAAATCGTCGCTTTCAACAGCCCCGCAATGCAGATATCGGTTTACTTCTGCGTTATCGTCATTTCGTGGTTCGGCGCTCACCTTATCGTGGAGAGCGGCAACGTCGATGGCATGGGCTTGACGACGGGCGGTTTGATGTCGCTGTTTACCTATACCATGCAGATACTGATGAGCCTTATGATGCTCTCGATGATATTCGTTATGATGACAATGTCCAAAGCAAGTGCCGACCGTGTTGTAGAGGTTCTCAACGAAAAGAGCGATATCAACGACGGCGAGCGTAACCTCACCGAGGTAAAGGACGGCTCCGTCGAGTTTAAAAACGTTTCGTTCAAGTACTTCAAAAGTGCCGAAAGCAACGCGCTCGATCATATAGACCTCAAGATAAACTCGGGTGAGACTATCGGCGTTATCGGCGGAACGGGCTCGTCAAAATCGACGCTGGTATCGATGATACCGCGCCTTTACGACGTATCCGAGGGCGCGGTGCTGGTTGGCGGCGAGGACGTCCGCGACTACAATATCGAGGCGTTGCGCAATAACGTCGCGATGGTACTTCAAAAGAACGTGCTGTTCAGCGGAAGCATTTACGATAATATCCGTTGGGGCGACGAACATGCAACCGACGAGGAGGTGCGTCACGTCTGCAAGCTCGCGTGCGCGGACGATTTCATTCAGACGTTTCCGGATAAGTACGACACGCATATCGAGCAGGGCGGTACGAACGTCTCGGGCGGTCAGAAGCAGAGACTTTGTATTGCAAGAGCGCTGCTGAAAAAACCCAAAATACTGATCCTCGACGACTCAACATCGGCGGTCGACACCAAAACAGACGCTATGATCCGCAAGGCGTTCCGCGAGGAGATACCGAACACCACCAAAATTATCATCGCGCAGCGTGTTTCATCGGTTTGCGACGCTGATAAAATAATCATTCTCGACAACGGTAAGATCGTCGATTTCGGCAATCACGACGAATTGTACGCAAACAGCGATATCTACCGTGAAATTTACGATTCTCAGACAAAGGGGGCGGAAGAAGATGAGTGATAATATTAGGGAAAGCAAGCAACCGTCCAAAATGCCGGGCAAGCCTCCGCGCGGTGCGCGCGTATCAATGAAGTTTGACAGGAAAACTATAAAGCGTATGCTGTCGTATATGAAGCCGTTCACACCACAGCTAATACTGGTTCTTATATGCATTCTGGTGACCTCGGGCGCTTCCGTTGCTTCGTCGGTGTTCCTGAAAACGCTGATAGACGACTTTATAATGCCGCTCGTAGAGAACTCCAAAAATGGTATAACTCCCGATTACAGCGGTCTTTTCGGAGCTCTTGCGGGCATGGCGGCTCTGTTTCTCGCGGGAGCTGTAAGCTCGCTGTTTTACAGCCGCATTATGGCGACCGTGTCACAGGGCGTTCTGAAACGCATACGCGACGAGATGTTCTCGCATATGCAGTCGCTGCCGATAAATTACTTCGACACGCACACCCATGGCGACATAATGAGCTTCTATACCAACGACGCGGACGCTATGCAGCAGATGCTCTCGCAGTCTATTCCGCAGGTACTATCCTCAGGGATAACCATTGTGGCGGTGTTCTGCTCCATGCTGTCGCTGTCTGTATGGCTCACGCTTACTGTCGTGGTCTTCCTTATCGGCATACTGGCGATAACCGCAAAGATCGCGGGCAAATCGGGCAAGTACTTTATGGCGCAGCAGCACTCGACAGCCGACCTCAACGGCTATATCGAGGAAATGATAAACGGTCAGCGCGTTGTCAAGATATTCTGTCACGAAGAAAAGGCAAAGGAAGCGTTTGACGGTAAAAACTCCGATCTATGCGAGAATATATGCAAAGCGAACGCCTATGCGAATATCCTTATGCCGATCAACAACTGTCTGGGATACTTCCTGTACGTTGTTCTGGCGATAATCGGCGGTACGCTCGCGATCAACGATGTTCCGAACGTTGCGTGCTTTGCGGTAAACGTGCTTACGCTCGGCTCTATCGCTTCGTTCCTCCAGCTTTCAAGAAGCTTTATAGGTCCTATCGGTCAGGTGTCGCAGCAGCTCAACGCCGTGGCAATGGCGATGGCGGGCGCGGAGCGTATCTTCACGCTGCTTGACGAGCAGCCCGAGACCGACGATGGCTATGTAACGCTCGTGAACGCAAAGCGCGGCGAGGACGGCGAGCTTGTTGAGACCGAGGAGCGCACGGGCTTATGGGCATGGAAGCACCCGCACACCGCGGACGGTTCGGTCACATACACCGAGCTCAAAGGCAACGTTGTGCTCGACGACGTTGACTTCGGGTATGTACCCGAAAAGATAGTGCTGCATAATATCGATATCTACGCGGAGCCGGGTCAGAAAGTGGCGTTCGTCGGGGCGACGGGCGCGGGCAAAACGACCATCACCAACCTTATCAACCGCTTTTACGATATTGCCGACGGCAAAATACGCTACGACGGGATCAACATCAACAAGATCAAAAAGGACGATCTGCGGCGTTCTCTCGGCGTGGTATTGCAGGACGTTAATCTGTTTACGGGCACGGTCATGGATAATCTGCGCTACGGCAAGCCCAGTGCCACCGACGAGGAGTGCATCGCGGCGGCAAAGCTCGCGAACGCGGACGGCTTTATCCGTATGCTTCCCGACGGTTACAATACCGTACTCACGGGCGGCGGCAGCGGGCTTTCACAGGGGCAGCGCCAGCTTATCTCGATAGCACGCGCGGCAGTCGCCGATCCTCCCGTTATGATACTCGACGAGGCTACAAGCTCGATCGATACCCGTACCGAGGCGATAGTTCAGGCGGGAATGGACGCGCTCATGAAGGGGCGCACGGTATTCGTTATCGCGCACAGGCTCTCCACCGTCAAGAACTCCGACGTTATCATGGTTCTCGAGCAGGGGCGCATTATCGAGCGCGGCTCGCATGAAAAGCTGATATCCGAAAAGGGACAGTATTACAGGCTTTACACGGGAGCATTTGAATTGGAATAAAATCCCAAAAAACATGCTAAGAAAAGTTAATAGGCAAAAATTAAGTTGGCTTTTTGTAACGGATAGCAATAAAAAAGACGCAACAAAATCGGCGGTTGAGGCATTAACGTTTTCAACCGCCGCAAAAATATTTAAACTGAATACTCATCGGCTGTTAAGTAAAGTTCCATAACCTTTTGTGTCAAAATATTCGCGGACGGTGAATCCTGTTTTTTGCAAGATTTATGCCCATAAATGGGTATATCAATACCAACATATTAAAACAGTACGGGCATATAACCTAGATGCAGAATCTTGGTTATATGCCCGTGTTTGTTCAGGCGTTGGTAAATACTGTATATTAAAATTATTTATCTTAAGTATCTAAGGTGATATTTTTTGCTTCCAGCTTTACAAGTGTTGATAATCGCTTGTGCCAAGGTGAATGTTCTGTTGATAATATGACAAATTGGGGGAAACTTTGACCGACCAAGTTCAAATTTTGACCGTCCAGCTTACAATTAGCTTTAAGAAATAAAAAACGTATCATTGCCAGCGCCGCCAACAAGAACCGTATGCAGCGCAGCTCCACCAACGATCTGCAGCAGACGGTCGCCGCGGAAAGCAACTTACAGGACGTAGCGCAGCTCGCCGCGGATATGCACCGAAACCGCGAACCGCTGCTCCACACGGCGGTTTTTCTCGAAATAATTTCCGATACGCTCGACAATTTGAGAATACTTCAAACCGAAGTACAAACCGAATTGGTGCGCTCCAAGCTGAATGTGGATAGACTGATGTTACGTCAGCAGCACGGCTTTATGAGCGTAATGCCAAGCGGTCGGAATATGTTCCGTGAGCAGTTCGAGCGCGTTCTGCCCGCCTCCTCAGTCGCCAACCTTTATCCTTTTTCATTTTCCGGCAAAACCGATGAGAACGGGTTCTACCTCGGGCGAGATATGTTCGGCAGCAACATTATTGTCGATTTCGATAAACGCAGTGACGATAAAACGAACGCCAACACGCTTATACTCGGCAACTCCGGACAAGGAAAATCCTATCTGCTCAAGCTAATTCTGACCAATCTTCGCGAGAGTGGAAAGAATATAATCTGCCTTGATCCCGGAATGGAATACGTCGATTTGACGAAAAATCTCGGCGGCTGTTTTATTGATCTGATGTCGGGAGAATACATTATAAATGTACTCGAGCCAAAATCCTGGGGCGATGAAACCGCCGATGATGACGCTCCGCAAACGTTCAAATCCAAGACGAAATTGTCGCAGCACATCAGCTTTATGCGCGACTTCTTCCGCAGCTACAAGGATTTTTCCGACCGCGAGATAGACACGATTGAATTACTTCTCATAAAATTATATGAGAAATTCGGGATATCCGACGATACGGATTGGTACAAACTCAAAGCGACCGACTACCCCATTCTCTCGGATTTTTATAAGTTGGTCGAAGCGGAATATAAGGCATTTAATCCGACAGACCAGTCTGACAGAAAAAGCCTTTATACCGCGGAAAATCTGCGGAATATCTGCCTCGGTCTGCACTCGATATGCAAGAGCGCGGAGAGTAAGTTTTTCGATGGACACACGAATATTACGGATAATAATTTCGTGACGTTCGGCGTAAAAGGACTGCTCCAAGCAAGCAAAAAAATCCGCAATGCGCTCCTCTTCAACGTGCTGGCATATATGTCCGAACAGCTTTTGAGCAGAGGTAATACCGTCGCGAGCATCGATGAGTTTTACCTCTTCCTCACCAACTTGACCGCCGTGGAATATATCCGCAATTTCATGAAACGTGTTCGTAAAAAGGAGTCCGCTGTAATATTGGCGAGTCAGAACATCGAGGACTTCTTGGTGGAAAATGTCCGCGAGTTGACCAAGCCGTTGTTCTCGATAGTCAGGGCGGCACGGATGAATACAAAAATCTGAAAATTATCCATATCGACGTTCACAAGTTGATACATGCGACAAAGACCGAAATAATACAAGCATATCTTGACAAGATTAAACCCGATAAGTCTCAGCTTAACAAAATAAACAAGCTCCGAATGTTGGCGGGTAATCCCGCAATTTAATTGCTTTGATAACTTTGAAAGTGATACCAATCTGATGAAATTGTAATATTGATGGAACGCCGTGTGCGGTGAAAGTCGCACGCACGGTGTGGAACGGGGGAAAAGGCAGAGATTACTTCAAAGCCTTACCTATCGTTATCGCTGCCCAAGATTGACAGACTTGAAATGATATTTTCTGCGTCGCGCTCCCGAAAGGTTTCGATAGTCGCTATTATCCAATCTCTTGCTCAGTTCGAGAAAACTTACGGCAAAGAGGGCGCGGAGATCATCGTGGACAACTGCCAATGCACCTTGTTCGGAGCGTTCGTGCCGAACTCCAAGACCGCCGAGACGATGTCTCAAAACCTTGGAAAACAGACTGTTCTTAGCGGAACGGTGACGCGCTCAAACGGCAGGGACGGAGACAACCGTCAGCTACAGATGATCGAACGACCATTGATGATGGTAAACGAACTGCAGTCTATGCCGAAAGGTCACTTTATCGTTATGAAAACGGGCTGTCACCTGATGAAAACGTGCTTAAAGCTATTCTTCAAATGGGGTATCCAATTTGAGGGCGCTTACTCCATTGAAGAAAAGTCCGAACGCAAGGTGCAGTATGCCGACAGCCGTGAGGTCGAGGCGGCGGTACTGGAGAGGTTTCCGCCGAAGGCTGTGCCGATTGAGTTTATGAATAGTTTTGAAGATATAGGCGCAAAAGAACCTGTGTCCAAAAAAACATTCCCCCAAAATAAAAAGTAATAATAAGGTTTCATGTAAATCCACGAAAGGTCTTGAATAAACAGGTTTTAAAACGACAGATTGGAAGCCCGGTCTGTCGTTAAACTTTTACGTGAATTTACTTTTTGAATTTCTTAATGTTCGCTGGTGCTTTGGGTTGGTAACTCCAAAAAGTGCAAGTTGTTTTGTTAGCGGTCGCAATGCTCTTTTCTGCCATCGTCTTCAAAGCTTTCAACAGTATCTTCTTCATCTTTACACCTCCCTAATGTTAAAATAATTAAAACATCGTCTGCTGTTAATAAACAAGATGCAGAGTAAAAAAGGAAAGATATATTAAATATGTATGAAATTGCCGAAACAACAGTTATTATGACGGCGATTGCGATAAATATTATCCAATATTTCCTCTTTTCATCACTTTACAATGGACAATTTATATTTTCTCTTGGAGAAAATATAAAGATAATTATTGTGGAAATAAGCTAACTTATTGCCAAAACAAACTCAACCGAATCCAATTTCAAAAGATACAAAATCATTGTTATTAAATAAATCAACACAGAAACTACAAGGCACATCTCTGCGGTCTTGCAATGAAACCCACCCGTATACTGTCGCAACATTTTATATGAGAATACAAAAAGCGCGCTGAATAGAAATGTTTTTGTCAATAAAGAAATTAAAAAAATATTTTTTCAAAAAACAGCTCCAGACCATATGTATAGGCTTCGCGCTTTTCCTCTGCAACAAGATTATGCGCAATAAGCAAAATTGTAGTTTCATCAGCTAAATTTTTAAACATAGTTTCACCTCTCTGCAAATTATAAATATAATATAACTGAAACAATCGGAAAAGTCAATAGCTTTTCCTCGGCGGCGATCACGGGTCGCGTATAAATGCGAGGCGTCACGCCGTCCTTTTCACCGAGATAACGCAAAATTGTCTGTTCCGAGGTGCTTGTGGGATATTCGCGCAGCGCCCAAACACAGCGGAATGTATTTCCGCAAATAAAATAGTCCGTGAAAAATTTAATCACGGACGGAGCGATCATATCCAAAAAAGTTTTTTGCGGCTTGGTCGCGAAATCCCTTTCAACGGTGCTTACCGCCGCCGCTGGGCTTCGCCGGAGTGGTGGACGAAGTTCCTTTCGTACACCGAGAAAGTGAGCGTATTCACGAAAAAGGACGTGGAATACAACCTCGCCAAAGTCGAGCGCTACATACGCGATCAGGCGGGGAACACGATATTCACGTACATAAAGTGCGTCGGCTGGATGAGGTTTCGGGAGCTGATGAACGAGCCCGACCACAACCTCAACCCGAACCAGCAGAAGCTGATCGCCGAGTACAAGGAGATCATGGACGAAAAGGTGCGCGAGTTCTGGGAAAATCAGCCCGGCACACAAATTTAATCCGCCCAATGCGGCAAACGTGACACCTTATGCAATTACAAGAGGTAACGCAAATGAGCAACAGAGCAATGCAAAACTTTAATATAGCTTCTTTTGAAGCGCACAATCAATATAACTTCTCGGAGCTTTTCCCCGTAAAAACGCTTGTACATTGTGACATCTGGATCGACTTTGAAACTGCACGCCGCAAACGTGACAACTCACACAACGGACTGCATTTCTTTATTGACGATTACAAGTTTCAATGTCTATGGAATTCCCCTAAACGGTATATTGATTTCTTAGCTCGCCGAAAGTGTGTTGTAATGCCAGATTTCAGCTTGTACTCCAACTTTCCCGCGGCGCTTCACATATACAACAAATACCGTAATCATTGGTTAGCTGCGTACTATTCCGTTAACGGAGTTGTCGTCCTGATGCTTGATTGCGGACTTCACCGCGACGAGATACCACGCCTTAATTTCGGCGATGTTAATCTCAAGAACAATACCCTTTTGGTTCGCGGCAAAGGCGCTAAAGAACGTCTAGTCCCTATCGGAACTAATTGTTCAAAACTGCTTAAAGATTATATCTTAAACGGCAATTATCAAAGCTCCGGCTCGCCATTCTTTATGGATTACTTAAGCCGCGACCGCTGCACCGACAATCTGATGAAGCAGGTATTCCAAGACCTCAAGGTGCGTTCCGGTATTGATCGTCTGCACCCTCACTTACTCCGCCATACGTTCGCGACGTATTACCTCGCTGACGGCGGCGATCTGGAGACCTTAAGGCTCATTCTGGGTCATAGCAGCATAAACACAACGCAGATATATTTACATCTCGCGTTTAATCTCAAGCTGTCTCGTTCTCACTTCCACTCGCATTTGGATTATCTGGAAGAAAATGGGTGACACCTTTTTGTAAAATACCCAAATACGGCAAAAGCGCATTGCAAGCGATAAAACGCTTTACAATACGCTTTCTGGTATCTGGTCTGAGTGACAGGATTTGAAGCTGACGGATAGGTTATTCTATCTTTTCGCAAACTTCAAAATCCCGCACAGCAAAGCCGTTTGTCGCGGCTATTTAGATCAGTGATTGTTGTAACTTTTAGCAGCTTTTTGTACCGATAAAGAACAAACGAAGAACAAATATTACTAAATGTGGTGTATATCTGTTTTAAGAGTCCTTGCATAATGTTTAGCAAGGACTTTTTTCATAAAAGATTACATTAGAATGATATCAAAGCTTTTCACCTCTTATCTTCTTTAGGACAATATTCGGATCAAATCCGGGTGGGGTATGTTTGAACCTGTCTCCTTTTTGTAAGGTATAATCCTTAAATTGAAATTCCCTAAGTTCATTTATATCCACATCATCAATTAAAACCGTACTGTTTATTCCACCCTTTGTCCTAATTATATCCTTTTCCTCGGTTTTTGCAGGTTTTGTTATTCTGCTGTCGCCGTAATCTGATGTATTTACTTGAACGCAATAGCAGTGGATATCCCTGCTTAAGGATTCCAAAATATTGCTGTAATAATTAACATCCTTGTTCCATTCAACCGCGATTACCAAATCCGCATATGATTGAAACAGTGACCTGTCGGAAATAGAAGTCAATTCATAACAACAATAAACAGGGAAGTAACAATCTTTCCATTTGTACAGTTCATAGTGGCTCCCCTCAACCTCTTGAAGACGATAACCATTTATTTTTTCCTTTTCACGCGGCGCGTAATGCCGTTTCAAGTGAAAAGAGATTAGCGCGCATTTACTGTCGGTATTGTAGGTGTAGGGCAATACAATAGCAGTAAAATTAAATATTTTGTCCCCATATTTAATGTGTTCAACACCTGTTACAATTGCCATATCATTTTTTGCACAAGTTCTTGCCAAAATAGGAAGCCATTCAAATGGAACATATGCTTCAGGCATTACCAGCATATCGACATGATAATCTAACGCTTGATTTACAACCGTGGAAAGTTCACGATAACGTTTATAAGATCGATTTGGAGTGCCTTCCACCACATTTTTGAAATTTTGATAGTTTAACCGAACATTTGCCACCGCAAGTCTTAATTTTGTTTTTTTGTCATTACCAACCCCAATTAAAAAAAATCCTTAGATGATGATTTAAGTTCACTTACAGAAATCGAATTCGTTATGTTTTGCCAACGTTCATCGGATTCATCCAATTTATAATTTGTAGCTATGTAATTTTCGTTCTGTTGCTTGTGGATGTTTTTATAGTCATCAAACGGTTTGTCACCCATTATTTCCTTGACAAATGAAAGCATAGAAAAGTCATACATATTAACGATATATGGGTAATATGTATATTTATTATTCCATTCATTCAAGCCCAAACGCAAAACCTCGTTAAATCTGGTTAAATTCACCCCTATCTTGTTTTCTTCTATCTCTTTTGGTGCAATATTATCAATCGGTAATACAGAAATATTGATTGGTAAAACATAATTATCGATCATACAAGATTTACAATATGCCATGCAGAAATTATTCAAGTGGTCTTCATATTTACCATATTCATCATATTCAACCGATATACTCTTCAAAAAATCTTCGTTTTGAGAGTATATTTTGCCTTGCGCAGACAAACTGTCCTTTTTCCAAACAAGTGCAAAATTTCTGCACAGAATTGAATGCAGAAAAAGATAAAGTGACTCCTTGACATTTTCCACTGTAATTTGTGAATCTTTCGACGAGTATTCAATCAATTTAACGCTTTCACAGATACGCCCCACAAAATTGACAAGCGCCTCGAAACGCTCTGTAATTATAAAGATTTCTATAATTTTTTCCCAAGCAGAATAGTTTTCTACAATAGTCTGCGAATCAAATATTTTAAGTATGTCTTTTTCGAATTTTGATTCGGATTTATTGTCAATCAATCCGCCTATTCTTAAATATTTGCCCAAAAATTTTGATAATTCAAATTTATCAATTTCTATACTGTCCACCTCGCGGAGCTTGTTTGGAGATTCGCCGCTTTTAAGAGAATAGATATCGCTGTAATCATCTTTTTGAAACACCGCTTCATCTTCAGGCAAGTGTCTAAATTCACTTTTGTTTTTGGCGATTCTCTCTTTAAAACATGTTATTAGCGCGTCAGATTCGCCGCTGTTAAAATAAAATATCTTAACTTTGTCATTTTGTATGTTAATTTCGGATGTGTTTCCGCTTATAACATTGTACAATGGGTTAATATGATAAGTAGTATTGTCAGCTTTTCCCGTTTCTTTATTGGGTTCTTGATGTGCTTTATCTTTCGCCTCTTTATTTTTTTCAAAAAGGGCAAAGTTTGCCCGATCTTCTTCGCAGCAATGACCATGTCCCCGCCATTTTGAACATTGTGTGAGAAAAAACTCTATAATATCTTTACTATCCAATTTTTCATCTTTAGCTTTATTATAAATATCACTGTTATGTTCAATTTTATCGACTATTAAAACATCATCAACATATCTTCCGTAGTATACGGGATTCCAGCCGTCAACTACAGCCTTATCAAAATTTCGCAGACACCAATTTCCCAAAACATTAGACGGCAGAAAACCGATTGGAAGGATGTTACGGTTTTTAAATTCATCACCAAATTGTCTTGAGTATTTTTCTATTACCGCACACACAAAATTGTTTAGCCGTTTTAAAATATCATTCTGTTCACGATATATATTTGTGTCGTCATCCGGGCAGAATTCTTCTATAATATTATCAAAAACGGGCTTGTCCGCATTGATAGAATAGTAATACCTCTCGAAATCCATAGTTATAATGACAACATCTTGATCTAGCCTCATGTGAGATTGAGCCTCGGACAGGGCTTTATCTCTCCAGCTTTCATATTGTACGAAATACGGCTCAAAAAGATAGGGTGAATATGTGGGGGCTTCACTAAGCTCATTGATCAAATTCTTTCTTATCCTATTGCCGTATGAATGCTCATAAACTTCTTTATCCATTTGATATCCAATCAGCATGATCCAAAGGACACCAAGAATATGTCCTTCGATTTTCATGTCGATAAAATATTGAAGCTTATCTACTGTAATCTTTTTTGAAGACAAATTTGAAATAATACTTTTATCATCCTTATGTAGTTTTTTGGGAAAAGATGACACAGAAATAGATTTAAGTATTTCTTCTTGAAGTTTATTAAATTTAGAATTATCATTCAGTTTCTTAAATAACGAACAAAGATACCCATCAATGTCATTATGGGTTCTTTCAAATTCTACAATGGCGTTACGTAGGATCAACTGTGTTTTGTCAAAATAAATGCTCGATTTCAGCTTTTTATATGCTTTTTCCACTGTTGTTTCATCAATTTTCATAGTAATACACCCTCCCAGATTTTGAGTTAATTGTACTTTTTATTACCCTATCCCGAAAAACCTCTCAAATAATGCTCTTAATCTATCAATAACCCCTTGCTTTTTCCCTTCGCGGTTTTCGCCGCCAAAGCGTGACACCGGCGGAAGAATTTTGTCGATATCGGTTCCCGTGGTTTTGATCTCACCGTTGCGGAAAGCGTTATCAAGGTATTCACGCGTTTCCGCGTCCTTAAGGTTCTCGGCTTGGATAAGCTCCGCGATAGCCTTTTCGCGCTGCTCCGCCACAAAGTCGTGCCACTCGGTCATAACATCGTCAACGTCGTTGATACCCTCAAGAAACGTTTCAATAAGCGCTTTCTTACTGCGAAGCTCGGGGCTTGCGTCCATTGCCTTGCGGATAGTAATAAGCACCTCTTTGTCCTCGCCGTGAGTATCGTGATACTTCTGAACCAACATCAGAATATAGTCGATATTTATCTCGATCTGCTTTATCAGCTCAATCTCAAAAACGATATCGTCGATAATATCCTTGCTCTCGCCCTTTTTAATTCGCTCTTTCCACTCGTCGTGCAAATCTTGATACCGTCCTAGATAGTCCTGCCGGTCGCGTTCCGAGAGGATTTCCATTCCCCTAAATTCGTCAAACGACGACAGCAGATTTCTCATTCTGAGTATCGCGCCGAAAAGCGAAATAAATTCCTTTTGGTTCTGTTCGCCAACTATCTGCGGCTCGGACAGCGGAAATTTTATCGTCAGCTCGTCTATCATCTCAACATAGCCGACAACTTTTTTGCCCTTTTCGTCCGTGTAACCGTTATAATAATCGTTAAAGGTTTTCAGCAGCACAAGCCCGCCCGCTCCACGGTCGCCGAAAAGCGAGATCGCCGCGTCAACGCGCTTTTGAAGATTGCGAAAACACACGATATTCCCGAAAACCTTAACAGAATTGAGTATGCGGTTAGTCCTCGAAAACGCCTGAATAAGCCCGTGCATTTTCAGATTTTTATCCACCCACAGCGTATTGAGCGTAGTCGCGTCAAAGCCTGTTAGAAACATATTCACAACTATTAAAAGATCGATCTCCTTGTTCTTCATTCGCAAAGAAACGTCCTTGTAGTAATTCTGAAATTTATCGCCGTCGGTGCTGTAATTTGTGCGGAACATTTCATTGTAATCGGAAATTGCCGATTCGAGAAACTCGCGCGATGTCCGGTCGAGAGCGCTTGTGTCCTCGGGATTTTCTTCGCCGAGAATTCCGTCATCCTCGCTCTCGTTTGCGCCGTAGCTGAAAATCACCGCTACGCGCAGCCATTCTTCGGGCTTTTCGCTCATCTGCCGCTGAAATTCCTCATAATACAACTTTGCCATTTGCACGGACGCGACCGCGAAAATGGAATTAAACCCGCTTACGCGCTGTTTGCGGCGGATCTCCTCAATTCGTCCGTGCTTGTTCGCCGCCACTTCGCCGATATTCGTCAAGGCGTTAAAATAATACGACTTTTCATTTCGGTAGGTTTTTGAATTGAAATGATCGAGAATATATTCCGTGACTTTCCGTATTCTTTCGGGAGCACAGAACGCCCGCTCGCGATTGATATCCCACACCTTTTCATCGTCGATATCATACGCCATATCCATAGTTTTGATATAGTCCACACGGAACGGCAGAACATTCTTGTCGTTTATCGCGTCGACAATGATGTACATATGCAGCTTGTCGCCGAAAACCTGTTCCGTTGTACGAAGCAGCGGATTTTTACCCGTTCCCGCGTTCGCCGTAAAAATAGGCGTTCCCGTGAAGCCGAATAAATTATATTTCTTGAATTTCTTGATTATCGCCTCATGCATATCTCCGAATTGACTGCGGTGGCACTCGTCGAAAATAAATACAACGCACTTTGTGTAAACGTCGTGCGAAGCGTTTTTCTTGATAAACGTCGCAAGCTTTTGAATCGTGGTAATAATTATCCGCGCGTTATCGTCCTCAAGCTGACGTTTAAGGACTGCCGTTGAGGTGTTGGAATTCGCCGCACCCTTTTCAAAGCGGTCGTACTCCTTCATTGTCTGATAATCCAGATCCTTGCGGTCGACAACGAAAAGCACCTTGTCAATATACGGCAGCCGTGACGCAAGCCGCGCGGTCTTAAACGAGGTCAGCGTTTTGCCCGAACCCGTTGTATGCCAGATATAACCGCCGCCCGCTATGCTGCCATATTTCTTGTAATTATTCGCGATCTCAATACGGTTGATAATTCGCTCCGTTGCGGTTATCTGATACGGGCGCATGACCATTAGCATTTTCTCCGAAGTGAAAACGCAGTATTTTGTAAGGATATTCAGCACGGTATGCCGCGCGAAAAACGTTTTTGTAAAGTCGATCAAATCGGGAATAACGCGGTTATTCGCGTCCGCCCAGAACGACGTAAATTCAAAGCTGTTGGACGTTTTACTCTTTTTTCCGCCGCGCGAATTGGCTTCCTTAATGGCATTATGTCGCGTTGTGTTGGGATAATATTTCGTGTTCGTACCGTTGGATATTACAAAAATCTGAACATAATTAAACAGCCCGCACCCCGCCCAGAACGATTCGCGCTGATAACGCTCGATTTGATTAAACGCCTCTTTAATGGGAACGCCGCGCCGTTTAAGCTCGATATGTATCATCGGAAAACCGTTGACAAGCACCGTCACGTCATAGCGGTTATCATGCGCCGCGCCGCCGTCCTTGCCGATAACGTACTGATTTATAACTTGCAGGCTATTATTATGAATATGAGTTTTGTCGATAAGCGTTATATTTTTGGAAGTGCCGTCGTCGCGCTTCAGCACCTGCACGTTGTCCTCCTGTATCTTCCGCGCTTTTTCGTCAATATCCTCGTTGGGATTGGCGATCGACTCACGAAAGAAGCGCGTCCACTCGTCATTGGAGAACGCGTAATTATTCAGCCTTTCAAGCTGCTTGCGGAGATTGTCTATCAAGTCCGTTTCGTTGTGGATAGGCAGATACTCATATCCTTGCGTGCGCAGCAGCCCGATAAACTCGCGCTCCAGCTCCGCCTCGCTCTGGTAGCTCTCCGCGCGGTTCCCGTCGGGCTTGTATTCGGTGACTACCGTGTTTTCGGTGGTTTCGGATACTATGTTGAAGTACGGCATTTTAATCCTCCTGCTTCAATTCTTTAAACGTCAGCAATTTATCGCGGTAATATTCATACTGCTTCTGCCGCGCGGCGATTTCGGCGGGCAAGCCCTCGGAGATGTCGTTGCAAAGTTTGTCGAAATGCTGCAACAACTTAACTAATCGGTTTTGTTCTTTCATTGACGGAATAGGCACAGAAAATTTACGAATATTTTCCATTGTTAAATTTTTCATAGAAGATGAATTTAAAAATTTATTTATTTGCTTATTAAAGAAATGGCTTGTTTGAAAATAAAATCTCATAAATTCGGGATTTATAACCTTAGTGTCAAACCTTATTCTTGCAACATTGGGTGCTAAATAAAATCTATCATCTTCATCAATCACTGCAACTTGCCCAATAGTTCCCACATAAGTTAAAAGCATATCCCCTTTTTGGAGTTTGCTTCTATTAAGCTTTTCAAAGTTGCTGCCGTCAATGTATTTCACGCTTGACAAATCAAGTTTTCCTTCTTTAACATTTAAACCCCGCAAGGCAATAATTTCACCTTCGTCTCTGTATTTGACATGTGAAGTAAATTCAAAACCTGCCAGTTTTGTCACATCTCCCACATCACCTAGCATTACAGTCGAAGTGTTATCATTGAAGTTTAACAATTCATCTCTATAATACTCATACTGCTTTTTCCTCGCCGTGAGTTCCGCTGTGAGTTCCGCTGTGAGTTGCGTGAAATTGTCTAAAATGCGGACTACTTCGGCTTGGACGGGGAGAGGGGGGACGGGGATCTTTATATTCTTTAGTTTGTCAGGTGTCACTTCTATGACTTTCGTACCATGAGCAATTTTCTTTTTCTGTTGAAGAAACATATTTGAGTGAAAAAAATATGTTAAGTATTTGGGATTTTGAGAATGATGTATAATTGCAGTATGACCACTAACAGCAATTTTATCTTTACCAAGCCAAGCTACACATTTACAAACATCCTCGATATTTTCACTTGTAACAGCCATAATTATATCATTTGGATTAGCCATTTTTTGTTTATTTGCTACTTCTGTACCAATATAACTAAAAGTTCTCTTGGCAAACAAGCTATATTGGGTATATATCTGTCCATAATGAATACAAGGCACACCAGTTTCGCAATAATCCTTTTTCTGAAAGCTCCCGCCCCTCGTAATTGTGGCTATTTCCCCAAGTGATTTAAATACAACTCTATTCGCGCATAATTCATAAATTACTTGTTCTAATTTGTTCATTTATTATTCTCCTTGTCCAGAACAGCTTGCAGTCGCGTAGAAAGTTTATTATTAAGATCAGCATCATTTTCGTAAAGTAGAATATTATCTCCGCTAACATCAAAATGTACCTTTTCGTTATTAAAGAAATCACGTTTGCAAGTTAAAATCAATTTTATAGGGTGATTACAAAGCTGCAATCCTCTAGCTATGCCTGCTTCATAATATACACCACCGCGATTGCCAGTTAAATCTGCAATTAGCGCAACTGAATCGGTGATTTCTTTTTGTATTTCACTGATAATAGAACCTGTGTACTCCTTTTCATCTATTCGCATAACAGAATAATTTAGTGCTTGAATTACAGGTTTATAAGCATTTTCATAGAATATCCTTGTTTCATTAGAAAACATCATTGCAACAAAAATTTGGTTTCTTTTTGTGATTGGAGGAATAGAAATAATATCATATTTTTTCTTATAAAGTTGATGAAGTAAAGCAATCAAATTTCCGCAAAAACTGGAAATATCTCCATGAAATTTTATTCTGTCAATTAGTTCTTGTGCTTCTTTGCTCATGTTACTAGTATCATTCAAAAAAGTTTCAACTTCGTATACCCATTCACTAACATTAGGCTGTTTGGGATTATCTATCAGTTTTTTTAACGCTTCTTTTTCATTCATAATATTACCCCTCAATTTCCTTAATAATCTTATCAATCTCCGCCCTAAGCACATTTTCCCGCGCCACGATCTCCGCAATCTCCGCGTTAAGCGCCTTGATATCAATTTGTTCTCTGGTATCCTCCGCTTCAACATAAGTCGAAACCGAAAGATTATAATCATTCTCGGCGATCTCGTTCCTGTCCGCCAGCCGCGAGAAATGCTTGATCTCCTCACGCGCCGCGAACACGTCCACAATGCGCGTTATGTTTTCGGGCGTGAGCTTGTTGTTATTCGTCACCTTTACACACTCGCCCGACGCGTCTATAAACAGCGTTTTGCAGTCCGCCCTGTTCTTTTTCATCACCATAATGCAGGTAGCTATCGAAGTGCCGAAAAACAGATTGCTCGGTAGCTGAATAATGCAATCGATAAAATTGTTGTCTATCAGATATTGACGAATTTTCTTTTCCGTGCCGCCGCGGTACATTATCCCCGGAAAGCAGACGATAGCCGCCGTGCCGTTCGCAGCAAGCCACGAGAGCGAGTGCATTATAAACGCGAGGTCGGCTTTGGATTTCGGCGCGAGAACTCCCGCGGGCGAAAAGCGCGGGTCGTTGATAAGCAGCGGATTTTCGTCGCCCGCCCACTTTATCGAGTACGGCGGATTGGAAACGATAAGCTCGAACGGCTCGTCATCCCAATGCTGCGGCGCGGTCAGCGTGTCCTCACAAGCAATGCTGAACTTGTCGAATTCGATATCGTGCAAAAACATATTGATACGGCAAAGATTGTATGTCGTGATGTTTATTTCCTGTCCGAAAAAGCCCTGCCGCACCTTGTTGTGACCGAGAACATTTTCCGCTTTCAGCAGCAGCGAACCCGAGCCGCAAGCGGGATCATAGACCTTGTTTACCTCTGTTTTCCCGACCGTACCGAGCCTTGTAAGCAGCTCAGAAACGTCCGCGGGCGTGAAAAACTCGCCGCCCGACTTGCCCGCGTTGGACGCGTACATCGTCATCAGATACTCGTAAGCATCGCCGAACGCGTCAATATCGTGATCTTTAACGTCGCCGAGGTTCATATTCGCAACGCCGTTCAGCAGCTTGCAGAGCTTTTCGTTACGCCTTGCAACAGTAGCTCCGAGCTTGTTGCTGTTCACGTCGAAGTCGTCAAACAAGCCCTCGAAATCGCTCTCGGAGGAACTGCCCTTCGCCGATTCCTCAATATGACGGAACACCTTTTCAAGCGTTTCATTAAGATTTTCATCATTGGCGGCTCTCGCGGTAACGTTACAAAAAAGCTCGCTCGGCAGTATGAAAAATCCCTTTTCTTGAACCAGACCCGCACGGGCTTCTTCGGCTTCCGTATCGCTCATTTTCGCATAGTCGAAGTCGGGATTTCCCGCTTCGATCTCGCCTTTGTTTATGTAATTCGTGAGGTTCTCCGAGATGTAGCGGTAGAACATCGTTCCGAGAACGTAGTTTTTGAAATCCCAACCGTCAACCGCCCCGCGCAGCTCGTCCGCGATAGCCCATATGGCACGGTGAAGCTCGTCGCGTTCTTGCTCTTTCTTCATATCTGTCATTTTTGACGCTCCTTTTGAATTTTGTCAATCAAATCAATCACCAATTTCAGTTCGTTTGCTTTTGTTTCGTTTTCTTGTTTGGTAATTTCGGATTGCGCGTGCATGTCAGAAATTTCTTTAAAAACATCGACCACGCACTTTAATTGTTCCGCTGTAGGTTTTCTGCAGTTCTGGTTATTTAAACGCAATCGCGATATTCTTAATGCTATAAGCGTAAGGGAATACTGTCTTTGGTTTACGTCAAAATGTTGTTTTATAAACTTCACATAATATTCAATAATAGTCAACATATGTGAAACTGTCATTTTTTGATTATTAAACTCACCCAAAACCGTTGTAGGATATAGTTTTTGGTTTGTTAGATCATATATCATATATTTGTTCACCATTTGGTCTGCTCCTTTGACAAGATTTTACACATTTTATTATATCTTAGCACATTTTTACTAAAAAATCAATAGGAAAAGCAAAAAATATTATCCACAATCACGAAAATGTTCAAAAAAATTAAAGTTTACACTTAGAAATCCTTTTTTTCACCTGTTTTTTATCCGTTTATATGAGAAGATAAATTCGCGCATCTTTATTTGCGTTATTTTAAACAACGGAAGGCGTAAAAAGTTACCGTAAGTTGTACAAAGTCACGAAATTACAGACAAAATCAAAAATTTGTACATTTTGCCACCTATTTTTTAGGCTGAAATTTTCCTATAAGTGAGAGGATAAAATTTCAATCACCTCACCGCCTGTGAACTTGCACAAAAATCTCAACATAAATTGTGCAGCTCTACAAAGATGGGAAAAATCAAAATTAGGGTTTACAAAACGCTTGATTTTGTAGGTACTTATGAGAGGGTTTCTTTTCGCCACAGTAGTTTATGTCATTTTAAACAAGTCGAGCGCCTATGTGCTAACCGCGATTGTGCAATGCTATAAAATCTTGGCAAAATGTGAGTCTTTTTCAAAATGGCGGTTGTAAAACAGGGGGCTAAATGACCGGAATATATGAGAAGCAAATTTTCCTCTCAAAAATCAAAAACAGGAGGTCTACACTATGACAATGAGAAACAAACAAGAACTTATCCAACAGGTAATTGCACTGCTGAACGCTATGATTGAGGTTGAGGAATCGCCGCCTACCATATCAGCACCAAGCGATGCTCGCCTCGAAATGCTCACTATTAAGGAGTGTGCTCAACAAATTAGCGGGCTATCCGAGCATACTGTCCGACAGTTGGTGCTCCAAAACAAAATTCCCCACATTAGGACGGGTCAGGGCAAGTGCGGAAAAATTCTTATTCCAAAGTCGGCGCTCTTGGACTATCTGAAGTCGGCTGCGTAAATGGTTTGCAGGGATGGAGGTTCGGACAGCAAACGGGGGGCAATGGTATCAGTGGACGGTTGCTTTCTTGCACAAAATTTTCAAGGGGTTGTGGCAAACTGCTGCAACAACAATGAACGCCGCGCTTGTGGAGATACTCGTTATATTGTAGTGCGTCTGGCAAGTCAATGGCTTGTCCATGCATACCGTTTGCTGGTTCGATCTTACGAACAAGCCGTCCCATATTCAAACGACACAAGAGCGGTGCGGCAAAATACTTACTCCGAAATTAACACCGCTCTATCATCTAAGTGTGGGAACGCGGTAACTTTCAGAGTGGGAGTATCACTACCTAAAAAGTGGGGCGGTAAAAGATTTCAACCTTAGTCGACAACCGCTCCCAAATCTCGGTGAGGAATTAAAGGGGGGTGTTCATTCAAAGTACTCCCGCCAATAGAGGCTGCTACCGAGAGAGTGAAGTCCGTGACGGACAGATTGTTCGTTTTCTACCTTGCTGCATTCAAAATCTCTATGAGAAATCAAAGGGAGTATGCTGTTCTTCGCAATCGCTCCTACTCCCCAAATAGAGAACTGCTACCGCAAGAACGAAGTCTGCAACAAGCAAACCACTTCGTCCTTTGGTTTGCCGCTAAAAAATCTTGAAAGGAAGTCAGAAGGGGTATGTTGTTTCTTAAAATCGCTCCAGCCAAAAAGTTTGAGGGCTTCTATCGTAAGAACGAAGTTCGTGACAAGCAAACTTTCCCGACCCTCTACCTTGCCGCGCCAAAGATTTCGGCGAGAAATCAGAGGGGGTATTGTTTCTCACAATCGCACCCGCAAAAATTTGAAGGCAGCTAACGTGAGAATGAAGTATCCATGATGAGCGAATCTCTAACCTCATAACCCTGTCGCGCCAATATCCAAGAGAACATCCGGAGGGGGGGGCTGCGTCTACGTTGTGGCTCACAAAAAAATTCCTGATGGGGTCTGCAGAAGCAGACCAAAAACGCTAAAATTAGGAATACGTATTCTTATGTTTTGGGTATGCGTAGCAAGCAGAGAAAAAAGTGCATTCTATGACACTTTTTTCCAATTCTCGGTATGACCCCTCCAATTGTTACTTAGGGAACCCAGCCCTAAGACTAATTACCCCTAATTCACTAGGCTTTAAAACTCTATCATAAAAATGAAAGAAGGTTTGAACATGAGAAAATACAAACAAGTCAAGGAAAAGAAAATCACCTACACTCTCGATGAATGGAAAATCATTGAAGAACGTGCCACCGCAGTTATGATGAAAACCGGAACATACATCAAGCGCATATCGGTAGACGGTCAAATCAGATATTATAGCGTAGGCGATATATCGCAGGTAATGAACGCCCTACGAATTATCGGCAACAACATTAACCAGATTGCCAAGAAAGCGAACGAAACTCACAGCCTTTACAAGGAGGATATTGAGAAATTAAAATCGGAGGTGGATAGCTTATGCCAATCCTTAAGTCAATTAACATTCACAGTACAGTTGAACGCAGCTTAGCCTACATACTTAACCCCGACAAAACAGACGACTTGATTTATAACAACGCTATGAACTGCATACCCGATCCGAAATGTGCGTACCTTGCAATGAAGTTAGTTTACGAGCAATTCAGTGGTTATAAATTTGACGAGCCACCGCTAAAGCAAGGGAAAGGACGCGTCAAAGCTATCCACTACATTCAATCGTTTGACCCAAAGGACAATATCTCTCCCGAACTAGCTCATAAGATAGGTCGAACTTTTGCAAGAAAAGCATTTGGCGATAACTGCCAACTCGTCATAGCAACTCATTTGGATAAAGACCACATTCACAACGTACGCCCAGACAGGGCAATAAGAAAAGCAGCGTAGGGACTGCACCGTAAGA
>CANDVA010000023.1 GCA_947389015.1 uncultured Clostridia bacterium | reverse complement strand
TTCATTATAATTCTATTACATGGATTGTGTCAAGTTTTATTATACAACATCAATATAAACTCTATAAACGGAAAGGGTGTTTTTTATGTCCGAGGAAATAACTGAAAATAACGCGCAGAACGTCGACCAAGAGCCGCTGACTGCCGAAACTCCGTCGCTGGTGCCGGGGTTCAAGAGCATATGCTTTCGGATAGGCGTTATGATGATAATCGTTTTTGCGGCGAGAATAGCCGTAAACATTATCAGCGCGCTTATCGTGCCGTATTTGTCCGAAATAGAGCTTACGCCGACTGTCGCGTATCTTATCGACGCGGCGGTGTCGGTAGTGTTCCTGTATATTATCCCCATTACCGCGGCGATTTTTCTGCTGAAGCGTCCGATGAGGGGGCGCGTTGGACAGATATACGCAAAGCCCAAGTATTTCGGAAGGGCAATGGCGATGTTCCCCGCGGGGTACGGCGTGGCTATTACCTGTAATCTGCTCACTCAGCTTCTGGGTCTGCTGTTTAAGGACACGGCGCTCGGCGACTCGTTTACGGGTATTCAGCAGACGCTTGCAGCGCCCGATATGGGAAGCGCCGTCGTACTGTTTATTCAGCTTACAATATTAGCTCCGCTATTTGAGGAGTTCTGGTGCAGAGGGCTGATAATCGAGAGCCTGAGACCGTACGGAAACGGCTTTGCGATATTCGTTTCGGCTATTCTTTTCGGTATTATCCACGCGAATTTCGCGCAGTTCTTCTACGCGACGGCGCTCGGCATTTTCCTCGGCTACATCTATGTTTCGACGCGGAGCCTTGTCACGACCACTGTTATGCACGCGATGTTCAACAGTATCTCGGGAATGCTGATACTTATCTCGTCCGCGCCGTCCGTGAATGAATATCTTCTCGCGTCGGTAAACGGCGAGGCGGCTGTGGTCACTCCCGCGGTCGTGCTGTATATGGTATGGATGGGTCTGATCATACTGCTGTTGGTAGTCGGCATTATTATGGCTATCTACAAGTTCACCAAGATCAAGAAGTACCGCGTTCCGAAAGTGCAGACCGAGATATCGGCGGGCAAGCGCTGGGGCATCTTCCTCTCCCGCGTGAGCGTTATCATCATGCTGATATTGGCGGTGGATACGTTTGCAACTCAAGAGGTATCAAAGTTCTTTATCAAGCTGGTAACGGGAAATTGGGTTTAAAAACCTCTTTACTTTTGGGACAGTCTGTGATATAATTGTTATATAAGTATTAAAAGCATTGGAGGATAATATGGATAATCAAAACCGATCTTCTGTGAGCCTTAAAAAAACCGCGCCTCAGCCGTGGACAGACCCCGTTACCGGGGAGATATACCCCGGAGGCAATCCGAACGAGGTTTCACAGCCGATACTGTCGGGAACATATCAGACGAACGACGTTCCCATGCCCGTAAACAACGCGCAGGTGACCGTTGTGAACGACGGAATGAAGTTCTGTAAATTCTGCGGACAAAAGATACTTAAGGAAGCCGTTATCTGTACACACTGCGGTCGGCAGGTCGAGCAGCTTCATGGCGCGCCCGCTCCTCAGCAGATCGTTATAAATAACAATAACGCCAATAACAATGTAAATCAAACCGTTATTGGCGGCAAGCCCAAGGAAAAGTGGGTCGCATTTATATTGTGCTTTTTCTTCGGGACGCTCGGCGTTCACCGCTTTTACGAGGGAAAGATCGGCACGGGAATACTGTGGCTTTTCACGTGGGGGCTTTTCGGTATCGGCTGGCTTGTCGATCTGATTATAATACTTACAAAGCCTAATCCGTATTATGTTTAGAATAGTTTCGCCCCGCTCTGTATTGAGCGGGGCGGTTTTTATGTACGATTTTTCGTCTTTACAGTCCTTTGACAGGTTTTGATAAACTTCGGGAATATTTTCCGCAGCAGCATAAATATCAGATATCCGAAAAGCGCGCCGAGGGTGTTGCAGAGAAGATCGTCCATGTTCGGGTCGCGTTCTATGCGCGGCTGTACTATCACCTCAATAACAAACGTTATTGCAAAGCCGACAAGTATTGTTTTCCACAGATTAGCTTTTCTCCAGATTATCGGGAGGGCGGCGCCGAGGGGCATAAACAGGATAACATTTAATATCATATCGAGTATCATACCTTTGCCGATATGGTAATCATGAATGATCAAGTCGAACAACAAGGGTATCGGGACAAACGGGGTATTAAGAGCGCCGACGGGAGAAAATCTTTCTTCCCAATAGCCGTAAGAAAGCAGTCTCCAGAATTTTACCAACAGGTCGTTAGGGATAAGACACAGCAGAAATATCGCAGCTATCCACGCAACGAGCAGCAAGCGCAGTATCTCGTTGAGGCGGCATTTGCGGCGAACTTCGGCAAAATCCGCGCCGAGCCGCTTTTTATGCCACGCGCGGCGGATAAACCAATAAAATATGCATACCAAGATAACAAAGGGCAGTGCCGCGAAAACTTCAATAAGGAAATCGGGGATAACGTAATGAAGAAAGTGATCGAACCATTTAAACATTTTGTTTTGCCTTTCGATTTTGGGGTTTAGCTTTGACAGTGAGCTGACATTTTTCTATAAATTTCGGGAAAATTTTACGCAGAAGCATAAAGATAAGATAGCCGATGACCGTACCAATGGTGTTGAAAATAACGTCGTCGAAGCTCGGGTTGCGGCTCATAAGCGGCTGCGCTCTCATTTCGATAAAGAACGTAAGCAGAAATCCGACAAGCGTTGTTTTGCCGAAGTCCGCTTTTTTCCAAAGTATCGGCAGAGCGGCGCCGAGAGGTATAAACAGTATGGTGTTAAGAAACATATCTCTTTCAAAGCCCCATTGCAGCAGTGTAAACCTGTAATCAAAGCTTGTTATGCAGCGGAGCGCCCGAATCGGCGGGAGCAGGACAAGCGGGTCGGAGAAATTATAGACCAGCGAGCCCCAATCGGTAGTAAGGCAAAGAAGAAACAGCATTGTGAACCACGCTATGAAAAGCAGACGCACAAGCTCGTTAAGGCGGCATTTCCGGCGCGTTTCGGCAAAATCCGCGCCGAGACGCTTTTTATGCTGCGCGCGGCGGCAGAACCAATAAATTGTACATACGACGATCACGACGGGAAGTCCCAAAACGATAACGCCGACCACCGACGGAAACCGCATAAGAAACGGGAGGTAACGAAAGATGATATGGTCGAGTATCATATTATTCCTCCAGCTTTTTGAGAGCCTTTATCTCGTCGCTGTTAACGCGTATCTTCCCGTCCTTGATAACGCGAACCTCCTCCTTATTTATAACGACCGGAACGTCGGGCTTTTTATCGAGCTTTACCTTGAGTATCCCCGTAAGCAGATTTACCTCCTCTACCGAGCCTCTGCCGTCGGGGGTCTCGACGTACGCGCCCACCTTGGGAGTGGTGCGCAGAAAATCCTCGTAGCAGTTCTGTTCGTATTTAAGACAGCACATCAGCCTTCCGCAGGTTCCCGATATCTTTGTCGGGTTGAGCGACAGCGACTGCTCCTTTGCCATTTTTATCGACACGGGCTGGAACTCGCCGAGGAACGACGAACAGCAGAACGGTCTGCCGCATATTCCCAAGCCGCCGAGCATCTTCGCCTCGTCGCGCACGCCTATCTGCCGCAATTCGATGCGGGTGCGGTAGATAGCCGCCAAATCCTTTACAAGGTCGCGGAAGTCGACCCTGCCGTCCGAGGTGAAATAGAACAGTATTTTGCTCCCGTCGAAAGTGCAGTCGATATCTATCGGCTTCATATCGAGCTTGTGAAAACGTATCTTTTCCGAGAAGGTCCGCATTATTTCCTTTTCCTTGACGCGGTTCTGCTCGAGCTGTTTGATGTCGTTCGCGTCGGCTTTGCGAATTATCTTTTTGAGCGGAGACACAAGGCTGTTCTCGGGTATATTGCGGTTGGAAAGCACGATCTCGCCGCATTCCACGCCGCGCGCCGTCTCGACTATCGCCTTGTCGCCGTGCTTGAATTCATCGCCGTTGGGTGAAAAAAAGTATATCTTGCCGACGTCCTTGAAACGCACACCGATTATCTCCACCTTGGGCGAATTCTCGTCCGCGGACGGGAACGTCTGCGCGGTGCGCGGCTCGGCTGAAGTCTCCGCGGCAGGCTTGGATCTGCGCGGAGGATTTCCGCGGCGGCGGTTTTCGGTGCGCGGCTCGCCCTGTGCGGTATCCTTGTTTTTCTTGGGAGCTATTTTCTCCGTAAAGTATTCGTTATTTTCCATAATTCTCCTTTTGTTCTTTTACATCGGCTCGCTGTGCTTCATCATATACGCATCGACCTTTTCAAGAAAATCCGCGAACCGTTTAGCCGTTTCTACGTCCAGTCTGAAACGGTATCCGATATTCTCGTGCGTCCAGAGCCCGAACTCTATATAATCCATCGCGCGCTTGCGGTAAGAGATATTCCAGCTGATGCCGCTGAGAGACCGCACCTCGCGCCTGTCGTTTTTCGCGTTTCTGATAAGCTCGTTGATAACGCAGACGTAATTCATAAAACAGCAGTCCTCGTCGCTGTAAGAGCCGAAAGAGGTCTTCATGCCGTTCTCGTCTATGCATATCTTCCATGAGTAATAGGTCTTGTAGACCTCTTCCCACTTTGACGGGCAGAAGTCGTGAAACCCGTGGATATGCGACTCCTCGGGATAAAACCGAAAAATGAGCCTGCGCGTGTCACTGTCCTCCAGCACAAAACCGAAGCTCTTTTTCCTTCCGCTTTTTTCAACGTTTTTCATATTAAACCTCCCGAAGCTGTACGAAGTCCATAGCCGTCTTTTCATATTATACCACTTTTTTTACGATTTGTAAACACCTTAATAAATATATCATAAAGATGTGTTTTCATATTATCCTCCAAAAATTTTGGATGTAAAATAAGCTGCCGTAAGGGGTAAGTTGAGGTTATATATTTCGTTTTTAGCGACCTCGAACGACGTGTCGAGCATTGTCAATATCTCATTTTCGGAAAAGCTCTCGGCGATCTTTTTTGCCTCTTTTCCGCCGAAAAATTCCGCCTCGCCGCCGCACCTTATCGCCAGCGCGTCGCGGATAATTCTTGACAGATACTCCATGACCTGCGCGAACTCGGCCCTGCCCGACTGCTCCGCGAGCGCCGACGCAACGCCGAATTTATCGTGTCTGCCGATAGCCGAGGCCGCATTCTGCGCGGTCTCGATAAGCTTGGTCTCGCTGCCGCCGTCAAGTACCGCGCGGCATTTTGCGATATTCCCCGCGAACATCTCCGAAAGCTCCTTTGCTTTCTTGGGATCTGCGCCGCCGTCGACAAGGCATTGTATGCAGTCTTGTACGCCCGTGTCGGGAACCTCAAATTCGGTCACGCGCGACAGCACCGTCTCGGGGATAAGGCTCGTGTTCTCACAGGTGAAAATGAACCGCAAATGCCCGGGCGGCTCCTCGATAAGCTTTAAGAGCGCGTTCAGATGCTGCGGGAGCATGGTGTCGGCTTCCTCGAAAACGTATATTTTCAAATCGCCGTTGTTTGGCTTTATGACCGTTCCGCGCATTACCTCGCGGAATTTTTCCATACTGTACTTTCCCTCACACTGCGCCTTGACAAAGATAACGTCCGGGTGACCGTCGTGCTCGATGTTGCGGCAGGCCGCGCATTGTCCGCAGGCGTTGTTTTCACAGAGGAACAGCTGCGCGATATACCGCGCGAGCGACTTTTTTCCGCAGCCCTCGTGGCCCGACAGCAGAATAGCGTGGGAGAGCCTGCCCTTTGCCGCTATGCTTTCAAGTCGCTGTTTTAATCCGTCTTTTCCGTATAATTTCATACCTTTTCAAATCTTTCTATGTTAGTTACGAATACCGTAGCGCCGCCGACAGTTACCTCTACGGGGAAGCTTGTGTACGCTCCCGAGCTGTACGCAGAGGAATTCGGCACAAACTGCTGGCGCTTGTGGGAATGTTCCTTGATTATGTCGATTATCTCGTCAAGCTTGTCGTCCTCCGAGCATATCATAAAGGTGGTATTTCCCGCCATAAGAAATCCTCCCGACGAGGCGAGTTTTGTCGCCTGAAAGCCGCTCTTAGTCAGCGCGGACTGCACCGCGTGGCTGTCGTCGTTGTTGATAATAGCAAATATCAGTTTCATATTGTCCTCCTGTTTAAGCCATTGGGGTTTTATTATGAATCAGAATTTAACGCAGTAAGTCCGAGTTCCCTCCGCGCGAAGCGCGGAATAAAAGTTTTTCGCCAAGCCTTTTTTCAAAAAGGCTTGCGGAGTGCAGCGGCAGAGCCTCTGCGCAGGTTTGGGCGGCAGCCCAAAATGCCGCGTAGCGGCATAAGAAAGAGCGCTAAAAGGGCTTGGGGAAAAACAAGAGTTTTTCCCCAAATCGGTGATTTTGCCAACAGGCAAAATCGCCGATAAATCACTTTTTTCTGCCAGTGGCAGAAAAAAGTGATCCGCGCTCTAAGTAACACCTTACTGATATAAATTCTGATTTATACCAATTATATTATACACTATTTTCCGTCAAATTGCAACCGCCTATTAAACCACCGTTTGAATTTAACGCGCGGCGCTGCATCAAGTTAGCTTCGGCTAAGCAAAAATGTACAAAAACGAGCGGCAAATTTCTCCGAATTTAGACTTGATTTTTTCGAAAAATATGATACAATATAAAGTGATACACTTAGGTGTGTAATACAAATCAGGAGGTAATTTACTATGGCATATCAGATTTCAGATGAGTGCATCGCTTGCGGCGCTTGTGCAGACGGCTGCCCTGTAAACGCGATTTCCGAGGGTGACGGCAAGTACGTTATCGACGCCGACGCTTGCATCGACTGCGGCGCTTGCGCGGGAACCTGCCCTGTTGGCGCTCCCCAGGCTTAATTCAAGCTACATAAAAAGCGCTCAAGTATTTCTTGGGCGCTTTATTTTTGTGCCATTGTGCCGAATAAATACCGTCGAAAAAGGGCTGTATCGCGATCGCTTCTCGCTTTCGTGATACAGCCCCTCTGTTTGTTTAAAATAACGCCTAATCAGCAGGTTTACCCAATCGGCACGGTGAGCCTGAACGTCCCCGCTCGGTTTACCGTATCGTATCGCGCTAGAAACCGATCGCTGCGTTAATTGAATATGTGCCGTTCCTCCGAGCATTGCTTCGTGAAATACAGCCGCCCCGCGCCTCTCCTTGCGAAGGGACTTTTCCGTAAGGTTGTGACAGCTGAAAACCTATTCGATTTTCGGCGCTTCAAAGCTGAAATTCCTTGAGCCTTTGCCGTTTCGGAAAAGCAATCGGTCGGGTTTTCCCCTTCCAACTATATTTTACTTTATTTTTTCCGAAATGTCAAGAGCTTTTCCTAATTTTCATCAAAAAACCACGATTTTGATTATAATTTGCTTGACTTTTTCCGTGAAAAGATGTAGAATATAATTGCGTATTTATATCCATAATACGCAAATTTAATACGGTTAGGCATTCGTATAGCCTATCGGAAAGGAATTTATTATGAAAGTAGCATTGAAAAACGGAGAAGTCAGGGAATTTGACGCGGGTATGTCGGCGTTTGACATCGCGCGGGAGCTGGGGCTTGCCAAGACCGCCTGTGCGGCGGAGATCGACGGCAAGGTCTGCGATATGCGAACTTGCCTTGACAAGGACTGCACGCTGAATTTGCTCACCTTTGAGGACGAGCAGGGTAAACGCGCGTTCAACCACACCGCGTCTCATGTGCTGGCGCAGGCGGTAAAGCGCCTGTTCCCCAAGACCAAGCTGGCGATAGGTCCCGCAATTGAGAACGGCTTTTACTACGATTTCGATACCGAAGAGCCGTTTACCTCCGAAACCCTCACTAAAATAGAAGCGGAAATGAAAAAGATCGTCAAGGAGAGCATTAAGCTTGAAGCATTCACGATGTCTCCCGACGAAGCTATAAAGTACCTTGAGGAGCAGGGCGAGCCGTACAAGGTCGAGCTTTGCAAAGAGCATGCGGACAAGGGAGAGCCTATCTCGTTCTACAAGCAGGGAGATTTTACCGACCTGTGCGCGGGTCCGCATATGATGAGCACGTCGTCTATAAAGGCGTACAAGCTCACCTCCGTGACGGGCGCTTACTGGCGCGGCTCGGAGAAGAACAAAATGCTCACGCGCATCTACGGCTGCGCGTTCCCGTCAAAGGACGAGCTGAACGCGTATCTTGAAAGACTTGAAGAAGCGAAAAAGCGCGATCACAGAAAACTCGGAAAGGAATTGGGGCTGTTTGCCCTGCTGGACGAGGGACCGGGATTTCCTTTTTTCCTGCCCAAGGGAATGGTGCTCCGCAACACGCTGCTTGATTATTGGCGCGAGGTTCACAAAAGATATGGGTATGTCGAAATATCAACGCCGATCATACTTAATCAGGAGCTGTGGCACAGAAGCGGTCACTGGGATCACTACAAAGACAATATGTATACAACCGTTATAGACGAGGAAGACTATGCGGTAAAGCCTATGAACTGCCCCGGCGGTATGCTGGTGTACAAGCTTACACCGAAATCCTATCGTGATTTTCCGCTGCGTATGGCGGAGCTTGGTCTGGTTCACCGCCATGAGCTTTCGGGCGCGCTTCACGGACTGTTCCGCGTGCGCTGTTTTACTCAGGACGACGCGCATATCTTTATGACATGGGATCAGGTCGAAAGTGAAATTCAGGGCGTTGTCCGCCTTTTTGACGAGATGTATTCCACTTTCGGGCTGACATATAAGATCGAGATATCTACCATGCCCGAGGATCACATCGGTGAAAAAGAAACATGGGATATGGCTACCGAGATGCTTAAAAAAGCGGTCTCGGGAATGGGCAAGGAGTACGTTATCAACGAGGGTGACGGCGCGTTCTATGGACCCAAAATAGACTTCCACCTTTCCGACTCGCTGGGAAGAACGTGGCAGTGCGGCACTATTCAGCTTGATATGCAAATGCCCGAACGCTTTGAGCTGGAGTATATAGGCGCGGACGGAGAAAAGCACCGCCCCGTAATGATACACCGCGCGTGTCTGGGTTCTATCGAGCGTTTTATCGGCGTTATCACGGAGCACTTCGCGGGAGCGTTCCCGCTGTGGCTCGCGCCCGAACAGGTGCGCATACTCCCCGTCACCGACCGCGCCAAGGAATACGGCGAGGGCATAGCGAAGCGGCTTGACGATCTCGGTATCCGCGTGACCGTGGACAACCGCAACGAGAAGATCGGCTACAAGATACGTCAGGCGCAGCTCGAAAAAATACCGTACTTTTTCATCGTCGGCGACAAGGAGGTAGAGGATAATACCGTTTCGCTGCGTTCGCGCAAGGACGGAGACCTCGGCGCGTCTCCGCTTGAAGACGTAATAGCGAAAATAATCAAGGAAAACGCCGATAAGGCGAGATAACGATTTTACTGCACGGGAGCGGATATCTTCCGTTCCCGCGTATTTTATCCGAAGAAATGAGAAAGATATGTCAAGAAAGCTTATAGCGGCGGCTATGACCGCGGCGCTCGCTTTGATCCTTACGGGCTGCTCGGGCGTGTCCTCCGATATATCGGGAAAAACCTACGTTTACGAAAATGGCGGCTTTGACGGTATCGGAGAGTTTGCGATAAGGCTGAACGACGACGGAACGTTTTCCTACTATGAGGGTTGGGCAAGCAGTTATGTCGGCTATGAAAATTGGACGGTCGAAAACGGAGAGCTTGTTCTTTCGGACGACGAGTATATTGGCGTCCGCCCGTTTGTAAATCGTTTTAAAATAGACGGCGACGATCTGGTCTTTTCGGAGGAGGGTTCGACGAATTTCCTTTACGTAACGGTCGCCGACGGCGAAAGATTTTTATGTGACAATGAATAACGAAAGGCGGAAATATGGACGAAAAAAATTTTACGGAGCAGTACGAGTGGACGGAAAACCTGAAAGACCTCAACAAGGAGCTTGAGGAGCGTATTCTTGCCGCGAACGAGGATCAGACAAAGGTCAAGTGGAACAAGCTGCTGCCAGATCTTATGACGGCGGAGGTGCTGATAGTCGGTCAGTTCAACGAGGGAATACAGACCGAAAAGACCTTGAATATCCTTATGCTGCAGAAAGACGGTCACACTGTCGTTCCGTTCTTTACCTCTCCCGAGCGCATGAGTGTTCTCGTAAAACCCGACAACAACGCGTTCGAGGTAATGAAGGTGAACACCGTGCGGTTCTTTCAGTCGATAAAAGGCAAGCCCTGCGTACTTGATCCTATGTCGCCGTATGCGCGTGTGTTCAATCCGTTTGAGATGAAGGTGCTCGCCGCGGAAAACGAGGACAAGGTTCCGCCGCTGCCCGCGCCTGCCGAAAAAGCAGTTTAAATCCCGATAAAATGGAGTGATAAATTTTGAATACGTTTAATAAATTACTCAGCATAATCGTACCCTGTTACAACGAGGAGGAAAGTGTGCCGCTGTTCTATGCGGAGACGATAAAGCAGGAGGCGTTTTTTCACGAAAAGGGCGTGGAGTTCGAGTTCGTTTTCGTGAACGACGGCTCTCGCGACAAGACCGTCGAGCAGGTCAAAAAGCTTCACGAAAAGGACGAGAGGGTACACCTCGTTTCGTTCTCACGCAACTTCGGCAAGGAGGCGGCGATAGTCGCGGGCTTTGAAAAGGCTCGGGGCGATATCGTGGTGCTTATGGACGCCGATCTTCAGGATCCGCCCGCGCTGCTCCCCGAGATGTACCAAAATATCGAAAGCGGCTACGATTCCGTGGCGACGCGGCGCGTTGACCGAAAGGGCGAGCCGCCGATACGCTCATGGTTCGCGAGGAGGTTCTACGGACTTATGCGCAGGATATCCAAGACGGATATTGTCGACGGGGCGCGCGACTACCGAATGATGACAAGGCAGGTCGTTGACGCGATACTCTCCATGCGCGAATACAACCGCTTCTCGAAAGGCATTTTCGGCTGGGTCGGCTTCGATACGAAATGGCTCGAATACGAAAATATTCAACGCGCGGCGGGCGAAACAAAGTGGTCGTTCTGGAAACTGTTTCTGTACTCTCTGGACGGCATTATGGCGTTCTCCACCGTGCCGCTGTCTATCGCGTCGTTTCTGGGGATATTGTTCTGCGTTGTCGCGTTTGCGTTCTTGATATTTATATTTGTGCGGGCGCTCGCGTTCGGCGACAATGTGGCGGGATGGCCGTCAACCATCTGCGTTATTACGCTGCTCGGCGGCTTGCAGCTCCTATGTCTCGGTATTATGGGACAGTACCTCAGCAAGCTGTATCTTGAGGTCAAAGACAGACCCAAGTATCTGGTCAAAGAGGAATTCTGAATATTACAACGGGCTTGCGGTAAAAACAAGCCCGCTTTTGTTATGTAAAGTTTTTTCAATTGCATTGACAAGCCGGTGTAAATATTGTATAATGTATTTATAATTTATTCTAAAACTTAATATGGAGGACTACTTTATGTATTTCAGACAGCCTCGCTATTTCAGTGATTTTAAATGTATAGGCGGCACATGCTCAAATTCCTGCTGCATCGGCTGGAGAATCGATTGGTATAGAAGTGAGATCGACAAGATCACAGGCGATCCGAGATGTTCGGAGGAACTGAAAGAGCTTGTCAACAAGTCGTTTACGCAGCTGGAAAACTCGGAAAGATACCTTGTAGCTCTCGGAGCGGGAGGGCGCTGCCCGTTCTTGGCGGAGGATAACTTTTGCAAGATACAGCGCGAGCTTGGCGCGGAATATCTCTCGAATACCTGTTCTATTTACCCGCGCCACCACATTATCGCCGGCGAGGCTGCTTACCGCTACTGCAATATGTCCTGCCCCGAGGTCATGGACAAGCTGCTTAACATCGAAAAGAGCATGGATCTGGTAAATGTTGCCATACGAGAAAAGGGAACTGTCAAGGGCGCGGTAATGAACAACGAAAAGCTCCTCGCCGAGCATCCCGAGCTGAAATACCGCGGAGAACTGCTGGAATTTTTTTATGAGATAATCGTCGATAAAAAGCACGACGTTGAAACCTCGATCATCCTCGGCGCTCTTGCGGCTCAATCCTTGTCGAAGATCGTCGCCGCGAAGGACTACGACGGCATTCCCGAGGCGATAAAGCAGATCAAGCCGCAGCTGCACAACGGCGCGCAGCTCAGGTCTATCGAGAATATCAAGCCTAATTACTATGTAAAGCTCGGCGCGGCGGGAGAGATGCTGAAGAGTATTTTTCAGGTGAATATTATGTCCGCTCTTACAGACAAGGAGGGCAAGCCGAATATCGAGCTGTATGTCCGCGGCGAAAAGCGGCTCGCCGACACGTTCAAGGAACGTCAATTCTATCTGCGCAATATCGCGCTTAATCTGCTGCTGGAGTTTGCGCTGCCGTTTAAATTCACCGACAAGACGATCTTCGAGAATTACAGCATTTTCGCGACGGCGTTCGCGCTGTTCAAGCTGAACGTTATCGCGACCGCGGAGCTTACCGACAAAGCGGAAAGGAGCACCTCGAATTCCAAGGTGAACGTTGTGGGCGATATAAAGCTTAACGTAAAGGTCACGGTAAAGTACGATACCGAAAAATATATCAACAAGTCCGCCTCGCTGATAAGCCGCAACCTCTGCCATAACGACGAAAACGCCAAAAAGCTGCTGGAAGACCTGCATAACCGCAATTTTTCCACGCCCGCTTATCTGGCGCTGCTGATAAAGTAATTATTTTTCCTTAAGCAGATCGTTCCACCGAAAATATTCGGGATACATATCCAACAGAAAATCGTAAAATTTCCGCGAGTGATCGTGATGCCAATAGTGCGCGTACTCGTGCCACAGTACCGAAAGCACTGTCTCACGCGGATATGCGGCAAGACGTATATTTATTGAGATATGCCCGCGCGTATAGGAGCAGCTCCCCCACCGCGACTTCATATCCTTGATCGTGATCTGAGTGGGCGGCGGTGTAAGCCCGCGTCGCATAAGCTCCGCGCGGACTTCTTCGTTGAGCTTGCGGCACAGCGCCGCGAACCTGTCCGCTACGGCGCGCTGTATCAGCGAAAGAACATACTCCCCGTCACCCCCGAGCCGCGTAAACACCCTGCACTCAATTTCGTCCAAAACAGCAAGCTCCCGTGCGTTATGTATAATACGCACGGGATATTCTTTTCCTAACCAGTTTACCGTTTCGGTGTTGATCTCGCTGCGCTTTTCGCGCGTCCGCAATCTCTCGAACGCCTCGAAAAAGAAGTCGGCGCGTTCGGTGAGAAAGCGCTCGACCTCCTTTACGGAAACGCGGGAGTTTGCCGAAACGTATACGATACCGTCGTCCTTTGCGCGGAAGTTGACGTTCTTTACGCGCTTTCGGACAAGCTCATATGTCAGGGTTTTCCCGTCGGGGAGAGTTATGGTTTTCAGCTATATCACCCCGTTTGCATTTGTGTTTTCCTGTTTATTAGTACACGAATAATAGTGCCTATCCCCATTCCGAGTGCGGAACACACCGCTCCGCCGAGAAACGCCGCAAAGTTCATCGCTTCCGCAATGTCCAAGAACGACAGCTTTTCATTCGCATGGCTCGCCATATACATTGTTCCAAATACCCCAATCATAAATGTCACGCCGAAAAACAGAACCATAAGCCAGCGAAGATTATTCCAGCCGCTGTCGGCACCTATAAACAGCGAGCATACGATAATTACAATTGGCAACGCAATATACATTGTAAGTATAGTATACGCCATAATGTCCGTAGGTCCCATAATTGTCCAGAAGCCGATAATAGTCAGTATCCATACTACCATATAGCTGCCAACCTCTATAAGCTTCGAAATCCATTGGCGGCTCCTGACAGTATTTGTCACTTCATTAAGATGTTCGATCATTTTCTTGTCCTCCTTTAATAATTCGTCAAGGCTGACGGAATAAAGATCGGACATTTTGATAACGCTCACTATATCGGGATACGAGCGGTTGTTTTCCCAGTTTGAAATACTCTGCCGCGAAACTCCAAGCTCCTCGGCGACCTGCTCCTGCGTAAGCCCGTGTTCGCTGCGCGCGTTTTTAAGTCTTTCACCGATCTCCATTTTCATCACTCCTTGTGCTTTTATTATAAAGGTTCAAGAAAAAAATGTCCATAAAAATATTTTTACATTGACGAAAAACCGATGTAAAAATCATTTTACATCCCCGAATACCGCCTCAGCCATTGCGCTTTTCCTCAATAAGGCTCAAATATTCTTCCATTTTTTCAAGCGCATAATTGCCGAAATATTCCCTTTCCCAGCTTTGGGGAGCGTCGTCGAAAATGTCTGCCGAAAGCTCGTAAAACTTTTTCAGCCAATCAAACTCGCCCAGCCCGAACAGAGGCTTGGAGAGCTCGTTTACTATCTCGTAGGCGATATGCCAGTATTGATTGTCGGCGGCGCAGTTTTTGTAGTCGGCAAGTTTATTGTAGAGCTTGGCAAGATTTTCCGTCGAGTAAATTCCGTAAGACGGCACGACGAGATCAATAAGGTTCACCCAGTTCATATTATCCTTGGAAAGAACATACTCTCCGCTCGTCCACTCGTCAAAATACTCCTGTTTCCATTTCAGCGTGTTTTCGGGAGTTGCAAAGCCGCTGAACGCGCGTTCCGCGGTGAATGTCTGAAAACTGTCCGCCATGCGCTCGCGGACATTGCAGAAATGGTTCATTCTGTATTGCCGCTTTGCCTCCTCTTCCGATTGGGGACCGACGATCAAGAGCCGCATACGCATACGCGACTCGTCGTCGGCATACGGCTCACACAGCTCCATAAGCCGTACAAGGAGCTTTTCCTCATTTGCGTTTGATTTGTCGATACACGTTTCCATGACCGTTGATATAACGCAGTCAAGCAGCGTTTTGGATGGCTTTCCGCCGCACTCGCTCATCATAATTTCCAGCTTTTCCGCAACTGTTTGTATTGGTGTGCTTTCGTCGCGCCACTCCCATGCGTCGTTAAGCAGCTTTAAATTATCGGGATTGCCCGCAGTTATCCGCGAATAAGACCTTTCAAACCGTTCAAAACACCATTGCCGCTCAAGCTCCCTTGACGAGTTGCGTTCATAAGCTTTTATCGTTTCGGGAGTGAATGCCTCGTACAGATCGCTGCCGCGCGGACAATCGTGAATATTTTCCAGATAAAACTCTTTCGCCTGCTCCGTATTGGTAATGATAGGCTGCTTCATAATTACTCCTTTCCGAGCTGTGCATTGTCAAAGCCGTTGAACTGTATCCGCTGCTCAAACGGTATTTTGGATATCCTTTTCACTTTCTCATCAGCTATCCCCACGGGAAGCAGACAGACTATTTTGTACTCGTCGGGTACGCCGATATGCGCGGCGATTTTCCCTGCGATATCGTCATCGTCCGTGATATGCCCCTCATACCAGCAGCTCTCATATCCCAGCGCCTTGATCGCCAGCAGCATATTTTCAATAGCCGCGCTGTAATCTTGAACGTTAAAGCATTTGTCCTTGTACGCGAAAATTTTCCTCGTAAGCACAAGGATAAAAGCGGGTGCGGTAACGGCGACGGGCGGGTCGATAAGCGCCTTTATCCCATCAAGCAGCTTTTCGTCGTCCACCGCGATAAACGAAGTCGTCTGCTTGTTGCAGCCCGAGGGCGCGACGGCTCCCGCCCGCATTATTTTCAGCAGGTCTTCTCTCGGAACGGGTATAGCCTTATATCTGCCCCGATAACTCGACCTGCCGTTTATAATATCTAAGATATCCACGCTCTCCTCCTTTGCGGTAAAGACACGTTATCAGTGCCACCCGCACTCGTCATAGTCTTTCCATTTCTCGTTGTAGCGGACCTCGTCCGCAAGCTTTAAGCAGATGTACGCCACAGCCGCCGCGACAACTATCACCGCCGCAACTATCGGGATCGCAATCTTGCCGACCGGTCCTACTTTTTTCTGAATTTTTTCGATTTTCATAATGCTGTCCTCCCAAATTTATTCATTAGAAAGCGCCGAGTAAATATCCCGTTTGGAGATACCCGTCGCCTTTGCCGCTTGTCTGCAAGCCTCCGAGAGCTTCTCGCCGCCGCTCACCAGCGACCGCGCAAGCTCCGCCGCCTGCTCCAATGTAAATTCGCTTTGCCGCGTTTCCGCGCCCTTTACCACGATAACATACTCTCCACGCGGCTCGATATCATCATAGTAATGCTCTAGCTCGCCGAGCGTTCCGCGTATGACCTCCTCATGCAGCTTGGTAAGCTCGCGGCAGAGCGCCGCGCGGCGTTCGCCGCCGAGAGCGCGCTCGAGGTCGAGGAGCGTCTGCTTTATCTTGTGCGGAGCTTCGTAATAGACCAGCGCATGAGGTAAATTTTTCACCTCGTCCAGCCGCTCCGAGCGTTCCTTTTTCGAGACGGGGAGAAACCCCTCAAACGCCCAGCGGTCGACCTCTAAGCCGCTCGCCGCGACCGCCGCCACAGCCGCGTTGCACCCGGGAATTATTTCCACGGGAATACCGCGCTCGAAACACATGGCAACCAGAACCGCCCCCGGGTCGGAAATGCACGGCATACCCGCGTCCGAGACCATGGCGATATTATTCCCCTCCAGCAGCAGAGAAAGTATCTTCTCGCTCTTTTCCCGCTCCTTGGGCTTGTAGCAGGAGAGCAGGGGCTTTTTTATCCCGAAATGCGTAAGCAGCCGCAGCGTTACGCGCGTATCCTCCGCGGCGATATAGTCGGCATTTTCGAGCGTTTCAACGCCGCGCGGACTGAAGTCACCGAGGTTGCCTATCGGCGTACCGACTATCAAGAGCTTGCCGTATTCGCCCGTATCGCTCATTATACCGCCTCCCGTTCAGTCATACAAATAAAGCCTGTATTCTTCGCCGAACATATCTTTAAGCTCGCTCTTTACGTCGTTCAGCAGACAGTTGAATTCTTCCTCGTCTTGTTTGCTTTGAAAGCCCTCGATACCGAGATGTATCTCGTCGTCAACAAGAGCGTTGTATTTTTCCGCAAGCATATCGAACTTTTCAGCAAAGCCCGCCCGCTCCTCAAGCATTTTCTTTACCGATTCATCTCCGCATTCAAAAACGCCCTTCTCCCTCATAGACGCGCTGTGAACTATACTATTGTATTCGTCTTTTAAATAAATAAGCGGCGAAATAAATTCAAGCATAAACTGAAAGCACTTTTTCTGTCCGTGACCGAGTTTATTGCCCGCAAGCCAGTACTCGCGCTCCATACGGCAGACTACGTTTACCTCGTACTCGCCGTGTAGCAATTCCCACAACTCGTTAAACGCTTCGTTCGCCCGTGCGAGGAATTCGTCAAGCCCCTCGTCGTTTTCAAATCCGACATAAACCCAATCATGATGTTCATTGTGCGACCAAAGCTTTTTGCTTATTTCGGTAACGGATCTCAGCTTGTCTTCAAGAGACTTCTGTCCAAGCAGGCGCTCTTCGGGATATCTTACACGCGGCAGACCGTACTTTTCAATGCCGATTTTCCATATATCCTCGAAGAAACCTCCGCTGTCCGCGCGGACGTCGCCGAGAAATTCTCCGTTTATCGTAAAGCTCAAACGCAAACCCGAACCAGTTGCAGACGACATCTATTCTCTTCATTCGTATATCCTCGAATACTCCTCGGTATAAGACTTGTCGTCGTTGCGGAGTATCATGGGCTTCTCGACTATCATTCCGGGGTTCGCGCCTTTTTTGCCGCTTATAAGGAACAGCCATGGCTTTTCGTTAATGTTGTTGAACACGAACGTTACGGACTTCGGCTCGATCTTGTTGTGACGCATAGCGCAGATAACGTCGCTCAGCCGTTCGGGACGGTGACACATCTTAAGCAGACCGCCGTATTTCAGCAGCTTTCCCGCCGACGCGCATACATCCTCGACCGTGCACATAAGCTCGTGCCGCGCGATAGCCTGCGCCTGCGACGCCTTTTCGTAGCCCGAGTTACTCGGCATATACGGCGGATTTGCCGTGACGATATCCACTGTTTCATACGTCAGAACGCTCTGCGGGATATGCCGAAGATCACACTCTATCGGCTGAATTATATTTTGAAGATCGTTCTCGTCTACCGTTTTTTGCAGCAGCGAGATAGCCTCGCTCTGAATGTCGACAGCGTATATGAGCTGCGGCTGAACGTTCTTGCAGAAAATCAGCGGAATGATACCGCACCCGGTGCATAAGTCGCAGACAACGCTGTCGCGTCGGATACCCGCGTAGTACGCCAGCAAAAACGCGTCCGTGCCGAATCGGTGATCCTCCGACACGTACATTTTGATCTTTCCGAGCTGAAACACCTCTGTTACCATATTTTATACCATCCTTTCAACGTTTTTACCGTAATTATCCTATCAGTATCTGCCCGTCGGGGACTACGATATTCTTCCGCTCGCGGCTGTTCATGACCAGCGACATTATCAGCGATACGGGTCCTACCCTGCCAATAAACATCGTCACGATAAGCAGACATTTTCCCGCAAAGCCCGTTAGCGCCGTAGCACCCGCCGTAAGTCCCGCGGTTGAAAACGCGCTCACCGCGTCGAACAGGCACTGCACCGCTCCCGCCCTCGTATCCTCGGGCATTGAGAAGTATAGGGCTACAAAGCACACCGCCACCGCGAACATCGACAGCACGGAGATGACCAGCGTGCGGTAAATTGTCAGCTTGTCAATCTTGTGGCGGAACAGCTCCACGTCGTTCTTGTTGCGGATATACGACACCACCGTCATTATCAGCACCATAAGCGTAGTGACCTTGATACCGCCGCCCGTTGACCCGGGAGCCGCGCCGACGAACATCAGCATAACGCTTCCGAGCTGAGAGAACTCCGTCATCTCACTCATTCCGACGCTGTCATAGCCCGCCGTTCTTGTCGAAACGGAGGTGAAAAACGAATTGAGAAGCTTTTCGCCGAATGTCATATCCTTCATAGTCGCGGGGTTGCCGCTCTCCGATATCATATAGAAAAGTGTTCCTCCGACGATAAGTATCCCGGTCATTACAAGCACCGTCTGCGTATGCAGACTGAGTTTTTTGCGCGTGCGGATATTGAGAAAATTTTCCCAGACGATAAACCCGAGACCGCCCACAATTATAAGCACGGAGATAGTTATCAGCACCGCGGGATCGTTCTGACAGGAGATAAGGCTCGTGCCCTCGCCCTCCATTCCCATAAGGTCAAAGCCCGCGTTGCAGAAAGAGGCTATGCTCATAAAGATGCTCATCCACACGCCGTAGCCGCCGTACTTGGGAACAAATACCATCGCCAGCACCGCCGCGCCGCACAGCTCGAAAATAAACGAATACTTGATTATGCTGACGAATATCTTACGCCCGCCCTCAAAGCTGCTCTCGGTGAGGTCACCCGCCGCGTTTTTCAGCGTTCGGTAGCCGAGCTTTTTACCCGCCGCAACGTTGAAGAAAGTAATTATCGTGACAAACCCCAGACCGCCTACCTGTATAAGCAGCGCGATAACGATCTGCCCGAAAAGCGACCAGTGCAGATAGGTATCGTAAATAGTAAGTCCCGTGACGCAGCTCGCCGAGGTCGCCGTGAAAATGCAGTCGAATATCGGCGTGAATTCCCGCGACTTTGAGGAGATTGGCAGGCACAGCAAAAGCGTTCCCACCGCGATTATCACGAGAAATCCTACGACCAGCGTCCGCGCGGGATCAAAGCGCTTAGCTGCTTTTCTGAATATCGGCATTTTATCCCTTCTTTGTCGTATATTGTAAGAGCGTTACGCTCATAATTGACACGTCCGCCTGCCCTTTTTCCCATACGCTTTATTGTCGTCCTCGCGTATGAAAAAAATTGCTGCGCGTCTATGCTGATTTTGAGTGGAACAGCACATTAGCTCATTCTGCGAATGACGATTTTTTCTATACCAACAGGCTCGCCCGAAGTATTTGTGAACGTAAAGCGGACGTTCTCGGTCTTTTTGCCGACCGTGACCGCCGCGCATAGCTCCCCTGCCTTGTCTGTGAGTATCTCGAACGGCAGACCGGTCTTGCCCTTGTCCGCGTACAATGTGACCGTCCCGCCGTTCACGTCCCCGCCGTAAACCGTAAAGGCATATGTTCCCTTTTGCAGGTGCGTGTAATTCGTATACGCTGCCGCGCCTTTCGGCAGGGTAAGCGTGACGTTTCCGCCTTCGTTTGCGCAGTCAAAATCGGCGTGCTCGTCAAAGCCTGTTTTTACTGCGGTCGAGGTGGTTTTCAGCTCGGCGGGAGTGTAGACTATCATTCCGCTTTCGCCAAGACGATACCCCTTACTCAGCGCCCATTCGCAGGCGTGCTCCGTTGCGGCGTAGATATGCACCGCGTTTCCGAGCGAGCCTACCAGCCGTAACTCGTCGAACCACAGCTCGGGCGTTTCCTCGATACTCGCCAAGACTATTTCGGATTTATTTTCGGGCTTTCGGTACGCTGATATCGTCGTCGCGACTCTTACCGTAACCTCGGGATAGAGGAACTGCGTTTTGACGTATCTGTCGCGCGCCATTGCAAAAAGCGTGATCTCGCCGAATTGACCGTCCAGCTTATCCATCGCCGCAGTCATTATGTCGGCGCCGCGTTTGGCGTTTTTCGCCTGCGGTACGGTGTACTCGAGATAACCGAACGTTCCCGCATAGATCATCAGTCCCGCCAGCGGGACGCAGAACGCCGTCCAACGGAATTTAGCGAGCTTTTTGATAAGCCCGAAAACCGTCCACAGCACCGAAACGCCGAGAACCGTGACGTATATCTTTAAAAAGGTAGTCTGCGTGTACAGTTCTTTAAGACCCTCGCCGTACCGCATGTGAGCAAGCCCCAACACCATTGCGCTTACAAACGTTTCGGAATTCGTGACTATCGGCACGGTGAAGAGCTGCGTAAGCGCCATAGCCGACGCGTTCAGCCCGAGTGCCGCGATAGTCTGACGGCGAGACAGCTTTCCCTTGTATATCAGCACGAACGTACACAATATAGCCACGGGATAAAACGCTTCGGTATACCGCCCGTAGACAGTCGTGTCCATGCGCTTGTCGAACGACGAGGACGTACACTTGAACAGCACGCTCACCGCGAACGCTGCGCTCATAAGCAGCAGCGAAAACCAGCAGAGCACCGCCGCCTTATCGTCGATATACGGCAATTCTTTCGGGTCGGTATCTCCGTTTTCAAGCGTTATAGTCGTTCTGTTTCTCCGCCGATAATACAGCACAACTGCCGCGATTATCATAACCGTGCATATCGCGCCGAAACCCCACGTCGATGAAAAAAAGTAGAAGAAATGTCCGATAAGCGTCTGAAAAAATTTCGCTATCGAAAATCTCCCGTTTTCGCCGAAAAGCTGCGGGATCATCTTCTCGATAGTGTTTATCGGCGCGTTTCTGCCGCTTCCTACGTTCCACAAAGCGCCCTGAAAGAACCGCTTGAGCATTTTGTCGGCAAACAGCCCTACGACGACACCGCCGAAAAATCCCGAGAAGCAGAACAATTTAGTACGCTTCATCGTGAAGTACACGATAATCTCCAGCACTATCCCCGCCGCGACGAGCGACAGCATTCGTCCGTGCGCGGCATACGAGGCGACTAAGATCAGCCCGCCAAGACATGACAGAGCCTGCTTTTTTATTGTATTTTCGCAGTCATATGCCTTATACAACAGCAGCAGAAAAACCCACGGCAGCAGACAGCACATTGTCTCGTTCCACGTGAAATTCGTGAGCAGCATATAGCTCGGGTACAGTCCGCATATCAGCGAAAAAACCGCCGCTGCGGGTCTACTTACATCAAACGCGCGGCGAGAAAGCCAATAGGCGATAACGGGGACAAAGCTCATCAGAACGCCGTTTATCATCAGCATAAGCTGATAACGCAGATAGGGATCGTCCGTCACCCAAAACACGGGAATATAAAAAAGGCTCTGAAAGTAGCCGTAATAGCCGCCCGTCGAGACTGTCGGAGACCAATCCAGACCGTTTATATACGCCGCTATCGCCGTGACCGAATATTCGTCGGGAGTAAGATTGAATATAGTCGCCGCGCCCGTTATCAGCACGTGCAGGGTAAGCGCCGCGGCGTAGATGACGATCATAATAAACGCGTCGCTTTTCAGCCGCTCGATAATTTTTGCGCGAACGTGTATAGTTTCGTCCATAGCCGTCACCCGTTTGCTGAGCTGTACCGCATAAAGTCGCGGGCGCTCTCGCCGTAAGCGTAGACGGTATATGCTGACGTTCGTCCCACCATATCATAAGAGCCGCCCTCAAACGGCGCTTCAACTCCGTTTTCCGCGATAAGCAAGCAGGAATCGGGAACGCGTCCGCCCTTACTCAGCATAGTCACCCTTGTATTTGGAGCGAGGAACTGCAATGTCGCGGCAAGGCTCGGATCGGTCTCAAATGTGATTATAGGCGGCGACTGCGAGGTATTGTACAGCAGTCTCGAAACCTCGGCATACGGCTCGGTCTTTTCGGAATTCGCCGCGCCGACTGAGGGCAGATATATCAGACCCGAATACGCCGAGGTGTAGGCTATCATGAAGAGTATCGAAAGGGATACCAACCCCGTACGATGTTTCCGCGAGCAGGACGCGAACACTATCAGCAGCGCGAGAACCGTAAACGCCACAGAGGACATTATGACGTAGCTCATTCCCGTAAGCTCCGCGGCGGTGGCGCTGCTCAAGTCGAGCGGAACGAGCCCCGTCGACGCGGCGGTGAGCTTGCTCCCCGCACGGCTCACGAGCGGATATCCGACCAGCCCGAAGCACAAACACGCGTATGCGTATATTGCGGCGCTGAAAAACAGCTTTTTAAGGTCGATACCGTACAAGAACACGAACACCAGCACCAGAAACATGGCAAACGGCGCGATGTTGTCGGTATAGCGTCCGAAAACCGTCGAGCCGTCCGCGGACATTCCCGTGTTGAACGAAAACAGTGCGGAGATAACCGAAGCGCAGCCGATAGCCAGAAACTGAAAAAGCGCAAATATCGTGACACGCAGACTGTACCTATGCTTTATTGGCTCATAGACCTTGGTGTCGTTTTCGGAGGGTGCGCTCCTATGCTTTATCATTTCCGTGACCCATGTCAGAATAAGCACCGCAAACAGCGCTCCCGCGATTGCTCCCATACCGAACGTAGAGGTCACGAACGCGTAAATGTGCGAAAAAAGCACTCCAAAAAAATTCCCCGTAGGTCCCAGCCGTTCGGGAATCACCGTTGTCTCACCCACGAACGCGCTATCCGCGCCGTTCCAGATATTCTGTATAAGCATGGCGCGCGCCAGAAATTCCGTGCCGAAAGATATGATCAGCGAGATAAAGAATATCGGAAGATTGACTATCTTTTCCTTGAATACCAATCTTGACAGCAGGACCGTCAGAACCAGCGCAAGCACCACCGCGAGCATTTTCTTATCAGCGGCGTAGGATACCGCGCACAGAAATCCCGCAAGCAGCGACATAGTAAAGCGCGTATATCGGTTTTTCCTGTCCCACGCGCTGAACATACACAGCACAAGCAGCCACCCGAAAAGGCTCGTTACCGCCTCGTTCCAGATGAATTTTGAGCTTGTAAGATATGAGAAATACATTCCGCAGCACAGCGCTATCAACAGCTTGAACCGCACGCGCATAACACCGAATTTTGCCGCGAGATGATACGCGATAATCGGAATAAAGCTCACCAGTATGCCGTTTACGACGAGCATAGCCTTATACAGAGCATACGAATTTTTCAGCACAAGAAACAGCGGCGCGTAAAGCAGCGCCTGTATATATCCGCAGTCGCCGCCGATCTGCTCCATAAGTCCCGGCCAGCCGTTCCCCGAATAATACGCCGCGATACCCGCCACGCTTATCTCATCGGGAAACACCGAGGGCAGCGAAATGCTCACCGTCAGCAGCGAGTTCACCACCACCGAGAACGCGAACAGGATAAACATAACGCCCCTGTCACCGAACGCGGCATAAAATTGTTCCAGTCTGTGTCTCATTCTTTATCAATTTCCTCTTTAGTGTAGCTGCAAACGTTGTAATTGCGGTTCGGATTGGTATTGTCGTACTCTATCCGCTTGACGTGAAACAGCGTCTCGTCCATTACGCGGCGGCAGTCCGAGACCGCGTCCGCGAGCAGCCCGAATATCCCGATCTGTATACCTACGATCGCCAGTATAGCCATAAGTACCAGCGACTGAATATGTCCCGCGCCGTCGCCCATACACGCCAACACGATAAATCTTATCCCCAGCGCCAGCGCCGCAATGATAAACACGGAAGCCATTATCAGAAACGTTTTCAACGGCTTGCGCATTACATAATTTCGGATTATAGTCGCGGCGGAACGCTTTATGTAGCCCCACATCGACTTGAAGAGACGGCTCTCGCGCAGCTCCGGATTTGTCTCGATATCCACCGAGAGTATCTTGTTTTTGTCCGCACCCGCCGTTATTATAGTTTCGAGCGTGTACGTATATCCCGACAGCACGTTCAGACGCATTGCCGCCTCACGCGAATAGCTGCGAAAGCCGCTTGTCGTATCTGCTACGTCAGTACCGCTCGCCCTGCGGACTACTCCGCTGCCAAGTTTTTGCAGCCTTTTTTTTATCGGCGAAAAATGTACAATGCTGTCGGTTTTGCGGTTGCCTATGACCATATTAGCCCTGCCATCGAGCACCGGACGCACCAGCTTTTCGATATCCGCGCCCGAATACTGATTGTCCGCGTCCGTGTTTACGATAATATCGGCGCCGAGCCTAAGACATGCGTCTATCCCCGCCATAAAACCCTTTGCAAGCCCTCTGTTGTGCGGAAAGCTCACGATATGGTGAACTCCCAGTTCCTTTGCTCGGAGTGCAGTGCCGTCGGTGCTGCCGTCGTCGATAACGAGGTATTCTATCTCGTCTATCCCGTCGATATGACGCGGAAGATCAGAGACGGTCACACCAAGCGTTTCCTCCTCGTTATAACAGGGTATCTGTATTATTAACTTCATACCAACGTTACGCGCCCGCCGTCGGCATTATATACGGCAGCGCGATAACGCACGCCTCCATAAACGCCATTGCGAGCAAACCGAGCGCCGCTCTCGCAAAGGAGGGTTTGCCGCTTTCGTAGAGAGCCATATAGTACTCGTCGGAGGTGGGTCTGTCCTTATAGACCTCACGTATCTTGCGGATACGCTTAACGGCGTGTCTGTAATAAATATAGTCGCCGAAAATGCACAGAACAACCATTATCGCCGTATTAAAGAGGTTAAACAGCAGATAAGCGCTCTCGCTTAAATTGCCCGTTTCGCTGTTCATTGCGGCAATGGTCATCAGTACCGATGGCAGCGTCATTACAAACAGCACTACCACGCCGAAAAAGTCCATCTTGCGGTAAAACTGGAACGCGGGCGCGAACAATCCGCTGCACACGTTGAAGAATACCTTGTGCTTTTTGCCGTCGGTCATTCCGCGGAAAGAGCGGAACGCTCTGCCGTAATGATAGATCGAGGTAGCCGAGTACGCCGAGAGCTCGTGCATACTCACGTCATCCGCGCCAATAGTCTTGTCGGCAACTCCGCTGAGAAATTCGCGGAACGGATTTCCGGCGTCGAGCATATCCAGCATCTCCTCCTCGGAGATCTGCGGAGTATCGGAAGGATATTCCGCGTGATGCTCGCCGGCGGGCTGCTCTGTTTGTAAGGGCTTTTCAGGCTCGGGTTCGTCGGGAAGTCTGCCATTCCATACGAATCCCTTTTCATGAAGCTCTTCGAGAGCGCATTTGTTCCGCGCCGTATAGCACGCTCTGTGGTGAGGCGTGCCGCAGACGGGGCATACCACGATATCCGCGTTTTCGGTGAACGGCGCTTTGCAGACGGGACAAATTTTATTTACAAATCTACTTAATTCAGCCATTTTCATTTCCTTTCGTGCTGCATACATACACATTATAATTATAACATATTCTGCACAAAAATTCAACCTATATATACCTTATTATTGTGAAAACAAGGTAAAATTTACACATACGAAAAGCTCCCCCCGAAAACGGGGGGAGCCGAAAAAGTTCGGATTATGCCGCTCCCAACTGCTTGTTGAGATCATCAAGTGCAGTCTGGATAGTGCTCTCGTGAGTATCACGAAGCGTTGTGAACGATTCATCGATATAGATGAAGTCCGTAAGGCTCGCAACAGGGCTCTCGGAAGCGTTACTGTCGTAAACAGGATAAGGAATACCTGTACGGAATTCTGCAACGGGAGTTACGGGGCTGGAGCCGTCAAGCTTGTAAAGCGGATACAGGAAGTCGAGAAGCTCGCGAGTCCACTGCTTTGTCGGGTCGTCGATCATCTGCTTCTTAGACGCCTCTGTTGTCTCGGGGTCAAGCGCCGCGGTCGCACTGCAGTCGATCCATGCCTTAACGCCGTTTCTGTTGGTAGAACCCTTTACCCACATAAGCGAATCCTGCTTCAGCTGTACGTAGTGCTTGTCAGCCTTCGGATCCTTCGGGAAAGGAACTACTCTGATCTCGTCTGCGGGCCAATTGTATCTGATACGGTAATCCTTCAGACCATCGGCGTTCTGCATAGCTTTCTTTTCTTCATCGGTATCGGATTTGCCGTTCCAACCGTTGCCCTCATATCTCCAAACGCCCTCGCAGAAGAAAAGGTTCTGGTTGTTGATCCACGATCTGGGGCTGATAGTCCAGCCCTGCTCCGCTCTGGGATAAGGCAGATTTTCGCTGTCAAGCGTTTCGATGAACGAAACTGCTCTTTCAATATTAGCATCGTGCAGATTAGCAGTCATCTTACCGTTGGTAAGAGAAACCAGCGGCACGCCGGTAGACAGCATGAAGTTGGTCTCTACGCCCCAACCGTCATAGAGGTATCTGGGAGCGTCCTCAGTACCGCTCTGCTGCCATTTTCTTCCCATGTCAAGGAATGCGTCCCAATCCCATTTGCCCTGCTTAAAGAGCTCCTGAGGATCCTCAACGTCTATCTCCGCGATAGCGCTCTTCTTATACCACATAAGCGAACCGAGAGTGATATCCCAGAATGCGCAGTAATATCTGCCGTTGACAACATACTGATCCATGAGTTCCTTTGCTCCCGCCCATTTTTCCGTGCTCAGATCAAGCAGATCATCAATAGGCTGATATCTGTTCATAACGATACCGATAGGGAAGTCGGTACCCTCGAACGGGAACAGATCGGGAGACAAGTCCGCCTGAATATTTGTCGCGAGCTTAGTGTAACGATCCACATAAGCAACGTTTTCCCACTCGAATATCTTTCCAGCGTCATCGGGATTATCTCCGGTCTCGGGAATTCCGTAAGCGGCCTTGAACAGCTCGCCCGCAGGAGTAGCTTCCTGGAGATTGTACCACGCAAGCCACTTGATGCGCTTTTCGACCTTCATATCGGGGTCTTCAAGCTTATCCGTTATCTTGCCTACCGCCTCCTGAACGGCGGAATCACTGTACTCTTCTCTCGCGGATACAAGAGAAGAACTCGAGCTGCTGGACGACTGACCGGGATTACTCCCCGACGGTGTGCCGCTGTTGCCGCCGCCGCTTGGCGTAACCTCTTCGTCACACGCGGTCATCGTCAGCACCATAGTAGCCGCCATAGCAGCGGCAATTACTGACCTAAATTTCTTCATTGATGCACCTCCATAAAAATAAGCGTTGAACGCTTTGTACACATATGGTCTTAAAACCTCGTATGTGTGCGGCGAATACCGTTGGATGAAACCAAAGGCGGCTCGCCTACCTTATCATCTTTTATTATAACCTAACCGAGCATTTATTTCAATATCAAAATCAGCTAATTTACGCCAATAAATTTCTGTAATATTGCACAATGACAAGGCAATTTTATACAAAGCTTTAACTTTTTTGACTTAACGCTTAACTTAATATAACTGTTTTGATAAAGAAAACGAATTGTTTGTGGGGTCATTCGGCAACTCTGTCGAAATCGTTCACGTTCTCTTCGCCGTTCAGTGCAGAGATATCACTGAACATCTGACAATTTTCGACCCTCCAGCCGTCGGGGGTTTTTACAATGCGGTTGGAGATCACTTTACGCCGATACGTCTCCTTTTTCTCGGGATCGTAGTTCTCCCACATTCCGTCGAGATAGTATATCCTTGAGTTGAACTCAACGATATCGTCAAGATTTTGAACGAGCTCATATTCCATAGTATATGGGCTGCACCCGGGATATACGCTCTCCTGCCAGAGCCTGCCGTCGTATTCGTAAAACAGGGGCTTGGTCTCCAGTATATCTTCCGTGACCTTTTCGCCGAAAATACCGTGCATTTCCTTGATAAAGCTGTCGTAGGTGAAAGCCGTCTCACAGAAAAATCCCGTGTGACCGTTTTCCCTTTTCACCTCTATCTTTGCGTTGTCCGACAAATAACCGTCGGCGTAAAATCCGTCGAGGATAGCGCGCGCTTTTATGTAGACATCCTTGACCTCGGGTTTACCGAGACCGTCGAGCAGCTCGACCAGCTCGTTCTGCGCGCCCTGCAGGATATCAACATTCCAATTTTTGAGGAATTTGTCGTAACTGAATTCGGAAACGGACTCGTGCGGCGTTCCGCGAAGTTCTATCGATTCGCCGCTGTTCCCCGTGACTATCACGGGCTCGGATTTTTCCTCCGCGCTGCTTGAGATATCCGAGACCTCGGACGGCTCTCCGCTTACAGGCTCGCTCTGCGTATCCGAGCTTTGCTGCGGTGTAACTGAGCTGCTCTTGTCCGAGCTTTCAGGACCCGCGCCGTTATTGCAGCCCGCCAGCGATAGCAGAACAACTGCCGACAAAACGACGGACAATAATTTTTTCATAACGTATCATTCCCCCCTTTCTTAATTTATATTATACCATATCATTTTTAAAAAAGCGATTACAAAACGGTTACAATTTGGTTACAATTTTGTAATAATTTATGCGGTTAATATAAGCACGATATTAACCTAAAAAGATCCCTCTCGCGCGGAGAGGGATCTTTTTACTTATGGAGCCGCTTTATCATCTTGAACGCCAGCGAATTCTGCGTCACGAGCGGGCTTTGGTGCGCGAAGAAAATAATTCCGTCCGCGGGGGCTTGTATCTCGTACTCGACCTGCCCCTCATACGGGTGAATGATCTGCGCGAGAACGTCACCCTTGGACACTTCGCCTCCGACGTGCCGAAGCTCGCGGTAGATACCTGCCGCGCCGCTCTTGACGTTTATCATATCGTCCTCGTCGATTATCGTACCCATATATCCGCCGTGACACCTGTACTTGATAATTCCCATTCTCGACAAAAATCTCAGCACCGCTGACACTCCAAGCTCCGCGGAGCTTTCGTCTATCGTCTCGGTGGCGTTGGTGTAGACCGAAAACGCCGCCGTTCCCGAAAACTGCCAGTTATAGTTAAGCGTCGTCTTATCCATGGCGGTAGGCGTGCGGAGTATCACATAGGGCAGTCCGAAAAGATTGGCGAGCGAGGTGTTCTCCTTGCAGGTCTTCATCATGCGGACGTGCGGGATAAACACTCCGGGAATGTAAAAGCTCGCGAACTGTACCCCGTATTTGTACTGCCGTATCTCGTCAAAAATGCCCGCGGCTATGCGCTGAGTGGTCTCGCCGTCAGGGTCGCCCGGGAACATTCGGTTTATGTCAGTATTGTCTAGACACCAGAACCGCCGCCCGATATTCGTGCTGTAACTGTTCATCGACGGGATAACAAGCACCTCGCGGTCGTGGGCGAGGTCGCCCTTTTTCTCGAGCTGCGAAAGTATCCGCACAAGCTGACCGCACATATAAAGCTGCTGAATTTCGTCGCCGCGCAGCGAGCCTATTATGCAGCAGCACCGCTCGCCCCTGCCGAAACGGTAACCCGTAACTCGGAAATCGTCACGGTACAGCCCCGCCAGACTGTAAATCACTTCTTTTTTCATAGCTCACCTATACTATCGGTTTCCCGACGTCTACCCAATCTATGCATTCCGAGCATTTTTCAAGCTCGCCGACGGATAAATCCACCGCCGAGTTTCCGCTTCCGCAAGCCGGGAACACGCGCTCAAAGTGCTTCAGCGACGCGTCGAGATACACGTCTACCCCCTCGTTTATCCCGAACGGACATACTCCGCCGACCTCGTGACCGATAAGCTCCGAGACCTGCTCCGTGGTGAGCATTTTCGCCTTTGTTCCGAAACGCGCTTTGTATTTTGTGTTGTCGATCTTGACGTCGCCCGCCGCGATTATCATAATGGGCTTTTCGTTCACCATGAACGTGAGCGATTTCGCTATATGCGCGGGTTCGCAGCCGAGCGCCTTTGCGGCAAGCTCGACGGTCGCGCTGCTCACCTCAAAGAATTTCACCCTGTCCGCAAGCCCGAATTTTTCAAGGTGCTTTAATGCTTTTTCCGATGACATTTTTGTCCTCCTAATTTATATTTGCACGTTCTGATTTTTCCCTGACAAGTACGCGGATAACCCTTTTCGTTTATCAAAATAAGCGTTTCGGTTACGGCATCTTTTAATCGACGCATTTGCTTTTTCTTCAAACTCTCTTATTCGTTCCTTCCGATTTTCGCTTGCCTTTTTTGTCATTGCATTACCTCACCTTGTCATCTGCGTCAATAATTTTTTTTATTTCATAGACTATTTCCTTAACGCTTTTATTATCAGTATCAATAACATGATCTCCTTCAAGCGGCGCTAAATGCAACCAGAAAAAGGAGCATTCGTTTTCGTCGCCGCGCTTTTTGTGACGTTCAAGAAGAGTCTCCTCGGAGCAGGTCAGTGTAAAGGCTATAACGGAAAAATCATTCGCCGTTATATCTCTTAATATTGTTTCGCGGATATCCTTGCCAATAATGACCACCGACGAAAAAAATACATAATCAAACCCTGAGTTCAGATAATTCGACAGCGCAAAGGACATGGTTTTATCGCCGTTGCGCAGACGAGGATCATCAAGCGAAAACGGATTGACGCACCATGCCCAGTCGCCGTCAAAAAACGCGCTGTTTTCATAAAAGGTGTACAGCTTATCCGTTACGGTCGTTTTGCCCACGCATGGAGAGCCTGTTATGATTATCAACTTTTGCTTATGCTTTAATGCTTTTTCCAACGACATTTGTCCTCCTTATATAAGTGAAAACATCGCAACGGCAGAAATTTGGCGTGAGCTATCACCACCGGCTATTTTACGCCGTTCTTATTCCACCTTATCACGGTCTTATATCCGAGCTTTTCATACCACGGAGCTACATAAGTAAAGTGTATGTAGCTGTAATCGAAGCCATCCTCTTTCAGTATCTGCGTCACGCGCTTGACCATTGTAAGCCCTATCCCTTTGTCGCGATACTCGGGGAGCGTTCCCACACAGCCGGGCGCGCCTATTCTGACCTCGCGTCCGTTTATGCCGTAGGTTCCCTTGTCGTCGATAATGCAGAAGCTCGCAACCTTTCCGTCTATATAGCCGCAGTATACCCTGTCGTCTTCGTTGAAGTACCGCACCCAATCCTCGTCGACCTTTTCGACCGCTTTCTTCAATTCGTCAATACTGCCGTCGTAAAAACCGAACGAAACGTTATCGTCGAATTTTTTATCGTATATGTTTATATCGAATTCGTCAAGCGGAAGAAGCATTTCCTCAAAAACCTCGTCCTCAGACATACCGCGAATGCAATCGCTTTTAAAGAAATCCGGATGAATGCGGTCAAACAGTGCCATGAAGTCCTGTTTATTCATACGCCTTACCTCCCTTGTCGATTAGATTACAGCCAAACTCCCCAGTCCCCGTAATCAAAAGTACCGCTGCCGTGACGGAGCTTTCCGTCCGCTTTGAGCTGCCGGAAAGCGTCGCGCATACGAACTACAATTTCGGGCTGAATATCCAACGAATGGTGTGCGGGGAATACCCTTTGCGCGGGCAGCGCCGCTATCTTTTCAAGCGACGCGAGATACGCCTCGGGATCGGTGGAGGGATAATACGCGAACAGCGTATCCTTATACACGAGATCGCCCGTGAATAAATATCCGCGTTCCTTTTCCCAAAAGCACATATGCCCCGGCGAGTGCCCGGGAGTGTGCAGGACCTCGATGCTTCTTCCGCCGATATCTATAATATCATGATCGGTCAGCACCCTTGTCGGAGTTCCTTGAAATATTGTGTAGCCGCTTACGTCGTAGCCGTAGGGAAGCTCGCAGCGATCGGCGACCATTCCCTTTATCGTTTCCGCGGACAGCGGGAATTTCCCGTCCAACCAGTCCAGTTCCTCGGAGTGGGCGCAGAACTCGGGAAAATATTTGTGACCGCCGATATGATCCCAATGGATATGAGTGGCGACCGCCGTAACGGGCTTATCGGTGAGCTTTGTCACTTCGTCAAGTATATTGCATATGCCCAGTCCCGTGTCGATAAGCAGACTTTTGTCCGAGCCGTTCAGCAGATAGCAGTGTGTTTCCTCCCAATGGCGGTACTCGCTTATGATATACGTTTCGTTGTCGATACGGTCTATTGTAAACCAGTTATTCAATTCCCATTTTCTCCCGTAAAATCGTTTGTTTTCCGAAAAAGCGGCAACTTCAATTCAAAATCATCTCCGAAAACCTTTAACATTCTTTCCGCGTTGGAAATTCGGTTTTTAATATCCTCGGAAGTTCCGTTATTGTACGTCAGATGTTCAAAGGCATACAGCGCGGTATAGAACTTAAAAACGCTCCAAAATCCGCTCGGCGGCGCGCCGAAATATCCGTCGATCTGCCCGTTCGCAAAGCTGTCGCTGTATTCAAGCGCCCACAGAAGTCCGCCGAAATCATACCACGGGTCACCCGTATCGTTTCCCGAAAAATCTATTATACCGATATTCCCCGTTTCGTCAGCAACGCAGTTGTTCCAATGAAAATCTCCATGCAGAACGGTCTGCGGTCTGTCCGAGATCAAACGGATATTTTCCTCAATATACCGTTCGGCGGATCTTCCGCGGGCGATCTCGATATTCATACGGCGATAATTTTCCAAAAACAAAGACGCCTTTTTCTTGACAATTTCACTCCAATCCGTGTTTGTATCGGATTGACATACCGAGTGGAGCTTTTTAAGCTCAATACCGACTTTCATTCCAAGCCGATAATAGTTTTTTGAAACGTCTTTCTTGATTATATCCATTATTGGCGTTCCGTCTACCCATGAAACGATGGAATAGAACTTGTCGTCCGCCGTGCCAAACTCAACGGGCTTGTTGATATTTAAATCTTTATCGGCATACGTTTTTAGACGGTCAAACGCTTTTTTCTTTTCGGACGCTTTTGCCTTGCAGCCGACACGCAGCAAAAAGAATTTTCCGTCTTTTTCGAGTTTGTACTTCTCATCTCCCGAGCAGCCCTCCCTGATTTTTCCGACTATCGTATACGAACCCGGGCTCAGGTCCGACAATCCGGTCAAACCGCTCAATCCTCCGCGACCACGTGATATCTGTCGGCTCTTACTCCGTCTATCGCGTTGATAAAATCGGAGAACCTCGCGTAGCCGTATTCGGCGAAATCAAAGCCCTCAAAGTTCTTCTTTATCTGCGCCGAGAGTGCTTTTATGCTGTGGCTGCCCTCACCGCGCGCGAAATCGTTGACGAACTGCTCGATCTGCTCGGTGCGCTCAAGAAAATCATCATCGATAACGACAACGTTATTCTTCACACTTACGCCGATAACGGAGGCGATAAGCTTTTTCATTGACGGATAGCCAAGCTCCTTAAGATATCCTCTGCCGTACTTTTTGGTGAAGTATCCGCCCAGAACGGCAAGCGGTCCGTTGTTCTCGTTCTGTACCGCAAACGCGTGGACTTCGCGGATAACGTCGTTGATGTCGGGCTTCTGCGGAGCGGTCGGTTCTGCGGTTTCCTCCTCGACAGCTTCAACGGGAGCTTTGGCGGGCTTCTCCTCCGCTTTCTCAATTGGCTTTTCGTTCTTTGGCTTTCTGCCGCGCTTTTTGGGCTGCTTTTCGGTATTGTCGGGATTTTCGGCTTCAACGGTGTATACGAGATTTTTCTTCGTCGCTACGTCCGAAACGGATACCAGCGCCGCCGTGAAATCGTTAAAGCCAAGCTCCGCGACATAATTCTTTCCGTACTTTTCCAGCAGCATATTGTTGAGCTGACCGAGATTTCCGCCGTTCGGCATATTCTCTGCGGCGTACTTCTGCACTTCCATGGTGAATATCTGCGAATTGATGTGCATGGTTCTGACGGGAGCTTCGGCGGGCTTTTTCACCGAGGACTTTTTTTCCTCGGGTTCTGGTTTTGCCTCCGCGGGCTTCTGCTCTATGGACTTTGGCTCTACGGGTTTACGCTCCTTTTTCGCGATTTTTTCAACTATCTCCTCGATAGGTTTGCCCGATATCTTTTCGACAAGATTATTCACCTTTTCGGTAGCGCTCTCCGCGGTTTTAAGCATTACGGTATTGTTCTCTCGGTTCAATTCGGACTGCCTGTCGATAAACTTCGCAAAGCGTTTGGAGCCGAACCGTGAGAAGTCGATCTTCCCGAAGCTGCGGGTAATATGCTCCGCGACGCGCGAAATGTCGTCCCGACCGCCGTTCTGCCGTTCAAGGTATTCCACGATAACGTTTGTGATATCCCTTTCGGAGGGAACGTTTTCCGCCGCCGCGGGCTTAGCCTTGACCGACGCTCCCTTGCGCATGGTAACGTAGTTGCTGTTGCGGCGAAGCTCGGGGAAGCTGCTGATAAACATAGAGAGCCTGTTGTAGCCGAGCGCCGCGTAGTCGATATTGCCATAACGCGAGGTGAGATATGAATCGATCTTCATAAGATCTAGCCGTCCGTCGTCGTTGTCGCGGACGTAATCCAGCACCGCCCTGCGCAGCGTTTTCTCGTCGTAATCGTCACCGACGTTCGCGCAAATGCGGTTGAGGTAGCTGAACTTGTGGCAGCTCGACGTAAACGCGAGCGGCGTTTTCACCTCTCCGATACCGACTACCAGCTTGCCCGCCTCGCGAAGACGGATAGCGAGCCGCGTGAAATCGCTGTCGCTAGTGACCAGCACAAAGCCGTCAACGTTGCAGGTATACAGAATATCCATAGCGTCGATTATCATTGAGAAATCCGTCGCGTTCTTCCCCGCGATATAGCTGTTCTGCTGAACGGGCATAATCGAGTTGTTCATGGCGGGAATTCTCCAGCCCGTGTTGTTCTTTTCCCAGTCGCCGTAAATACGCTTGATTATCAGCTCGCCGTGTTTGGACGCCTCGCCGATAATAAACTGCGCGTACTTCGCCGATACATTGTCGCTGTCGATCAGCAGCGCTAACTTTTTTTCTTCTGACATAATGTCCTCACTTTTAATTTATGCGTACATTAAAATAATACGCGTGTCGTTTTTCCCGAATTATATCGCCACGGGAATGACCTCGTCAAACTCGTGATACCGATAATTTTCCGCCGTAAAGCTGTACCGCGTGAACTTGTAGAAATCCGTAATATCCTCGACCTTCATGGTCGGAGCGGGGAACGGTTCTTTCTCAATAAGCCGCTTTACGATATCAACGTGACGGTCGTAGATATGCGCGTCCGCGATAACGTGTACCAGCTCGCCCGCCTCGAGCCCGCTCGCTTTCGCGAACATTATCAGCAGCGCGGAATACATACAGACGTTCCAGTTGTTGGCTGCCAGCATATCCTGCGAACGCTGATTAAGTATCGCGTTAAGCTTTTTGCCGCTCACGTTCATCGTAAACGAATACGCGCACGGAGCGAGCGCCATTTCGTTAAGATCGGCGTGATTGTACATATTCACAATAATTCTCCGCGACGCGGGGTTGTTTTTCAGATCGTAAAGCGCCCTGTCCACCTGATCGAACTCGCCCTCCGGGTACTTGTGCTTTATTCCGAGCTGATACCCGTAAGCCTTGCCGATAGAACCGTTTTCGTCCGCCCATGCGTCCCAGATATGTGTCGACAGGTCGCGGACGTTGTTAGACTTTTTTTGATATATCCACAATATTTCGTCGATAGCCGAACGGTAGTACACGCGCCGCAGGGTCATTATCGGAAATTCCTCCGCAACGTTGTACCTGTTTACCACGCCGAATTTCTTGATAGTGTGCGCGGGCGTTCCGTCCTCCCAGCGAGGGCGGACGTTCATATCCGCGTCGGATACGCCGTTCTCCAGAATGTCGTGGCAATTCTGTATGAAGATATCGTCTGCTCTGCTCATGAAAGAAGCCTCCCGTATTACTGTTCGCTCAGAATAAACATATCGTAGATGACCTTGATAGCTTTCTCAAAGTCACTTTCGTCAATGCCGACGATAATATTAAGCTCACTAGAGCCCTGATCGATCATTCTGATGTTGATATCCGCGTGAGAAAGCGCCGCGAAAACTCTTGTCGCGGTACCCTTTGCGGACTTCATTCCTCGTCCTACGACCGCTATCAGCGCAAGTCCGTCAATTATCTCAAAATGATCGGGACGTGCTACCTCTTTAAGACGCTGAGTGAGCTTTTCGCGCTGACCGTCAAGCTCGTGCGAATTCACTACAACGGAGACGGTATCTATACCCGTAGGCATATGCTCGGGGAAAATGCCGTGGTTCTCGAGGACCTGTAACATTCTGCGCATAAAGCCCTTTTCGGAGTTCATTCTGTCTTTTTCGATCGAGATTACCGAAAAGTCCTTCTTTCCCGCGATACCCGTAATCAGATACTTTGCGGGAGCGTTTTTAGCGCTCGGGACGATCAGAGTTCCCGCGTCGTCTGGAGCGTTGGTGTTCTTGATGTTGATAGGGATATTCGCGCTTCTTACGGGGAATATCGCGTCCTCGTGAAGCACGCCCGCGCCCATGTACGACAGCTCGCGAAGCTCCGAGTATGTAATGACCTCGATACCCTCGGGATCGTCAACGATCCTCGGGTCGGCGACGAGGAAACCGCTTACGTCCGTCCAGTTCTCGTACAGCGAAGCGCCGGCCGCCTTGGCTACCACCGAGCCCGTGAAGTCGCTGCCGCCGCGTGAAAACGTCTTGATAGAGCCGTCAGGCATTGCCCCGTAAAATCCGGGTATGACCGCCTTGGGTGTCTTTTCAAGGATAGCGCCGAGACAAGCGTTTGTGATATCGCCGTCAAAAACGCCCTTGCCGTCGAAGAAAATGCCCTTTGCCGCGTCAACGAATTTGTAGCCGAGGTAGTCCGCGAGGATAATGCCGTTGAGGTACTCGCCGCGCGAAGCCGCGTAGTCGCGGTTTGCGCCGTTGCGGAATTCCGTTCCGATCTTGACGTACTCCTCCTCCAGCGAAAGCGACAGACCCAGCTCCTTGATAATTCCGTCAAAGCGCTCGCGGACGGGCTGAAACGCCTTTGCAAAGTCCTCTCCCGTGATCGTGCGCTCGTAGCACTGATACAACAGGTCCGTGACCTTGGTATCGTCAGAAAAGCGCTTTCCGGGCGCGGAGGGAACGACGTAAACACGCTCGGGATCGGCATGAATGATGTCCGCGACCTTCTTGAACTGCTTTGCGTCGGCAAGCGAGCTGCCGCCGAACTTAACTACTTTGCTCATAAAAAACATACCTTTCAAAATAATATACACTTTATTTTACCACAAATCGCGGTAAATTGCAATAGGTTAAAGAAAAAAAGCGCCTCCCGGCGCTTTCGGCATTTATTGACAATTTCCGCAAAATATGGTATAATGAAGTTGCCGGCATCTCCTGAAGTAACACGGAAGGAGGTGAGTTTCGTGTTTGAGTTGATACAGGGCATTATATCCTTTCTGAATGCTGTCGGAGCCGGTGTGTTTGCGAACTACATAAGCAAGCGCATTGACAAGTGGATTGACAGCAATTCAGCCGGCAAAAGCAAAAAATCCTAAGGCATAGACCCGACCCCCTTCGAGTAGCGGCTCGGAGGGGGTCAATTTCGTGTTTGAGTTTTTTAATTCGTCTTTCGACATTTTCATTATACCACACTGATTTTGATTTGTCAAGTTTTTTTGTCAAGTTTTTATAAAAACACCCCCGCTTTCACGGGGGTGAACTTTATTAAGTTTTTGAGAGCAAATCGGGCTAAGATTAGCCGAGGAGCTGCAGAATGGACTGCGGCTGCTGATTTGCCTGAGCGAGCATAGACTGAGCAGCCTGCTGGAGAATGTTGAACTTGGTGTAGTTCATCATCTCGGACGCCATATCCGTATCGCGGATCGAAGACTCTGCTTCGGTCAGGTTCTCGGAAGTGGTGGTCAGGTTGGTGATCTTGTGCTCGAGACGGTTCTGGATAGAACCGAATGTAGCTCTTACCATAGAGGTCTTGTTGATAGCCTTGTCGATCTGGTCGATAGCGTAGTTAGCGCTCTTCTGATCAGCGAGGGACAGGCTAGCGGTGTTCAGACCGGTGGAACGAGCGGACAGGTCGAGGTTGGAAACGAGATTGCCCATGTCAGCAGTGCCGTCGGTGTTGTAAGAGAACGCGAAGTTTACGCTGTCCTTGGTTCTTGCACCTGTCTGGAGAGTGAGGTTATCGGTGTAAGTAAGAACGCCCGTGCTGTTCTTGAAGCTGTTAGCGGAAGAAACGCCGGGAGTTGCAACCTGAGAAGCCATTGTAGCAGCCTTGGGAGTTGCAACGGAGTGAACGGACAGGCTCTTCATATCGGCATAGTTGAACGCGTCAACATTTACGCTGAAATTAACTTCAGCAGTTGCGCCCGTCTTAGGACCGCTTGTTGCAGCAACTGCATCGGTTGCACCTTTAATTATAATCGTTTGATTGTTGTTACCCGGACCTGCAGTAGGAGCTGTCTTAATACCATACTTAGTCAAGTCTGTAACCTTTGTAGCACCATCGTACCAAGAACTATCAGCATCAGAATACTTTAACGTTACGGTTGCGCCTTTAGCTACGGTAGCAACATCAACGGTAGCAGCATCAAAGTCAACAGCTCCTGCAAATGTGCCGGTTGCATCCAAAGAAGCTGCCTTAGCAGCCTGAGCAGGAACATCAGCAGTAATGTCATCAACAGTCAACGTACCCAGTGTAATCGTAGTGCCGCCAGCGGTTGTATACTCAACCTTGCCATCGGTAACTGTGATCTTTGTGGGGTCGGCGCCGGTAGCAGTAAGAGCGGCAGCATTCTTATTTGTAGCTTCTGCAGCAGCAGTGTCTATTGTAGCTACGCCATCATCGTAATTAACAGTAAACTCCGCATTGTCAAGAGCTGTAAGAGCTTCCTGAAGATCAGCGTTCATAGCGTCATCGGTAATGCTCGAATCAAGCTCAAACTTAACCTTGCCTACCATATCAGCCTGCGTTACTGCATCTTCGTCATCAATGACAAACGCCTTGCCGCCGGTAACAGCAGTATTGTAATCTTCGTCAAGACCAACATTCTTGGGAGCGTAGGTCTTCTGAGCGGAGTTCTGGAAATTAATGGTAACAGTGTCACCCCTCTTAACGGGTGTCATTTCGTTAAAAATAGCGTTGGTAACAACGATATCGTCACCGGTCAGCGGATCCTTACCCGCTATAACCTCGAAGCCGCCCTTACCGGAAGCGTCGGTTCTGTCAACGGGCTTAGCCTCAAGACGAGCCGCGTTAGCGCCCTTAACGATATTACCGTCCTTATCGGTTACGGTATCAGCTACCCAACGCTCGCCGTCGAACATAAAGGTAACGTTCAGTTCCTGTTCATCAGCAACGTCAACGCCAACAGCGTCCCACACAGCGTCAGCCTTTACCTTATCATAAGTGGACTGATCAACGATCGTGTGAGCCTGATCGCCGCTGATATCGGTTGCCTGATCGGCAACAACGGTCTCGGTATATCCGTTAGCATATCTGAACTCGCCGTCCTTAGCAACAGTACCGTCAGCCATAACGCCGCCGTTGAGAACAACTGTACCGTTGAAGT
>CANDVA010000022.1 GCA_947389015.1 uncultured Clostridia bacterium | reverse complement strand
GCTTTTACTGGATTTTTTCTACAGTCTGAAGCTCCCGCCGAAAAACGGGAGCTTAAAATTATTCAACCTGTAACAACACTCCGGAAAATTTCGGCAGTGTAAATTCGGTAAGCCCGAATTTACAATTGTCGGGAGTATCCCCGCCAAATTTGTTCCAGTCGGTGTGGAGCAGCAGTTTTGACTTTTTGTAGCCCTCGACCGAGTACTCCTTTTCGGTATCGCCGAGATTTAGCACGGCGATAAGGGTCTCCTTGGAGCTTTTGCGCTCGATAGCGTAGATACAGTTTGCGGTGTTGTCGCAGTCGAGCCAGCGGAATCCGTCGTTTCGGTAGTCCTGTTCGTAGAATGCGGAGTGTGTGAGATAGAGCTTGTTGAGCGTTTTCATAAACACGTTGAAGCTGTCGTGTTTGGGATATTTGAGGATATCCCAGTCCTGCTCGCGGCTCTCGTCCCATTCGCGGAGCTGACCAATCTCGCCGCCCATAAAGTTGAGCTTCTTGCCGGGGTGCATATACATATACAAATAGAGCGCCTTGCCCTGCGGGAATTTGTCGTCGTATTGACCGTTCATCTTCTGCAAAATCGTAGCCTTTCCGTGGACGTTTTCGTCGTGTGAGAACGGCAGGATATAGCTTTCGTTATAATAGTACATCATCGAGAATGTCAGCTTGTGATAGTTATCCGAACGGTATTCGGGAGCGGTGCGGAAGAAGTTCAGCGTATCGTTCATAAAGCCCATATCCCACTTATAGTCGTATCCGAGACCGCCCCAATCTACGGGCTTTGTGACGTTTTGGAAGTTGGTGGAGTCCTCTGCGAACAGCAGCGCGTGCGGAATACGCTCCTTTATTCCCTTGTTCATGGTCTTGATAAAGTCCACGCCGTTTCCGTTTACGCCGCGCGCCTCCTCGCCCTGCCAGTAAATAATGCGGCTGATGGCGTCCATGCGTATGCCGTCGAAGTGGAATTCCTTGAGCCAGTAGCAGGCGCAGGATTGCAGAAAGCTGCGCACCTCTCCGCGCGAGTGCATAAAGTTGCAGCTCCCCCATTCGCTCACTCCGACCGCGTTGTTCGGGTACTCGTATAGCGCCGTGCCGTCGTAATTTCTGAGCCCGTAAGCGTCGATGGCAAAATGTACGGGAACAAAATCCATTATCACGCCGATATTGTTTTGGTGCAGCTTGTCAATAAGCTCCATAAGCTGAGCCGCCGTACCGTAACGCGCGGTCGGGCTGAAAAATCCCGTGTTCTGATATCCCCACGACTCGTCGCAGGGATGCTCCGACAGCGGCAGGAACTCTATGTAATTGTAGCCCGCCTCCTTGACGTAGGAGATAAGACTGTCGGCGATCTCGTCATAGCGATACCACGAGTTGTCCTCTTTTCTGCACCACGAACCGAGGTGCATTTCATATATATTCAGCGGCTTGTCGCGGCAGTCGGAGCGCGCGACAAGCCATTTTCCGTCGTTAAACCTATATGAGTTCAGATCGCGCAGTACGGAGTTATGATCGGGACGCAGCTCCATTCCAAATCCGTAGATATCGCAGTGATCGGTATAACCGCCCGAGCGGTTGTAGATACGGTGGAAGTACTTCTCGCCGTCTTTCCCGTGATCGACATACACCTCGAAAAAGTTGCCGTCGTTCACGCGGTTCATCTCGTACTCTATCCAATCGGTGAATTCGCCCAGCAGGGTAACTCTTGCGGCGCTCGGCGCGAATACACGGAATATCCACCCCTCACCCGCGCGGTGCGCGCCGAGGTATTCATACGCGTCAAAGACCTTGCCCGTGTAAAAGCCGTAAAAATCCATATAATTTCCTCCAAATTATTGACTGTTGTCGATTATTGTGCTATAATCATTATAACAAAGTAATTTAAGTCAATCAATCGGCGTTTTTAGTTTGCAGTAAATTATTAGACCGTTGTCGAAAATTATCTATTTTTGGAGGAATTATGGATCTGAGGGTCAAGAAAACAAAAAACAGTATTATCAACGCGTTTCTGCAGTTACGCGCCAAGAAACCGCTTGAGCGCATTACCGTAAAGGAGCTTTCCGATCTCGCCGAGATAAACAAGGCGACGTTCTATCTGCACTACAAGGATATTTACGACTTGTCCGAGACGCTGGAGGACGAACTTTTCGAACGGGTGTTCAACAGTATCGAGCACCCGAATTCCGCGCTTTCCGATCCCAAGCTGTTTATACATGAGCTTGTCGAGGGCTTTATCTCCAACAAGTCTCTTATTGATATTATTTTTGGTAAAGACCGCCGCAATATTCTCGCGGACAAATTCGAGGCGGAGGTGAGGAAATTTATTTTCGAGCAGTATCCGCAGTATAAAGACGTTCCCGAGCTTAACATCACGCTTACCTACATGATAAAGGGCGGCTATTATGCCTATGTGGAGAACTCCGAATATGATGTGGATAAAGTGATAACCGTTATCGGAGAAATGGCGGCGGGCATTGTGGCGAAATTAAAGTAAATTAGAATTTATATCAGTAAGGTGTTGCATAGAGCGCGGATCACTTTTTTCTGCCACTGGCAGAAAAAAGTGATTTATCGGCGATTTTGCCTGTTGGCAAAATCGCCGATTTGGGGAAAAACTCTTGTTTTTCCCCAAGCCCTTTTAGCGCTTTTTTGTTTTTGCCGCTACGCGGCGTTTCGGGCTCCGCCCGAACCCGGCAAGGGCTCTGCCCTTGCATCCCGCCAAAGGGACCGGTCCCTTTGGAATCCCGATTTTTTGGTCGTAGAGTTTATGCGCTAATTTCTGATTTAAAAAAATCCCCCGAGACCACAGAGAACGTTTCTCTATACCCTCGGAGGAAAAGTTTAAAAAAATGTTAAACGATCATTTCAATTCATCACGCGTAACGGTAAGCTCATGATTATAGAAATAATTCAGCGAGGATCGGTTGTTGTAGGTCTCGACAAGCAAGCCGTTCTCGTTGATGATAAACTCCCCATTGCCGACAGCCGTCCACAGCCACATGGCGTTGTCGCGGTACATAAAGTCGAGATTTGGCAGCGTGTCGCAGGCGGTAATAGTCATTATCTTCCTTGCGGTGTCCATTTCTCCGAGTGCGGTAAATCTTCCAGCAAACGACGACTTTGATTTTTCGTAAAAGCTCTGCCCGATAATATCCACATATTGATTTCCGGGATAATAATCTATATTGCTGCCGTTCCACACCCAGATAAGGTTTTTCAGTCCGTGATAAACGCACAGCCTGTCGAAAATGATCGTCCAGAGCTGCTTGTAGGTCTCCGCGTCGCTGCCCCACCAGTACAGCCCCGAATCCGCGTCGGGAATAGGCTCGAAGATCAGTGGGATATCCTGTTTGTCGAACTTTTTCAACTGCTCGGCGATCTTGTCGATAGCGTCCAGCAGCGCGATAAGATCGTCCTCGATATAGTTGTTATCCTTTAGCGCCTTGATCTCCGCGTCGCTGAACATAGCGATATCGGAGACGTTCTGATTATCGAACAGCCCCTCAAGGGAAAAATCTCTCGGCGCCGTTCCGTGAAGAGAATTCGGCGAGTACCAGTGCCATGTATACGCGCAGATACCGCCATCCTTGCTCCATTGCAGCGCAAGCTCGATCTCCTTTTCGGCTCTTTTTACGCTTTGCTCGTCGGTCAGCACGGTCATCGCGAGCTCGCCCGCGCGTATCGCGGGATATCTTCCCGTTTCTTTAAAAATAGCGTCTATCTCCGCGTTAGTGCCGATAGTGACGTTCTGCGCGGTGAGTATTTTCTTGCCGTACAGCTCCGTCAAATACTGCATAAAATCAACGGCAGTCAAGGAGGAATTCGGGTTTACACAGGCGTTGCCGACGGAATAGCGGTTATCGCTTACCGCGTCGGAGCTTTCCACGAACAGATAGTCGATATCGACCATGCCGTCTTCAACGGTGAATTTGAGCGAGTTGCTGCCCGAGGTCAGATAAACGTTGTCTATGCCGTAGTACTTGAAATCGTAATCGCCGCTGTCGAATTCGCTGTCGTCATAAGGCGGGATATAGTACGTCCCCTGTGTCATATCCGAGTATTGCAGCGAAACGGAAGCGCCGCCCTCCGAGCGCGCCGCAATGATTACGCGGTAGTGCTGCGGCGCGGAGGCGGTGACGATATGCGACAGCGAGCCGCCATTGCCGAGACGTACAAAGCCCTTTCCGTCAAATTTTCCGTCGTCCTCGCCATCGATCAGCTCTCCCCCGCTGAACACTCCGCCCTCAGCATTCAGCTTTGCAGTGTAGTCCTTCTTTGTAATTGTGAACTCGCTCGTAAGAAACTCGTTAGGCTTCACCACAGCAGGCTCGCTTACGCTTTCGGAGCCGTCCGAGCTTTCGCCGCCGTCGGGCGGTATATAATTCGGTATTCTCGAACAGGAGCACACCGCTCCCGCCAGCAGCAGAGCAATTATAATTTTAGCGTATTTTTCCATATCTTCCCTTTTTATTTTATCTTGGTTATTCTATAATGATAACGTCGCCGTCGTGTATTTCCTCGTCGAGCCGCGCGATCTTTCCGTTTACGGTGATAGTCCCCGCGTGAGCCAGCAGCTCCGTCGGGTCGTCCGAGAACGCCGCCGCCACGTCAAGGAAGATCGGCGGCTTGCCGTCTCCGCGCGCGGGGAACTCGGTCTCGATACCGTTTACCGTTATCATAGGTCCGCTCGGATCGGTGGAAGCGCTCTGCACGGGTATGGACGAAACGGTAACGGGAACCCTTTCCATGACCGTAACAGGCTCGGCGGCAGGCGGATCTTCATAGGTTATGACGTCGCCGCTTTTCAGCATATCCTCGGGAGCAGGCGGCATACCGTTCAGCAGCACCTTCTCCTCGATACCGAGATAGCTCAGCAGCTCGGAAATGCTCTCCGTCTGCACAAGCGCTATCTCGTCGCCCTCCCAGATACGGCGGTCGGCTGTTACCTCTCTGCCGTTTATCAATATGTATCTACCCGCGCGCTGCTTATTGCCGAAAAGCACGACGGTAAACGCTCGTATGGTGTTCAGGTCGAAGTAGTCCGACAAATGCGCCGCCGCGTCCGCGCCGTTCTCGGCGGGGATTATCGTCACCACGTCGCCCTTTGTGACAACGGTGTTCATCGACGCGGGATCGCCGTTCACTGTGACCTCCGACGGCTTTGCGTGACCGCCGCGCAGAGTTATCTTCTCCCCCGAAAGCGTGAATGTCAGCGGTTTTCCCGATCCCGCTATCATCTCCTCGGGCTTGATCTTCGCAAATCCCATAAGCTCGAAAACGGTGAGCCTGTTTGTGTCCAGAGCGTGCAGCTTTTTGCCGTTTACGGTAATAGTCGTGAAGTCGTAGGAAACTCCCTCCCCCGCGCTTACGGCGATACCGAGCGGCGTAGAGTGCTCCGCGTCAAGCGGCATTTCGTCTGGCGCTATTATACCGCGCAGCAGCTCGCGCCTGCCTGTGATAACGCGCGTCGGGTCTACCTTTAATTCTTCCGCCACCAGCGGGGCGAGGTTTTTCAGCTTGCTGCCTCCGCCCACGAGGAAGATCGCCTGCGGCGGAACGGCGTTCGCGGTGATGATCTCTTCGGCAATAACTCTCGCCAGCTCGCGGGCAGCCGGAGCGATTATCTGATCTATACGCTCGCGCGTGATCTTATTCTCGCGCAGCAGAATATCCTTGAACACGGTCTCCTTATCGTCGGAGGTTTTCAGCATCTCCGCGGTGTTGAAATCAACCAGCAGCTCTTTCATTATCGTCTCGGTGATCTCGTCGCCCGCCGTAGTCGCCATTCCGTAAGCCACCACGCTGCCGTCGCGCGAGACCGCGACGTCGGACGTACCCGCGCCTATATCGCACAGAGCGATATTGATAAGCCGCAGCTCCTGCGGAATGACCGCGTTCATAGCCGCAATAGGCTCCAGCGTTATGTTCGCGACCTCAAGACTTGCCCCGTAGACCGCCGCGCAAAGACTCTCCACCACATACGCGGGCAGAAACGCGGCGATTATCTCCGTCACCAGCTTTTCGCCGCGGTGACCCTCGGGCTTATTCACCTTAAAGCCGTCCAGCGAGAGCGAGATGACGTTGTGCCCGACGCAGTAGAAAGCCGCCGTGTCGTTGTCTTTCGAGAAGCTGTAACAGGTACGTCGCACCGCGTCAAGCTCCGTTGCTTTCAGAGCCTCGGCGGTGATGATCTTGTTTTCGGGGAGCTTATATTCCCACGCCGCGCGCATAGTCCTCAGCGCGCGGCCCGCCGCCGCTACGCACACGTCGCGGAGCTGAATACGGCTGCGCGCTTCAAGCGCCCTCTTTACCTTCTTGATATCGCCCGAAACAGCCTTGATGTCCTCGATCTGTCCGTCCGCCATAGAACGCTTTTCGTGAACGACCGTTTCCATATCGAGTATCTTACAGCCCTGCGGAGTTTTCCGCGCGAGCACGCCCACGACTGTCCGCGTGCCGATATCCAGCGCGAAGATAACGTCGCCCTGCACGTTTTTCTTAGGCGCGGAGCTCTCTGTTTTCTTGGCGCTCTTAGACTTGGTCGGCTTTCTCCCGACAGCTTTCTTCTCGTCCATATTCTACCCTCGTATTTTCGTATTATCGCAAAAAATTACTTTTCGTAGCCGATCTTAAGAGTATTCCCGTCAACGGCGACTCCTTTGCTGAGCGTTATCGGGAGCTTCTGCTCCTCGGTAAAGCCTATCGTTTCTCCGTCGCGGAGCGTTGCGTCCGTTTCAAGAACGTATGACGCTATCGTCAGCATAAACTCGCGAAGCTCGTTGAAGTCCGCCTTATCTGCGTCGACATAGACCTCCATTTCCTCCTTGCCCATACGCCGCATACCGTAAGTATACACGCCCGCCTGCTTTCCGTCGCCGAACAGCCCGAGCCATACAAGATTGAGCACGGGCACGTGACCGTCGCTCAGCATTCCCGCAAAATCGAGATACATCTTCGGCGGAAACACTGCACCCTCGTTGTAGAACGCAACGGCGGTCTCCTGCTTCATCATCGCGCAGACTACCTTTACAAACAGCCTGCCTTTCTCAACAAGATCGTCCTCTTTCCCGAGAATGGCGATTATAGCGTGCGCCTTATGAGAAGCCGTGACCTCTACCGCGTCCTGCCACATATAGTTTCCCTTAGCCCAGTACTCCGCCTCGCCGTCGGGAACGGGCGTGGGCATAATACCAACGACAACTCTGTACCCGTTGACGTCCGCGTATATAACGTCGTTCTCGCCCTCGGGATCGTTCGGGATATCTACGCCCCAGTCCGCTTTAAGATCGGCGAAAAACTTTTCCTTGTCCAGCTTAGGCTCGGATAACAGCGCAAATCCCGCAAAGTTCCCGATATCGCCATTTTGTCCCTCCGCGGAGGGAGCGCTTTTCTTAAATAAACTCATATTTTTCTCCTTATATTATAATTTTTTTCAATCCATTAAGATCTGCGATAGTATAGTCCTGCCCGAATTCCGCTCTTCTGCCGCGCCTGTCGATATGAACTCCCTTGCAGCCGAAACGGTGCGCGCACTCGATATCTTTCCGCTCATCTCCGATGTAGATCATCTCGTCCGCCGCGGCTTCAAAATACTCCGCGATATCGGCGAGCCCTTTCGGGTTAGGCTTTCTCCGACCGCACGAGACCGACGAAACGTACATATCAAAATACGGCATAAGCTCGGGGAAGTAGCTTTTATGCAGCTCGTCGGGCATTGCCGTAGCCACGTCCGTAAGCGCCGCGATCTTATACCCCGCCGCCTTTAATTCCTCCAGCACGGGCAGAGTGTCGGGATAAATATACGCCGTCAGATGAAACGCCGCAAAAAACTCTCCGATGACCCGTCCGAGGTCATATTCAAAATCCCAGTCCGCGCAGGCTGCCCCGAAAATATGCTCGGGAGTATAGTCGACTTCGCGGTAGTTCACTTTCGGGTTGAACGAGCGCAAAACCTCCAGGGTGCGTTTCCTCCGCTCGCCGGTCAGCGGCAGGCGAAGCTTTTCCGCCGCCGTATCGAGCGCGTTTGCGTAATAATCCAACCAGCAGAACGGCATATCCTTGTATTCCATAAGCGTTCCGCCGATGTCAAAACCGATAACTCTTATCATAGTTCAGTCCTTTATCCTGAGCGCTTTCCGCAGCTCCTTTTCCGCCGAGTTCATCATTACCACAAGCGCAGTGTCGCCGCCGAGAAGCATGGTCTTACCCGAAGGAATGATAGTCCGCGAGCCGCGTGTAATGCACGCGAACAGACACCCCGCGGGCAGCGCGAGATCCATAAGCGCTTTGCCCTCGATATGCGAGCCCTTTGGGATCGTGATCTCCACCAGCGACGCATCCTCGCCGTCAAGCTGCAGCAGCTTTTTCATCGCTCTGAGGTCGACCTCAAATTCGAGCGTCTGAATGATATTGTCCGTTGCCGAGATGACGATATCCACGCCCAGCTCTTTGAGCGCGTCCGCGTTTTTGGGATTGTTGACCTTAGCTATCGTCTTTTTCACGCCGAATTTGTACTTGGCGATCTGACAGCACACGAGATTGCTCTCGTCCTGACCCATGACCGCGATAACGCAGTCCGCCTTATCCGCGCCGCAAGCCTCGAGCGCCTCCACGGTAGTGCCGTTTCCGCAGCTCACCTCAGCGTCGAGATTATTCGCGCAGTAGCGGCTCTGCTCTCTGTCCTGTTCGATTATGGTAACGGAATACCCACGCTCGGGCAGCGATTTCGCCAGATAAAATCCGACCTTACCTCCGCCGACTATTATTGCTTTCAAGAGCTGCACCCCCCGTTATGCTTTTTTGGCGAATATCAGCTTATCTCCCTCAACAAAATTGATAGGCTGACCGCGGTACAATATCAGTCCCGACCCCACGCGAAGCACGCCAAACAGCATTTCCTCGCCCTCGTAACGGATATCGTCGGGTATCGCGCCGATAAATTCCTCGGGCACGTCTATCGTCGAAAAATGCACGGTATGGTTCTCGAAATTCACCTCGTCGATCACTCCGTCGTCGTCCTCGACTGCCGCGCAAGCCGCGCTTACCGTAAGCTTGGTCGGACAGATGACGTTGACCCCGAGCTGCTCAAAAACCTTTCCCTTTTCGATATCCGTTATTCTCGCGAATATCTTCGGCACCTTGAACGTCTGCCTTGCCAGCTGCGACACCATGATATTCATATCGTCCTGAGCCGTGACCGCGAACAGCGCGTCGCAGGTCTGTATCCCCGCGCGCTTCAGCACGTCCTGATCTATCGGCACGCCGGTTGTGGTAAACCCGCCGAATTTCGGCGACAGCGCGTCAAATTTCGCTCCGTTCTTGTCGATGACCGAAACGTCGTGACCTCTTTCGTCAAGCGTTTCCGCCAACGCCGACCCGACCATTCCGCAGCCGATAATTAAAACGTTCATAAGCTGTATCTCCCGTAATTACTTTCCCACGCAGAACCTCTTAAAGACCTCCGCGATGACCTCTTCGCTCGCCTTTCTGCCCGACAACTCGTACACCGCGTCAAGCGCCTGTTCGAGATCAACGCCCACCGCGTCGGGTGTTATCCCCGCGAGCGTTCCCAAAAGCGCATTATCCACGGCAGCGGCGGCGCGTATTACGCAGGCTCTCTGCCGTTCGTTCGCGAGAAAGCCCGAATTCGCGTTCAGACTGTCCAGATCGAGCCTCGAGGTAATCTCCCTGCCGAGTATTTCAGCGCAGCCCTCGTCCTTAGCCGAGACCGTCACAGCTTTCCCGAGACGGCTCTCCAGCTCTCCGATCTCGATCGCGTTCTCAAGATCGCTCTTGTTGACGACGGGTATCACGACTTTGCCCTCCAGCAGCCCGAACAGCCGTCGATCCTCGTCGGAGAGCCGCCTCGAGCCGTCGAACACCGCCAGCACTATATCCGCGTTACAAAGCTTTTCAAGCATTATCTCCACGCCGATCCTCTCCACCTCGTCCTCGGTCTCGCGAATACCCGCGCAGTCCGCAATAAGCAGTACCGCCCCGCATAAATTGACCGTCTCCTCGACGATATCGCGCGTGGTTCCCTCAACGTCGCTTACAATGCTCCGTCGGCTTCCGGACAGCAAATTCATAATCGTTGATTTGCCCACATTAGGCTTGCCGACGATAGCGCACGAGATACCGTCGCGGATAAGCCGTCCCGTATCGTAGCCCGAAAGCAGCTCGTCAAACTCCGCCTTGATCGCTGACAGCCTTTCCGTCAGCCACTCCTCGGTGACTACCGGCGTATCGTCCTCGGGATAATCTATCCACGCGGAAATCTGCGCCGAAACATCCATTATCATTTCGGCGATCCTTTCCGCGCGGCGGTACAGCGCACCCTCGCGCTGACTGTTCGAGCAAGCCAGAAGCTGCTCTCCCTGCGCCGCGATTATATCCGCGACCGCCTCCGCCTGCGTTAACGACATCTTGCCGTTGAGCAGCGCGCGCTTGGTGAACTCTCCCGCCGCCGCGGGCTCCGCGCCCGCCTTAAGGCAAGCCGTAAGCACCCTGCGCGTAACGTAAATTCCGCCGTGACAGGATATCTCGCATACGTCCTCGCCCGTGTACGAATGAGGGGCTCTGAACGCCAAAAGAACTCCGTCGTCAAGGCGCTCGTCCCCGTCGCATATCTTTCCGTAGACGGCGGTGTAGCCGCGCATTTCGGCGACTTTTTTCCCCGAAACGGGTCTGAAAACTCTTTCCGCAACGGCAAACGCGTTTTCTCCCGATATCCTCACCACCGATATCCCCCCGACAGCCGCGGGAGTAGCAATAGCGCAAACAGTAGTCTCGACCATAATTACTTTTTCTTTCCGAACAGCTTTCCGAAAAATCCCTTTTTCTCGGGCTCTTCCTCGTTATTTTCCGCGGATCTGTCCGACAGCTTTTCCGTCTCTTCCTCGTAATCGTCGAACATTCCCATTAAAATGGGCTTAGTCTTGAATTCCTCGCCCATATCGTTCAGCAGATACGTATACGTGCGAGTAGGCATATCAATTACATAATCGTCAAGGCTTGCACATTCAAGCACGTCCTCCAGCTTCTCCGCCATTCGCTCTGGAATTGAAGCCGCGGCGCTCTCGTAATATTCCTCGCACGCAATATTGTATTCCTCCGCGGGATTTCTGCCCGCGACCTGCGTCAGATGAATTCCCTCGCGCAGGTAAGCCGTGTAGTCCAGATAGTCGCTGTGGAACTCGTTCAGCAGAGCCGCAAGAATACGATTTTGCAGCCTCTGCAATTCGTCCTCGGGAAACTTTTCCAGCGCCCTTTGATACAAGTCGACCGCGTTCTTCTGCCACATCTCCGCATTATAGCTGCCGTCGAGCAGCGAGCTTCTCCGCGCAAAGGTCGTATTGCGGTGCTTCTCGCCTATCATGGTGTACTTCATTAAGTTGACGCGCTCGTCGAACGTATTGCCCTCGGATATACGCTGAACGCGCTCCGCCTCTTTCAGCAGCGTTTTATCGGTAAGCGCGCCCTCGATCTTTGCGGAGGGATAATGCCGCCCCGCAAGCTTTTTCAGCTCGTTCTTCCGCATTATGTCGTCATCAAGCGACGCGAAAAATCTGCTCTCGCCGACGTCACCCTGCCTCCCCGCGCGGCCGCGCAGCTGCTTTGTGATACGCGAGCTTTCGCGCATTGAAGTCGCCAGGACCAGGAGCCCGCCGACCCCGACCACGAAGTCCTTGTCCGCGCTGTCAACGCCGCCGAGCTTTATATCAACGCCCCGCCCCGCCATATTCGTAGAGATCGTGACCGCGCCGCGTTCGCCCGCTTTCGCTATAACAACGGCTTCTTCGGCGTTGTTTTTCGCGTTGAGGACTTGACATTCGATACCGAGCTTGCGCAAGTCCTCGGCAATACTCTCGCTTTCCTCGATGCTCTCGCTGCCCACCAATACTGGGCGCTGAATATCCGCCGCGCCCTTTATCGCCGCGATAATCGCCTTTCGCTTTTCGTCCTTGTCGTAGTACAGTTCAAGGGGTTTGTCAACTCTCGCGCAGGGCAGCCTTGTCGGGATAACGTCGGTGAGTATGCCGTAAATTTTCTCGAATTCCTCACGCGCCGCCTCGGCGGTGCCCGTCATACCCGAAAGCTTGGGGTACAGCCGCGCAAAGTACTGTAACGCGATATTGCCCATGATTCGCCCGCGCGATGTGATCTTCAGACCGTGCTTAGCCTCGACCGCCGCCTGCAATTCCCCCGGGAACACGCGTCCCGGCGCGGCTCTTCCCGTGAACTCGTCCACAAGCAGAACACTGCCGTCCTTGACGATATAGTCCTTGTTTTCGGAAAGCTCCTCGCGCGCTTTTAGACAAGCGCATATTTTAGCGAGCAGCTCCGCGCCGTCCGCGGCGTAGATATTGCAGCCGAATATCTCCTCCGCCTTATCCGCGCCGCTGTCGGTGAGGTAGACGTTGCGGGTGTCCTCGTCGACGGCGAAATCGCCCTCGCCGAGCGCCGCAACCTTTTCATAGACCTTGTCAACGCCGCCGCTTTCCTTTACGGCAACGTCTCCAGCGATAACGAGCGGTATCCTCGCCTCGTCGATAAGAATGCTGTCCGCTTCGTCAACTATCGCGAAATTCAATTTTTCGGGAAACACCGCCTCCCCCGTCTCAAAGCAGACGAAATCGCGCAGATAGTCGAATCCCGCCTCCTTCGCGGTAACATACAGCACCTGTCTTTGATACAGCGCCTTGCGTTCGCCGCGCGGAGTGCTCTCGGTAATGCACCCGACGGTCACGCCAAGCTCGTCGTATATCGGGCGCATCCAGTTGCAGTCGCGGTTCGCGAGGTAATCGTTGAACGTCAGAATATGCACCTGTCCGCCGTTCAGCGCTTCATGACACGCCGCGAAAACCGCGCAGAGCGTTTTGCCCTCGCCCGTCTGCATCTGCACCATTCTGCCCTCCGACAGCGACAAAGCCGCCGAGAGCTGCTCGTCAAACGGGGTTATCCCTAGCGTTTTCTCCGCCGCCCGATAACACTCCGCGAATACCTCTTCAATGGAATTACCCGTACACTCGCCGTTTTGCGCAAGCGATTTTATTTTTGCGATAGTAGATTTCTTATCCAATATTTGCCACCTTTTAAAGTTTATGGGGGATATCTTAATAAGCCGAAAGCCCCGCAAAGCGCGAGAGCTTTCGGTATTGCCTTAACTTGCCGAATTGTGCCGTTTAGCCCGCGAGGTTATCGCGAGAAGCTCCGCGCCGCGGTTGTCGAGCCAGCGCGCGACGGTGCGCGTTGTCTGACCGCATCTTGCCATTTCGCACAGGCGCTCGAAGCTTACCCATTTAGCCGCGCAAACCTCAATTGACTGCAATCGCAGAGCGCTGAGCGGCACGTCCTTTACCAGAATATAGAAGTCGCGGAGCATACTGTCGGTAGTCAGCGACCATTCGAGACAAAGCTCGTCCTCGTCCGCGCGAATGCCAGTTTCCTCGAACAGCTCCCGTGCAGCGGCCTCGCGGCTCGTTTCTCCGGAAACGGCGCAGCCGCCTGAGCATTCCCATTTGCCTCCGCTTGTCTTTTCGGGAACCCGCTGAGTCAGCAGTATCTCGCCGCTGCTGTTTATAGTCATTACCTGCACGACGATATGATATTCGCCGCGCGGGATAGGCGCGCCCCTGAGCACCCTCCTGCCCAGCGGCTGCCTGTTGACGGAATAGAGATCGAAAAACTCCATTATATGCTTTTTGCTCCGTTTTCGAGATTTTTGCGGATAAGCCCGCAGCGCTGCTTCACGCAGTCAGCCGAGCGGTGCGGATCCTCGGGAGTATTGAAAGTGTAGTCCATCAGCTTCTCGATAGTCGTGGAGGCAACGTGAAGTCTGGTGTCCGAGGACGCATAGTAGATATAGACGTTATCGTCCTTGACGATACAGCCGTTCGTAAAGCATACGTTTGAAACGTCGCCCACTCTTTCGATGCCGTGCGGCGCGATAAACAGTCCCGACGGCGAAGCGATGAGCTCAGACGGGTCGTTAAGGTCTGTCGCGAACACGTAGATAACGTACCGCAGACCCGCCGCCGTATTTCTCACGCCGTGCGCGATGTGTATCCAGCCCTTGGGGGTCTTTATCGGTACTGCGCCCGCGCCGTTCTTCACCTCGGTGAGCGTGTGGTAAACTCTCGGAGATATGACTTTCTCGTCGGTGCAGAGGACGGGATCGGTGATGTCCTCGCAGAGCGCGAAGCAAACGCCTCCGCCGCTGCCCGTCTGAATAAAGTCGTCCTGCGGACGGGTATAGAACGCGTACTTCCCGTCGACGAATTCGGGGTGCAGACAAACGTTTCTCTGCTGCGGCGACTTTGAGATAAGGTTTGGCAAACGCTCCCATGTAACCAAGTCCTTGGTGCGGACGATACCCGCCTGCGCAACCGCCGCGGACAAATCGTTCGAGGACGTGTCCTTGCTTTCTGAGCAGAACACGCCGTATATCCAGCCGTCCTCGTGCTGAGTAACGCGCATATCGTAGACGTTAGTCTCCTCGGGACAGGTATCGGGGAGCTGCACGGGATAATCGCGGAAACGGAAGCCCTCGGTAGGCTTGTCGCTCTCGGCTACCGCGAAGAAGCTCTTTCTGTCCGAGCCTTCAACGCGCGCGATTAAACAGTACTTGCCGTTAAGATAAATAGCGCCCGAGTTCATTACCGCGTTCACTCCCAGCCTTTCCTGAAGATTGGGATTGGTCGAGTAGTCGAGGTCATAGCGCCAGAGTATAGGCGCGTGAGCCGCGGTGAGCACGGGGTTCTCGTAGCGGTCATAAACGCCGTTGTAAAAGTCCGCCTTTGGGTTGGGTCTGTCGAGCAGCGCCTCTTGTTTCTTTACAAGCTCGGCGAGCTGCGCGTCAAATTGTTCCTTAGTAAACATAATCTTTTTCCTTTCAATCATAGAAAATAATACATCTATTCTATTATAACATATCTTTATTGGAATTTCAAGGTTGACAGAGCATTTTTTATGAGTTATAATTGAAATATGAAGAAAAACACGCAGAAAATTTGAGTAATTAAAGTATACACTTACGGGAGGGAACTATGAAAAAGCACATCGCGCTTACATTTGACGACGGGCCGAACACCGATACCACTCCGCAGGTATTGGAAAAGCTGAAAAAATACGGTATACCCGCCGCGTTTTTCCTTGTAGGCGATAATATCACTCCCGAGAGTGCTGAGGTTTCTCGCGCGGCATTTGGGCAAGGCTGCGAGATATGCTCCCACAGCCGCACACATTCCGTTATGACGGAGCTTTCTCCCGAGGAGATACGCGCGGAGATAGAGTTCACCGACAACAAAATAAGGGAAATAACGGGTATGGCGCCGCGTTTTTTCCGTCCGCCGTATATCGCGGTCAACGACGTTATGCTTGACGTTATCGACAAGATATTCATAGCGGGCATAGGCGCGGAGGACTGGCTCGACGAGGTGACCGCCGAAATGCGCGCCGAAAAAATTCTCGCTCAGGCGAAAAACGGGAGCATTATACTCCTCCACGATATGCGCGGCAACTCCAAGACCGTAGCCGCGCTCGACATTATTATTCCCGCGCTGCTGAACGACGGTTTCGAATTCCTCACGGTATCCGAGCTTTTCGCCGCTGAGGGGGTTGAGCCAAAGCGCGGCATTATTTACTCAAACGTATTGCAGACGGATATGTATTGGCGGAGGTGACCCGATGAAAAAAACGAAAAAGCTCTCTAATCGAGCGATAGTAATTCTCTGCGTTGTGGGCTTTGCTCTGCTGTACGCCGTTCAATATATTGTGCAGGGAAAGTTGCGGGATATAACACAGGCTATCAAAGAGCAGAACGATCTCCGCGACGCATATGAGAACCACGTAGCCGAGACCGCAAAGGGCGATCTGCACAACGATCTATGGGTTTCCGCTCACTATAATATAGTCGTCGACTTCACCGACGAGGAAACGGAAAAAATACTTGAGGCGTTCGATATGGTCATTCCCGAAAACGAGTCAAACGTCAAGCCGCGGCTGCTCACCACCGAGATCGATAGTTGTTATTATCTCGAATTCGATGGAATAACCGACCGAAAGGCATTCTATGATGTGAACAAGATCGACCGCAAGCGCTATTTTGAGTTCGACAGCAATTGGGACAGCGTTGACTATAACGGCGAGTACACGCATTATTTTGCGGTGCGCGTTTGGTTCAAAATCGGCAGCGAGAAGCTGAAAAGCTCGTATGCCGCAAGGATAGAACCGTTGTACAAGGAAATGTTTAAACAGAGTTTTAAAAGATTTAAGGAGCAGTTATGAATTATAATCCGATTATTTTTGACCTTGACGGAACATTATTGAACACCCTCGGCGACTTAGCCGCGGCGGGAAATCACGCCCTTGAGCAAATGGACTTCCCGACCCATGCCGAGGAGAAATACCGTTACTTTGTAGGCAACGGCATACCCAAGCTGATCGAGCGGATATGCCCGCCAAATTCTTCCCCCGAGACGTTGGAGCGTGTACATACCCTTTTCGCCGGGTATTACGATCAACACAAATCCGACCGCACCAAGCCCTACGGCGGTATGCCGGAGCTTCTCGCGGAGCTTAAAGCGCGCGGCATTACCGCGGTCTGCAACACCAACAAGGACTACGTTTTCTCGGAGACCCTTCTGCGCTCGTTCTACGGCGACGCTCTCGCGGAGATAGTCGGAGCGGGTCTCGGCTACGCGACCAAGCCCGACCCAAAGGCAGCTCTGTACCTCGCCGAAAAGTACGCGATCAAGGGCTGTAAGCCCCTCTATGTCGGAGACAGCGGCGTGGATATGCAGACCGCTCTCAACGCGAATATCGACGGCTGCGGAGTATTATGGGGCTTCCGCGACAGCGCCGAGCTGGAAAGTTTCACACCCGCCCATATAGCGGAGACCCCCGCCCGACTTCGCGAAATAATCCTCGGAGGATGCGAAGAATGAGAATAGACCACATTGCAATGTACGTAAACGATTTAGAGGCGGCAAGGGATTTTTTCATAAAATACTTCGGAGCGGTATCCAACGACGGCTATCACAATCCGACGACAAATTTCCGCTCATACTTCCTCAGTTTTTCCGACGGCGCAAGGTTTGAAATTATGACCAGTCCCGGGCTTGACGATATCGTAAAAACACCGTTCCGCACCGGCTACGCGCATATCGCGTTTTCCGTCGGCAGCGCCGTGCGCGTCGACGAACTCACGCGCGAGCTTAGCGCCAGCGGGTACGAAATCGCAAGCGCTCCCCGCCGTACCGGCGACGGCTATTACGAAAGCTGTATCGTCGGCTTGGAGGGCAATCTTATTGAAATAACGGTATAAAAACGGGGGCGTAAAACCCCCGTTTCGTTATGCTTCGTTGATCTTGCTACCGCTCTTGAATATAAGCGCCGCGACCAGCCCGAAGAATATCGCCGCGGAGATCCCGACCGCCGCCGAGGTAAATCCGCCCATAAAAATCCCGATAAATCCGTTCATATCGACCGCCTTGCGGACTCCCTTCGCGAGCAGATGACCGAACCCCGTCAGCGGCACGGTAGCGCCGCCGCCCGCCAGATCGACGATAGGCTGATACCAGCCCAGTCCGCCCAGCACGACCCCCGCTACCACATAAGACGTAAGAATTCTCGCCGGCGTGAGCTTTGTTAAATCAATAAGCACCTGTCCGATCGCACAAAGCAGTCCTCCGATAAGAAACGCCCATACATATTCCATAAGCATATCCATAAAATTTGCCCCCTATCAAGTGTAACTTATTTCCACCGCGTGCGCGATCCCCGGGATCGAGCCGCCCTGCTGTACCATAGTCGGCGACATAAGCGCGCCTGTTGCGACATACAGTATACGTTTCAGCTCGCCGCTCTTCACTCGGTCAAGAAAATGCGCGCACATCATTGAAGCCGAGCAGCCGCAGCCCGAGCCTCCCGCGTGAACGTCCTGCCGTTCGCGGTCGTATATCAGCAATCCGCAGTCTTGGTGGTGTTCCTTTAACGACACGCCGTCACGCTGAAACAGTTCGTACAGCATATCGCTGCCGACCTGTCCGAGGTCTCCCGTTACGATAACATCATAGCTTTCGGGGTGAGTACCCATGTGCTTGAAGTGCCGCGAGATCGTATCATAAGCCGCGCCCGCCATAGCCGCGCCCATATTGTTCAGATCTGTGATGCCCATATCCTGAATTTTCCCGACGGTTCCCGCGCGTATATACGGCGGCTTTAACGCCGAGTTGAGTATCGCCGCGCCCGCCGCCGTAGCAGTCCATTGCGACGTGGGGGTACGCACCCCGCCGTAGTTCAGCGGAAAACGGAACTGTCTTTCCGCCGACGAGAAGTGCGAGCTGGTCACCGCCGAACAGTTGTCGACATACCCCGCGTTGACCATACAAGCCGACAGCAGCAGACACTCCGCAAACGTCGAGCAAGCGCCGTACACTCCCAGAAACGGGATATAAAACTCCTTCAGCCCGTAAGACGAACCCGTGCATTGATTGAGCAGATCGCCCGCGAATATCAGGTCCATTTTCTCGGGACAGAGCTTAGCCTTGTCCATAGCGTGCTGCAGCGCCTTTTTCTGCAATTGAGCCTCCGCCTGCTCCCATGTGTCCATATTGTCCTTGTTGTCCTCCAGAACCTCGTCAAACTCGTCGCCGTGCGGACCCTCGCCCTCGACCTTGCCGACTACGGACGCCCATTCGGATATTGAGGCGTTGCCGAATTTAAACGTTTTTCCCTCGCAAATTGCCATAATATCCCCCTTAAAACAGTGTGGTTATATAATATATAACTCCGTAGACTATCGAAGCCGAAATACCGTATACTATTACGGGACCCGCGATAACGAACATCTTAGCGCCCAGTCCGAGCACATACCCCTCGCTTTTGAAGTCCAGCGCGGGCGACACGACCGAGTTCGCAAATCCCGTAATAGGCACGAGAGTACCCGCGCCCGCGTGCTGCGCTATGCGGTCATAGAGCTTCAGTCCCGTAAACATTGCGGACAGGAAGATAAGCGTCATGGAAGTCCACATTCCCGATTCGTCGGGATCGAGTCCGAACGCCTGATACATATTCAGCAGCGCCTCGCCGAGTACACATATTCCTCCGCCGATAACGAACGCCAGCGGAATGGTCTTGTACATCGCCGACGGGTGAGAATGACGCTTGGCAAGCTTGCCGTATTCCTGATTGGATATATTCATAAAAGATCGCTCCTTTCAATCTCCGTTATACGAATATTTTGTTGAAAAAGAGCGAAAAAATACGATTTTGAAATATAGTAAAATTTGACTTTTTATTTGAGAACATGTTCTGATATATAAGCTGCAAGCTTGCAACCGAACCAAAACGGAAAACGGCCGCACCCGAAAAAACTTTGTGCGCAAGCCCGAAGTTTAAAGTGTTTTCAGATTTTCTCGATCACCTGCAAGCCCATAATAACGCTGCCGATAAAAAACACAAGGAACCACACCGAGCCCAACGTATACAGATAGTATTTCTTTTCGCATAAGCAGGACTTGACGTTCTCCGCTGCCTTTTTGCGTTCTCTTATCAATATTAAACACGCGAGAACAAAAAACGAGCCCAATATACCCCACATTACCGCGTCCTGAACAGTCGCCGACAGATCCTTCAGCGCCCACGACAGCACATCGCCGAATATGCAGTTATTTATAACGTGCAGAAGAATAGACCACTTAACGGAATAATTCATGGCGACATAACCCAATATCAGACCCACGCCGACCGCGAATACGGATTGGATAAGATTTTGATGCATAACCCCAAAGAAAACGGACGACATAACAACGGCGAAAGGCTTTCCGTACTTTTCCAGAGCGCGCATTACAAATCCGCGGTATATCAGCTCCTCGGCTATCGGACCGATCAAGCCGCTGTAAACAAACATCGATACCGTCAAGCTTTGGGAGGCAGCCGTTTCCATACCGCCCTCTGCCGTAAGTCCGAATTGATTGAGCCCCGCTTCCACCGCCATATTCAGAAGCACCGTCGGAAGCTGTATACCCATAAACACACACAAGCATTTAAAGAATGAAACGCCGCTCATCGTTTTGTTTTTATCAAAAACTTGCGTCAACGGCGCTTTTTTTCTTATGATAAGATATACGGAAAGCGTTCCCAGCACACTGAAGATCAGATATTCGATACCGCTTTCCGATGTGCTTTTCCAGAATTCCGCATTATTGATTATTTCGTCAAACGCTCTGTTCGGGTCGGCGGCGCCCGACCGAAGAGCCGCAATAACCAGCCGCGCTGCCATACCGGTAACGGAGACTGCCGCCATTATTACCGTATTGACGATTATAGCCAAGGATATCCTGTTTATGTCCGATCTTAGCGCTTTCTTGACAGACCGTTCTTCCGAGTCTTGCATAATATACCCTCCAAGTAAAGTTACAAATTTATATATTCAATTGTTTTTATTTTATCACTTTGATTTTTTATTGTCAATAACTTTTCATAAGCGAAAGTCAACGATTGACAAAAAATACCCGTTATGATATAATTAAGATAATGATCAAAAAGAGGTGGAAATATGGAACACAAAGGCACAATAACACTCGAAACGGAGCGACTGATACTTCGGAGATTTACCGCGGACGACGCACAGCTCGCGTTTAAAAACTGGACGTCAAGCGACGCGGTAACAAAATTCCTGCGCTGGGAAACCTACCGCGATATTTCGGCAATGCGCGATTACATAAATTTTCAGTTGGAAAACTACAAGAAAATTGATACTTACGATTGGGCGATAGTGCTCAAAGAGCTTGGCGAGCCCATAGGGTCGATAGGCGCGGTCGCGTTCAATGAAAAGGCTCGGAGCGTCGAGATAGGTTACTGTATCGGCGAGAAGTGGTGGCGGCAAGGATACACGAGCGAAGCGTTGGCGGCGGTTATCCAATTCTTTTTCGAGGAGGTCGGCGTAAACCGCGTTTACTCGGAGCACGACCCGAGAAATCCCAATTCCGGAAAGGTTATGGAAAAGTGCGGAATGAAGTACGAGGGCACACTTCGTCAAGCCGATTTCAACAATGCGGGCATCTGCGACACCCGCGTTTACGGTATACTCGCGGAGGAATACAATGCAAGCTTTTGAAACCGAGCGGCCGATACATAAAGAGGTTCCGAATATGAAAGGATCAAAAATGAGTAATACCGACATTGAACGGGAAATGTACGAACGCGCCGCTGAGCTTATCGAACGCCGTTATCCGACAGGTTGGGGCGGCGCGGCGGTAGTCCGTACAGAGAACGGTAAATTTTACACAAGCGTTTCAATTGAATGCGCGAATGCTTCCGTCGCTTTGTGCATAGAAACGGGCGCAATGCTCGAAGCCCACAAATTCAACGAGCGCGTAACGCACTGCCTTTGCCTTGTCCGCGATGACGAAAGCTCGCCGTATAAGGTTTTGTCTCCGTGCGGTATCTGTCAGGAGCGGCTGAGATTTTGGGGCGGCGGCGTTCAATGCGCGGTTACAACGGAGGATAATTCCCCGATGTTCGTTTCACTGAAAGAATTGCAGCCGTACCATTGGACAAAGGCATATCCCGAAAACTTATTGGAAAGATTCGGAGGTTAAAATGGAACTGATGATCAAACATTTCTCGGAGCTGTCGACCGAGGAGCTTTACGATATAATCCAAGCGCGTGTGGATATTTTCGTCGTAGAGCAGAAATGCCCCTACCGCGAGCTTGACGATAAGGACAGAAACGCTTATCACATATGGCTGCGTGACGAGAACGGGATAATCGCGTATCTGCGCACGCTCGACAAGGGCGTTGCGTTCGAGGAGGCGTCTATCGGACGAATAATCACCGTTCGGCGAAGCCGGGGCTACGGCGCGGTTATTATGCGCGAGGGCATAAAATTCGCACTTGAGAAGTACAAAACGGACAAGCTCAAAATTATGGCTCAGCACTACGCCAAGGGCTTTTACGAGAAATTCGGCTTCGTGCAGTGCTCCGAGCCCTTCGACGACGACGGTATCGAGCATATAAATATGATATTAGAGGTAAAGAAATAAGGAGCGAAAATGAGCCTTGTAATGAATTTGTACTACACGGGAAAAGACGGCGCGGCGAGGAAATTCGCCGAGGAAATGGAACTCCGAGGCATTGCCGGGCGCATACGTCAGGAGCGCGGAAATCTTCGGTACGAGTACTTCCTCCCGCTAAGCGACCCCGAGACCGTGCTGCTTATCGATATCTGGGAGGATCAGCAGGCGCTCGACCGTCACCACGCCTCGCCGATGATGAAAGAGATCGCCGAGCTGCGCGAAAAGTACGACCTGCATATGCGCGCCGAGCGCTACGTTTCCGACATAAACGGCTTGCCCGAGAGCGACAGCGGTTTTCTCCGCAGATAAAACGATTGATTTTTCCGCGAAAACGTGATATAATAAGGTAAAACATCAAGGGAGGACAGCACATGAACGTATGGGATATAATTCTGATCGGACTTATTATCGCGGCGGTATTATGGTTTGCCGTGTCCTCCGTGATATCGCGCGTCAGAGCGAAAAAAGCGGGCATTATCCGCGTGAAACGTCCCGCGAAAATCGACGTATTTGTGTGCAATACCGTCTGCGCGGTTTTGGGTGCGGTCATGACGGTTTCGGGCATAGCTCCCTGCGTTAAACAAAAAAAGACTATTGACGATCTGGAGAGGCTCGGCTTTGTTCAATTCCATATGGAGTATTATAATTGGGGGGTCAAGAACCCGGTTTCGCCCGAGATCGAGCAGTCCGCGACGGAAAAGCTGCTCTCCAAATATCGGGAAGAGTACGACCGCGAGCGAAATCTGACGGAAGCGCGGGCGCTTCTCGCGGTCATATTTGCGGTTGCCGCTTTTTTTAACGGCGCGTACATAACCAAAAAGGGCGTGTATATGTTCGGCGACATAAAGCCGAGAAATACCGCCGCCAAAGTCGAGGACGGACAGCTCTGCTTTAATTCCCGGGGCAAGCTCGAATGCACAATGTTAAAGCTCCCCGCGACCGAGGAAAATCTCCGCCTTTATTCGGAATTTATGACCGAAGAAAAAATATAAATGCAGTAATGGGAGGACAAACCATGATACTTACAATAGACGTAGGCAACACCAACACCCAGTTCGGCGGCTTTGACGAAAGCGAGCAGCTTGTTTTCGAGTCGCGCATTTCGACCGACCGTTCGCGAATGGAGGATCAGTACGCGATATCGCTGGCTGATATACTGCGTCTTTACGACGTGCGCTTCGGGGATATAGACGGCGCGATATTGTCGTCGGTAGTGCCGCCCGTCACGGGACAGCTCCGCGCCGCGGTCGAGAAAATATGCGGCTGCAAGGTAATGACGGTAGGTCCAGGGATAAAAACGGGACTTAACATCAAGATCGACGAGCCCGCGTCTCTAGGCGCGGACATGGCTGCGGTAGCGGTAGGAGCAAAGGAGCGCTATCCCCTGCCCGCTATCGTTATCGACCTCGGCACGGCGACAAAAATTCTCGCTGTCGACAAAACAGGCGCGTTTATCGGAGGAATAATCGCCCCGGGCGTGAAGATATCCGCGGAGGCTCTCGCGGCAAAGACCGCTGCCCTGCCGCTTGTCGGAGTAACAGGCGATCCGATAAAAAAGGTGATCGGCACGAACACGATAGATTGTATGCGCTCGGGACTTCTTAACGGCACGGCGTTCATGCTCGACGGAATGATCGAGAGCTTCGAGCGCGAGATCGGCGAAAAGTGTACCGTCATAGCGACGGGCGGCTATTCGTCCGTGATAAAGCCCCTCTGCAAGACCGACTTCACACTCGACGAAAACCTTATTTTAGAGGGCTTGCTTGAGATATACAAAAAGAATAAGTAACCGTCAAACAGCGATGCATCGGCAAAGCCGCCGAGTGTCAGCAAAGGAACAATTATGGATATCAACTTTAATTTAGGTGAACCGCGCAAACCTAAGCGCGGCATAAAAACACAGACGATAGTCGGAATGGGAATGCTCACCGCTCTTGTGGCGGTGCTCCAGTTATTCGCGAGCGGCATAAGATTGGGTCCGTTCAGCATTACATTAACGCTTGTGCCGATCATAATCGGCGCGGCGCTGTACGGTTGGAAAGCGGGCGCGTGGCTCGGCTTCATATTCGGGGTCATCGTAATGTTTACGCCCGACGTAGCCGCGTTTATGGCGATAAGCGTCCCCGCGACGCTTGTTACGGTGCTGCTCAAGGGTACGCTTGCGGGCTTGTGCGCGGGACTTGTCTACACCGCGGTCGAAAAGAAAAACCGCACCGCCGCGGTCATAGTATCGGGCATAGCCGCGCCGATAGTCAACACGGGCGTTTTCCTGCTCGGCTGCTTTATGTTCTTTATGGAGATCGTCAACGGCATGGCGGCGGAAAGCGATATGGCGGAAAATATTCTGCTGTTCGTCGTTACGGGAATGGTCGGCTTGAATTTTCTTGTCGAGCTTGCGATAAATCTTGTGTTAAGCTCCGCGGTCGTGTTTATAATCGGTATCGTTAAGAAAAGAACAAAAATCTATTGACCCAATTTAAAACGTATCCCCCCGACTAAGGGGGGATTTTTCACAGCTTTTGCGAAAGTATCCAGTCCATAAGACTGAGCGCGAGCCGCGCCTGCTGAGAGGACATCTGTTTCAGGCGGTTAGTCATAGAGCGCAGATAATCGTTATCCTCGTCGACGACCGCTCCAAGCAAAAGCGCGTCGGGAGTGGTATCGAGCGCCGCGCAAATCTTCATCAGCACGTCAATGCTGATAACGGTGGTTGCGCGTTCAACATTTGAAAGATAGTTGTTGCACAGCCCCGCCATTTCATTGACCTGCCATTGCTTTAACCCCAGCTCTCTGCGCCGTTCGGCAATTCTTTTTCCGACCTCTTTATAATCAACATAATGCAAAATAATCACCTCCTGATACTATTTTACAATAGAAGTATAAGATTAAAAAACAGACTGTAAAATTAAAAAACACTTGACAATATTAGTATGCCGTGATATAATGAAAATATAAAAATATTCGGGAGGTCTGATATATGAAAATAAAATGGTGCCCAAACTGTTTTTCTTGTCTGAAAGAGAGCGAAACGGAATGTCCGGTCTGCCGCACAAAACCACTCTGCGTCTCCCTTGAGCCGCAGCCGCATTTCGATGAAGAAACAGCCGAAGAGTAAAAAGCACAGTGCCGAACCGAATGTCCGACACTGTTTTTTATTTAGAAAAAGCTTGCAGTAAATTGCAGTCCTCCAAATGTTAAACTTTTCTCAACACCAAGGAAAACGTAAATGCAGCCGCGAAAGGATATACCGACAGGGCGAAAGCCCCGAGGCAGCGTGTCTCCGCCAGGAATGTGAGAGCACCCCGGACAGAATATCACCTGAACTAAGCACAGCTTAATGGGCAGGCGAAGCATCAACGGGCTCACCGGCGCTTGAGCCGCTCGAGAACTTCGTATATCAGAGCGTGCTCGCTTTATCCGAGATATGTGCATTTCGGGCATTGCGAACAAACTCTGGCATATGCGGAGGAGGAAAGCCTTTCCGGTGATGACCGGGTCTCAGCGTTACGCGGAACGGAAGTGGGAAAAGCTCATTGAAAACAGAATATTATCCAAAAAATACCTTAAAAATTTGTGAACATTTTTATTAAATCTACTTGACAAATTATTAAAACCATGCTACAATTATTAACAGAGGGAACAAAATTGCGGGAGGTGACTACATGAACAAGAGCATATACAGCCTCGTGCTGTCCGACGACGTTGTAGACGCGGTCGACGCTCTGGCGCGGACGGAGGGAATATCGCGTTCGGCGATGATAAACCGCATACTCGCCGAGCGGGTAGCGTATACGACCCCCGAAATGCGGCTTCGCGATATACTTCAAAGCTTAGCGCGATCGATTAACGGCGAGTTTATGCTTGCCGAGCCGCCGACGGGCAGCACGCTCTCCGCGCGCACCTCGCTGAAATACCGCTATAAGCCGACCGTAAAATATTCGGTCGAGATCTATTCCGAAAACGGCAAGCGAGCGGGACAAATGCGGGTATCGTTCCGAACGCAGAACGCACAGCTTATCGCCGATCTTATGGGATTTTTCCGTTGCTGGGCGGCATTGGAGAACAAGTATATTGCGGACAAATTATCCAATGATATCGTATATACGATATCGGACGGACGCTTCGAGCGAACCCTGAATATGCCTCGCGATCGTATCACCGACGACGATCTCGGCACCGCCGTAGCAGAGTATATGGCAATGTTCGACGGGGCAATGAAGGCGTATTTCGCCGAGTTGCCCGACGCTGAGACCGCTGCGCTCACCGCCGAAAAATATTACCGAGCACAGATTTCAGAACAAAGCGTTATCGTTTAGAACACGGGGGTTATAATGAGCAAACTTTGGAGCCTGATCGGGCATACCGCATACATCCGCGAGGAATATCGCCTGCCCGTTTCCGATCATACAACGCAAAAGCTTTCCTGCTGGACATACGCGGATATGAAACGCGAGTGCGCAAGGTCTATGGAATTTTTCACCAAGAGCGGTTTTTCCGATGAGTGCGTTAATTTGGCTTACGAATGTGTTTGCTTGAAGAGGTATTTCGCGAAAGACCAAAGGAGCGTCGCGGCTATGACGGAGAATGTTATGGCAAATACGATCCGCGTGATCGAGGCGTTCAGGTCGGGCAGCGAACAGGCTGTTTCAAGGCGGAAGTATGAGGAACAGATATCGGCTTACAGAAGTGCCGAAACGCACAGGCTGACCTTGTCTCCCGAAGAACAAACGGAGCTTGACCGCGATATACAAGCTGCTTTGAAAATGATACAAAGACTTGAATACGCAAAACAGAACGACGATGACGAGGACGGCATTGAAATTCACTTTGACAAGCACTTTACAGTTGATTACAAGAGCGTGATCAAATCACCGCCGCCCGCCGACAGCGATAAGCGTATGCGCGAAAAGCTCTCGGACAAGGCGTATGAAATGCTCACGGAATACGAGCGCGAAAGTGAAATCGTCGATCTCGACTTTCTCGAAAACGGTTTTCTGAAACCGAATGGATTGGAGCTTACCGACGAGCTGCGCGAGTTTGCAGAGCTGTACGCGGGGCGCGAATATGTATGGCACGCCCCCTGTTTCCTTATGGATTATCCGTTTTCCCGCAGTTCGTATAAAGGATTTTCGGTCGATCTTTATATCTCATGGGCGTGCAAAGGCAAGGGTGAGTTTTATTGTATACCGGCTATGTCGGAATTTGTTCCGCCGTATACCGGTCCGAATGTCGGGAGCGACGGAAAGATACATTTTTACGGGGAAGATTATTGGAAAAATTATCCTGAGCTTAATCCTCTCGCCCCGGAGGAATTTTTTGAACGGGAAGCACGCGAGCGGTATAAGGACGGGCTTTTGATCTCGCGAAGACGGGAGCTTGAAAATAAATACCTGATTCCCGAGATACAGACGGCGAGTATGTGAAAGGGGTGGTGACTATGGCTAAGAATTTTCGGGAAATTTACGAAGCGGAACCCGAATTGAAAGATATGCGGCTCTTGCGCATACCCGATATAATGACGGAGAGGGTCTCGAACTGGACTTACGCCGATATGAAGCGCGAGTTCAAAAAATCAATGGAAATTTTCTTCGAAAACGGATTTGAGGACGAAAGCGCATATCAGGCGTGTGAAGCCGTGCAATTATCCGTATTTCGCGGAGAAAACAGGGAAAAAGCATACGCTATGACGGAAAACATTATGGCGCTTACAATTTTAATTAACACGGCTTTGGGTTTATCATATATCCACCCGTATCTTCCCGAGAATTATGAGCGGTTTATCTCGGAGTACCGAAGCAGCCCGACGCACGGACTTGTGCTGTCGCCCGGGGAGCAGACGGAGCTTGACCGCGATATCGGGAGCGCTTTGGAAAGGCTCCGCGGTTATGAACCCGAACCGAGAAAACCATTTGATCCGAAATTTGCGAACGCTCGTGAGATCGGCGCAAACGGAGCGGATTATAAATGGTTTGAAGAAAATTATATCGACCCGCCCGCCGACAGCGACGCCCGTATGAAAGCAAGGCTTTCCGATACTGCGTACAGAATGATGACGGAGTTTGAGCGGAGCAAGATCATTTCTCCCGATAAATACGAGAAAGAGTTTCTTTTGCCGAACGGACTGAATATGACCGACAAGCTCCGCGATCTTATTGAAGTATACGGCGGGCGCGTTTTCGCGTGGCGCAAACAACTGCTCTTTTGTATGGACGACCCGTGGTCGCAAACGCCGTTGTGGGGTTATACAATAGGTTTCAGCGGCAGGAGAATGATTTCGCGTGACGGAGTATACTATATAGAGGCTATGAACGAACACACTACGCAGGATTACGGATTGCATATCGGCAGCAACGGAAAAGTCTATGACTGCGTCATGGGGTGTTTATACTTTAAGGCGAACTCTATGGAGGAATTTCTCGAGTCGGAAGCCCGCGGTTACCGCAGGGATGAGCTTTTGTTGAAGCGTCGCCGTGAGCTTGAAAATAAATATCTGATACCCGAGATCAGAACGGCAAGTATGTAGAAAATAAAAGGAGGCAACTTTTATGAACGCAAACAAATTAACTCAGAAATCGCTTGAAGCGATACAGGCGGCTCAGGATACCGCGTTGTCGTACCAAAATAACTGCGTTGAACAGATGCATTTATTATATGCGCTGCTTAGCGATGAGGGCGGTCTGGTGCCGCAGATATTCACGAAAATGGGTATCGACGCGAACGGGATAAAAACCGCGGCGCTGAAATTCGTCGAGGGTATGCCGCGCGTTACGGGCAGCGGTCGCGGCGATATTTACCCCTCGCGCGAGCTAAGCGAGGTTCTCGTCGAGGCGGAGAAGCAGGCGGAGCGCATGAAAGACGAGTACGTCTCCGTAGAACATTTGCTGCTCGCTCTTGTAGAGAAGCCCGACAGCGACATCAAGGGTATCGTAAAGAGCTTCGGCGTCGACAAGAACGCGCTGCTGAAAGCTTTGCAGGATATACGCGGCAATCAGCGCGTGACTTCGCAGAACCCAGAGGAGACATACGACGTTCTCAAAAAGTACGGTCAGGACTTGGTGGAGCTGGCAAGACAGAATAAACTCGACCCCGTTATAGGGCGCGATTCCGAGATACGCAACGTTATCCGCATACTTTCGCGTAAGACTAAAAACAATCCGTGTCTTATCGGCGAGCCCGGAGTGGGCAAGACCGCTATCGCGGAGGGTCTGGCGCTGCGTATAGTGCGCGGCGACGTTCCCGCAAACCTTAAAGACCGCAAGCTGTTCTCGCTGGATATGGGCGCGCTCATCGCGGGCGCGAAGTATCAGGGCGAGTTTGAGGAGCGTCTGAAAGCCGTGCTGAACGAGGTCAAGAAATCGGACGGGCGGATAATCCTGTTTATCGACGAGCTGCACCTGATCGTCGGCGCGGGCAAGACCTCGGGCGCTATGGACGCGGGCAACCTGTTGAAGCCCATGCTGGCGCGCGGCGAGCTGCACTGCATAGGCGCGACTACTCTCGACGAGTACTCGAAGTATATCGAAAAAGACCCCGCGCTGGAGCGCCGTTTCCAGACCGTGCTCGTCGACGAGCCCACGGTTGAGGACACGATCTCGATATTGAGAGGACTTAAGGAGCGGTACGAGGTGTTCCACGGCGTAAAAATCCACGACAACGCGATAATCGCGGCGGCGACGCTCTCAAACCGCTATATCACCGACCGCTTTCTCCCCGACAAGGCGATAGACCTTGTGGACGAGGCGTGCGCGATGATACGCACCGAAATGGACAGTATGCCGCAGGAGCTTGACGAAATATCGCGCGGAATTATGCAACTCGAGATCGAGGAAGCCGCATTGAAAAAGGAAACGGATAAGCTTTCGCAGGAGCACCTCGCCGATATTCAAAAGGAACTTGCGGAGAAGCGCGACGGATTCAACGCAATGAAGGCGAAGTGGGAGAATGAGAAGAACGCCATTTCCAAGGTTCAGGATCTGCGCAAGGAGATCGAGCAGACCAACGCCGACATTGAAAAGGCAAAGCGCGAGAACGATCTCAACAAGGCTGCCGAGCTGATGTACGGCAAGCTCCCGAAATTGCAGGGCGATCTTCATCACGAGGAGGAGCTGGCGGAGGAGGCTAAGTCAAGCTCGCTGCTTCGCGACAAGGTAACGGATGAGGAGATCGCGCGTATCGTCGGGCGCTGGACGGGAATCCCCGTCGAAAAGCTGGTCGAGGGCGAGCGGGAGAAGATACTCAACCTTGCCGATACGCTCCATAAGCGCGTTATGGGTCAGGACGAGGCGGTCAGCCGCGTTACCGAGAGCATTATGCGCTCGCGCGCGGGTATCAACGACCCGAGAAAGCCGCTCGGCTCGTTCCTGTTCCTCGGTCCTACGGGTGTGGGCAAGACCGAGCTTGCAAAGGCGCTCGCGGAGTCGCTGTTCGACGACGAGCACAACATTATCCGTCTGGATATGAGCGAGTATATGGAGAAGCATACCGTCAGCCGTCTTATCGGAGCGCCTCCCGGATACGTCGGCTACGAGGAGGGCGGTCAGCTCACCGACGCGGTCCGCCGCAAGCCGTACTCCGTCGTGCTGTTCGACGAGGTGGAAAAGGCTCACCCCGACGTATTCAACGTGCTGCTGCAAATTCTCGATGACGGAAGAGTTACCGACAGTCAGGGACGCACTATTGACTTCAAAAATACGATAATCATTCTTACGTCCAACCTCGGTTCGCAGTTTATTCTTGACGGAATAGATGACGGCGGGAACATCACCGAGGAGGCGCGGAACAGCGTTGACAAGCTGCTTAAAGCGTCGTTCCGTCCCGAGTTCCTTAACCGTCTGGACGAGATCGTATTTTACAAGCCGCTCACCAAAACGGAGATATTCGGTATCATCAATTTGCAGGCTGCCGACCTTGCAAAGCGTCTGCGCGACAAGCAGCTTTCGCTTGAAATTTCCGACGAGGCAAAGCAGCTTATCGTTGACGAGAGCTACGACCCGAGCTTCGGCGCGCGTCCGCTCAAGCGCTATATGCAGCGCAATCTCGAAACGCTCATCGCGCGGGAGATACTCGCCGATAAACTCAAACAGGGCGATACCATTCATATCACGGTCAAGGACGGCGGGCTTGCCGTCGGATAAAAATTTTCCCCGAAAGGTTTGCTTTCGGGGATTTTTTGGTAATGATCTTGTTAATCCGCGCTTTCTCTGCATCTGAAGTTGGACATAAGCGATTTGAGGTTTTCGGCCTGAACGGAGAGCGCCCGGCTTGTCTCAGCGCTCTTGGCGGCGGTGTCGGTGTTGGACCGGACTACGCGGTTGATCTGCGAAATGCTTTCGGATATCTCGCGCATATTCTCTTCCTCGCGCTGAACGGCGGCGTTTACGGTCTTCATATCCTCGACGGCGTGGAGAACTATTTCGGTGGACTCGTTGAGCTGATCGGATACCATATTGACGACCTCCGAGCCGCGGTTTACCGATTCGAGCGAGCTTTCTATAAGCTGCTTGGTCGCCTTTGCCGCCTTGTCGGACTTGTTCGCGAGGTTGCGTACCTCGTCCGCCACTACCGCAAAGCCCTTGCCCGCGGGACCCGCGGCGGCAGCCTCGATCTCGGCGTTCAGCGCGAGAATGTTCGTCTGGTACGCGATGTCTTCGATGGTCGCAATTATCTTTTCGATCTGCAATGCCGAATTGGAGATATCGGTCATAGCGTCCGCGGCGTTCAGCATTTTTTCATTGCAGTACTTGACCTGGTCGCCTGCCTTGACAGCGTTCTCCTCGGCGTTTTTGGTGGTTTTGGAGTTCCGGGCTGAGGACTCGGAGAGTTTCGCAAGCATATCCATAAGCGACTGAATGACCTCGGATTGCTCAGCCGCGCCGTCCGCAAGGCTCTGCGCGTCCGCGGAGACCTGATTTGCTTCCTCGGCTACAAGGTTGGAGGACTTATTTATCTCGCTGAACGTATGGTTCAGAGATTTTTGTATCTTCTTGAGCGACTTCTCGATAGAGCTGAAATCGCCGTCATACTCTATCTGCGGCATGGCGAGCATATTTCCGCGCGACATCTCGTGAAGCACCTCGCCGAGGTCGCGGATATAGGATTTCAGCGATACGAGCGTTCCGCCGAATTCGTAAGCAAGTACTCCGATCTCGTCGGTGCGGTTTATGTTGTCGATGGGCGTGTACAGGTCACCGCGCGCGAGAAGAACCATACGCTTGGACATTTTCATGATAGGCTTGGACATCTTGTTTGCGTACATGGAGATCGCGACGATACCGCCTGCGAGGAACACGAGCGAACATACGATAAGCGCGATGATGATCATGATCATTGCCGACAGCATTTCGCTTTCGGGCGCGGTAACGCCGTATGCCCAGCCGTCCGAGCCGTTGACCGTTCCGTAGGCACAGATATTTTTCACGCCGTTGTAGTTGAACTTGGAAACGCCCGTTTCGCCGCCTGTCATCTTTTTGAACAGCTCGGCGGTGGAGCTGTGAGCGCTGTCCGAATTCGCCATTTCTATGTAGTTGGTCTGCGACGAAACTATCGCGGGATCGGTGTTCGCGATCATTTTTCCGTTGTTGTCAATAAGGAAGATGTTGCCTGTCGTGCCGACTTTTTTATCGGAGATAAGGTCGCTGAAATACGAACCGTCTATCGTCAGCAGAAACGCCCCCGATTTGCAGGGTACGGCGATAATGAAACGTAAATTCCCGCCAAGGTCTATCGTGGAGGATATCTCGGCGATCGTCTCTCCGCTTTCGTTCGTGAGCACCTTCCGTACGCAGTCAAGCTGCGGTATGCGATCGTCAAAAAGAAGATCGTATGTGGTGCGGGTCTCGCCGTTTTTCGTTACCACTCCGCATTCAAGGAAAATACTGTCAGCCAGCATTTTGTCCGCGTATTTCAGTCCGTTGTTTACACCGAGCGCGACGGTCCTGTCGAACTCCGCGGCGGGCTTGAGCGCTTCGGCGCGAGCCTGCGAAAGCGCTACGGAAAACGTATGGTCGGAGAACTGCTGAATGGTGACGAGGTCGGAGTTTACCGTGTTTTCAATGCCTATATAGCCCGAGATGATACCTGCCGTTACCGTTCCTATTATCAACAAAGTGAACACGAGGCTCACTATCAATATCATTTGCGTTCTTATTGAGGTTTTCTGATTGCTTTGGTTATTCATTGTCATATCAAAAACTCCTTTACAAGAGATATGTTATCTATAAAAATTATAACATTTTCCGCAAAGCATTTCAATCACTAAGTTAATTTTTTGTTAAAATTGCACAAGGATTTTGTTTTAATATGATAAAATTGTCAACATTGCGGTGTTTTTGTGGAGATAAATCAGAATTTATAACAGCAAGGTGTTGCTCGGAGCGCGGATCACTTTTTTCTGCCACCGGCAGAAAAAAGTGATTTATCGGCGATTTTGCCTGTTGGCAAAACCACCGATTTGGGGAAAAACAAGAGTTTTTCCCCAAGCCCTTTTAGCGCTTTTTTTGTTCCGCCGCTTTGCGGCGGTGCGGCGCTCCGCGCCTATGTTGCGCACTATATGCGCAACTGCCGTGCTTCGCACGGCGTTTTGGGCTGCCGCCTTGGAGGCAGCTTCTGCCCAAACCTGTGCAGAGGCTCTGCCTCTGCACTCCGCAAGCCTTTTTGAAAAAAGGCTTGACGAAAAACTTTTATTCCGCGCTTCGCGCGGAGGGAGCTGCGGAATTACTGCACTAAATTCTGATTTTGAACAACCAAAGAAAAATGAAAATTGTGTGAAATGTCGTAAACCGCAATTGTTTAAATCGCCTTTATATGATATAATATACAAAATAAATCAATATAAAGGAGATATTATGAAAAAACTTTTATCCGTATTTTTGGCGCTTGTGTTCGTGATCGGCTGCACGGGCTGCAGCGCCGACCTGAAAGGTAAAACCGTCAACACTAAATCGGCGCAGGAGTTTGTGGACATGATGGGTATGGGGTGGAATCTCGGCAACACGCTCGACCCGATAAACGGAAACGGCGACGATCTGAAATACGAGACATCGTGGGGTAATCAGCTCACGCAGCGCGAGCTTATCACATACATAAAGTCACAGGGCTTTGATACGATACGCATTCCCGTTTCGTGGGGCGAGCATGCCGACGCCGCTCCAGATTATATAATACGCGAGCCGTGGTTCGCGAGAGTGCAGGAGATCGTTGACTGGTGCGTCGAAGAGGATATGTTCGTTATTATCAATCTTCACCACGACGGCGAATGGATACGCAAAGCCTCCGTGGATTACGACGGCACCATGGAGAAATACAAGGCGATATGGACGCAGATAGCAGACCGTTTTGGCGATTATTCCAACAAGCTGATATTCGAGTCGATGAACGAGATCGGCTTTGACGATCTTCAAAATGAACAGGGCTATGAGCTTATCAACAAAATGAACGCCGAGTTCACCGAGCTTATCCGCAGTTCGGGAAAGAACAACAAAAACCGTTACCTCCTTCTCGCGGGGTACTGGACGGATATCGACCGCTCCTGCGAGGGCATAGTAATGCCCGACGACGGCAAGACCATTCTTTCGGTACACTACTACTCGCCGTCCGATTTCGCTATCGCGGAGCGCGGAACGGAGTGGGGCTATCGTGAAACATGGGGTACTGACGACGATATCCGATACCTTGACGGTCAGATGAGGAAGCTCAAGGAGAGCTTTATCGATAAGGGAGTACCCGTTATTATGGGAGAGTACGGCTGTCTTAAAAAGGACAAGGAGCTTGAAAGCCGCGTGAAATACATTTCGAGCGTTACCGAGTATTGCCTTAAATACCACATCTGCCCCGTGTTCTGGGACAACGGCGAGGAGATAGACCGCGCGGCGCTGTCGTGGCGCACGGAGGGTCTCGAGGAGGCTGTCAAAGCGGCTAAGCAGAACGGTCTCGCGGCTCGTTCATAATACAAAAAACGGGATAACAAACGTTATCCCGTTTAATTTAATGCTTGGGGTAGATCTTAATTATATCGTTCAGACGTATACGTACGGTGTAGGTCTCTCCCACGGTCAGCTTTTTCATAAGCTCCTTGGCGCAAAATTTAGTGTGCAGCGGCTTTTTCCCTTTGACGCGGTAGTCTACGCTTGTGCGGCGCACTTCCATATACGAGCTTTTTGGCGGAACTCCGGAGCGATTACGTCCGACAAATCCCGGGCTGAAAAAATCGCGGACGGTCTCGCGCTTTTTTACGATTACTATCTCGCGCACAACTCCCTTATAAAAGCGGCTCAAAAGCGGCATAACGACAAGCAGCAAGATTGCTGCGCCGAGGAGTGATCCGCCTATCAAGGCGCCGTCGGAAACGCTTTCTCCAAACCCGTTACAATTCATGAGCGCTCCTTTCGGTCATCTCATCATCTCGAATTTTTTCTTATAAAACCAAGTGCCGAAGCCAAGTCCCGAAACGCCGCCGCAAATATGACCGAAATGCGAAACGTTATCTTCGACGGCAATGCCCGAATATATCTCCTGTCCGAGGTAGATAGCCGCGATTATGATAAGGGTGAGGGGTATCTCGCCCTTTTTCATATTCGTGAACGCGCTGAGGATTATCAGCATAAATACGATACCCGACGCGCCGAGTATTCCCGTGTTGAAGAACAGCATATTGAGAATACCGCCCGCGAGCGCCGTCACGCCCATCATTATGCATAAGTTCCAGCTCCCGTAGCGCTCCTCGACGATAGGACCTACGAGCAGGAGCATAGTCATATTGCCCGCGAAATGCGAAAAGCTCGCGTGGCCGAAAACGTAGCTGAACACACGCAGATAGGTCAGCGGGTCGAGCAGGCTCGCGTGACCGTAGCAGACGAACAGCAGGCGGTTGGTGAAGCCTTTGGTTATCCAGTCAAGTATCAGGGTCGCGAGGCATACAGCCGCGAACGTCAGAATTACGGGGGAATTGTAGCTTAGCTTTAGTTTTTTCGCGCTCATAATTTTTCCTTTCATGATAGGTTCAAAGAGGTCTTTTCATAAAAATGCAATGAAATGTGAGGTACGCGCCGCACTCGCCCGATTTGGTGAAGCCGTAGCTTTCGTACCAGCGCTTGACGCGTTCGTTCGCGTCGACTACGCCGATAGTTATTTCCGTGAACCCGAGCTCGCGCGCTTTGTCGAACGAATGGAGCATAAGGCTCTCGCCGATCTTACGGTGACGGTATTCGGGGTCGGTGCAGAGATTTGACAGCTCGATCTCGCCGTCCGCAATATGCAGCGAATAGTACCCCGCGAGCTTGCCGTCGACAAAGCACGCGTACATCGGACGGCGTTCGGAAAGCATATGCCACCTCAGCCGCTCCTCCGTCGTGGCATACGACGTGAACTTCGGGTCTTTTTCGGGGGTGAAGCCGAATTCGTCTGCGACGGTCTGAAAGCTCCGACGTATGAGCCGAACGCATTCGGGAATATCCTCTTCGGTGACTTTCCTTATTTCCTGCATATGCGTTCTCCGTTCTTATTTATTGTCTATCCAATACCGTCTTATCGTTTCGTTTTTATCGTCGGGGTCGGCGACGACATTTTCAAGAACGCCGCCGCAGTTTTCTATCACTTTGGCGGAGCCGATATTTGAGGAGTGGCAGCCGAGCAGTACTCTTTGGATTTTCATGCTCTTTGCCTCCGCCAACACCATTTTAAGTATATGGGTCGCGCAGCCCTTTCGCCGTTCGTTCGGTCTTACGCCGTAGCCTATATGACCCCATGTATTAAAGCCCGCCGCGGTCAGATAATGGCGAAGAGAAGCTGCTCCGATAAGCCTGCCGTTCTCGTCCGTTACAAAGTAAGACGTCGTCGACGGGTATTTCTTGTCAAGGTTGCCGCGCTCGCAATTGTCGAGCATTTGAATAAATTCCGCGAAATCCCCCAAATTTTCAAACGGCTTATCGAGAAACCACGGCGCGATCTGCGTGCCGCTTGCCTGCCATTCCGTCATCATTTCGTTATACCGATCAAAAAAATACAGGTCGGGCTTTGCTAAATATAATCTCATGATCCGCTCCTTTTCCCGTGTTTTACTCGTCTGAGATCCCAGTGATAACATCTCCCGCGTCGGCTATCAAAAAGCCGCCCTCGTCCGTTTTAAAACGCAGACCGTTGAGCGCGTTTTCGCTCCCGACGACTTCAACGCGCAAAACCTCCGTGTTCCTGAATTTGCACAGCGGCGAATATACGCGCCAATCCAAGTCCTCCCGCCAGTCGGGTATTTCCGTATTTTCGGGAAACCAGCGCGGTTTTTCGGTCGAAAGTATCTTGTTCCACGCAAGCGCGAGATACTTTTCGGAGCGCACGTTTACGGCGAGCGTTCCGTTCTCAAGCTCAACGAGCATAGGCGCTTCTCCGAACCATTCGCCGCTTGTATTATCCCATACGCCGAAAATGTTCACGATGCGCTGTCTCGAAAGCGCGGAAAGTGTTTTTTCCCACCGTCCCGAAAACAAGGTCTTATCGCAGAAATCTTCAAACGGAAATTCAGTGAGTATCATACATGACCTCGCAAAACACGCGCCAGTCTGCCGACGGGTAAGCCCATTACGTTGTAAAAGTCGCCGACGATGCCCTTGACGTTCGCCGCGCCCTTTTCTTGTATCCCGTAAGCGCCCGCCTTGTCCATAGGGTCGCCCGTTGCTATATAGTCGGCGATCTCCGCGTCCGTGAGCGGATAGAATTCGACCCTTGTTTCCTCGGCGAAGCTCTCGGAGCCGCCGTCGGGGAATATCACGCATACTCCCGTGAATACGCTGTGAACTCGCCCCGAAAGCGTATTCAACATCTCAAACGCCTCGGCTTCGCTGTGCGGTTTGCCGAGAATTTTCCCGTCTATCGAGACTACCGTGTCAGCGGCGATAATTACCTCGCCCTTATGCAGCGCGGCGATCTCCTCCGCTTTCTGACGAGAAAGTGCGAGTACCGTTTGCTTGGGTGTCGCGCCCTCGGAGATATTTTCCTCGCCCGTTGCGGGGATAACTCGGAAATCGGGCTCGATAAACGCCAAAAGCTCGCGTCGGCGCGGCGACTGACTTGCTAAGATCATTTCTTCTCCTTGCTTGTAACGTGCTCGGGTACGAACGGGTGATCGGGAGCGTATATCTCGTTGTAGTTGTCGATACACTGCCTGATGACCTCGACCGCCTTTTTCTGTCCCTGTACCTCGTCGACGGCGGTCTCCTTGTCCTCGAGCTGCTTGTAGACCGAGAAGAAGTGGCGCATCTCTTGGAAAATGTGAGAAGGCAGCGCCTCGATCCCTCTGTACGCGTTGAAGGTCGGGTCCTCAAACGGGATCGCGATTATCTTTTCGTCGTTGCGCCCGTTGTCAAGCATGGTGATAACGCCTATCGGGTAGCACTGCACGAGTACGAGCGGATCGATAGGCTCGTTGCAGAGGATAAGCACGTCGAGCGGGTCGCCGTCGTCGGCAAGAGTGCGCGGGATAAAGCCGTAGTTCGCGGGGTAGTGAGTGGATGTGTACAGGATACGGTCGAGGATTATCAGACCCGTCTGCTTGTCAAGCTCGTACTTTTTCTTGCTGCCCTTTTCGATCTCGACTACGGCGAGGAAATCATTCGGGGTTATTCTTGCGGGGTTCACGTCATGCCATATGTTCATAGCTTTATATCCTTTCTTTATGTAAATCTAACGGTTGTACATATTATACAACTTTTAATGGGCAAAGTCAAGAGAAAACGAAAAACGGAGCCCGAATAATACCGGGCTCCGAGGAGGTTATTTTTCGTCGTTTTTCGCGTCCTCAAAGTCGTGCTTGCGTATCTCCGTGCGGCGTATCTTTCCGCTGACCGTTTTGGGCAGCTCGTCGACGAATTCCACTATACGCGGATATTTGTACGGCGCGGTGTTGCGCTTGACGTGGTTCTGTATCTCCACCTTGAGCTCCTCGCTCGGCTCGTAGCCCTTGGCGAGCACGATAGTCGCCTTTACGACCTCGCCGCGGATAGGGTGCGGAGCGCCCGTTACGGCGCACTCGAGCACCGCGGGGTGCGTCACCACAACGCTTTCGACCTCAAACGGACCTATGCGGTAGCCGCTGGATTTTATAACGTCGTCGTTGCGACCTACGTACCAGTAGTAGCCGTCCTCGTCGCGCTTGGCGGTATCGCCCGTATGGTAATAGCCGTCGTACCACACCTTGTCGGTAAGCTCGGGGCTTTTGTAGTAGCCGCGGAAAAGTCCTGGGGTATTGCAGTATTCGCCCTTGATAACTATTTCTCCGACCTCTCCCGGTTTAACGGAATTGCCCTCACTGTCCACAAGGTCTACCTCGTACAGCGGCGTGGGCTTGCCCATAGAGCCGGGTTTGGGGGTCATTCCGATAATGTTTCCGATAAGGCAGGTGCTCTCGCTCTGTCCGAAGCCCTCCATAAGCTTTAAGCCCGTGTGCTCGTACCACTTGTTGAATACCTCTCCCGAGAGCGCCTCGCCAGCGATATTGCAGTATTTCAGGCTCGACAGGTCGTATTTGTCAAGGCCCTCGGCAATGAAAAAGCGGAACATGGTAGGCGGCGCGCAGAGCGTGGTTATCTTGTATTTTTCAATAATGCGAAGCATATTGTCGGGGATAAACTTGTCGAAATCGTACACGAAAATGCACGTTCCCATTGCGGTCTGTCCGAAGATCTTTCCCCATGCCGCCTTTGCCCAGCCCGTGTCGGATATCGTAAGGTGGATACCGTTCGGGTCGACCTTATGCCAGTGCTTGGCGTTCTGGATATGCGCGAGGGCTATGGTGTGATCGTGCACCGCCATTTTGGGGTAGCCCGTGGTTCCGGAGGTGAAATACATCAGGAACAGCTCGTCCGCCTTGGTTGGAACGCGCTCCATGGTATCGGGGTATTTCCCGATCTCCTCGTCGAAGTCTATCCAGCCGTCGCGGCAGCCGTTGACCATAAAATTACAGTCAATAACGTGGTCGGCGAGCTTTTCGCCTTCCTCGATATACTGCCCGACCTTGCCCGAATGAGTGGCGATAACAGCCTTTACGTTCGCGGCGTTGAAGCGATAGGTGAAGTCTTTCGGAGTGAGCAGGTGCGTCGCGGGTATCGCGACAGCGCCGATCTTGATAAGCGCGTATAACGCGTACCAGAACTGATAATGCCGCTTGAGGACGAGCATTACGCAGTCGCCCTTCTTTATCCCCATATCGAGGAACATATTCGCCGCCTTATTTGACAGCCTTGACAGGTCGCCGAAGGTGAGCAGCTTTTCGTTGCCCTCCAGATCGACCCACATAAGCGCGCGGCGGTCGGGTTCCATTTCGGCAAATTTGTCGATAATGTCATAGCCGAAGTTAAAGTTGTCGGGGTATTTTATCCCGAATTTTTTGAGTATTCCGTCCTCGCCGTATTCCTCGGTGACGAAATTCAGGTGGTAGCTTTCTACGTCCATTTACAGTTTCTCCTCTTCCTTATATAATGCGCACTGTGCGCTGTATATGGTTATTATTACCGCATTAGTCTGCTAAATATTACCTTATTCAAATATCATTATATATCAATTAAAAATTTTTGTCAAGGGAAATCGTGTGAAGATTTTGTGTATATTGAAATTTAATGACGATTTCAAGTTGACATTATAACGTAATCTATGATATAATATAAGCGATAGAAAAGGGGAGTGATCAAAATGAAACGTTTATCCGCTTTTTTGCTTGCGGCTGTGCTGTTATGCGCGGGGTGCTCGAAGGAACGCGGCGGGTTCGCCGACCAAGGATCGGAGGAGGTCAAGGCGGCGGATGCGGAACTGCGCGGCGAATTCCTTAACGGGAGTATACTTGTCTACCCCGACTACTACGGCGGAAGTGATATCGACGGAGAAAAGCTTTTGGTTTACGTCACGTCGGATTATAATTCCGAATTGGATTTTTTGCCGGATAAATACGGCTGTGTGGAATTCGTAGAGGTCGAATACGGCAGGAACGAGCTTTATATGTACGAGGGGCAAATAAAAACGGAGCTTGAGGAGAGCTTTCCCGAATTGGGGCATTACAACGGCATGCGGATAGACGAGGCGAGCAACAAGGTTATCGTTGAACTTTTACCCGCGACCCTTGACAACGCCGAAATTATGGACAGGCTGAGGGCGCATTTCGAGGGCAGCCCCATCGCGTTCGGCGAAACGCCCGCGGCGTATGGCGTTTTACTGGTCCCTTTTACCTTTTGTGTTGCTGCATTTTTACATAGGCACTTTCACTAATTGCAGATTGAACCACAGAATTTCCTATGTTATAATCAGAGTGACAAATGGAAGTTGACGACGATAAAAACAAATGAAAAGAGAGAACATCTATGCTCAATGCAGGAAGCAGGATAGTAAATAATT
>CANDVA010000021.1 GCA_947389015.1 uncultured Clostridia bacterium | reverse complement strand
AACTTGCTAAAATTCTTTGCGTAAATTGTGTCAAGTGATATTGACAAAATCACAATGACGGATTTTGTAATGAAAATCGTTCAAGAATCCGCTAAGCTGCTTAATTGCGCGCTTGAAACTCTTGCAGCGATCAGAACCGAAATGGACAAGCTTGCGTCAATGCTTCCCGAACACGAAATCGTTATGAGCTTGTACGGTGTGGAGCGAGTTATGTGTTCGCAGCTGATTGTCGAGATCGACGATGTCAGGCGTTTAAAATGCGCGAAATTGCTTGTTGCTATGGCAGGCATTGATCCACCGACCAATCAATCTGGACAAGTCGATGTTAAGCCCCGAAGCATTTCCAAGCGCGGCTCTTCGCTACTGCGTAAAACCCTGTTTCAGATTATGCTAGTAATCCTTCAAAACAAACCAAACGACAAACCCGTTTACCAATTTCTCGGCTGCAAACGCACCAAGGGCAAACCGCAAAGGGTTTATATTATCGTCGCTGCGCACGAGCTTCTCAGAATTTATCTTGTTTCTAAGCTGCCGACAAAATTTCAGCTTCGGCAACGCTTTTGCCGTATCCTTTTTGCTTTTGTGAAAATTTGATGAAATCTTTACTTTACCACTTGACTTTTATTTGCAGGTCTTATTGCCAATTTAAAAATACTATGTGCTTTTTTAAATTCAGTAAATAATGCGAAACAGCCATCTAGCGCATGCCTATTTCAGCATAATATAATATACAATTATCCTCTGTTGGACAAATTTACCTAAACATATTATAGTATACTTTGTTCTATTTTTCAATCCCATTTTTGTGCGTTTTGCGCGAATGGCAATATTCCTGCGTGAATGGTAATAAAATCTATTTTTTGGACAAAATGCGACATGAAATTTTGTGCAATTTTACATCGTTTTGACAAAAATCAATTTTCACAGTTTGTTGCAAGCGTGACCTTACAATAAAAGCCGAACGCGATGAATATCGTTCGGCTTTGACTGTCAAGATGCTTTTTGTCCACCTACATTCCCATCGACATCCCCTGTTCCTCGGACTCGCTTTCATCTTCATTCAAATCCTCGTCCTCACTCTGCCCATTGTCCAAGTCCTCATTCACATCGTCAGAAACGTCCTCAAAATCGCTCTCAACTTGTTCCTCGGTGTTACTACCCTCGAACTGCTCAGAGTTGCCCTCAAACTCGCTCACGGCAGCTGTTTCGCGCTGGTCCGCTTCCACCGACCTTTGCGTTAGATCGCGCTCAATCTCGTTCTCGATCAGCCCGATCACGAACTGCTTCTGCGTCATGTTGTTGCGCTGCAGATAATTCTTGATCTTTTGGAACAGCTCCTCCGGCACCTGAAATGCCATCGTTCTCATATTTCCCATGTTCTTGTCCTCCTTTGCGCTTATCTGTGGATGAAGTTCATCGCGAAGCGCTTGCGCGACGAACTCTGCCATCGTTAATTCGTGTTCTTCAAGATATTGCCGCACCTCCGTGTGAAGCTCCGCATCGACTTTGACGGTAATACCTTTCTTTTCATTGGTTGACATTATCATCATTCCTCTCCATAAATTTTCTTAAAGCGGATTCCGCAATTTCTTCAACTGCGGAATCCGTTCTCGCTGCCTCTATAAGCAGCAGTTCATAAAGCCATACGGGGATTTCAATTTCCATTTAAGTCCTTTCTGATTTCAAAGCCACCCTTGAATCGTACCGTAATGATGTCCTTGCTCTCGACCGTGATCTGCTCTATAAGCTGCCGTGTAACAATGTCGTCATATTCGGTCAAGGTGAAATCCTCGTTTTCGAGACGATCCAAAATTGCATCAAGCTCAGCGGACCCTTTCCGCACCGTCATCTGCTTCGCTTTTTCGTTTTCGATGAACTCCCGCAGTGTTTTCATCTCATCACTGAACCGTGCAATATCTGCCATTGCGCTTTCTGCCGTTTCGGGAACGGTCGCCAGCTTTATCAGCTCGTCCATATTCCGTGCAAGCTTGTCGATCCGCTGCTGCGCCGCCTGGACGCTTCCATTCAGATTCGGATCAAGTACCTCAGTTATGCTTTCCCGAAGCGCTTTTGCCACATCGTCCTTGACCGCGCAGAATTCGTTAACCGCGCTCACGATTGCTCTGTGAAGCGCCTGTTCGTCCACGGTAGGCGAGTTGTGGCATTTTTTCTTGCCATACTGAATTCTGCTTATACAGCGCCACTTTATCTCTTTGAACCCTTTGGCAGTCCATGTCACTCGACGGTAATGCTCCCCGCATTCTCCGCAAATAAGCAACTCCGAGAGGGCGTATTTGGCGCTGTACTTTCCTTGCTCGCCTTTGGTAAGCTTATCCGCAATCGCTCGTTTCGCCGAGCGTCGCGCCATTTCCTCCTGCACCCGATTGAAGTCGGCGAGAGAGATTATGGGCGCGTGGTGGTTCTTCACTAAATACATCGGCAGCTCGCCGTTGTTTTTGCGAGTTTTCTTGGTAATGCAGTCGGTCACATATGTCTTTTGCAGAAGTGCATCGCCTGTATATTTTTCGTTAGTAAGTATCCGCTGAACTACCTCTTTGCGATACGGTGAATTACCGCCCTTTGTTGTCAGCCCTTTTTCGTTCAGCCTGTCGACGATCATATTTAAACTCATTCCGTCGAGGTAAAATCGGTATATTTTCTTGACGACCTCCGCTTCCTCGGGAACTATTTCGGGCTTGTCATCTTCGCCTTTTCGGTAACCGAGCAGCCGCGCGTATTGCATCGGTACGTTGCCGCTTTTGAAGCTCTGCCGAATACCCCACGATACGTTTTTGCTGATGGATTCCGACTCGGCTTGGGCGAAGCACGACATGATCGTAATCAGCATTTCGCTCTCCGCGGTCAATGTATTGATATTTTCCTTTTCTGAGATCACCGCTATCCCGAGCTCCCTCAGTTCGCGTATGTATTTCAAGCTGTCGACGGTGTTCCGCGCGAATCGGGAGAGCGATTTTGTAAGGATAATATCGATTTTCCGCTGTCGGCAGAGACGTATCATTTTAAGAAACTCGGGACGCTTTTGGGCTTGGGTACCCGAAATTTCCTCGTCCGCGAAAATGCCCGCCATTTGCCACTCGGCGTTCTTCACGATTTTTTCGGTGTAGTAGCTTATCTGCGCCTCGTAACTGCTTTCCTGTTCCTCTTGGTCGGTGCTGACGCGGTAGTACGCCGCCACTTTCAAGCGCGTGGTTCGCTGAATTTCATTTCGCGCCTTAGCGGGAATTACCACTATCCGCATATTATTCTGAGCAATTGTTTCTGTCATGATTTCACCTCGCTTATCGCTAAATATTTTCGTTGAGCCAATTCAATTATAAGTTCCTCAATCAAGCCTTTATCTGTGTTTTCGGAATCAAGCAGCCGATTTATTTCATTGGTCATTCGCCGAATTTCGTCGATCGGCTCGTAGACCGATATTGTGGTTTCGGTTTGCCTCGGCTCGGCTTGCGGAGCGGGTTTACGGTAAGTATTTCGCTCCATTTTTATTTCGGCGGCGCATTTAAAATCCTTGTCGGATATTATTTTCGGAAACTCGTTTTCGCCGATATATTTTTTGTTTTCGATAACCCGACAGACCATATTTTTATTCCATACCGCTTTTCCGATATTATATGGCACTGTCATCTCTGCGGCAATGGTTTTCAGCGATTTGCCGCCGATGTAATAGGCAAATATTTTTTGCACAGCTTCCGCTTCGGGAGCATTTAGTGCGTATTTCCCGTTCACCATGCAATATCCGAACGGTATGTTTCGATTTTTAAGCATTTTCTCACCTCGCGATCCGTTCAGTAAAGCCTATCCCGCCAATCAAGTCGAACCGAATTTCAGTTTCGGAGATTACCGTAATTTTATTTACGATCTGTCCAAATTTTATATCGTTAAATTCGGTTATAGAATCGGACTTCTCGAATATTCCAATCAGCTTTCGCAGTTCGTCAAGCCGTTCGGATTGCTCATCATTAAGGCTGGCGCGAAGCTGTTTCTGCGCTGTGAGCAGTTTGCGGTCAAGCTCTTGGGTGCGCTCCTTGAAGTACGCTCCGTCCAATGTTCCTTGTGAGTTCAGCACGGTCATCATGTGGATTTGCTGCTTTATTTCCGCAATCTCTTTTCGGAGAGCCGCAAGCTGCGTATTGCCCGATTTTTCTCTTTCATATAGCGCTTCAATTTGGCGGAGCATTGGCGTTAATATCGCTTTATAATGCGCTTGGAGCTTGTTCCATAATTTTACGAACGCTGCCTGAAATTCCGTTTCTCTAATCTGCCTAATTTTGCAGTTATCGGCAGTTTCGTCGTGCTTTCGGCATACCCAGCGAACACAGCTATTTTTCTTTTTTCGTTTGAACGTGCTGCCACAGTTGCCGCATACGATCCTTCTGCTGAAAGGGGAACGTTCTTTTTCAAATCCGCTTGGTTTATCACGTTCGGCAAGCATTTTCCGAGCGCTATCAAAAACGGATTTTTCTATTATCGGCTTATGCGTTCCGCTGACATAGTATTGCTCTTTTTCGCCGCGGTTCCTGACCGATCTAAACGGCAGTGTATCGGTAGAAAAATGCTTTTGCAGCAATGTGTCGCCGATATATTTTTCGTTTGTCAGAATACAGCGTATCGTTCCATGCCGCCATGTTTCATCGCGAACTTTTAGCATATTCAGCCGTGCTGCAATTTCGTTCATTCCTATTCCGCTGACGTACCATGTGAAAATTTGTTTGACGATTTTCGCTTTTCCCGGATTGATTTGCAATTTTCCGTCCACATAATCGTATCCGAACGGGGTTGATGCGGTTTTATAGGTACCGTCCATCATTCGTTTATGTACGCCCATTCGGCAGTTTCGGGATATTGACATCGATTCTTCCTGCGCGAATTGGCTGTATATCGCCAGCATCATTTCCGTGCTGACCTCGGCGGTGTCGATATCTTCTTTTTCGAAATACACGGATATTCCGAGTGCCTTGAGTTCGCGAACCGCTTCAAGACATTCCGGCGTGTTCCGTCCGAATCTCGATATGGATTTGGTGAGTACTCTGTCGATTTTTCCCTTTCGGCAATCACTCATCAGACGTTGGAACTCGGGGCGCTTTGTTGCCGACGTTCCTGTTATACCTTGATCCGCGTACATATCCACGAATACCGTATCCGAGCTGTTTTGGAGCAGCTCGGTGTAGTAGCGAATCTGTGCCGCGAACGAGTTTAATTGGTCTTGACTGTCGCTCGATACTCGCGCGTAGGCGGCGGTTCTGACTGTTTCCGCAGTGCGCTCCTTTGCGGGTATTACCGTAATTTCAGCCATATCATCAGCTCCTTTCTACAACACAGTATACCGAAAAAATTCGGTTTTATCTATCACCAATGTTACCGAAATATCTGCGGCGAATTGTATCACAACCAATAAAAGCGGACAGGGGTTCAAACCTCCGCGAGCCGCTTTATGACCGCATTTTCGATTTTTCTGCGCTGCGCCTTGGTAATGAGATTTTCGCTTAACAGCTTGTCCAGAAAATTCCGGCACAAGTAGAATTTGTACCTTATGATTGCTTCTTTTTCCATATTGCCCCCTTAATTATATTTCGAAATCAAACCGACGCTGATTTTCAGCGCGCGGTCGACCTCGTCCATTGTAAAATCATTGATCCTGCCGACATAATTGGTCAGCCGCGATTTGTCCAGCACGCGGATTTGTTCGAGCATAATGCTCGAGTTCTGCGGCAGACCAGAGCTTCCCGCAAACGTATACACGTGGACGGGAAGCCTGTTCGGAATGCGCTTTGTGGTGATCGGCGCGGCGACCGTCGTGCCGCTGTGCTTGTTGCCCTTGTTATTCTGAATGATGAGAACGGGACGGATCCCGCCCTGTTCGCTGCCGATGATCGGCTCCAGATTTGCGAGGTATATCTCGCCCCGCCTTATGTTTTTCTTGTTCATTTTATTTCCTCGCTATGTAAAATCCCGGCTCTGTGCATAGTTACACAGAGCCGAAACTTTATATATTAAAGCGGATTTCTCCGCTGTTTGCCTGTAAACACCTGTCGTATTTGCCTCGCGCCCCCGACTAATGGGAATATTTCAAACCGCTGCTTAGCATTGCAGCGTCATGGGTCTTTCACCCCAACATGGTTCTCATGAAGCCGCCCTCACTACGATGAGTTATGACCGGACGGAAGTATCATTATCCCCTTGCGCAGGTCGTCGCGCACTTGCTGCCACACAAGTTTCGGGAGCTGCCGTTTCTCGCTCGGTTATATATCATCTTACGGAATTATTCGAGTTATACTCGTTCGGCTAAGTGCCGTACTTGTCCGATTTCGTGATACAGTGAACGTCTTGGCGCGGTGCTCCTTTCGCTTTCAACCACTATGGGCTGCGCAAGGGAAAGTATCTGAAATATTGCTATTCAATTGTCAATGAACTTGAGGGAGAATTTGTCCCTCTATAATATCTGCCGTTGGGAAGGGGTGTTTGATAGGCAAAAATAGCACGATTTTTAAAAGTTTGTTTAAATTGCACAAAATAATTTTTGCTATTTGAGCAATTTCACAACAACCTCAAGCGCTTATTTCTTCTTTCAGCTTTTTGAGAATTTTGTGCTTGTTCCGATTCACCGTGTATTGACTTACGCCTAATTCCTCTGCAAGCGAACGTTCGGTTCGCCCAAAATAAAAAAGCTGAGTGATGAGGTATCTTTCCTCATTACTCAGCTTTGACATTGCCTGTTCGAGCGCTATTTTAAGGATTGCGTTGTCTTGGAAATCCATCATGTCGTTCGAGAAATCCATCCCGATTTCCATTAACTTATCAAGCGACTGCTCGCGCTTGGGTATGACCGTCACCTTTTCGTTTACCGAATCGATAATGTAGGTATTACGTTTCAAATCCTCCTCGATGTACCGTATGCGGCGGTCGGATTTGACCAGATACTTATAGATTTCCTCGGAAACCTCCACGGCTTTGCCGTTCTTCATAGTGTACTTTTTGTTGGACATTTTTTAGTCCCTCCTGAATTCAGATTGTTGTTTTGAATAACAAATCTGAATTCGGAGGCGACCTGCACCGAGACGCTGTCCGTTTTTGGGCAAAAAAATATCCGAGGCGGTATTTCGCCTCGGATTTAAAATCATCAAAAAATGCTATTCGGAATTTTTTATCGCTGCCAAACAGACTTTTGATTCCACAGGCTGTCCGGACTATGATAATCAACTCCTATATTATTAACGTATATTACGTCACTAGGTTTCTTGAAAAAAACATCATTTTCATTTTGGTTTCATTGGCTCTATATCGACTTAAAGGTAATTCTTTTCCGCATGACAAAACCACGATATTTTTCTCTACGGAACGGATATATCTGAAATTTACAAGATAGCTTTTATGTATTCGTATGAAACCGTTATTTCCTATTTGCTCCTCATATTCGCGGAGCGTTCCGTATATCCTGATGTCACCATCATTGCACACTACATTTATGAAGTGCGTTTTGACTTCAAAATACCTTATGTCCTTAACAGCTCGGATTGCCTCTCCTTTTGACGTTTTGAAAACAAGGTAATCGTTTTGCGTAGAAAAAGATTCATTTAAACCTTTTACAGCTTCGCATAAGTCTTGTTCCAAATTACTTTTTCTTACAAATCTGAAAGCGTTGTATAAATAGCCTTTATAAGCAAGCTCATTTTTATTGCTTACAAAAATTATTTTTACCCGCCGGTCGGTCTCACGTATCTTCTCGGCAATTTCCATTCCGTTCGATTCGGGCATATCTATGTTAAGGAAAAGTGCGTCAAAACAACTCCAACGACACTCCGAAAGCAATCTTGCACCATCGGTGTATGTCTTTATCTCACATTCATCAGGGCAATATTCTCGTAGCTTGTCCGAAATACTGTCGCGCATTTTTCTATCGTCGTCACATACCGCAAATTTGACCATTGTTGTCAATACCTTTCTTGTTTCATGTCCTGATATAATATAATTCACATTTTCCATTTACCACAGGACTTACATTCCGATATGGCTATCGGATTGACATATCCGCAGCTTTTGCACTGCCATACAGTTTTATCGTTGGCGATTTCAGAGGCTCTTTTGGCTTCCTCAGCGGAGCGTCGGCTGTATTCCGAGCCTCCCTCCATTTTGGAAATCAAGCCGTTTAACTTTATCGCAAGATAAACGCTGACTATACCGCTGATAATGTTTCCGCAAATAAAATATAACACTGCGTTTACAATATACAGCACTCGACAAACCTGAACTGCCCACGCCTTTTTAAGTAATATCATTACGCCAAAGAACAGCGTTCCGAGTTGCTCAACTATCATAATTGTGCCGATAATGACAAACCCTCTGCAAACCATCTTTGACATTTCATATGCGGCAATATTTTCGGCAGTCTGCTCAATAAGCCCCGCATTCCATTGAGTTGTAAGGGTTTTGTCTGCATTGGCATACAGTGAGGTTATCACTATCCACATAATGAGCGAAACTGCGCAAGCCACAATGTTCATGATGCCGATAAATTCAAGCAGCTTTTTTCTTTTGATGTGAGATAATTATCGCTTGCCACGCGATCAAAAAAATCTATCGGCGTTGTGGGCTTTCCGCATTTGTCACATACAAAAGCGTTGGAATTTGCTAACTGACGCTTGCAAACGGAACAGTATTTTTTCATGCGTTTTCTACCTTTCTTCGGTGGATGATTGTGGATGATCATATGTTTCCAGAACCTCTGCGTTGCCAACATCCACATCTCTAAATCGCAGTTTAATAGTTTGTGCAGGCAATTGGCTTTCAAGATATCTAATTAATAACAAATATTCATTTTCGGTACCGCAAACTCTTAAGCATAAAGTATACTTATCAGATGTTTTTTTTATGGAAACAATATAAAAATAAATCCTCTTTCCTGAAATTTCCGTCCACATGATATTTGTTGCATATAGGAACTTTTTTGATTTACCAGAAAAATTGTTGTTTTGTTGCATGTAGGCAAATATTAGATTATCGGAAACGTCATCCTTGTCTACGATCTTAAGATTGCTGCGCCATTTTTGTATCCATTTCCATCGAAACAACAACACGACAGCTGCTAATGAAGCAAGTAAAAGCGAAGACAGCAGCACATAACCGATTACTTTTTTGATTACAATCAAAAAAAACGCATCAATCAAAAGAAGAATCAGGATAATTGAGTACAGCAGTTCCATTGGATTTGATTTAAGCTCGATACGAGTGCCGCACTCCGAACAATACATAGGTATAGTCGGAAACTCCCAAATGTGTCCAGCTTCAAACTTCTGCCGATAAGCGTAACTATACTTTACTCTTGGACTTAATTCATCATGATATTTTGAACCAAGCACCTCTCCCGCAAGAGTTAATTTTTTTCCGCAAAAAGGACAGATTTTTTCTAGCATACATATCCTCCAAATTCCTCATCATAATAGAGATCGCCGACTATTGCTTCTTTATAATAAAAAGGCGGAATACCGTAGGCATCTTGCAAAGATACCTCCATTAAATTCGCAAATCGTATATTTGCTTTACAGGAACTCTGCATTGACTCAGAAAAAACGCATTGGTCTTTCCCATAAAAATCAACATAAGCAAATATTTCATTTTGTACGTCCTCTTTATATATTTTTAATGAAATCGTATACTTAAATTGTGGCTTAGGCGACGGTCTAGAATTTGACTTCCCCTGCATCTGGTTTATAGCAATTTCATTGGCGATTTTATATACATATGTAACAGCAAACATTCCCGCTGACAGATTCGTTTTGATCGGGACTTTGCCGAATGAAGTTATAATATTATCATAAAGACCACTAGCCGTAACCGTGTCAATTAATCCTGCCCCCCAGCCAGCAGCAGAAAGTGTGTCAACAGAACGTGTGTTAATATATGAGATTGCCAATTTCACGGAGGATATAACAAGCCCCACCGCAGGTGGCAATATTAAACAAATAATATCAGAACCAACATCAAAAAATGTATAGTATGCCGCATTGCGTTTTTCAAGGGAATTATATTCAGAGGTGGTAATGTTAATGTAATATGGGTTATTATCTTCATCAGTTATCGCATATTCTATGGGTGAAATATAACTTCCATGTTCATCACAGTGTTCGTATGTATATTTTGGCTGCTTACCTCTTATTGAATCAATAACGTGATATATATTTTCCGCTGCTGCAAAATCCTCTATTGTAACATAGTATTCATATACTTGTCGTAAAAACTCTACAGTAATGAGTTGGCTATATTCTAAAACTTCATAATCTTGGGAAGAAGGTGCAATTATATCATAGCCGCAATTACAACAAGCAAGACGAGCAGTTGAATTATCAATGTATTCAGCAAAATAATGATTTTCAACTCCAACAGTTTTATTAAAATACAAACATTGAGTATCTACATCACCTTCAGACATTTTATGTGGATCATACCTGTCCACAATTCCATCACCATCACCGTCTGCTCTTGTAGGATCAGAAAGGATAGGTAGCACACGTACACTATATATCGCCACATCAAAATTGATTCCAAGTGTCTGTTTATAGCGTTCTAATCCTTTTTCAATATATGACAGTTCCGTGAAATCCATACATTCCTTAATCGTCGGCAGCACAGCATTACCGTCATCATCATACGACATAAGACCCTCCTTGACCCAGTGATCAACACCTACTTCCTCCCAGTCGGTTAAATGGTCGTTTTTATGGAGGTCGTCCTCACCCTCTGCACATTCCTCATAATCGGTGTCAATCCCATTATATTTGTTCAAAATGCCCTTAAGCTCTATATCCTCGTAACCTGAAATAAGGATAGCGTTCATAAGGTCGGGAAAATCATTGAAAACATGATCGTAAATTATATCACCGAAATCCTTAGAAGAGTTTATATTTATACCAGATGTTTTGCGCGTGATTTCCCTTTGAAATCCGGTTACTCCTTCGTGGAAGTTGGAAATCATACTTATATTAATATGATTTGTGTTGGTTTGCAGCAAGTGCAGTAAGCTGTTTGCTGCACTATTGTCAAAGAGCGCGTTTGTTTGATCATAGATGTCGAAAACATAATTTTTAACATTGCTAGACGAATTTTCAACAGCATATGTCAAAGCGTCTGTAACAGAACAATAATCTCCAAAAAATCCCTCTTTCCTGGATAACTTTATACTGTTTATAGTTTTATTAAATTCGTCGATATTTGTGCATTCGCCAATGAATTTGTAGCTATCGTTAAAAAAGTCTGTCACATCCTGTGTCATAAGGCGGATAGTAATATCTTGCCCCTCGCCAAATGCTTTATTAGCAAAACCGATGACATGACCTATACAATCATCCAGTTGTCCGTCCGAATTCATTTTTTTACGTATATCAAAAATAAATGTAACACAATATTTTTCCAATTTTGTTGTATTCTTTGCAGCTGCGGGCGCAGCGGAATACATCTGTCGAGCAACATTTTCAACAGATGTTCCATCCGGTGCAATTCCCAATTTCTGCATAAGAATCTCCATATCCAACACACAGTACGTTCCCAGCCGATCCGTTTCGGCATACAGCGTATTGCTCTCCTCGTCGAATTTAGTCTCAACGGGGAGAAGCATATTTAAATCCTCAAAATATCTGAATATATTATACCTCTTTATGCCCTGTAAGTCAAGACAATTTTCGGCATATTCGCTGCCTTCGTTTGAAATGTATTCGTCGTTTATCTCATAGATAAGTTTAACCTTATCGACCTCACCGCCAAAGTAATTCAAGCCCACCGCTCCGCCAAGCCGCGCATCGCTGTCGGTTATGCTTGAATATATGCTGCCGCCTGCAATAAGGTGCTTTGCAGCGTTACCCGAGGCTGATATCTCCAGCGACAGTTCGTAAGGCGCTTCCTCTGTATTAACGCGGGACATAGCTTCGCTGTCTGCGGAGATAGTCTGCTCGACCTTGTATTCCGCGTCGGGTACGCCAAATGTCTCGGGAGCGTTAGGATCGAGTCCGATTGCAATCTCATCACCATCGCTTAAAGTGTCCTCATCGCTATCAGCCTTCAATGGATCGGTGTTGTATGTGTTGATCTCGTCATAATCCGACAAGCCATCGCTGTCTGTATCAGCGGAGTTCGGAGAAGTTCCGAGCGTTATTTCTTCTTTATTTGACAGATCGTCACCGTCTATGTCATCGTCTGCGTCGTTCACACCATTTTCATCGGTGTCATATTTAAGCGGATTTGTTCCCGTTATGTAAAGTTCCTCGTAATCGGTCAGCCCGTCACCGTCCGTGTCGGGATTTTCGGGGTCTGTACCGTATGCCTTCTCCGCATAATCGGGCAATCCATCGCTGTCACTGTCAAGCCATGTGCACACATAACCATCTTCGGTCAGAGCGACTATAAACGGCTCTGATTCAAGCGTACCGTTTTCGGTTTCCTGAACCGCCTTTATTTGCTTTACAAGAAAGTCCTCGCCGATCTCGTATTTATAAGAATCTCCGTCAACATTCTCCGTAAGCGTTGCCCAACCGCCGTTGTCGGTGTTCTCGTATAGCGATACTTCGCCCTCATCGGTAGAATACCAATACACTTCAAGAGATTTTTCTTCTTCAATATATTCGCCGAAGCATATGATTATGTGCTCGGGATTTTCGGGGTCTACGGGCTTATCCGGGTTAGTGGGCAGCTTCGAATCCGTGTCGACCACAATAGACGTGAGAACAAAATCCAACAGCTCCGGAGTTTCACCGGAAGCGATAGCACCCTGAAAGCCGAACGACTTAGTTTCGCCGGACGCAATTGGTACGGTCGCGACGTTGTTTTCAACCAGAAATCCGTTCTCGGTATACAGCTTATTTACATTCCAAATGTTAGATATCTCAAAATTGCCGCCGAAAGCAAGTCGCCACGCCTCAAAGGGAACATCGGAATTATTGGTCACGGAGACCTCCGCAATAAAACCGTCGTCCCAGTTATCTCTTATTTCATAGCTTATTTCCGCGCTCTCGGTGGAGTCGACGGTCTTGTTGCACATGGCAACGCTCTCGGGAAGAGCAAGCTCGTCTCCCCGAAGCTGAAATCCGAATTCCACGGAGCCGTCCGGAATTATTTCGTAATTATATCCGTTGTTTTTTATAACGCACAAGCCGTCGGTGTTCAGCACGACAGACGCGTTCCAGATATCGGCTATCTCACCCGCGTTATCGAATTTCAGCGCCCAGTTGCGCAGAGTTTCGCTGCCATTGTTGGTCACGGTCATGCTTATCTGCCGATTTCCGTCCCACTCATTCTGTACAGTATATGTAACGGTGCAGTCACCCGCTTCATAGGCGCGTGCGCGATCCTCGGTATACGCCGCAAAAGTTTTGCTGCTTATTCCAAGCATAATAATCACGCTCATTATCAAAGAAACGATTTTTTTCATACTCATTCTTCCTCCTCCGAGCTGTCACCGTTATCTTCACGGTACTCATAGTGGATAATCCCTTCGATGTACTCTCCGGGTTGCAGTGTTCTGAACTTTGCCACCTCATCATCGTTGTTACACGAACTTGCATTTACAGGCAGGTAAATTGTCCTGGTAACTTCTGTTTTTTCGGAATTCGCCCATGTCAGCAGTTCAATCAGTCCGCTCGGATATTTAGCAATAACATAATCAATATCATTATGTTTCACGTTATTTGATTTATCGGTGTTCTCATTTTCCAGGACAATTTCTGCTAAGTCCACACGAACATCGTATAACACAGACTCATTGCCACCCGTTTCCGCAGTGTTTGTAAGGGTGAATTTTGAAGATTCCACCGTGTTAGGTGTGATCTTCAATTCTCTGTATTCCTTATCCTTAACATCTACTGTTCCGGAACCGGTTCCCTCAATTGTAACGCCAAAGGGTGTAAGCGTTCCTGTCAATTTTACGTCAAAGTCATGATCGCCCGCAGTCTCACCGCGAACACACCATGTAACACTTTTTGTCTTACCACCTTCAATTTTTTCTATTACCCGTTCGCCTGAATCGTATTTATCGTTCTTGACAAGCGAAAGTCCGTCAGACAAGTTCAATGCAATCGTACAATTATTTACATCAAAACCCTCAGAAGCATTATTTATGAAATCAACTTTAATTTCATAGAAGCCTTTAAGCCACGAATATTCGGTTACCGAAACACTAACCAATGCTTTTGAAGCAAATTTGTTGATTCCCTCCTCGAACACTTTTTCATTCGTACCTAAATTATCGGTTTTGAGAAGAGTTGACAATGTTGTAATTGTCAATGTTGTATTAGAGGTACCATGAACGGTCTTTTGGGTGGAAGTTGTTTTAACCTTATCCGTTACATAAAAGCCTTTATCGGATTCAACTATTATATTTCCATCGTCTATTACACAAATGTCATAATGTTTAAGGTCGGCACTGCCATCTCCTTCGGGGTTTCCATTTTTGATCGTCATGTCCACCCGGTAAATGTAACGATTCGCCGCGTCATCCAAAGGAATTCCAAGTTCTACAATTTTCTCAATCGGCAGTTCTTCCGCTTTACACGTAACAGAAACCAGTTCCTTCTCGGTGAGGGATATAGTTAATTTATCACTGCCGGTATGAATGCCGTCAAGCGTTACCAATTTCGTCTCGGGTAAGCAGCCGTCTGCATAGAAACTGATATCATATGTTCCCGCTTTCGCTACACAAGTGATCAATCCGTCGTTGTCACCGCGAAGTATCGTCTTGCTGCCATCAGCTTCATAATATGCCCATGTATTTGGCAACGGTTTCCCGCTTTCGTTTGTTATCTGAATTTCGGATATGCTGTAATCTGTTCCGTAAACAGTAACAATTGCAGTATCGGTAGCGGCATTTCCGCTCTCATCTGTAACCGTGAGACTTACTGTATATTTGCCCTCTTTTGCATAAACGTGCGAAACGGTTTTGCCTTCTCCGGTGCTGCTATCGCCAAAATCCCATGAGTATTTCTTTATCTCATTATTATCAGTTGAACCTGATCCGTCAAATTTGACAGTCTGTCCTGCTATTGTTATATCAACGCTTTTGGCTTTAGCTATAGGGGCAATGGTATCCTTGCCCGCAATAACGTTCACTTCATTACCGCTGACACTATATTGATTTGGATCACGCGCGATAACAGTATAGACATAGCTTTCCATAGGATACAGACCGCTGTCAACACAGCTGAGATTGCTTGTTACCGCGATAAATTTATTTGTTTCGCCATGTCCGCTTCTGCGAATTTCATAGCGAATGTCAGAGCTGTCGGACGCGGAAGTCCACTCCAGTCTTACCGAGCAGCCGTCGGCGACCGCAGTGACCTCAAATTCCGACATTTCATTTTTGGCATAGGTAAACTTGGACTCGACGGTTTCCGTATTTCCCGCCGCGTCTGCAACACTTATTCTGATATTATATTCCCCGCTGTCCGTCAGATAGTTCGAAAGGTCAAGATTGACTATTTGGCTCTTCTGGCTCAATGTCTGAGTTTTAACGGAGCGCCATTCATCCGATGAGGACGCCTTGATCTCGGCGTTCAGCTCGGAGAGCATAACGTCGTCGGTGCAAACTATTTTCAGCGACTTGTTTGTTTCGGTCAGTGTCTGAGCCGCTATGCCTATCTGCGGCTTTTCCTCGTCGTTTTTCGCGGATATTTTCTTGGCGTCGCTTGCCTCGGAAACATTTCCCGACGTGTCGATCGCCACCACATAATACGAATATTCGTCACCCGCCGTAACCGCCGTATCGGTGTATTCGCTTGATTTTGTGTTCCTGAAAAACTCGCCGTTCTTGTATATCTCGAAGTGGTCGATCTCGACGTTGTCCTCCGAGTTCCATTTGAACGTAATGCGCATAGGCGTAATTTCGCTTATATGCAGAACGGGCTTCTGCGGCGGCATATTATCCGCGTAAACACTGCTGCTGAACAGAGAATTATTTCCCTCGTTGTCAAATGCCTCGACATAATACTCGTGATAACCGGGCTCGGCGTTCTTATCGTTATACGCCGTTCCCGCGGTATTCCCGATAAATTCGCCGTTGCGGTACAGATTATATCCGTCAACGCTGACATTATCGCTTGACGCGATCCATGTAAGGTAAACGGTGCCGTCTGCGCGGATCACAGCCTGAAGCCCGGTCGGCGTTGTGGGAGCGTATGCGTCGACGTCCGTGGCAGCCATGATAGTGTTGCTGTTTTCGGAGCGCACGCCGTTTGCGCCCAGTGCCACGATGTAATATTCGTATTGGGTATGGGTATTCAGACCGTTGTCTATGAACTCCGTCTGCTTTGTTGTTCCGACGAGCTTGCCGTCACGATATATTTCATAACGGTTCAGCTTGCCGCTGTCCGTAGAGCCTGTCCATCTCATCATAACAGACGTGGAGGTAGAGCGCACGAACTGCAGGCTTGTCGGCGCGGCGGGTGCGGAATCGTCCATATAATTCTCTACAAGCTCGTTCCACTGTGCGTTATCGCTAAACACATAACCAACATCAAATGGTTTTGTGATTTCCAGTATGTTAAACTGCGACTGAGTGGAAGCGAAGGACACTGTCTGGAGCTTCTCGCCGCTAAGAACGACTTTATGGCTGCCGCCGCAGGAGAAGTTGTGCTGATAGTAGTCTCTTGCATATTGCTGTGTGAAGTTACCTTTTATTTCAATTGTTCCTGCGGTCAGTGTGCTGTAGCAGTAAAAGGGATTGACGAACATATTGCCGTTTACGAGAATATAATCCTCGGCGTTCTGCATTGTGAGATATCCCTCGCCGTAGCTGTAATTTGTGCGCTTGAGGTTGAAATCCCCGCCGATGTACAGCTTGCCCTTGTTCACGTTCAGATATCCGCCGCTCAACCATACATCGCCGTCTACTGTGAGGGTATAACTGTTGAGATTCAGATTGCTGTTAATATTGAGGTCATTGTCAACCGAGGTATCGCTTGCGAGAGTAAGCGACGCGTTTATGTATACGGAGCCGCCGAAGCTGAGATTTGCGGGTACGGTTCTGTTCTCCACAAAATTAGCGTCATAGTTCCATCTGCCGTCGGGGAATTCGGTCGTTGCCGTAATATGCAGATTTGAGCTTCCGGTAACGACGGAATCGGTATTATACAGCTTGCCCAATATGTAAACACGGCTTGCTATGTTAACCCCCTCCGCGGAGGTATTTTCGATTTTAAGATTTGCAATGCGCGAGTTATTCTTTTCACTATTGGCTATGCTGACAGTCTGCTTGTCCAAACCGTTCAGCACGACCGTATGCGTTCCGGTTGTATAGAAGTTGTTGCCTGCTCCGCCCGAAAGCTGCGTCAGATTTCCCGCGATTTCCAGAGTTCCCGCGGACAGAAGTTCACTGTGGCTTCTGGTCGATTGCATGATGAAGTCTCCGCCTATCCTTACGGTGTCGGAGTCGTTTTTCATGGTAAGCGTACCCGGGCTTGTGGTATAATTTCCGCCGTTAAGCGCCTGAACACGATAATCGCCCTGCACGTCCAGCTCGCCGCCGTTAACAAGTACATTACCGCCCGACTGAACCATGTTTCCGGTCACGGTCAGCTTGTGTCCGTTAAGATCGAGTGTTCCTCTCGACAGGTTCAGATCGCCGTCGATAGTTTCATCTTTCTCGAGCGTCCAGCCCGAGCGCTCGCCGTTGGCAAACGACACGTTGCAGCCGTTGTCCAGAAGTTCAACAACGGTCGCCGCCGTTGTGAATACAACGCCTTCCTCCGAAAAGTTCTGAACATCCAGTATGTTAAACTGCGACTGAGTGGAAGCGAAGGACACTGTCTGGAGCTTCTCGCCGCTAAGAACGACTTTATGGCTGCCGCCGCAGGAGAAGTTGTGCTGATAGTAGTCTCTTGCATATTGCTGTGTGAAGTTACCTTTTATTTCAATTGTTCCTGCGGTCAGTGTGCTGTAGCAGTAAAAGGGATTGACGAACATATTGCCGTTTACGAGAATATAATCCTCGGCGTTCTGCATTGTGAGATATCCCTCGCCGTAGCTGTAATTTGTGCGCTTGAGGTTGAAATCCCCGCCGATGTACAGCTTGCCCTTGTTCACGTTCAGATATCCGCCGCTCAACCATACATCGCCGTCTACTGTGAGAGAATGTCCGTTCAGATCGAACGTACCACCGTTGAGATAAACATTCGCCGCGCTTATATCCTTAGTTAATGTATAATTGGAGGTTAAGGTAAGGCTTGTATGAGCGCACAGTTCATTGCTTTCGAGCAGCATTTTTCCGCTTTCATCATATGCCCCTACAACTACGAAGTATTCGCTGGCGCTCTCAAGTCCGCTTATATTATATGTCGTTGTGCTTACATCTTCCGCGATCGCTTCATTATTGACTATTACGGAGTATGACGCGGCATTCTCAACGGAAGTCCATGACACAGCAATACTTGTGTCGGTTTCGCCCGTTTTGCTTAAATATAACTCAACGTCGTTAATTCCGCCGTTATCTGCGGATGCAGCGATAATTTCATTATTATTGACATCCACAGGACTTTGTGCGGCAGCTTCCACAGGCATTGAAGATAAAGTTATGCCTGTCGCAAGAATTGAACTGATTATTTTCTTTTTGCTCATAAATACCTCCGGATAACTTAAAAATCACCAAAATTCTACATATATGTTCTTATATTACTCGGAAATCCTTAAAAATTCAAGAGATATCTAACAACAGGTATAAAAAATCGCATAAGAGGTATTTTTCACAAATGAGCGGAACTGCGAAAAGCGCCATCGTTTTAAACGACGGCGCTTTTTCAAGGGTATCAGACAATATTTTCGTTTACGGCAACATATGTGTCCCAATACTGCACACCGTCATTGGCGGTTTCCTTGTTTTGCAGGATATAATATAATCCGGTCACCGCGTTCATATCATGGGCTTTTATATAGCCGTATAGCTTGGATTCTGCTTCCGCAAAGCCGCTGCAGTTACCATAAAAGCGATATGATATGGCGTTGACCAACTTAAAAGTCGGCTTGAATACATATTGTCCCGTGCTTTCAAATTCCTTGTCAACCGGAATAAGTAATTCAACGCCATATATCTGCTTGTTCCTTTCGGCGATCTTCTCTGAAAAGCTTAGAATAATTTTGCCGTTAATTTTCAGATTAAGAGCGTCTAAGCTGTTTCTCACATAGCAAATCAAATTGTTAAGATTGCAACTCTCAACTCTTGTGCGATAGGATAATAGGTTCTTTGCCGTATAGAATTGTCCTTCGAGGAATTCCATTATCTGCCTCCATATATGATGTAAAGAAGATAATCCCAGAAACTCATAATAACACTTCCTTTCATTAGTTTCTAAAAACATAATACTTTTAAAAGAATATTTTTTCAATGCATTTCTAACAACAGGTATAAAAAATCGCATAAAAGGTGTTTTTAAATAATATCTATTTTTGCTTGCGTACTTGTAAATTGCATAAAAATATGTTACAATATAAAAAGAACGATGCAAAAATGCTAGCCTATGCGGGGAGGATAATGAACTATGAAAGTAGCTGTTTGCGACGATGAGAAGGTATGGGTGGACAAACTTGTTGGATTACTTAAAGAGTACGGAAGTGCCAGACATCTTGATATTTTTATCTCTTACTATAATAATGGCGTTTCATTGATTGAAAGCGGGAATTCGTTTGACATAGTGTTTATGGATTTTCAAATGGAGGGACTAAACGGTATTGAAACGGCAAGAAAAATCAACGCTTTAAAGCCCGACGGGATAATAATCTTTGTGAGCGCATACACAAATGTAGCAATGGATACGTTTGAAGTGAAGGCATATCGTTTTTTGGCGAAGCCAATCAACAAGGAAAAACTGTTCAAGGCAATCGATGACTACAGAGCCGAAATGGAGTCCGATGACTTTCTGATTTTCAAAACCCATGATGGTACGATCCGCATAAAAATATCCGAGATTGTATATGTGGAAGCTTTGGGAAGCCATTCAAAAATTCATACACTCAAATCGGATTACGAAATACTTATTAATCTCAAATCAATTCAAAACAGAATACCCTCTGATAAATTCTTTCGTTGTCACAAGGCATATATCACATCATTTTTACATATACAAGCACACGACAATACTACCATCAGATTTGACGACGGCTCGACGGTTTTTATAAGCAGGAACTATCTCGCAAAGTTTCGCAGAACGTTCGAAGAATATATAATAAGGCACAGTATGCAGGGGGTGACGCAACAATGATCTTGGTTATATCTGTCTTATCCGAACTGATAATGGCATTATTAACCTTCTATTTGATGCCAATGTTAGACAATGAGGTATACGAGACAAAACGTTCACGCCTGATAATATCACTGCTTTTGATCATCGTTATAACCGTCTGCTTTAACGTATTTTTTTACATTTCCAATACTGTGGTGCAGATCGCAATATTGGGATTAAATTATGTTAAATTTATTGCAGCAGCAATGATATTATATAAAAAAATCAACATTAAAATTGTCTGTTTAGCTTTTATTGTTCATACTCTTTGCAGCATATGCGTTGCCGGGATATCATTTGTTTTACCGGTGAAACAAAGCACTGCAACTTGCACAAGCGAGATATTATTGTTAGCTGTGAGAACGGTCTTTTTGTTATTAATAGTATTTTTAAAAAACAAGTGCGAAAAGTGGTATTTGAATAATATCTTTAAAATTCTTCCCAATTACATTTACATATTGGTACTGGTAAATCTGTTTCTTGCCAACGGGTTAATGGATACGGCAAATTACAGTACTGAAAACATAATTTTAAAAGATATAAACATTAAAGCATTTGCCATATCTCTGTCATTGTGTGTATTTGCAACACTGGTTTTGTTGTTATTTAGCGTAACTTCAAAAAAGTATTTCAGCGATATAAATAAGCTGCTTGAAAAACAAATTCAAACACAAATAGGCTATTATGAAGATCGGGAAAGGACCTACGCCGAGATAAGAAGGTTCAAGCATGATTATATCAATCACATCAACTGCATACGTTCTATGCTGAAAGCGGAAAGATATGACGAGATATCCGAGTATCTGGGGAATATAACGGATATGCTGCCAGCCGGCGAACTTTCATTTAATACGGGCAATTTTATCTCGGACGCGATTTTGTCCGATAAGCAAAGTAGTGTAAAGGAAGAAAATATTATAATTGAATTTGACGGAACAATTCCGACTTCAATCAACGAAACCGATCTTTGCATTATTCTCGGAAACGCAGTAGATAACGCTATCGAAGCGTGCCTTGCGCTTGACGGCGAAAAAAAGATCACGGTATATGGCGGTTTTAGTCACAGCTATTTTATTTTAACAATATCAAATCCAACCGATAAAGCCGAAAACAATAACATTCTGCCATTTACGACCAAATCCGACAAATCCGAACACGGATTCGGACTTCTGAATATAAAAAGTGTGGTCAATAAATATAATGGATATATGAAAATTGATAATAAAAATAATGTGTTTACTTTATGTTTAACATTCAACAGCATTATATCCGAATGTGTGAAATCTTAACTTGACCTTTTGGTTTTTGGTGAATGTTTTCTTGCTATAGGTATTTCCTCGTTCGTGCTGTCAAATTCTTTCATGAATTCAATAGGCACAGGTTTTGGCGGAAATTTCTCCAGTACCGCTGCCTCGACTTCCCGACTATCGGCATACCGCACCTTGCGCTCGGACTTTTCATCAATGGAGTAAGCGTCCTCAAACTGTATTCCCCACTTGAAGAACAGCTTCAAGCGTGTTTTCATCGGATGGCAGCCTGTTTTCATGACGATAAAATGTCCTTTGGGCATGGATTTCAGTTCGTCCACGGTCATCAAAGGACGCTCAATCATCTGAAGCTGACGGTTTGCGCCGTCCCTGCCGCTTGAGCGCGTCACCGTTCCGCTGAGAACAGTCTGCTTGCCGAGGTTCTGAGACATCGCTTCGGCGGTCTTGGAGTTTGGGGCGAACGCACCAAACAAGGTGCATTGGCAGTTGTCCACGATGATCTCAGCACCCTCTTTGCCGTAGGTTTTCTCGAACTGCGCGAGGGACTGGATAATGGCAACGATGGATATTTTTCTTGAACGCGATGCCGAGAACATCATCTCAATGCCCTCAATTTTTGGGAGCGTCCCAAGCTCATCGGCGTAGATCATTACGCGCTTATCAAGCTGCCCGCCTTTTTCGTCAGCGATCGTAAGCATTTCTCTGTAAATCTGCTGCAAAATAAGTGACACAAGGAAATGCTTAGTACCGTCCTCCTCGGGGAGTACAAGATATATCGCAGATTTCCGATTGCAGAATTCCTCCACATCTATACTCGTATCAAAACAGAGAATTTGTTCAAGTTCCGAATCAATAAACGAATTCAATCTTGACAGCGCCGTTGACATAACACTCGCCATAGCTTGGTCAGACGAGTTGAGCGCCGCGCCAGCAAACCACCTTGCCTTATGCTCTCCCGGCAGCTTGTCTATCAGCATCTGAAACCGCGATACGCCTTTTGTTCCGGACGGAGCGAGCAGGTCTTGTATCAGCTTGAAAACGCTGATTATATGCCGCTTTTCCGGCGGACAGAATTCCGCGATCAGCAGAATGACCGCTGTCAGCAAGCCCTCTGCCGCCTCGTAGAAAAACGCATTTTGACCCATGCTTGACACATCTCCGTCCGCCGAGATTATCGTCTTGGCGGTTATTTTTGCGAATTTTTCAGACTTTGCTTTGTATTCCAGCTTATTTTCAGCCTTATACATATCCATGTACTTATTTACGAGATAGAGCATATTGTAACCGCTGCTGCGGGTCGGGTTTCGGAGATCGATCACGGAAATTTTGTAGCCGTAATATTTTTCGGCAATGGTAGCAGTATTGCGGTAGAGATCGCCTTTGCTGTCGGTTGTGACAAACGACATTCCCGTCGCACAGCAGTATTCTATGTTGGGATAGAGAAAGTTTGCGGTCTTTCCAACGCCTGACGCTCCGATCATCAGCGTGTGGATATCCGCATCGTCGACAAGCGCGGTCATTGATCCGGCGCGATCCACACAGCCGACGATCAGACCGTCCACGGTCGGGAGCTGTTCGCCGTCGCGCCACAGCCTTGGCGTGTATGGAATATGCTTGTAGGTTTTGGCAACCTCTCCGTTGGTCGCGAATCGCGCCGTGCCGTGCTGTCCGTTGCCTACGGGTTTGTTGGGTATCCCCTTGAGAGAGTAGAGGTTTCCAATAGCGGCAAGCACCGCTATAACAAGAACAAATACTCCGCAAATGCAGAGCAGCATGATTTGTGTTGAGTTCATAGTTTTCCTTTCATAACCTAAGTATATTCAGCCCTTTTCTCTCGGCATAATTGACCGTGTAGAACGTACCGCCGCTGTGCTGACGAAGATAGCAGATAAGATATGCGCTGCAATCGACCATGTGCCGATTGCGGTAGTGCATACATTTGTCCGTGTACTGCGGCGACAGAATCCGCACCTTGTCAGCCTGTTCGAGTATTTCGTAGTACCGTTTTTTCTGCTCGTCATTACAATATGACGATTGCTGCTCGGGCGGACAGGGCAGAACCATTACCAGCCGAATGTGCGGATAGTCCTCTTTCAGTTTAAGAACCGTAGTCGCCGCGAGCAGGTCGAACCCTACTGCGCCACCCGAACCAAAGAATATAATTCCACGCTCTATCAACTCGACGATTGCTTTTTCAAGATTTGCTTGCAGCTCCGTGCAGTCCTGCGGCAAATTGCGATGCCCCGAAAAACACGCTACCTTTGACCTATCAACCATAAAAATTCCTCCTTTATTAGTGATTTATCACTATTATATCATATTTCAGTGATATTTCACTAATCTTTTTTCACAAAATATTATAAACTATATTTAGTGAAATATAACTAAGGCGGGGGAGAGTTTATGGGAATATACGAGGTAACAGTCAAGCGGATTCGGGAATTGTGCAAGGAACGCGGCATTACACCGAACGGTCTGTCATATGCCGCCGGAGTATCGCAGTCAACAATTAAGAGTATTTTGAACGGTGAGAGTGTAAACCCGGGCATAGCCACAATCAAGAAGCTTTGTGACGGTTTCGATATCACGATCGGCGAGTTTTTTAATACCGAGGAGTTCAATTCGTTGGAACAAGAACTTGAATAGCTATCCGCTAATTGACATTCGCGGCTCGTCCGAGAGCGTTTCCTCGGACGCTTCCTTTTGCTCGGAGCGTTGGACGAGCGCTTCCTCTGTCGCCAGCCGCAGAGCGTGATCGGCAATATCGTATAGCTTATGTGCCGTTATTTTCAACTCCGCGGCGGTCTGCGAGGGCTTGCGGAGCTGCTCCAATCCGGCTGTCATCGCGTTTTGCAGCTTGCCGAGCTTGGTCGCTGCCGTTCCCTTATCCTGATAGGCTTTATATTCATTTGTAAGCCTGTTTTTCATCTGTTCAAGCGGAAATTCCCCTCCTGCTATCTTCAAAAAATACTCGCTCGCCGCAACAGAAAACTCCGCTAACCTTTTTCGGTCGGCGGAGTTGTATGCAGCTATGAGGTCGGCGGCGATGCGGTTCGGGTTGATCTTTATCTCGTTCAGCTCAGAAACGCTCTGCAAATATAATTCCTTTCGCTCATGAGGAACAGCGGGTAGATTTTCCGCACCATGAAGCTGCTTGAGACTGTCGTTCCAATCCTTTTGCTGCGGCGCGATACGATAAATATTTGTATACCCGTGTTCATGAAGAATATCCCGCAGACGTTCCGCAGCTTCGATGCCACCCGTGTCGTTATCGGTGCAGAGATAGACAGTTTGCAAGCCGGAATGGTTCTCCAATGCTTTCAGCACCGCGCTCTCGTAAACGCCGTTCATCGCGATATAACTGTGCTGCTGCCAATCCTTTTGGTAGAGCGTGATGAACGAGAGCATATCAATCGGCGCCTCAAAAACAAACAGCTTCCCGTCATTGCCGAAATGAGAGAAGCTGTAATTTGTATCCGAGCCCGCGACAGTCAACCGAAATGTTTTCCCGAAGCTGATTGTTGAACGAAGCGAGGCTTGCTTTGGTGTGCCGTTCTCATCAGTGCCAACAAACACGACGTTGTGATATTTCTTTTCTTCGTAGATTTTGTGTTCGTGAGCGAAGTGCGATATTATTTGCGGATCGATAAACCGCTGCTTGGTAAGATAAGCAAAAACTCGGCGCATATCACTGTTGGCTTCGGGCAGCTCGAACGGTTTCACAATAGATGCGGGAGGCTCACGTGAAATAGGTTTTACCGTCTGCGCGGAGCAATGACCGCCGAGCAATTCCACAACCGCATCCTGAAAAGAAAAACCGAGAAACTCCTGCAAAAACTTGACCGCATAACCGCCGCGCTGATTTTTGTGGTCATACCACTTGCCGCCGTGGATGGTCACGCTGTCATGCGAACCCGATCTATCCGTGTAGATGTACTGATACGTCGAGCCGACGCGCTTGACGCGACCGCCGCAGCCGCCGAGATACGAAACCAAGTCGGCATTATTCGCACGGTAGAGATCATCCTCGGAAAAATTGATGTAGGGCATGGGACTCCTTTCTTCAGAATAATTAAATTATATATTGGGTACTTAACATTGTAGGCTCACTGTGAACCTATCCATAGACCACCGACAGGGCAAAATTCGCCCTTGTGAGTGGGATGTTTTTTCAAAAACTTTAGGGCGGTCGCTCGAAAAAGTACAAGTTTGACGAGTTGCCGCCCGATTGTCGGTATCTTCGTTCGTGCCGAATGTAGTGCGCTTTTTCGAGATCTCCGAGCGCTCGTTTTACGGTGCTTCGGGACATTTTCAAGTCCGCAGCAATTGTGTTAATGGCAGGGAAGCACGAGCCTTTTTCATCGGCTCGATCACGCAGATACATATACACCGCAATTGCGCGGTGCGGCAGATTTGTGGAATAAATTTCGCGGTTATTTAACAATATATCACTTCCCTAATTGTTGATTTTCCAACGGATTTTCTTTCATACCAAGTGCCTGTTTCTTGCGGCGGATCGCGGCTTTCAGCTTATGCTCGGTACGGAGCTTCTGTCCGTGCAGACTGCGGTTGTAATCATCGGAAATCATTCTGCCAAACGATAACAGCATGGAGAACACGGCATTCTGCGCCGCCGTCAGATTGTAATGGCGATTGTTTTCCAAAAATGCTTGAGCATATTCGTTACCCAATTCTGCGGACTGTCGTATCAGTTCTATTCCGCGTTCTCGATTCGCATCGCAGCCCATTCCGCTGAACGTCATCACTCCGAGACGACACAAAATTTGATCGTCGGGATTGTCTTGGGCTATTTTTAAAAATCCGTTATATGCCTTTGGGAAATATATTTCCACTTGCTCTGCGTCCTTATCGACGCCAATCCCGTCACGAAGCATTTTCGCCACCTCGTAGCAAGCGTAGGCGTTATCCTGATTGGCGGACAGTTTGAAATATTCAAACGCTTTTTCATAATTCTGCGCCACGCCGTTTCCGTAAAAATATAAGCTGCCGAGCGAATACTGCGCGAATTTATTTCCTGCGTCCGCGGATTTTTCAAACCACCCGAACGCTTTTGTATAGTCCTGCTCCGTGCCGTAACCGAGCGCGTACATTTTCCCGATTCGGTACTGCACATACGGTTTCAAGCGTTTTGCAGTCAGCTCTATTTCAAGGAAACCGTTTAGTGCTTTCGTAAAATATCCATCTGATTTTATGATATTTTCCTTGACGAGCAAGCCGTTCCGATACATCTTCCCGATATCGTGCAGAGCAAGAATATTTCCTTTTTCGACTTCGGACTGCATCAGCAAGAAAGCACTCGGGATATTTTTGTTTTTATATAACTCGGTGCAAGCGGATTTATATTCCGCTGTCCATTTGATATATAACCCGCTTGACGATTGAGCTTCGCTGAGGTTTTCCTCATCGTCCTCCGCGAACATTTCCGAATCAAGTTTTTGCACAGGATTATCCATTCCCAACACGACTTGGATTACGGCGTTCTTAATCGGTTTGAACGCTTTATTTTCCTCCAATGGCGGGAATTTCTGCACGGCGCTCGTGTAGGTTTCGTACTTCTGCTGCTCGAGAGCGCACCACTCGTCATACATCTTCTTCAGCACGGGGTTCTTGGCAAGCTCTGCAACGATTTGGTCGACGGTTTTCTTGACATTCGGCTGCAGATAACCGTATACTTTTTTGCCTTTGGAGTTTTTTAATTGCAACTGTAATTTCAAAATAAGCTGTTCGAGCTGCGGATCAAATTGATCATTATTTTGCAGTTCGGACAGCATATTTTTCATCACGCTTTCCGCTTCGGAGCGCAGCTTATCGCGAACTCGAGTTTGCCGCTGATACAGATTTTGCATCTCGCCCTTGTAGATGTCATTGGCGAATGCGCCGCGTATTTTTTCTATTCCGCTTTTCGTTAGATATCCCTCATGCGTGTTTTCGGAATATACCACGATATGGACGTGCGGATTTGATTCCTTATTATGAAAAGCGGCGTACCAACGGATATTTTCGGGAGCGATCTTCTGCGCCGCGGCTATATCCGAAACGTGCCGCCGCACCAGATCGCGCCAGTGTTCAAGGTCGGTATATCCCATTCGCTCCGCGTCATCACGCTTCAGCGAAACGATATGCGTCCAGATCGCGCCCTCGTGGTTTGCTGTCTCTTTCGCAACTCTATCCAGCACCAACGGTTTATCCGTTTCCGAAAACAATACGTGCGAGTTCGGACGGGAATCCAAGTAGTTCATAAATATCTCACGGTCAAGCTCGCGGTTGTTATCTTGCTTCGGAATCGGCTTTTCCACACCGTCGCGGGTCGCGATATATTTTATATAATTCCCGAACCGTTTGTGAGAGTTTGGCTTGATGTAGCGGCTGGTGACGATTAGTTTCGGCAATGTTCACCTCCAAAACAAAAAAGCAGAACTGCTGAAAAACAGTTCTGCCGCATTTATATCGTTTAATTGTTTACAGTTCAACCGACCCGCTGACGCTGTCGTTCACAACGTAATACGCTTTCAGTTGATCTCCCTCCGCCTTGACATAAACCTTGATGCTTTTGATCTGCTTGCGGGTACCGCCGCGATAAGCGTCCTTGCAGGTCTGCGTGATCTCGGGCAGAGTATAATTTTTATCGCCGCTTTGGAAAACCACATCGTCGCTGCCCTTTGCGGATTTCCTGACGGTACGCTTGGGAGCGGTCGATTTCTCCTCGGTCTTGACAGCGGTTTTCTTAACCGCCTTGCTTGCCGCCGTTTTTTTTGCAGTTGCGGAGGAAGCCGAGGTTTTTGCTTTCGCGGCGGGCTTTTTAGCGGTATCGGCAGCGGCTTTTTTCGCCGTTTTGGGAGCCGACTTCTTGGCTTCGGTTTCCTTTACGGAAACGTTCTCCGCTTTAACGTCAGCGGAAGTCTTTTTCGCTGCATGAGTTTTAGCGGGAGATTTTGCGGCAGCTTTTTTAGGAGCGGTCGCTTTTTTCTTTTCCGCGGTCACGGTTTTCTTTTCGGATTCGGCAGCCTTTTCCTTGATCGGCTCGGCAGCGGTCTTGCTTGCGGTTTTTGAAGCCGCGCTTGTTGGGTTCTTTTTTCCTCTCGGCATAATAATAACCTCCGTTTTTATTTTAAGTATATCACGACACAAAATAATTGTCAAGTACTTTTTCGCGGTTCGTTGACATTTTCTTTTGTTCGTGATATAATTAAATTCTGGAGATGATAAAAATGTGTTGCATTATCCGAGAAATACGGCTTTGCGAGGCTCGACAAGCCGCTTGGAAACACGGGACATTATGTCTGCGACGTGCTGTATATCAAGGGGCTGAAATAATTATTTTCTGTTCGAGATCAATAACGTCTTTTGCAAACTGTTCCGCGTACTCGAGCGTTGCCGAAAGAATCTCAAATCCCTCCGCCGCGTAAAATTTATTGACGGGATATGTTTTTTCAGCATCGGAATAAATGGTAATTTCGTAACCGTCCGAGCGAACTCTCCCGCCGTTTTTATCCTCTCTGGGAATGTTTGTCATCGGGACAAACTCCACATAAAAACCATGATACAGCATTTCCCCACCTCCTAAAATCTCATCTGAAAATCTTCGTCAACCCCGAATTCCTGCGCCTTCGCCAAAGCGGCTTCAAGATAGCTCGTATCAAGCCCTACCGCTTTGTAACCCTGCAAAATCGTTTGGTAGTATTGCTCGGACGGCGCTTGCAGCGGTTTGTCGCCGTTCATGACGTACACCATTCCCTCGCCCGCTTCTCCGAAATAATCAATCGGTTCGATCTCTTTGCGGTAGTATTTCGGATAGCCCTCGTATCTGTCAAGCCGCTTCTCGTCGCTCTTTGAGAGCTCCCATAACAGTATCGGCACCTTGCCGTCTGGGTTCGGCGCTATCGTCGCGTGATATTTGAATTGAAGCTCATATCCCTTGAGCAGCGCCGTCGCCATAGGCTCGGAGTTCGGACATCGCAGCGCCATTTGATCGAGATTTATATTTGAACCGTAAGCGATATATAATTTTTTCATGTTACCTCCGTCACATTGACATACTTATTCCCGACGTTTCTTCCAAAGCGCCGCTTGCTTGCTCGTTTTCGAAATTTATTTCCCCGTCGGGCTTGTGTTTAAGGCGTTCCCGCTGCGCTATCGCGTCCTCGGGATGACGCCATGAAATACAGCCGTCGAGGTGCGAGATCAGATGCTTGCGGCAATTTTTGAATCCCTCGCCGTTCAGCCCGAGATTGATCAGCCATACCCGCGCGCTGTAGCGAAGATTATCGCTCTCGGATATTTTCGGGGAGCAATATTTTCTTGTAAGCGCCGCGTTGCTTATCGCGAGCGCAAGCACGATGTATGACCGAAGCACGCCCGCGTGAAGAGAAGAGTTGCAGGCGCGCATTTCCCAATGCCCGTCCGCGAACAGCGAATGGAGATTGAGCGCTCTGTACCGCGTGTCGGAGTAGTGCTGCCTGACCTCGTTCAGATTGCCGCTGTACCAGTAATTCTTGATATCGTCCATCGTTATTTTTTTCTTGCCGTTTATCTGCTCGAGAAAATTTCTGTCGACCTTTCGGCAGTAATTCTCGCGCTCGTGAGCGACCTGCAGAACGTCAAATAGAAAATTCTCCTTGCTCGCGAAAATATTTACAAGATTACGGACGCTCCGCGCGTCATACGGAGCGCCGTCGATGTGGATATGAATCCCGCATTTGTAATTCGCGCCCGTTACGCCGCGGCGTTTCTGACCGCGCGGACGATCTCCTGCAGCAGATTTATATCCTTGTATTCGAGTACGGGCGTTACGAGTTCCACGCCGTATTTTTTTGAATCGGTCGGACGTCTGTTTTGATCGATCCGCTTAATGCTTGAATCGTAAACGATATTCCAGCGCCTGTTTTCGGAATCTCTCACGGAGTATCTGTCATAAAAGCCGCCGTCATATACGGTGTCCGAGCGCAGGACCTTTGCGATCGCCTTTGCCGCCGCTGCGCGCGTCAGTCCGGTGCACTCGATCTCCACGCCGAACTTCTGATTTTTTATGCCGTCAAAATTATTTGCCAACCATTTCTCCTTTCAAGAAAGTTATTCATTCTGAAATTTAACGGCGCTCTCAAAATTTATCGCGCCGTTTATATGCAGAACCTCGTCGACGCACATGGAGTGCAGTTCGCGGAGCGTATCCTCGTCAACATCGTTTGCCGCGGCAATAGTGTGCGCGAGTTTTCCGAGCTCGACAGCGATCTTGAAAAGATTTCGGTTAATCCGCTGCTCCGAGCCGTTTATCACAGCCTCCACCGAAGAAGTTATCCGCGGCGAGAGATAATTCACGTTTTTCTCCTGCTTGAGATAGCCGATATAAAAATTTATCGCTTTTTCGATGAACTCGCTGCGCGACGCGCAGTTATCCTCGGCAAAGCGGTAATTTACTTCTTCCATCGTCTTGGGATAGAGCCACAACGGGAACTTTATTTTATTCGAGAACCCCTCCGCGTTTCCCTCAACCGCCGTATTTTTTGGGTTTTGCAACCCCGAATTTTTGGGTTTGCCCATTTTACAACCCCTCTCTGAAATTTCAACATTCGTGATTGCGGCGGGCTTTGCCCGTCCGCTGTACCGGCTCGGCAACGCCGAGCCTTTAACCTGCATGAAATTCATACCCTCATATCTGCCCGATTTACCCGTGAATTATCTGCGTTAATCTCCTGCAAATTGCTCTATAAACCGCCCTGTTCAAACTCGTTCAGAAACAGCTCAAATTTCGCTCCAATCGGGTTGATCGGGCAGTTACTCTAATCGGCGGTCAAACCTTGCACAAATCGCCGCACACGCCCTCACCCGCGTAACAAAGTTACCGTCACCCGTTTGGCGTTTCTACTGTCACCCGAAAGGTTACCGTCACCCACCGAAGTCGCATTGCAAAAGGCTTTGTCAAGATCGGGTGACGGTAAGTCGGTAAAATTTAAGGGGCAGGATTTTTACTGTCACTACCGTCACCCGACAGTAATTCCAACCGAATTCTTCTTGCTCCGTGGCTGCGTTCGGAGGAGAATTTAATTCCGTAGCTCGACAGCTCGTAAGCGTTCTGAACCAGATCTCTCGTCAGCCTGTTCGGAAATATTTCCGTATCAAACTGCGGCGCTATTAGATTGGCAAGTTCTGTCGCTGTTCCAACAAAATTTTTTCGTTCAACCATAAAATCAAATATCTTCTCGATAAATATTTTGCTTTTATTTTCTTTCTCGGAAAAGGTTTCGTCAGATATCCATCTGTGCCGTTCGCTGTCGAATTTCAATTCGATCTCGCGGTTTTCTATGTCACGTCCGACGCAGTAGAGCGTTGCGTTCCGCGAGCCTCGTTTTGACTCCGAAAGAACAAAGCTCCCATCGACACACCCGCTTAACCCAGTTGTTCCCGAGATCATATTGAACGGGTCGGCATCCTTTGTTTTTCGTAAATGATGCACCAGAACGATAGCAACAGAACGCTTGTCCGCGATGGATTTCAGAACAGACAGCTCCTTGTAATCGGTCGCATAAGTACTGTCGGGTGAGTCGGAACGAATCTTCTGAAGCGTGTCGATGAAGATTATTTTTGTGTCGCGGTGTTCCGAAACAAATCTTTCGATCTGCTCTTCCAGTCCGCTGCCTATCGAGTTGGCGAGTAGGGCGAAGTGCAGATGCTCAGTCGGTTCGTAGGTCATCTCGTACAGTCGGTTTTGGATTCTGATCCTGATGAACGAATTTTATGCGATGTTTAAAAACAATGATAGTGACAACCGATTATTCGACAGCAAACACCCTCCGCATCACGCGGAGGGTGTTTAATTATGATGCTAATTGACTGTAGACATATAATCAGGCAACAATTTTAATTATATGTAAGGAAGAATTATTATGGAAAGCAAAGGGCTGAATTTAACGGACGAATGGGACAAAACTTTCCCGAAAAGCGACAAGGCAAACCACAGCAGCGCCTCTTTGTCAATGTGGTTATCTAATATACTCCGCCACCTCCTGCGGCGTTTTCTCATAGCCCGTTTCAGCCCAATAACGAAACAGCTTGTAAACGCCGCCGACCTTATAGGCTATCTCCCACGGCGAATACTTTTCTGACAACCGCGCCGAAAAACGCTTGTCAAATTCATCTTCAAGCAAAAACATTTTTCCGTTTTTCATTAAGATTTCAGTAATAGCGCGATATTCGTACATATGCGAAAAAAGAAAAATTATATATTCTTTCAAGCCGTTTTTCGTGAGCGTGATATAATTTTCATCGGTTTGAGAGAGCCATTTATCGGTAGCCGTTCCGATATAGTAGCGCAAAATATCGTCTTTGTTTTCAAAGTTCCTGTAAAAGGAATTACGCGCGACCTGCGCCTTTGTAATAATATCCACCACGCTTATTTTATCGAAGTCGGCACGCTTTAAAAGCTCAATAAACGCGTTTGCGATATCATTTTTCACTTGAATATTTCTGCTGTTCATAATGTAACATATCCCCCTTAAATGTACCTTTTAAGTCAAATCTCTTGACAATGTCCGTTGCGCGTGTTATAATTAAGACATAATGGATCATATGCTCCATTTAAAGTGTAGCACATATTTTGGAATTTGTCAAGGAGGGCTTTTATGAAAAAGCATTGAAGGTGCTTCTGATAATCCTGGCGGTTACTGTGTTATTGCTGCTGCTCGGTTACTTGGGGTTAAAAAAACTGTGGAACAACATTATAACCGCGCCGATGGCTTCCGAAAACTACACGACGGAGATAAAAACGTGCGGTGAAATTGAAGCGCGGTATATGTCCTCGGGGGTATTTGAAACCGATTATTTTGAGATCGATTATCCCGATGACGCGGATATCAAAAAAATAGAAATTTGGTATCCCTCGGAGATGAAAAAAAGCGATAAAAAATACCCTGTCGTTTTGTTCGTGAACGGAACGGGCGTGGGTGCTTCCAGATACAAGCCCGTGTTCGAGCACCTTGCGTCGCGGGGATTTATTGCCGTCGGAAACGAAGACCCGTCCACGTGGGAGGGCAAAAAAGCAGACGCTACCCTTGACTTTCTTTTAAAGACAAACGAGGACGAAAACAGTATCTTTTGCGGGAAGCTTGACCTTGAAAACATCGGCATAGTCGGACATTCTCAAGGCGGTGTCGGCGTGTACAACACGATCAACGATACCGAACACAGTGCTTTATATAAATGCGCTGTTTCGCTTTCGCCTACGGAGGAGGAAACCGCCGCGGCTATCGGGATACCGTATGATCCCGCGAAAACGACTATACCGGTTTTTATGCTGTGCGGCACTAATAACGACGTTATTTCACCCGAAAAAAAGGCGGATTCTTACGAAAAGGTTACGTCTTCAAAGGTTATGGCTGTAAGAAAGGGCGCGGCTCACGGTGAAATGCTTTATTCCGCGGACGGGTATGTGACCGCGTGGTTTATGTGGCTGCTGCAGGGCGACGAGAACGCCGCGAAAGCGTTTTCGGGCAGTGATCCCGAAATTTTGCGAAACGCGCTGTATCAAAATCAGCGGGCTAATCTGAAAACGGACTGAGTTCCGCCGATATAACGAAAGGAATGTTTTTGTAATGGACAGCAAAAGGAAAACACGCATAACGGATATAGTGATAACTGTTATCGTTATAGCTGCCGCCGCCGTGCTAGGAGCGCTGGTCGGCGAAACGGTTCTTGACAACATAATATAGGTGGCGAAATGAAAACAAACAGAAAAATAATTTGTTGGACGGCGCTTTTTCTGACGGTATTCTCCGCGAGCGCGGTTCTAAGGGTCAGAGCGCTCGGCGGCGCACCTATGAAGCTGCTCGAATGTGAATGGAACGGAGTATTATATTCCGATCTCGTTTACGAGAATACCAATGGGCATAAATTTGATCTTTACGCTCCTGCGGACGTTTCCGAACGCGAAAGCAATTATCTGATACTGTTTATTCACGGCGGCAGCTTTAATTCGGGTTCAAAGGAGGACGGCGCGGCTTGGTGCAGATTTTATTCCTCAAAGGGCTATATCGCCGCCACTCTTGACTATTCTTTGCAAGGTAAGAATTCCCGGGTAAGTCTTCACGAGATGAATTCCGAAATCGAAAGCTGCGTTAAGGCAATAAAGGACAAATGCGCCGAGGAATTTGGCGCGGAACCTCGCGCGATGGCAGTGTGCGGAGTTTCGGCGGGCGGTACGCTGGCAATGAATTACGCGTATACCGCGTTGGAAAATTCGCCGATACCCGTTCGGTTTGTGTTTCAGCTTGCCGCGCCCGCCGACTTTGAACCGAGTGATTGGGATATACTGATAAAAACCAACAAGTGGCGATCCGAAGCCGAATTTGCTTCAATTATGACGGGAGCCGATATCACCGATGAAATGATTAAATCGGGAGAATACGATAAATTTATCGATGAAATATCTCCCGCAAGACTGCTGAACGAAAACTCCGTGCCGACGCTTATGGGCTACGGACTGAAAGATCACTGTGTTCCCGCAAGCTCGCGGGAGCTGATAAAGCAAGCGGCGGAAAACAGCGGTATAGTCTTTGATTATTTTGAGTTCCCCCACGCCAATCACGGAATGTACCGCGATTTGGACGTTATGCGGCGCTTTATTGATAAGTCGTTGGAATATTGTGCGCTGTATTTTTCCGAATAAAATCTTAAGAGCCGACCTCGTGTGAGATCGGCTCTTGTTTGTCATAAAATTTCCCGCGTTACAGCCCCCGTTCCTTGAACATACCTGCTATTTCCTCGGCGGATTCTTTCATTCCGCGCATAAACCACGTCTCGACCCAACCATACAGCGTATAAGCGACATACGCGCTCGCATAGGCTTCAACCGCCGAATGTTCGGGCTTCGGACCGCACAAGTCGACAATCACGTCTTTCAAAAGACAAACAAGTTTCCTTTCGCTCAACAAGGCGTAAAAATCCCGATATTTATCAAAATGAGAAAACATCAGTCCGAGAGTTTCGCTTAAGGGTATGTTCTCTTTTTTGTCCGTTTCGTTCATCCACTCGTGAAAGATCGTGTTGATATACGCTTTGAGAATATCCTCCTTTGTTTCAAAATTGCGGTAAAAGGATATTCGGCTCACGCGGGCTTTTTTTGTGACTTCGCTAATGGAAATATCGCTAAGCTCCTTGCTCTTCAAAAAATCGATCAAAGCTTCCGTGATTTGTTTTTTAACATAAGAATTTCTCTCGGCATTATCCACGATGTTACAAATCCTCCTATAATGTATCATTTTTAAAACCATATTGACAAATCGGTCTTTTAATGATATAATTTGACTGTGAAGTTACATTTGTTTCATCTGAATTATATCACAAATATTTGAATTTGTCAAGTATGAATTTTCAAGGAGGCAGTAAAAATGGCTGTAAAGGTTCCTCAAAAAGACGGAGTTCGCCGTCCTAAAATGAGGCTGTGGAAAAAGGTTCTGCTCATATTGTTTTTGATTCCTGTGGCACTTATTGTCGCTCTCGGAGCGTTGTATTTGGTGTGGGATAATTATCCCGATATCCGCGACGGATATAACGAGGAAATAAAAACGGGCGGAGAAATTGAGCAGCGTTATTTGCAATTCGGTAGCTATGCAACAAAGAAAACTACCGTCAAAGCAGACGATCCCATAAAAAAGTATACTATCTATTATCCTGAAGAACTGGAGTCCTCCGATAAATCACACCCTATGATTCTGGTAGTCAACGGCACGGGCGGCAAGGCGACCAAATACGAGCCGCAGTTTAAGCTTTTTGCCTCGTGGGGCTTTATCGTAGTGGGAACGCAGGATAAAAACACGGGTTCAGGACAAACGACGATTACGACGCTGAATTATATGCTCGACGAAAATAAAAGGTCTGACAGCGTATTTCATAATAAAATCGACGTTGAAAATATTGGCATTACAGGTTTCTCTCAAGGGGGCGCAGCGGTTTTCAACGTCTTGACAAAATACGATGAGAGCAAGTATATTAAGGCAGCTGCTCCGCTTTCTCCCGTCAGCGAAAAAACAACGAGCGAGATGACCGATTATACATACGACTCCTCAAAAGTAAAATGCCCGATAATGATACTTGCGGGAACCGAGGGCGAATTTGAAACGGAAATCGTTATCCCGATAGACGAGCTTAATAAGCAGTACGACAAAATAGAAGTTCCGAAAGTTATGGCGAGAAGAATAGGTATGGATCACGATCATATGATGTATTCGGCGGGCGGGTATGTTATGGCGTGGTTTATGTGGCAGCTTCAAGGCGATGAGAACGCGGCAAAAGCCTTTGTCGGAGAAAACCCCGAGCTTATGAATAACGAACTGTATCAGGATCAAAAAGCCTCATTAGGTAATTTTGAAAATAAAGCGAATTAAAAGGATGAATTTTTATGTCGATTGCCGCAAAAAGAATTATTATCTTATTGGTTATTATCGTTGTCGGCGTTGTTCTGGGACGGCTTGCCGTGCGCGGATTTATGAATATTCTGCTTGGCGGAACGATGTTTGGAGGTAATTTCTTATGAGCAAGGTAAATAAAGAAAAGAAGGTGAGAGCGGTGCCGGTAGGAATAGGTATTCTGGTTTTTGTCGCGGCATTTATCGGCGGCGTTGTGTCGAAATTCGCGATTACTCCGTCGTGGGCAAAGGAATACAGTGTTGATTGGAGCGACGACTTGGGTACTCTGAAAACGGATATCTCTTACGGTGACGGTGAAGCAAATAAGTTCGATCTCTATTTGCCGAAGGATAACTCGAAAGATAGCTACGGACTTGTTGTGTATCTTCACGCGGGAGGATTTACCTCCGGCGATAAAGCGGATGACAAGAAAATGCTGTCTTGGCTGTGCCAAAAGGGATATGTGGCGTGCGGAATAAACTATACGCTCCGAACCGATACCAACAACGCGAGCGTTCTCACTCAATCGAACGAAATAAAGGCGGCTGTTCCCGTCGTTATTGAGGAAGCGAAAAAGCTCGGATATAACGTCAGGGAGATGACTATGTCGGGCGGCTCGGCTGGCGGTTGTCTTGCTATGCTTTACGCGTACAGAGATGCTGCCGAGGCTCCCGTTCCGATAAAGCTCCTTTTTGAAATGGTAGGTCCGTCAAGCTTTTATGCCGAGGATTGGGGAATTTACGGTCTCGATCGAGATACGGACGATTCAAGAAAAGCGGCGGCGGGCTTATTCGGCGTAATGGGCGGCGTGGAATTAACTCCCGAAATGATAAAAGACGGCTCGTATCAGGAACTTATGAAGCCGATCTCCGCGTTCCGTTTTGTCAATGAAAATACTTGTCCGAGCCTTTTGCTTTACGGTACGCACGACAAGGTGCAGCCTTGGAACGGAGTACGGCATTTGGTGAAAGCGCTTGAGGATAACGGTGTTGATTATAAACTTTTTGAAGCCACCCATTCGGGACACGGTGTTCAAAACGACAACGCCGTTATGAAAGCCTATATGGAAACGGTGGATGAATACCTCGACAAATATATGCCGGTTTGAATAAGGGGGAACAGTCTATGAAGGTCGTAAAAAGAGTTTTTATTGTTTTGGCGATTATACTGTTGATTGTGCTGATAGTTGCCGTATGCATATATAAATTTGTATTGCAGTATCCGAATTTAAAGGAAAATCCGACCGTGGGGAAATGGTACCGTGTTACAAACAATGAAATGAAAACCTCCGAGGGCGGTAAATACCGCGCGCTTTTCAGAAAAGGAACAGAAAACAACGTTCTTGTATATTTCGCGGGCGGCGGCGTGAGCATAAATGAGGAAACAGCGAGAGACGACACCTACAACACGACGGAGATATTCATTGATATGCTAGCTAACGTCACAATGAATATGGGCGGGCTTGCGTCCGATGTTGAGGGAAGTCCTTTTAAAGAATGGAATATGATCTTATTCCCGTATGCTACGGGAGATTTTCACGCGGGAACGGGAGAGTTTAAATATATTGACAAGGACGGAAAAGAAAAAATCCTCTACCACAACGGATATGTCAACTACACGGAAACAATGAAAACAGTTACAGAACTTGCGGGAATTGAAGAACCCGATTCCGTTGTAGTAACGGGTTACAGCGCGGGAGGGTTCGCTGCGGCGCTGTTGTCTGACGATATTTTCACAAACTATTTTTCGGACGCGAAAAGCAAAAACGTTATGGTGGACGCGTCGCTTCTTTTGCACAACGATTGGCACTCCATAGCGACGGATGTCTGGCAAACTCCCAAAGAAATTTCGGATAAGCTGACAAGCAACAATCTCACGTTGGATTGTCTCAGATCGCTTCACGAAAAATACGGCGACGGCATTCATCTTTTGTTTGATTGCTCTACGCGCGACGGCGATCTTGCAAAGGTGCAGAACTACTTTGATACGGGCGTTATGGACGTTGACGAGGAACGCGCCGATATCTTTCAGAATATTCTAAAAGATGCCATTCCGCAATTCAAAGAGGCGGGAGTAAGTCTGTTTATTTGGGACGGTGTCGCGTGGTATGACGATCCCCGGAATATGACAGCGCATACGATAATTGCAACTCCCGCAGTATGGCTGCCATTTGAGGAACAGAAGCAATCCGTTGCCGGCTGGCTGCAAGACGCGATAAACGGCGATTTAAAGGACTATGGTCTTGACTTGGTTAATAAGGAATATTGAGTAGCGCGACTATTACGATATATTACAATGGTTATTAAGAGCCGACCTCGTTATGAGATCGGCTCTCGTTTTTATTAAAGGTCTTTCATCAAACGTTTCAAGAAATTTAGTCGCTGTCGTTCTTCATCGCGTCAATCATCTGCATAACGGCTTGCTTTTGCTTTGGTGTGAGATTACACCAACCATCAAAAATCTGTTTGAGATCGGGAGTAAGTTCAACCATATCTCCGTCCGCAAAAAATTGCGACAAGGTTATCCCAAAGCCTTTGCAAATCAGCTCTAAAGTCGGGACTGACGGTACGGTATTCCGCTTAAAGATGTTCGTAACCGTGGACTCCGACAAACCGCTGCTTTTGGACAACTTGTAATATGTCCAACCGCGTTCATCTAACAATTTTCTTAATCGCTCATTTGTGTCCATTTATACCACCACCTTTAATATCATTTTACCATTATGATGAATATTATTGTACTGCCCACTTGTAAAGTTTATACCATTATGTTATAATGTATTCATAATCTACTTTGGAGGTATGGGATTATGAATAAGAACATATGCTTTACGGGTCACAGGAACGTCAAGGAAACGGCGGAATTGAAGAAAGCCCTCATCGATCAGCTTTTAGAACTGATTGACGAAGGCGCAACAGATTTTTACGCGGGTGGTGCTGTCGGTTGGGATATGCTATGCGAGAGTGTGGTTATCGAGCTGCGGGAACGCTTTCCGCATATTAAACTACACCTCATTCTGCCTTGTTCCGCCGAGGAACAGACGGAAAAATGGAGCGAGAACGACAAGGCAGAATTTAAGCAACTGCTATTGGCGGCAGATACGGTCGAGATATGCTCGGAGCATTACTTTGACGGTTGTATGAAGCTGCGAAATCAGCGGCTTGTAAACTTGGCGGACTTATGTTTGTGCTATTACAGCGGCAAACAACGGAGCGGCACGGGACAAACCGTCCGAATGGCAGAACGGCAAGGGAAAATAATAGTCAATCTTGCAGATGTTTGATATGCAACAAAAGCCGCCGAGCACAGGTGTGCTCGGCGGCTTTTGTTATCTGTCAGTCACGGCTCTTTGTATTCTCATAAAGAACATCAACCATTTCGTCAACCCCTTTTTTCAAAGCGGCAACCGCCTGATTGAGAATAAGCTGATAGAGCGCGTTTTGAATTGTACTTGAAATCCCCTCATCGCCGCTTGAAACATACTCCGCGAGATACTCATCACATCCGCTGTAACGGTTCAAATACCGTACAACTGCGTTCAAAATACTGCCGTCAAAATTATCGGTATCGTTGAGGTCATAGGTAATATCCATATCTCCCGCCGCTTGCTCCAAAAGGAAATTTATCACTCGGAGCTGCGCGGGGGAATTTTCTTTCAAATCCGAAAGAAGATTTACCGCCTTGTCGGACAACCCCGTATAATTACACACGGATTGCAATTTCGCTTTTTGAGTTTGCGCGTTTGTGCGTCCGAGAAGATAGTCGGTCGTCACGCCGAAATAGTCCGCGAAACGCTCCAAAATCGAAATATCGGGAGTTCGACCCGCATTCTCATAATACGACAAACCGCCTTTGGAAATCCCCACTCCGTCAGCGAGCTGCTGTTGAGTAATACCGCGCTCCTTGCGGAGCACCTTAAGCCGCTGTGCAAAGCGGTCTATGCTGCTTATGTTCTCCATAGTAAAATCCTCCCTTGTATCAAAAAGTACAACATTGTTAACTTACTTGACAAGCAAAAACAAATGATGTATAATATAATCACAACAACAAATGTTTGTGCTGTAGTTTATTATATTACAATCAGTTGCTTTTGTCAAGGGGATTTTCAAAAAAATTATATCATTGGGAGGTCGATATTATGATGAAACGTAACAACGACATTCGCGCGGCGGCAAAGGAGAACAGGGTCTACCTCTACGAGATTGCCGAGAAGATTGGCATATCCGAGCCGACATTTATTCGTCGTATGCGGAAAGAGTTGTCGGACGCTATGAGGGCAAAGGTGTTTGCGGCTATTGAGGAAATCAAGCGCGAACACGAAAACGAACCGAGCGCGGAAAACTAACTTACAAAGCTGAAAGAAAAAGCGGAGGCGGAGTCGCGGAGCATTTTTGAACATAATCTTTAGGTTGGAGAAAATCCCCTTGATACCTTTTCGGCTCTGCCCCGCACCTTTTCTTTTTTCAGCTTTGCTAGATTTTCTTTTCAAATTCGTTGCCTAACAATTCTTGAGGGGAGGTAATTTCAATGATTACGTATGCGCCCTTTTGGGAAACGCTAAAGCGAAATAAGCTGACAGCTTATCAGCTAATGAAATACGACAAGATAAGCGGCAGCACCATTCACCGACTGCGGCATAATCTTCCTATTGACACGAAAACGCTTGATAAGCTGTGCAAGGCGTTGAACTGCTACTCCGTTTTTGAAGTGATCGAGTATGAACGTGAATAGCAAAAGATATTCGCCAAAATGACTATGCATAATTTTTCGGTTTCGGGGATTATGGTCATTTCAATTACTATGCGCTAAGTTTTTGACAGGCAAAAAATAATTTAGGGTTTCCCTAAATTGTGCGAGCAATTATTTTAATTGCGATGATGACAGGGGTTTTAGGGAAATTTTTCCCTAACGCAAGCCTGTTTTGTTAATCTCCGATTGACAAAACGGGTATTGCGTTACCCTTTCCGCGCAATCCCTAAAATTAGCAACGGTGCTATAATTTAAATTGCAATGATTGCCACATCAATGGTGATAATTGTAATAATTCCACACAATAAAAAGGAGGTTTTCTATGGCTGAAGCACCAAAGGCTCTTTCGGTTTCTTTCCGACAGGACGATGGAAGCATTGAACATAACAACAGAATTTTCACGGCGAGAAATGTGGACAGCAGTCGCTCTACCGACAATATTGTCTACGTTCAAAATGATCTGCGGGAACTCTATCACGAACTTTTTGACAGCGCTCTCGCCAAATATAACTCCAAGCAAGCACGCAAAGACCGAGTGATTGAAAATTATTACGACCATATAAGCCGCGGCAAGAAAGAAAAATTATTTCAAGAGGTCGTTGTTACATTTGGCAATTCCGAAACGTGCGGAGTTGGTTCGGAAAATTGGCAAACCGCTATTGATTTGCTCGATGAATATATGCGGAAATTTGAAAAGCGTAATCCCAACTTGAAAGTTTTTAATGCGGTTATGCACCTTGATGAGGCTACGCCGCACTTACATATTGATTTTGTTCCCGTTTGCTATAACCAGAAACAGGGCTTATCAACTCGCGTATCAATGAAACGCGCCATTCAACAAATGCTCGGAATAACGGCAAGCAGAAAAAAGGAGAGCGAAGCTGTTTTGTGGTGCAACGCGGAGCGCGATGAAATGACCAAAATACTGAACGATCACCAAATCGGTCGGCAGATCGTAGGCGCGTATCACGAACATCTCCCGCTTAAAGAATACCGACAGCACGCGCAAAACATAAAGGCTATGAACCAAAAAATAAAAACGCTTACCGAGAAAAATCCCGCCGATTTAACGAACGAGGAAATAAGCGGAATAATCAATCAGAACAAGCTGCTCCGCGAAAATCTCAATCATCAGCAACAGGAACTGAACAGGTACAAAAATCAAGCACTTTCGGATTTTGTGCCGATTGAAATATACAATGATGTTGTATAATAAAACTTGACACAATCCATGTAATAGAATTATAATGAA